>NZ_JBDKWD010000005.1:0-277660 GCF_039680845.1 Psychrobacter halotolerans | reverse complement strand
TACGGCGCTCAGGTCATCGTCAGCTCTCTATTCCTGACTAGCCCCTTGATACTAACGTATCAAGGGGCTTTTCTTTGCGTGTTGTTTCCGATAACATACGTTCCCTTTTAAAACAGCTTCCTGTTTAAGTTTCTCGAATAGGATTTTAGGTGCAAAGGTATGAAAAAAATCAACGTAATAGGAACCAGCGGAAGTGGCAAATCTACCTTTAGCCGTATGTTAGCAACCACATTGGATTATCCGCACCTAGAAATGGACTCAATGTTTTGGCAGTCTAATTGGCAAGAATCTAGTGACGATGAGTTTTTTAGTAAGCTTAGATCTTGCCTTGCTCAAGATACTTGGGTGTTGGATGGTAATTATAGTAGAACCACTGAGATAAAGTGGGCGGCTTTTGATCATGTCATATGGATAGATTATTCGTTTTCTCGTACTGTTTATCAAGCCGTAAAACGCGCCTTTATTCGCTCAATAACCAGAGCTGAGCTTTGGGGAACTGGGAATGTTGAGACATTTGCTAAGTCTTTCTTTAGCCGTGATTCAGTTATCGTTTTGGCACTAAAAACGTATAAGCGCAATCGTGTACGTTATACTAAGATCTCTACCGATCCTAACTATAGTCATATCACGTTTGTTAGAATAAGAAGTCCAAAAATGGCTAACGCTTACATAGAAAAACTACGTACGTAATGACATTATAATTATATAAAAACTCGTAGTACCAATTATAGTTTGTCTCGTTTACTGACATTGGATCAGCATTCTTTCTTTATACTTAACGTTCCTAACTTAATCGTTAGGAGCTTTTTTTGTTTGTATGTCGCTAATATAAATCGGCTGCTCTTGCTCGCCTTTCTATTCATCTCTTTTTTACACGTATTTACTACTGTGGTTTGCCTCGTTTAATCAGTATCTGTTTATAAACTTACTTTAGTTCATTTAATTGCTATATTTATATTGTTGGCTACTGGTATTAGTGCTAAATTTGCAAGACGATAAACCGCGATTAAGAGTCTGACCGTGAATACTGACAAGCTTCCTCCCAATGTTGGATCTTCAGACAAAGTGATTCTTTTTGATGGGGTTTGTAAGCTTTGCAACGCGTGGAGTAACTTTATCATTAAACACGATAAACAGCGCCTTTTTAAATTGTGCAGTGTACAGTCAGACGAAGGACAAGCAATACTGCTTCACTTTGGTCTACCTATCGATTCTTACGAGACGATGCTCTATATAGAAGGTAATCAGGCCTTTCAAAAAAGCGATGCGTTTTTTCAAATAATGGCAAACCTTGGTTATCCATGGAAAATGATTGGTGTTTTCAAGCTGATTCCACGGTCATTACGTGATTGGATGTACGACCGCATTGCTCTAAATCGCTACAGTCTGTTTGGTAAATACGATTATTGTACTTTACCTTCGCCAGAACATGAGGCACAGTTTTTAGATGCATCTTGGAAGTAGGATTCTGCTGAGCTGGATAGTGGATCTGATAACTTAGAATCGCTTGATAATTTGTTGTAGTTTGTGCCAAGTCAAATCGTCTTTTACTATCAATTGATAAAGCCAATTTAACATTCTGTATCTAACTAAATATAGAGTCAAAATCTAAAATATATGTGGTTAGTTCAAAGTAATCTGTTTGGATGAATTTTAATACAGCCTTAACGACTTCTGGAAATTATTATGAAGGTAACGGATATAAAAGTGTTTGTTCCAAGTAAGGACTATGAAGTCTCAAAGCTGTTTTATGCGGAAATTGGTTTTAATCCTGAATTTATAACCGATGATTTAACGCTCTTTCAAAATGGAGCGTCTTTTTTATATCTGCAACGCTTTTATAATCAGGAGCTGGCAAATAATTTTATGCTACAGATCTGCATCTCAGATATTGAAGCAGCTTTCAATGTGTGTTCAAACTCAAAGCATAAGACTAAAATCACGCCTGTGCAAAATGAAGCGTGGGGCAAGGTATTTTATTTATGGGGTCCAGCGGGTGAACTGTTGCACATTACTGAGTTGAGCAACTAGCCAGATGTTGTCCAATCGCTTTTCCAACTCATATTATTTTAAGATTTACTCAAATATCATTTATTGGCCTTGGTCGTGTCTTAAAGAAGTGAGAAATTCAAATAGGTATAAAAGGATTGATTGATGAAAGGTGAATGTCTTTGCGGTAATGTAAAGTTTGAGATTTTGGAAGAACTTCGAAACTTCCATCAATGTCATCGCTCCTTGTGCCGAAAAGCCACCAGTACGGTCGCGAATACGGCGACTTTTGTGCAAGAGACAGCGTTTCGTTGGGTAGCGGGAGAAAGCGATATCAAATCCTATAAAAAGCCAAGTGGCTACCGAAGTGATTTTTGTTCAGTGTGTGGGAGTTTGGTTCCTAACAGTTTAAGAGACAGCGGGATGGTGTGGGTTCCTGCTGGTTTGCTTGATGAACCGATTACATCAACAATTTCAGCTCATCTGCATACAAAGTCAGCTGCTACTTGGGCGCAAGATTCTACTGAGTGTATGCGTTTGGATGGTGGGCCTGATAGTCTAGAGGTGCTTAATAAATTGTTGTAGCTTGTTCAGCATAAATGGGCTTTTACGACACATCTTTGTTAAAGATCTGCCCTATCAATCGTTAGCGTACTACGGAGAGCGTATGATTCTACCTTTATTTAAATATCATCCAAATCCTATTGACACAGGCGCAATCGAAAGAACGGAAGAAGCGTGCGAGTGTTGTGGTCAAGCTAGAGGCTATCGAGCTACTTCTACCATTCACTCAGTAGAGAGTATTGAGACGATTTGTCCGTGGTGCATTGCGGATGGTGTGGCCGCCAAAAAGTTCGACGGTGAGTTTTCAGATTCTCACCCTTTACTATCGGACGGAATCGATAGAGAGATTGTCAAAGAAGTGTGTGAAAGAACGCCCAGCTTTATTTCTTGGCAACAAGAACGATGGCTATCACATTGTAATGACGCCTGCGAATTTCACGGAGATGCGGATAAATCAGATTTAGAAGCACTGACAGGTGAAGATTTAAATAAGTTTTTAAATGCTGAGTATATAGAACCTGAATTTTGGTCACATATATTGCAATCATATACTGAAGGTGGTGACCTAGCTGTTTATAAGTTTAAGTGTAGAGTCTGTGGTAAAGACCAATTTTATTCAGATTGTAGTTAGTAATGTTAATTCAGGCGTCACTGTAATTGAGACTCAGCGAAACAGGTTACTATTAAAAATAAACTAGGATGAACAGATCAGTAGTTCTCTATTTTTAAAAAGCCTTTGACATTTATATGTTGAGGGCTTTTTATTAGTTATTACTCTTAGTGGCTTGTAAATGATTTAGTTATATTCACCTAACATACTTTAATATCTTCACGTGATAAGAATACTAAAGTTGGTTTTCTTAATATATTTATATTGTTGATATGAGCTATTAGTGCTAAGTTTGCAGGATATGAAGTAATTATCAACAGGAAATAAAATGAGCATCGAGCAAGAGTTTAGAGAAAAAGTTCAAGAGTATCTAGATAATTTGAGCCGTGATATAAAGCCAGTTCTAAAACATCTAATTGAATACAGCTATCCAAAAGAAGTTGTCAGCTTAGAGTTTGAAGTATTTGTTGATGGATTTACACAAGGATTCCCAGTTAGAGCTTTCTTTATGGATGCATATAATTCTGAGCACTTTGTTTATGTCGATGATAAAGCTCAATATCCGTCGCCTGTTGATCCAGAATTATTAGAGATAGAGCATGTCTATCCTTATGAACTTGAGGAACAATATACAAGTCAGGATGATGAGCTTGAACCATTGAGTGTCGCTACTGACGAACTTATTATATGGTTTTCAAGATGCTGGAGAGAAGTAGGTGGGGAATCGTTTAAGCTAAAAGCTAATATTGCACCTCATGATAATGATCAGGTATATAACCTTATAGAGAGTAAGTGGGAAGAACGGTAGAAGCATACGAGGGTAAAGGAAACTATAGTGTTAGAGGAAAACCTAAAGTTCAAATGCTATGCTCGTCCAACAGTACAGCGAGCTAAAATAATCTTGTGAGTGCTGAGCCCAAGATGACTATCCTCTAAAGAAATCAATTTTTATGGAGTGAATGTCTTCATAGGTATAGTTGGGTATAGGGATAAATTGTCGTTAGCTGTCTATGTTCTCTCATTACACTATTAAATAAAACCCTGCTCTACGAACTGTAGCAATAATCCATGCTCAGCAATTAAGATAGGAAAATCAGTGAAAGCTAAATTTGCAGGTATTCAATATCTAGGTGAAAGTGGTATGACGCAAACATGCAAAGAAGCAGTCATACAGCTTATACACGCTGGTGAAGATATAAAAGACGTGAAAATACTTACTTTTGAAGAAGCTTACTCACATGCTCATGCCTTATTGCTAACCCTTGAGTATGACATTCAGATAGTCATTAAAGGTGGTTTTGCTTCTGGCTACAATGGAGAGGGGCCAAAAGGATATGCATTCGTCTTAAACTTATTACGCAACTATACAGACAGTATCAATGAATACATCATTTCAAAATCGATTTTTGAACGTATATCCAACTCAAGTTTAACCGTGAAAGATTTGGAATATATCAATAGTATTAATCCAGTGCGTCCTGCTAGGTGGTATGATTCTGCTTATCTATACAAGGGACGTGAGAGTAATATTTTTAGTGAGTTTCCACTTACTATTCCTATGGCATTGCTTGACCCACGCCTGATTGAGCTGGCATTGAATTTTGATAAGAATCCAGACAATGCAATCATGGGTGCATACCGAAAGCTTGAATCTATTGTTAAAGAGCGTACAGGCTTACATAACGAAAGTGGCGTTAAGCTGTTTGCAAAAGCATTCCAAGGTGATGATTCAGTTTTGTATTGGGAAAACTTAGATTCAGGTGAATCTAAAGGCAGAGCATCGCTGTTTGCGAGTGTCTATATGGCTTATCGCAACAATCGAGCACATCAAGAACCTCGTCATAATATAAGTGACGATATTCGAGAGTTTATGTTGATTAATCAGTTGTTTATTTTAGAAAGCGAGGCAATTGTAAGAAATTAAAATGCTTAAAATATTAAACGTAAAATGATAGTAAAAAAGCTATATTTTTTTAAAGAATATAATTTTCGTATATCCTACATAGTGATTAGCTTTTAGCTAAGATGCATTAATTATTATATTTTTCAAGGAAAGTGTTATGGAGTTCAACGAAAACAATCTTCAAAGGTTATTTGGTCATGAAGCAGCAGAAGATGAGGATCCTCAAAGATTGAGAGAATATTATTTTAAAAGTAAAATATATTCCCAAGTAGTTAATGATCTACCCTTGAGAATAGTGGTAGGTCATAAGGGCATAGGTAAGTCAGCGTTGTTTCAGGTTGCAATTAATGAAGAGTCAGAAAATAGTAGGTTAACACTGTTAATAAAACCAGATGATATTATTGGTATTGGAGAGGATACTGATGATTTTTTGAAACTCATCAGAGATTGGAAAATTGGTATTAACGAAATTATAGCTAAAAAGGCTTTGATTTCTTTTGGTCTTATCTATGATGGTTGGAGAGGTAAGCTTAATCAATATGGAGGTGCTGCGCTAGACTTTCTAGTATCAACCGTGAAGATGGATGATAAAGTTAGTCTGAATAGTTCTAAAGAAGCTATATTGAAAGATTTTTTAAAAAATAACAAAATATCAGTGTATATTGACGATTTAGACCGGGGGTGGCAAGGAAGAAAGCGTGATATTCAAAGAATTTCTGCATTACTTAATGCTATTCGAGATATATCTACCGAAAATAGAGGAATATACTTTAGAGTTAGTTTGCGTTCTGATGTCTACTACTTAGCTAGAACATCGGATGAATCAACTGATAAAATAGAAGGTTCCGTTATTTGGTATACATGGACAAATCATGAGATATTAGTCCTCTTAATTAAAAGGATTGAAAGCTTTTTTGGGAGAGAAATTGATGAAGTGGGTTTACTAAAGAAGCATCAATCTCAACTTATGGAGTATTTACTACCTGTTATCGAAGAAAAGTTTACTGGTAAGGGGCGGTGGAAAGACGCCCCAATGTACCGTGTACTAATGTCTTTAATAAGAAAACGGCCTAGAGATCTGGTTAAGCTATTAACATTAGCGGGTAGACAAGCCCATTTGAATAATTCAAATATTATATCGACAGGAAACTTAGAGGCTGTGTTCGAAGAGTATTCTCAAGGCCGTCTTCAAGATACAATTAATGAGTATCGTTCTGAATTACCTGAGATTGAGAGGTTAATACTTGGGATGCGGCCCTCTAAGATGCAAAGAAGAGCCGCTGAGGGCTATGTATATAAGACAGATGCACTATTGAAAAAAATTAAAGATATTGAAGAGAGAGGGAAATTCTCTTGGGCAAATGGAAACAAAGCGGAAACTAAAGATCTAGCAGGGTTTCTTTTCAAAATTAATTTTATTACAGCTAGAAAAGAAACAGAATTGGGAATTGATAGAAAATATTTTGAGGAAAATCGATATCTATCAAATAAATTCACAGAATTTGGCTATGAATGGGAGGTTCACCCAGCATATCGTTGGGCACTTCAGCCAGAAGATTCTATGAAAATATTTAGTGAATTAGAGCTAAATTCGTAATTTGTATGAAAAATTATAAATATTTTTTATAGATATCAAATAACAAAGAGAACCCCCATGACCACATCAAAAGTAACCTACCAAGGCGATTTACGCACTACCGCCATTCATTTGCAATCAAACAATGAAATCATCACCGATGCGCCAACCGACAATCAAGGCAAAGGCGAGGCATTTTCACCGACTGATTTATTAGCGACCAGTTTGGCCAGCTGTATGCTGACCATTATCGGTATCAAAGCCTGTGATATGGATATCGATATCACAGGTACGACGGCAGAAGTGACCAAAGTCATGGCCACTGACCCAAGACGCGTGAGCGAAATACATGTTATCGTGACGTTTAATAGAGAACTTGATGATAGAACGCAAACGATCTTTTATAACACCGCATTGACTTGTCCGGTGGCAAACAGCATCCACCCTGATATCACGCAAAATGTCGTTTTTAGATGCGAAAGACCGCTTGAATAAGGTAAGACTATGACTACCAAAACCTTACTTATCGTCGCTCATGCACCGTCTCCCAATACAGAAAAATTGGCGCAAGCCGCTTATAAGGGTGCCAATCATCCTGATATAGATGTCAAGGTCATTCTCAAGTCGCCGCAAGACACTCAGCCAGAAGATGTGTTGGCTGCCGATGCGCTATTACTGGGAACGACTGAGAATCTTGCGTATATGGCAGGACTGACCAAAGACTTTTTTGATCGTTGTTATTATCCGGTGTTAGAGGAGAAGCAAGGATTGCCGTTTGCGTTATATATTCGCGCAGGGCAGGATGGCACGGGTACTAAGCGTGCGCTGAAGACGATTACGACAGGGTTGCGCTGGTCATGGATACAAGAGGCGCTGATACTACAAGGCGAGTGGCAAGATGATTTTGCTGAGCAAGTAGAGACGCTGGCGATGACCCTTGCAGCGGGCTTGGAAGCTGGCATTTATTAGCGTCAGGCAATTCATCGATTAGCAGTAACTCGCTTTCTGTCATATAAAGGTGAAGATATTATGATATATAACAATACTGATTTTATCCCTTCTGATGCGTTGCCGTTTTCTCAAGCTTGCGAAAACAACAAGCAACCCATTCTATCGGTTTTGCAAAAAGAGTTGGCAGATTCGGCACATGTATTGGAAGTGGGGTCAGGAACGGGTCAGCACAGCGTGTACTTTGCCCCGAGACTGGCACATTTGAAATGGCAGACCAGTGATGTGTTAGCCAATCACAGTGCGATTCATGCGTGGCACACGTCACACCCTGCAACTAATTTATATGCGCCTTTAGCGTTCGATCTGTCCGTTGGTTCAGTGCCTGTCAATCCAGTGCCTGTTAATCCAAATAATAACGTACCTTATGATGCATTTTTTACGGCCAATACGTTGCATATCATTGCGTGGTCGTTAGTAGAGCGCTTATTTGCGCTGGCAGGCGATACCTTACCTTTAGATGGGAAGTTGATCGTTTATGGGCCGTTTAATGAAAATGGCCACTATACCAGCGCCAGCAATCAACAGTTTGATATGAGTCTACGGCAGCGCGATCTAAACAGCGGTATTCGTGATAAAGATGATGTTGTAGCGTTAGCAAATCAGCACGATCTGAAGCTTAGCAATACTTATGCGTTGCCTGCCAACAACCAGATACTGGTCTTTACCAAAGTAAATTAAAGTTGCTAGGGCGTGTCCTCAATTCAAGCGATAGTTATCTAAATGGACTAAAAATGGCTAAATTTCATTAAACTGCGTCAAATATCTCGATATTATCTTCACTATTTTCCTTGTTTGACTTCAATTTATCTTATTTTTATCCTCATTTTTAAAATGAGGACATGCCCTAACTCTTCTGAAAATAAAAAACCAAGATAGAACAATTGCCTCTATCTTGGTTTTTTTATAAAGTGTTCTTTATACGGCATTTTTTAGACAATAACTATGGCTTTTTTAATATGAAGATTTTATGAATAAGGTCTTCATATAGGCGATTTGCACTATTTATATTCATCGGCTAAAAAATCCAAATACCGTTTCCAAGAACGTGAATCGGCACGTGCATCATAGCGATCACTATCGAAGACACTAAAGGCGTGAGGCGCACCGCTATAGGTTATCATCTCATGTGGTACTTTGGCCGCTTCTAACGTCTTACCTAAAGTCGCAAAGCTCTCTAGAGATACCGATTCGTCAGCAGAGCCGTGGAATACCAATATTTCACCCGTTGTTTTATCATAATTCTGTCCTGTTGGAATATCAAAAGCACCGTGGAAAGGCACAAAGGCTTTTTGCGGGAATCCTGAACGCGCCAACTCCAACGCAACCGTACCGCCAAAACAATAGCCCATCGTCACGCCTTCACGCACATCATTGCCTTGTAATCGTCCAGCATTCAACGCACCTTGTAGGATGCGGCGCATTTTACTGCGATCATCATATAGTGCGCCCGTTAAGCGTTTATTTTCTTCAACCGAGGTAGGGCGAATACCTTGGCCGAACATATCTGCGGCCAATACATTGTAGCCTTCCGTCGCTAACATATCAGCGCGTTTACGCTCATAGTCTGTTAAACCGTCCCAATCATGAATGAGCAAAATAAAAGGCGCGTTTGGCTTATCCGCTTTGGCGTAATAGCCCTCATAAGCTTGGTTGTCCACTGTATAAGTGACATTTTTGGTAGTGATAGCAGCAGCGGTTTGACTGACTGTCAATGCCATGAGACTGATGGATGCGCTTACCATTAGTGATCGATACGCGTTTTTAGCGGAAGGTTTCTGTGCTGGAAACATAATAAATAGCCTTATAGTTTGTTAAAAAAGATAAATAGATGGCTAAATATCCTATCCATTTTATTTATCGCTCGTATTCCGTCTTCACCAAATCATACCTTAAAGAAGAACGACATTACAAGATTCGACTGTTAACGTTGAGTCTCGCTCAAAAAAATATCTTGATTGCATATTGATGACATGTGCAAAAATTAACTAAACATCAACAAGGTTCACCATATGTATTACGCAATTTTTAGGTAAGATTAAATGGTAAGTTTTTCTTATGTTTTTCAATAATTCCCAATAAATCATTTGTTTTTCAATACCTAATCATTGAATAACGAAGTTTTCAACAATCAATTTTTCAATAACTAATAACGCAAAAAAGCACAGACACACAAGCGACATATGAAGTCATCAATATCTCCAAGGATATAGGTCTGTGTATTTATATTAATAAAGGTCTCAGAAGAGGCCATTTTACTGATAGCCAGGACATTTTATGAAAAAGAACCTTGATAATACCGACCCAGCTAAAAACATGAATACCGAAGTTGGCAATGGTGGCGAAACCCATCAACGCGCCGATGCGGATTCAAAAGTGTTGACCACTCAGCAGGGCGTTGCCATTAGTGACAATCAAAATTCTCTAAAAGCCGGAGACCGTGGTCCAACGCTACTAGAAGATTTTGCATTACGTGAAAAAATTACCCATTTTGACCATGAACGTATCCCTGAGCGTGTCGTCCATGCTCGTGGTAGTGCAGCGCATGGTTATTTTGAGCTGACTGAATCTTTAGCAGAATATACAACAGCCAATATTTTGAGTGAAACTGGTAAGCAAACCCCTGTCTTTACTCGTTTTTCAACGGTCGCTGGTAATAAAGGCTCAAAAGATACCCCACGTGATGTACGCGGTTTCTCCACTAAATTTTATACAGATGAAGGCAACTGGGACTTGGTTGCCAACAACATGCCAATCTTCTTTATCCAAGATGCGATTAAGTTTCCAGATTTGATTCACGCCGTAAAGCCTGAGCCAGATCGTGGTTTTCCGCAAGCCGCTTCTGCGCATGATACGTTCTGGGACTTTGTATCACTTAGCCCTGAAACCATGCACAACGTTATTTGGCTAATGAGTGACCGTGCCTTGCCACGTAGCTTTAGTATGATGGAAGGTTTTGGTATTCATACGTTCCGTTTGCTCAATAAAGAAGGTAAAAGCACCTTTGTTCGTTTCCACTGGAAACCAGTCGCCGGTGTCCAATCATTGATTTGGGATGAGGCCGTAAAAATCTCTGGTGCTGATCCTGATTACAATCGCCGTGACTTGTTCGAAGCGATTGAGGCTGGTGATTATCCAGAATGGCAATTGGGTGTTCAGTTATTCACGGAAGAAGAAGCCGATCAATTCCCGTTTGACCATTTAGACGCGACCAAACTGATTCCAGAAGAAACCGTACCAGTAAAAATCATTGGTAAGATGGTATTGAACCGTTATCCTGATAATTTCTTCTCAGAAACAGAGCAAGTGGCTTTCTGTCCATCGCACGTACCACCTGGTATTGATTTTAGTAATGATCCTCTATTACAAGGTCGCCTATTTAGTTATTTGGACACACAGTTGTCACGTTTGGGTTCGCCAAACTTTGCCCAGATTCCAATCAATGCGCCAAAATGCCCGTTTGCGAACAACCAGCAAGACGGTCATATGCAAATGCGTGTGCCAAAAACCCGCGTCTTATATGATCCACAGAGTCTTGATCCAGAAAGACCACGTGAAAGCCCAGAGAAAGGCTTTAAGTCATTTGTTGAAAAGTTGGACGATGGTGTTAAAGGCCGCATAAGAGCGGAGAGTTTCGCCGATCATTATAGCCAGCCACGTATGTTCTATCGTAGCCAAACGTCAGCAGAGCAAGCCCATATTGCAACCGCTTATACGTTTGAGCTGAGTAAAGTAGACACACCGTATATTCGTACTCGTATGCTGGGTCACTTACGTCAAATCGACGAAGAGTTGGCAAACCGTGTGTCTAAAGCGCTTGGCATGGAATTGCCAGAACCTGCTCATGCAGCGGCACCTGTACAAGATTTGGCATTATCAGAACCGCTACAAACGATTGGACGTACGCCTAAAACCTTAAAAAGCCGCTTGATTGGTATTTTGGTAGCAGAAGGCTCAAACCATAGCGAGATTAAGAAGTTCGAAGAAGCGGCAATGAAAGAAGGTGCCCGAGTGAAGATTGTTTCACCGAGTAAAGAAGTGGTGCTAGATGATGGCACGCGCATTCAAGCTGACGAGCGTGTATCAGGTGGACCTTCTGTCCTATTTGATGCGGTAGTAAGCATTATCATGCCAGATCAAGCTAAGAAAATGGCGAAAGATAGTGCGACACTAGATTGGTTCAACGATGCTTATGTACACTGTAAAGCAATTGCTTATTGCGGTGCGACAGATGAATTTATCCTAAGTAAACTACCGGTTGAAAAAGATGCGTTTGTGACGCCGCTTGATAATGTTGATGGGTTTATTGAAAATGCTAAAACTCGTCTATGGGAACGTGAGCCAAAGGTTCGTGATTTGGCATAAGCTTTTAATATATAAATAGTATCTACTTTAAATATAAAAAACCCAGCCAATGTGCTGGGTTTTTTTGTGTCAACGCTTTATGTTCCTATATATTTTTTAGCTATCGCCAGTTAAAAAATCGTCATTTTAAATAGTCACAAGCGTTCACTGATAATGGTTTATTCGTGGTCAATGGGCGTTATACTAAAATAAAAGACTGGGACAGTCTGAAAGGGTAGCCCTGCAGCCAGCGAGGTTTGCACAAAACGAATATATCGCTGTGTTGTTGCTATTAATGAATCAAGGATGAGTAATCATGAGTTTACGCGAGGTCGTGCTTTTGGACGGCTATATACAAAGTATTTATTTGGCCATTTATGCTGATAAGCTGATGCTACTGGACGGCTGTTGTCGCCCTGATGTACCCATGGTATTGGACTATATTCAAACCACATTACAACGACCAATCAGTGATCTCAAAGTCGTAGTGGTATCGCATATGCACCCTGACCACGCTGGTGGTGCCAGTAAGCTCAGACAAGCCACAGGTTGCCGCATTGTCTCGGCCCAGAAGGCTAAGCAGTGGTATGCAGGCGTAGGAGGGCAGTTGATGCATCTGGTAGACACAGGGCTGGCTTATTACGTGGCTAAACGCCAAAACCGACGTCCCAAGAATCTGTGGTATTCTGCGCATCTGCATCCTGATATTACCTTAAGTGATGGTGACTGTATTCCTGGCTTTGAAGATTGGCAAGTGTTTGAGACGCCCGGCCATACGGATCGCGACTTGTCGGTGTTCCATAAGCCTACGCATCAAGTATATACCGCCGATCTGATCATCAAGTTGCGCCACAAGTTTGTTGCGCCATTTCCAATATATGATCCTGCCGCTTATCGACAATCACTCGAAAAAATCAAAAATCTACAACCGTCCAAGGTAATGATGGCGCATGGTCGTCATCTGGCTATTGATGCCGCCACTTTTGATAGACTGATAGCGGATGCCCCCAAATATCGACGCACCATCAAAGATACCATTATTCATAAACTGCTGTGGCGTCGAGGCAAGAGGTCTTTATTTAAATAAGATAGAAACAATAGTATTTGAGATAAAGACGCTTTTTAATTCACAAAAAGTTAATTCATAAAAAGTTGATAGATGAAAAGTTGATGGACAAAAAAAAGCCCAGTTACTATAAAGTATAGTAACTGGGCTTTCTAAATATGGTGGGCCGACCGCGACTCGAACGCGGGACCAATTGATTAAAAGTCAACTGCTCTACCAACTGAGCTATCGGCCCTGAGCGAGGATAAAATGAAGCACTGCTTCATCTGAGCGCAAGAGAATTTACATTCTCGTAAATTCTAAAAACCCTGTATCCAAACTAGGTCTATCTTTACTACAAACAAGACATCTTAACGATATCTTTTAAACCTATTAATCAACTACCGGATAGGGCAGAACGAATAACAAGTATCAAACTAAATATGGTGGGCTGTCCGCGACTCGAACGCGGGACCAATTGATTAAAAGTCAACTGCTCTACCAACTGAGCTAACAACCCTAACGTTTAAAGTGTTTGTATCCCTAAACGTGAGAGCACATTATATATATAATTATGACAATTACAACCCCACATGATAAAAAAATTGCCAATCTTGCCTAAAAACTCATATTTCTTTAAAAATTCATACTGATATAGGTCTTAAGCACTAAGTTTTGAGTATAAATTCACTGTTTATTAAAGGTTAATCTCTAGAAAGGGCTTCAACAGGATCTAGTTTTGCTGCGTTGCGTGCTGGCAAGAAGCCAAAAACGATTCCGATCAGCGTTGAGCACATAAAAGCGGCGATAATCGAGGTCGCTGAATAAATGACTTGAAAACTATCACCGCCCACGCGATTGATCAATTCACCAATCGCGAAAGCCAGCCCAATCCCAATTAATCCGCCTAAAATACAGACCAACACCGCTTCAATTAAGAACTGCTGCATAATGTCACTTTGGCGCGCGCCGACAGCCATGCGTACCCCAATCTCATTGGTACGCTCGGTCACTGATACCAGCATGATATTCATAACACCGATGCCACCAACCATCAAAGAGATAATGGCAATAGAGGAGATTAATAACGTCATTGCCGTGGTGGTTGCTTCAATGGTTTGACGAATAGAATCTGAGTTACGTATGCGAAAATCATCAGTACCGTGGCGGCTCACCATCAATTGAGAGATGGCAGATTCGGCGGCTGTAGAAGAGATATTGTCATTGATAAGAGCCACAAAGCTGTCAATATTGGAACCGCCTCTGATACGCGACATCATGGTGGTATAAGGCATATAAAGCGTTGGTGTATCGACATTGCCACCAAAACCAGCAGTATTGGGTGCAAGGACACCAATCACGCGTCCTGGGACACTACCGATCAATACCACCTCGCCAATGGGATCGGCGTTATCTGGAAAAAAAGTCTTTTTGGCACTGTCATCAATGATGATGTCTTGTGTTCGGCGTAGAATGCTTTGCTCGCTAAAGCCTTGACCTTGAATTAAGCTCTCACCGCTGACACTAAGATAATCTTGACCGACACCGCTAATGCTAGCTGCCTCTTGTATATTGCGATAGCGCACATCCATATTACTATCGAGTTGCGGGCTAACACTGCTGACATAAGGCTGATCTGCGACCGCCTGAGCATCTTGCGGTGTTAAATTGTCATCATTATATCGCCGCCTCGGATCGCCATAGGGATAACCGTCATTGACCGTAATGGTATTGGTACCAAGCGCGCTGATATTGGTCAGAATTTGTTCCTGTGAGCCTTTGCCAAGCCCAACGACGGAGACGACTGACGCGATACCAATAATAATGCCCAGCATGGTCAGCAAGGTACGCATTTTGTGGGCGCGCATCGCCAACAAAGACATCTTAAAGGCTTCGAGCAAGCGGTCGATAAAGCTACTAAAAGCGCCTTTACGATTGTTGTCCAAAATGGGCTCAGGTTGTACGGGGTTTTGCTTATAATGATCGTTTTTATAATCAGCAATCAGGTAGCCGTCTTTTAACTCAATTACCCGCTCGGCTTGCTCAGCGAGGTTTGGATCATGAGTGACCATAATGATGGTGTGACCTTGGGCATTTAGGTCATGTAATATCTTCATGACATCATCACCGGACTTGCTGTCAAGCGCACCGGTTGGCTCATCGGCTAATATAATATCGCCGCCGTTCATAAGCGCTCGTGCGATAGAAACACGCTGCTGCTGACCGCCTGAGAGTTGGCTGGGGCGATTATTGACCTTTCCTTCCAACCCCAAATCGGTTAATAGCTTTTCTGCGCGATCGCTGCGTGTTTGTCCATCCATACCCGCATATACGGCGGGGACGGACACATTGTCGCGAGCAGTGATATCACCAAGCAGATGGTAACGCTGAAAAATAAAACCAAAGTGCTCACGGCGCAATTTGGCCAGCTCATCTGCATCCAGACGGCTGACAGGTTGCCCATATATTTTGTATTCACCCGCACTCGCTTGATCCAAGCAGCCCAAGATATTCATCAAGGTTGACTTACCAGAACCTGACTGACCGATAATAGCGACCATCTCACCTTGATTGATGGTCAGGTCGATATTATGGAGCACTCGAATGGTTTGTTCACCCGCTTTGAACTCTCTTATTAATCCTTTGACCTGCATCAATGGAACAGCGGCTGCGGTAGTAGGGCTGGGATCTTGGGTATTCATCTGCGATGCTGCCTATATCAATACTGCTTATATAATTGCTCTTATCGAAAGCGATAACGTGCTTGTCAATGAAGGGTAATGCGTGCGCTGTGCTTGGGCACTAAAACCCTGTCGGGGTTTGGGCCTTAGAACCCTCTAGGAGCTCTGCCGCCTTGACCTTTTTCTGGACCTTCTTCACCCAATATCACCTCGTCACCTGCATTCAGACCACTTAAAATCTGTACACTAACGCGGTTATTAATACCTGTCTGTACCGTTTGTTCAACCACTTGACCATCCGGCTTTAGCACGCGAACTTTAGCAGTTTTTACGTTTGAATCAGCGTTGGCTGTACGAGTATTAACGGCTTTATCGGCAGGTTGTAGGGCAGCTGCTGGTATCAGTAGGGCGTCTTTTGCCTGATTAATGACGATGTAAACCTGAGCCGTCATATCGATGCGAAAGCGCCGCTCAGTGTTGGGCACTTCAATATAGCCGACATAATAAATCGCAGCGTCCGTTGAGCTGGTATCACTAATCACCTCAGGCGCCGGTTCAACGGCTTTGAGAACCGCGTCGAATTTTTGATCAGGATTACCAATGATATTGAAATAAACGGGCATACCAGCACTGACGTCGATGACATCGGCTTCTGATATTTGCGCGTTGATGCGCACGGTGGATAAATCGGCCAAGGTTACGATGGTAGGTGCGGTTTGATTGGCGTTAACCGTTGTGCCTTGTTCGGTGGTAATCGACACAACCGTTCCTGAAATCGGGGCACGAATCGTGGTGTAACTAAGGTCTTCTTCAGCCGTATTGACGTTGGTTTGTGACTTGCGCAGTGCCGCTTGCTGGCTGTTGATATTGGCATCTGCCGTCGCAATAGCAGCCTTGGCAGTATCGATAGCCGCTCGTGCATTAGCAACGGCTGCTTTGGCCGTTTCTACGCTGGTGGCTTGCGTGTCATATTCTTGCTGAGATATGGCGTCAATTTCGACCAAAGATTTTAAACGAGTAAAATCTGACTGGGCTTGTTTGAGCTCAGACTCACGGCTGGCAAGGTCGGCATAAGCACTCTTTAGGCTGGCTTGTCGGCTTAAAGAATCTGCTTGCGCGCTTTGGATAGCGGCCACACTTTGTTCAAGGGTGGCTTGCTCATTGCTTAAGTTGTTTTTTTGCGTGACTTGATCGATTTGGGCAATAAGATCGCCTTGCTGCACCTCATCACCAACGTCGACATAGAGGCGCTTTACTTCACCCGAAACCTGAGCACCGACATCGACAGTATTTAGCGCTTTGACTTTACCAGACGCCATGACATTGTTTTCGATGTCACCAATTTCAGCAGTTGCCGTTAAATAGTTGGGTGTTGTTTCTTTTGGCTTCAAAAAAGTATAAGTCAATGCCCCTAATGCTACGACAATTAAGGCGATCACTCCCCATTTAATAGCAGATTTTTTGCTCATTTTGCGCATAACAACAGTCCAATCACAATTAAATCAAATGTAGCTATAGTAGAGGCTTCGTAAGCAAAAGGGAATGGTAATTAGTTTAAGAAAGGTTAAGGCAGCTTTAGATAAGGTAAGAATAGCTAAGCAACATGCCGCTGAATTAGGTAGGTGGGATGATAATCATGCTTGTGATCTATGCTTGTGACGGTTTGATGAGTAAATGATAAGTTTTATAAGTAAATGCTAAAAGTGGGGAAAAACAATAAAACTTATCGCGCGGTAAACAAACGCTTGCCTGCCAGCTCAAGCGCCGCCTGTAACAGCAACTCCCACGCTGGTTGACGAATAAGACCTTTGATTGCCTGATCGCAGCGATAAAGCAGGGCTGGCCATTCCGCCGTTTGAGACTTGGACTGACGGCGGCACGCTTGTTGATACAATCCTTGTTTGCTACGCCAAATACCAAGCGCTTGCGGATCTTGTCCATCCATTAGCTGCATGATTTGCCGCATGTCTTTACTGATTGCCCAAAGCACCAACGTGGTTGGCTCATCGGTGGCTTTGAGCTGAAAGATGATTTTGGCAACTTGCGCGCTATTACCAGCAAGCATAGCGTCTGATAAGTCGAATACGCTAAATTGAGCATCGCTGACCAGCGCCGCTTGCAAGTCGTTGATATCCAGTGCGACATTGGTGGCAGGCTGTGCGAGTGTAGCAGAGTCCTTGGATGAGTCATGATGATCGTTGACTAACTGCGGCGCAAATAAATAGGACAGTCGCCACAAGGTTTGATAAGCACTCAATAGATGATGCTCAGTGTGCGACATGAGCAGCTGCCAAGCTTCTTGTGACAAGCGTAACCCAAACTGCTGGGCTTGTATTTGCAATAGCTGCTGACGCTGTTGTTCACTATATAAGTTACAGTCAATCACGTGACCATATTGCGCAAATGGGGCAAACCATTTACTGCTCTGAGAGCGTTTGTCTTGTTTGGGGGTTAGCCACACCAAACTGTGACTGTGCGCCCCTGTTTGAGCATCCTGTGCAAAGCGCTCTAGTGCGTCAATCACCGCTTTGTCTGGTTTGTGATTGCCCGTTACGATTAATGCGCTGGCATCATCAAATAAAGACTGACTACCAAGCTCTGATAGGACGTCTTGCCAGCTTTTGACCGATATCAGCTCTATACGTTTAATCGCATAATTCTGTGCTCGCCAATGCGGTCGCAAGGCATCGATGAGCCATTGACTCAAGAGCGGCTCATCACCATGCGCCAGCCACAAGCCTGTGACCACAACGGAAGGTTGTAGTAGTTTTGGATAGGCTTGTATAAAGGTATCTTGCATAGAGTCAGGGGCGCAGGTTGATGAGCGTAAATGTAGTCAGTTTTAAATAAAAGAGGTGCATCCATTATAACGCGCGACTGAGTTAATTTTGCTTGCTGTGCCTTCGCAGACAGAGGTGACGCAAAACCTATTTCAGTCGTACTATATTTATTTTATAGTGGAGATAAAATATTTAGCGCATGACGCGTTAAGACGTTGGTACCACCACGGCCGTCGCTGCCGAGCCGTTACCGACGGGTATCGGTTTACTAGCGCCAGTAGAGGTCACTCTAGGTAAAGAGATGGCAACATACTGATCCGTGATACGGCGTGCCAAACTGTCGTACAGCCAATCACGAATTTGATCGCCTTGCAGATCGTCCGTACTGACCGAGGCTTCATTATACTGATAGCTACGCTCGACTTGGATAGGGTTCGTAAGCGTGACAGGCTTGCCATTTTCAATCGTTTGGTAAGTGACATTGGCAGACAGTACCAAACGGATTTCTGTCAAAACACCGACCAGCTCATAACGCTTAAAACGCACATCGCTGATATTAATAACCGCAATGGGTTCGGCGCCAACGCTTTTATTGTTTGTCACCACATCAGATGCCGTCATGTTGTCAATAACATCGACGCCTAAAACATTTAAGCGCCGCGTCAATGGGCGTTTGAGCGGAAACGAGATGCGATTGTCTTCGATAATCACGGCGGTCTTGTCAGCACCAAACAGCATCGGTGCATCATAGCCTCGTAGCTGAAACCCGCAGCCACTAAGACCAGCCGTGGCACCAACAACTGTGAACATGGGCAAGGCCGCGAGTAATACTGCTGCTACTTTCTGTCCACTTAATGCTTTGGTAAGACCACTCTTATTACTTGATCGGGTGTGGTGTGACGCTCCAGCTCTCTGCTTGTACGACATACTCGCTATCCTTAGATGATAAGAAGGCTTAGAGTAATAAACTTTAAGCCTAAAATGCTTAGCTCAATGCACTTATTTTAAAGTACTTATTTACTAGAGCAATTAGCCTGCAACCACGATATTCACCAATTTATTAGGCACAACGATTTCTTTTTTGATATCGCCCGTAATGAACTTAGCGACACTTTCCATCGTACGCGCTTGCGCTTTTAATTGCTCAGGATCGCTGTTCGGTGCCACATCCATTTTGCCGCGCATCTTACCGTTGACCTGTACCACCATCGTGATGGTATCTTGTACAAGCGCACTTTCATCAACAGCAGGATAGCTTAGCGCGACACTCTCAAGGCCAAGCGCTTCCAGTAAATGCTCACCAACGTGCGGCGCATAGACGGATAGCATGATGAGCAAATCAACCAATGATTTATGCTGTACTCGCAAATCTTGCTCATTGCTGGTTTTAAAGCTTGCAAGCTCATTGGCAAGTTCCATCAAACTAGAGACTGGTGTATTCAAAGCCAAACGATCGCCCAAATCATTGTCAATCTTGGCAATGGTCTCATGCGTCTTACGACGTAGATTTTTGGCTTCTTTAGATAAGTCGTCAGTATTCAACGCTTCACTGTTTAATACATCGACGCTTACGTTTGCGTCAGCCAACGCTTGCATGTGCTCGGTGGCAATGCGCCATACTTTTTTAACAAAATTATAAGGGCCTTTTAGCGCGTCATCTGACCATTCCAGCGTTTGATCGGCAGGGGCGGTGAACAGCGTGTATAGACGGACGGTATCAGCACCATATTTATCAATGGTAAGCTGCGGATCAACACCATTGTTTTTTGACTTAGACATTTTCTCGATTTTGCCAATCGTTACAGGTTGTCCGTCTAACTTTAACAAAGCCTTAATCGGTTGTCCGCGCTCATCAAATTCAATATCGATGTCTTCTGCAAAATAATAAGTGGTACTGCCATCAGCATTGACGCGGTAGAAAGTCCCTGCCAATACCATGCCTTGAGTCATCAAGTTGGCAAACGGCTCATTGCCTGTTACCAAGTTTTCATCGCGCATAAGCTTGTGGAAGAAACGCGCATAAAGCAGATGCATGACGGCATGTTCTACGCCGCCGATGTATTGATCTACAGGCAGCCATTTGTTGGCGGCTGATTTGTTGACCATGTTTTGCGTGTCATTCGGACTTGCAAAGCGGGCATAGTACCAGCTTGATTCGACAAAGGTATCAAAGGTATCGGTTTCACGCTCAGCCGCGTTGCCACATTTAGGACAAGTGGTATTTACAAACTCTGGGATATTTTTGAGCGGGTTACCACGACCATCAGGGACGACGTCCGTTGGCAATACCACAGGCAAGTCTTGCTCTTCCACAGGCACGGTACCGCAATGCTCACAGTTGATCATTGGAATAGGGCAGCCCCAATAACGCTGGCGCGATACACCCCAGTCACGTAGACGGTACTGGATTTTTTTCTTAGCCAATTCTTTTGGTTCAAGCTTGGTCAGCATTGCATCAAATGCTTGCTCAAAGTCCATGCCGTCGAACTCACCTGAATTGACCAAAGTATTGCGTTCGGTATAAGCAAGATTGGCTTCCGTATTATTCGCTTTAGCCTCTGCTTCTAGCTCATCGAAGTAACCGTTTGGAATGTCGATCACTTGTTTAACAGGTAGGTTGTACTTGGTCGCAAATTCATAATCGCGTTCGTCATGCGCAGGAACGGCCATGACCGCGCCTGAGCCATAGCTCATCAAGACGTAGTTCGCCACCCAAACCGGCACTTCTTCGCCAGTTAGAGGATGGGTCACAGTAAGACCCGTATCCATACCGATTTTTTCGGCTTTGGCCAGATCCGCTTCAGCGACTGAGCCTTTTTTACACATAGCACAGAATTGTGCGATCACGTCATCTTTTTCAGAGGCGTATTGCGCGAGTGGATGTTCTGCGGCAACCGCCACATAGGTCACGCCCATCAAGGTATCAGGGCGCGTGGTAAACACATCAAGCGTGTTTTTTTGACCTGCCAGCTCATAAGGGAAATGCACTTCCATACCTGAGCTGCGACCGATCCAGTTGCGCTGCATGGTCAGTACTTCAGACGGCCAATGACCTTCTAGCTGATCCAAGTCATCTAACAGCTCATCAGCATAATCGGTGATATTAAAGTAATACATGGGGATGTCGCGTTTTTCGACCGCAGCGCCACTACGCCAGCCTTTGCCGTCGATGACTTGCTCGTTTGCTAACACGGTATTGTCAACTGGATCCCAGTTAACGGTTGATAGCTTTTTATAGACCAAGCCTTTTTTGTACAGCTGCAAAAACAACCACTGTTCCCACTGATAATAGTCAGGGCTACAGGTGGCAAATTCGCGTGACCAGTCGATAGACAAGCCCAGTAATTTAAGCTGTGCGCGCATGTTATCAATATTGGCAAACGTCCAAGCCGCAGGCGGGGTTTGATTGGCAATCGCCGCATTTTCTGCTGGCAAGCCAAAGCCGTCCCAACCCATTGGCTGCATGACTTCATAACCTTTCAGGCGATAGTAGCGGCTTAAAACATCAGAGATCGTATAGTTGCGCACGTGCCCCATGTGCAGCTTACCGCTTGGGTAAGGGAACATCGACAGCATGTAACGACTTGGCTTGTCGCTTGGCTCATTACCGACTTCATAGCGCTTATCATTTGCCCATTTGGCTTGCTGCGCGGCCTCGATCAGTTGCGGTTGATATTGGTTGCTGTTATTAGAGGTATCATTCGCACTGGTGTTCATATTAGATTGGTCTGCTGTCACGGCGTTGCTCATAGTCGGCTCGGAATTGGTTAATACTGATAAAAAATAGGTGGAATTTGACAATGCCATAGCATAGCGTAATTTGGCAAAAATTGCGATGATATGATGTATTTGCTCGTAAGGTTTACTGCTAAAAAGAGTGTAAGGAGAGCAGTGTACCTACTGCTCATCAGTCTTAGGTATAATGACAGCAATACGATTATTAAATAGGATGAAAAATGACCATCACCATTTACGGTATCAAATCTTGTAGCACGATGAAAAAAGCGTTCACTAAGCTAGATGAGCTTGGCGTTAGCTACGACTTTCATGATTACAAAAAACAAGGCATCGATAAAGAAACCGTACAGCGCTGGGTCAATGAGCTTGGTATTGAAAAAGTACTCAATAAGCGCGGCACCACCTGGCGCAAGCTAACTGACGAGCAAAAATCGGAAGCTGATGCAAGTGTAGATAGTGCCGTTGATCTGCTTGTTGAACATACCAGTATGATTAAGCGTCCAATAGTAGAAGGCCAACTGGTTGATAAAAATAAAGGTCAGCCAATACTGCTGTGCGGATTTGATGAAGCGATGTTTGAGGAAACTTTTTCATAAATGTGTTGTCAGTTTGGCGCATTATAAATTATGCTAGCATTAACAGAATAAAGTTGGCTAATTATAGTGTGCCCAGACGAGGATAAGACGATGAAAAAATTATTAATAGTAGCTGCCCTTGCAACCGCGCCTTTGATGATGATAAGTGTGCAAGCGGCTGATTCATCTACCAAGATAACGTTTGCTAAAGACAGTTATTGCGGAAGCTTTACGGGCAATATTCGAGACGGCAAAGAGTTTCGTTTGTGGCTCATGCCAGAGCAGAACTTGGTTATTCGTAATGTGGGTGATGATCAAATCAACGTCGCTTATGTGACAGGCCCTAATGGACGTTTAAGCGGTGATCGCTATGACAAGGAAAACTCTTATTTTGTTCAGCGTAAAGGCAATCATCGTATGAAAGTATATGGTAATAGTAGCCATAGCTCTGTTGAATTTTGCGCCTACTAGACGCTCAAAAATACTGGTGAAATGCCCGAGATTAGCCCCATCTAAGCTCGGGTTTTATGAGGCCTACCACAAACCACAGCACACTAAATGCCCAAATAATAAGAACATATAAGCGAATTTGCTCTGCATTCCAATCTAGGGCAAACCATTCAATCATAAAAAAAGATTTCCAACCTTCTATCCATCTTGCACCGCCATAGCCAATAATCCACCAGCAGTAGATACTTTCTAATACAAACAGCAGACACCATAGTGCGAGCGACATGATGGATTCCTACGGCTAGTTCGATAAGGCATCTATCTCACGGCTGATGAGTGTACCAACGCCTTCGTTGGTGAAAATCTCCAGCAAGGTGGCGTGAGGAACACGACCATCGACAATGACGGCACTTTTGACGCCACTACGTACCGCGTCAAGCGCACACTGAATTTTGGGAATCATCCCGCCTGAGATCGTACCGTCTTCGATTAGGCCATCGACTTTCTTTGGTGTCAGCCCCGTCACCACTTCGCCATCTCGTCCCAATACGCCTTTAATATTGGTCAGGAGCATGAGTTTTTCTGCTTGTAAAAACTCCGCCACTTTACCTGCCACCAGATCTGCATTGATATTATAAGTGTTGCCTTCGCTATCGACGCCGAGTGGGGCGATGACAGGAATGAAGTTTGAGCCGATGAGCATGTTAATGACGTCTTTATTGACACTGACCACGTCACCGACAAACCCCAAATCTATCGGTACAGCTGTACCATCTTCACCGATTTTATCCTTCATGAGTTTTTTGGCAGTAATCAAGTTGGCATCTTTACCCGTCAAACCAATAGCGCGGCCACCATGTTTGTTGATTAGACTTACGATAGATTTATTAACGCTACCGCCCAAGACCATCTCAACGATATCCATGGTGCTTTTGTCGGTGACACGCATTCCGTCAATGCGGTCAGACTGTCGACCCAACTCTTTTAATAAGTTATCGACCTGCGGCCCGCCGCCATGGACGACCACAGGATGTATGCCCACGGTTTTTAGCAATACAATATCACGAGCAAATGAGCTTTCAAGCTCAGGGTCAGTCATGGCATTACCGCCATACTTCACCACAATAAGCTTATCTACAAAGCGCTGGATATAAGGGAGGGCGGTGGTTAATACTTCTGCGGTATTTTTGGCATCATCTAAATTAAGCGTCATTATAAGCTCCTAAAGGGCAGTTTTAATGGGGTATTTATTGTGGCATGGCTAAGGTGTCATGATTTATAAAAGCATCGTTTATATCAGGCATTTATTCAAAACTATTGGTACAAAGCTGATGGTTCAAAGTGGTCGACTCAGCAGGAATAGTAGCAATCTGTACGGCCAATGTTTGATCAAAGGGACGACACAAGGCGGCAAACTTTGACTGAATGTCTTTTAAATCATCCAAGCTATCACCAGCGAAGCGAGCAGTCAGATGATGACTGGTATTTGATTGACGCAGCACCCCAAAACCATGAGCAAAGTCTAAACGCACGCCATCGATACAGCTTAGCTTGGTTCCTACAGGCAATAGATGGCTGGCTTGCTCCAGTGTCATATATTGCTTGTGGGCCGAACAGCCACAGAGTGACGATGGGCAAGTATCTAACAAAGTACGATCTGCATCGTTGGCGTTGGTTACTGCCACAAGTGTGCGTAAATACTGGCAAAGCCTTGCTAACTGTTCGACGATGGAACAATCTGCCTCAGTGGTTTTAGGGATGGGCAAATAATGATCAGCGGTGCTAATCATCGCGGGTAAACATTGAGTAATATCTGTCAACGCGCGTTTGTCACCAAGACCATTAGACGCAGATAACCAATGTAGCAAGCGTAACGCGGCATACATGGCGTCATCATAAATAATAAAGCGGCTGTCATTAAAGATAAAATGCCCTGATAATTCGCCTGCAAATAAAATGCGGCTGCCAGTATGCTGCATCTGTTGGCGCATAAGGCTGCTTCCCGTCTTACTCAAAACAGGCTCTGAACCAAGCTCAGTCAATAGGGTTGGCAGATGATGGGAGCATTTAATATCAAATAGGATCTGAGGCGTTGAGAGTGAATCTGCGAGCGGTTTGGGACATTCAGCCAGTGCTATTTTTGCCAATAAGTAGAGTAGGTGATCAGACGTGACTATGTTGCCACTATTATCAACGATCATCAGACGGTCGCCATCGCCATCAAACGCCATACCGATATCGGCATCATGATCCACAACGCTTTGCTGCAACTGCTCAAGACGGTCAGGTTCGGTCGGATCAGGATTGCCTTTAGGGAAACTGCCATCTGGTGTGTCGTTGAGCATGATAACTTGACGACAAAAACGTTCAAACAAACGCTGAGCAATGGTGCTGGTCGCCCCATTCATACAGTCAATGACGACCGTCACGTCAAGCTTGTCAGATAAAAGAGAGTTATGCTCGCAATTCTGGGCATTGGATGGATACAGTTGCTCAAATACGTGCGTGATGGCTGTCATATAAGTCGTAGCAACTTGCTCACAGGTCAAATCAGTTGGTCGATGACTCATAGCCGAGTCTATGCTGCTCAAAGATATATTTTGCTCTTGGTTTTCTTTGTGACTATCAATGAGATTTTGTGAAGGGTCGTAAGATTTGCCATGCGTCAGCTGCTGATAAAGGCGTTGAATTTGTGTACTGTTAGGGGATTTGTGATCAATGAGCCATTTGATACCCAAAATATCTTTAGCAGAATGACTGGCCGTTACTACGATACCGTGCCCCTGATATTGCTCCGCCCAAAACGCCATCATTGGCGTGGTGATTAGCCCAAGCTGAACCACCTTTATCCCGTACCGAGCTAAGATATTGGCCAATGTTTGCGCAAGACGCTCACTACCACAGCGCACATCATAGCCAATCACAACGATGGGTCTTTTAGACTCCCTATCTGATGATGTTAATGAGCGACTGTTTAAGGATGGGCTTTTTGGAGGGAAGGGAATAGTAGTATAAAGATGGACAAATGCCTTGCCCAACGCGTCTACAAAGTCAGAGGTAAAATGCTGGCGCGACCCACGAATGTCATAAGCACGAAACAAGGATTGCTGCGCAGCAAAAAATGGCATCGCTTACTCTCCTTGTCTTCGTAATATATGTTGGCGTGGATAATGGTTTTGAATAGTTACTTTCGATAGTAACTTTCGATACTTGCTTTCAGTAGTTTTTTTTAATAATCGCTTTACATGCTTTTCTTTCAATCATTGCTTTGAATCATTAGCACAAATAAGCCGTTTATTATCAATAAAAAAACAAAATTAAAAGAACAAACGGCTCAAACTGATTACTGATTCAACGTAAATGTTAGCATTTTATGCGTCTCTGTCACTGTTTAATCTAGTAAATTGACAAGTTGTTACTACTGACGACCAGAGTGACCAAATCCACCAGCACCGCGTGCGCTTTCATCACTAAACTCGTTTACGACTTCAAATTCAGGACGGGCAACGGGTACAACCACATATTGCGCCATACGTTCCGCTGGATTTAGAACGAAGTCTTCTTGACTGCGATTCCAAATACTGACCATCAGCTCGCCTTGATAATCGGCATCAATCAGCCCAACCAAGTTGCCCAAAACGATACCGTGTTTATGGCCCAAACCTGAGCGCGGCAAGATCATACCCGCATAGTTTGGATCTTGAATATAGACGGCAAGGCCTGTGCCTATCAAGTGCGTGGCACCCGCCTTAATGGTCAAAGGCTCATCAATACAAGCCCGTAAATCAATACCAGCACTGCCATCAGTGGCGCGAGTAGGCAGAGAAAAGGCGTCATCTTCGACGATTTTAGGGTTTAAAACTTTAACTTGTACAGCTTGCATAACGCACTCACTTAACGATTTTATGAATTTCTAATATAAGTAGAACAAATTTAATGTTTCTGATGGGGCAAATTTTTTATTAAAGTATCAGCGCACTTGCTAAGCCCAAAAACGACATAAATCCGACGATGTCAGTGACGGTGGTCAGGATTACTGAGGCAGATAGGGCAGGATCAATATTCATACGTTTTAGCATCAAGGGTATGCTGATGCCTGACACATTGGCGACGGTCATGTTGATGGCAATGGCAAAACCAATCACTGCACTGATTTCAGCATCATGAAACCACAATTGTGCAATAAATGCCATGATTATCGCCCATATGATACCGTTTATCGCGCCAACCCATAGCTCTTTATTAAGGAGCCATAAGCGGTTAGAACCCCCGATTTGACCCATGGCCATCCCGCGAATCACCACGGTGAGGGTTTGCGAGCCTGCAATCCCGCCCATACTTGCCACTACCGGCATAAGTATGGCAAGCGCCACCACTTGCGCCAGTACAGCTTCAAACTGTCCAATCACCGCCGCAGCGAGCAGGGCGGTACACAAGTTGATGCCCAGCCAAATACTACGACTCTTTGCACTTGTTAAAATAGGCGCAAACAGCTCTTCGTCCTGACTAACACCCGCCAAGTTTTTCATGGTGCTATCGACATCATCTTGGATAATCTCCATGATGTCTTCGCCATTGAGCTGACCCACCAACTCGCCATGGTTATTAATCACAGGCGCAAAGCGAATGTCTTCTGACCGAAAAATCGCGGCGGCATCTTGAATGTCTAAGCGATCATTGATGGTAATGGCGGTATCAATCAGTGCTGAAACCAGCATGCGCTGATCGTGTTTGATTAAGTCCACCAAACTTAATAGACCGAGTAACTGCTGGCTTTGATCGACCACCAACAGCTCTTGGCTTTCGTCGTCTAGCAGATCATCATTTGCACGCAGCCAATTTTGTACCTCCGCCAAACTCACGTCTTCTCTTACCTGAATCAGGTCAGGATCCATATAGCTACCGACTTCCCAATCTTCATAGGTGTCGAGCTTATTGACCTGCACACGAATGTCTTCGTCCAAGGTTGCCATGACCGAGGTACGCACGCTTTCGGTGACGGTGTCTAGAATCTCAGAGATGTCCTGCGCATCAAGGTCTTGGGTGAATAAAGAGATCTCTTTTGAAGAGATATTCTCCATCAAAGGCTGGCGTGTATCAAAATCCAGCTCAGCGAGCACTTCCCCTTTGATATGCTCAGGTACTTGCGCCCAAATCAGTAGACGATTTTGGGTGGGAAATGATTCTAATAGACTGGCAATCTCATATTCTGACTGCTTTTCTAAAAACTCAGTAATGGCTTCATAAGCCTTGTCAGCAACCAAACCTTGCAAATACAGGAGCTTGTACTCGGCGCTATATTCTGCCGGATTGTAATCTCCTGATAGCACTGATGGCCGTTCCTGATTAGGCGTAGGGGTAGACATAAGGGGTCTCGTGTTTTTAGAAGGTGGAGATAATTACTTAGCATACAATGGATGGGTCATACTGCCACTGCACGCTAGGCTATTGAACACTTGGGTTCGCAGTTTATGGCTAACGTTTGCCAAGTAAGGCTCGAATATTAGCCAAATATTCATCAGCGACTTTTGCTGGATCTTTGGTCGCTTGTTTCTTTTTGGCTTTGGCAGGCCAGTCGATATGATCTTCTGGCAGCTCATCTAAGAATCTGGACTCTGACGTGACGCGCATTTGCCCACCCGCACGGCGCTGGGTGGCAAGCGTCAAGGTCAGCTCACGACGGGCGCGTGTGATACCCACGTACATCAAACGCCGCTCTTCTTCGACCGTCTCGCTCAGAATAGAGTTGCGGTGCGGCAGCATCTCTTCCTCAAGTCCCATGATATAAACGTAATCAAATTCCAGACCTTTGGCGGCATGCAAAGTCATTAAGTTTACTTTATTGGTGTTCTCTTCTTCTTGCTGCTGCTCTAGCATATCAAGTAAAACCAGCTTACGAATGATGGTATCAATCGTGCGATCTTCGTCCTCTTCAGCGCGATTGATCAAGGATTGAATGCTGGTATAGAGCATATCGATATTATCGATGCGGTTTTTTTCTTGTTGCGGGGTTTTGGCATCGCTACGGACAAAATCAATGTAACCTGTCTCATCGATCATCTGACGTACGATAGGCACAGGGTCAGGATGTTGATCAAGCTCTCGCGTGTAGTGCTCGATGAATTCACCAAACTCTTTTATTGTGCCATAAGCCTTCGATGGCAAAACATGCGCCAGACCTGCATGGGTACAGGAGGCCAATAGCGATATGCTGTGCTCTTGCGCAAACAATCCCAGTTTCTCTAAGGTTGCTGGCCCCATACCGCGCTTGGGTGTATTAATAATACGCAAAAAGGCACTGTCATCTTCTGGGTTCAAAATCAAACGCAAGTAACCCATGATGTCTTTGATTTCACTACGTGCAAAGAAGGATTGACCACCCGATAATTTATAAGGAACTTGCAATTGACGGAGTTGTGCTTCTAACATACGCGCTTGAAAATTACTGCGATAAAGAACGGCGTACTGCTCCCATTCATTACCAAAGCGCAATTTGTGCGTGACGATCTCTTTAGCAACGCGCTCAGATTCATCATCGTCATTGCGACAATTAAGAATACGGATTTTTTCGCCCTGACCTTTATCCGACCACAGTTTTTTCTCAAATAAATGCTCATTATTTAAAATAACGGCGTTGGCAGACGTCAAAATACGGGTGGTTGAGCGATAGTTTTGCTCAAGCATGACGATTTTTAATTTAGGAAAATCTTCTTTGAGCAGTGCCATGTTTTCAGGCTTGGCGCCGCGCCACGCATAAATGGATTGGTCATCGTCGCCCACGACCGTGAAGCGGCCTTGTGGTCCGACCAGATATTTGATCATCTCGTACTGAGCGGTGTTGGTATCTTGATACTCATCGACAAGCAAATAGCGAATACGGTTTTGCCATTTGTCACGCAATTGCGCATTTTCACGCAAGATCTTGGTTGGCAGGACAATCAAGTCATCAAAATCGACGGCGTTGTAAGCGCGTAGATTGCGCTCGTATAAGGCATAAAGCGTCGCAAAAATCATATCTTCTGGATCGTCTAAGGTTTCCATCGCCTTATCCGGTTCAACCAAATCGTTTTTCCAGTCTGAAATCATTTTGATCGCTTTACCGACCAGCTCACGACTCTCAGCGCCGCTTAAATTATCGCGCATCATCAGTTCCATGAGCAGACGCTTGCTATCATCGCTGTCCATGATGGAGAAGTTGCCCTTAAGCGGGGTGTGAATCAACTCGTAGCGTAAAAACTGTAGGCCAAATTGGTGAAAGGTAGACACGGTCAAACCACGCATTTTTTCGCTTGGCAACAGTTTGCTGACACGGGCTTTCATCTCGCGTGCTGCTTTATTGGTAAATGTCACCGCCGTAATGCGCTCAGCTGGCATGTCGCATTCTTCGATAAGATAGGCGATCTTGCGCGTAATCACGGACGTCTTACCAGAGCCTGCGCCCGCTAGTACAAGGAGTGGACCGGATACGTAGAGCATGGCTTCTTGTTGTTTGGGATTAAGTTGACTCATAACGTGTCCTGTAAAACAAAAGCAAAAAAGAAGAATGGTGCAGATAACATCACAATCGAGCAATGGTGAGGCGTATCATGAATATTAAAACGATACGCTGATGATATTTTAATCAAAAAAGCAGTAGACGTTGCGACTTAATGGCCTTTGACTAATAATAAGTTATTGAATTAGGTGGGCTATTATAAAGCAAAAACGGTGGTTTTGGGGAGGAGTTGACGACTGAATCAAGACAGTAAAGAATCAAATTTGAGTTCGATAAAGGGGTTAATAATGGCACTCAGATCGCTTATAATATAAAGTATGGATTTGGGGTTAATATAAGGTAACGTCCATATCATAATTTATCGTAAAAAAAATACATTTTTTTGTAGATAAAGTGACCGTTCAATACAGTTAAAAACTAGCTTTTGGACACTGACATGCGTATAGTACGTAAATAATTTATGCCAGTTGTCACGTCATTATTGACCACGTGTAATGAGCTATTAAATCAATTAAGTAAACTTTGGATATGACATTGATTTAATACGTTGATCTTACGTTGTTAGGAGATGCGTTAGGCGACCAGCCATCTATCCGCGCATACCGGAATATCCACAGTTGGTCATGTCTGACATCGTCGTCAATAAGCTTGATAATTGGTTATTACCAGCACAGACCCTAAAATAGTTACCTAAATACGATATAGCGACTCAATGACCGTCGCTTTGTATTTTCGTTTGCGTTATGTCTGTCGTTAGATGGCCTGCAAGTGGGTCGTTATTGACGCCGGGCTTAACACTCAATTGGGTGAGGAGCACGTATTATCATGTCTGCTTTTAATTGGTCAGCCATTGCTTTTATCTTAGCCGCCATTGGGCTAGTTGTCTTTATGCTGGTCGTTCCGCGTTTGCTTGGCGGTCGCTCTCAGGGCTCACAAAAAGAAGAGATATTTGAAGCGGGTGTTGTCGGATCTGGCAACGCCCGTATTCGTTTGTCTGCCAAATTTTATTTGGTAGCGATTTTCTTCGTTATTTTTGATTTAGAAGCGCTCTATCTCTACGCCTATGCCGTGTCAGTACGCGAAGCGGGCTGGCTTGGTTTTGCCGCCGCTGCTATATTCATTACCATTTTGATTATTGGTTTGATATATGAGCTGAGCTTGGGCGCGATGAACTGGGCACCTGCCGACAAGCGCCGCAAAAAAGAGCGCCTATATGCAGCGCCAGCGGGCTTTAATTTGGCAGATATCACAGGTTTTGATGGCGTTGACGAGCTGATGGTTGATCCGACCGGTAAAATACCAGCACAGTCTTCAGGGCAGATTAACGTTTCAAACAATATCGAAACCAATCGCCGTCACTTGCAAAACATCGATCATATCAATACCACCGGTAATGTGACTTCTGTCGATTTTGCGTCGTCTGCGACTCAAGATAACGTTGGTCGCTGATTGCTTTTTTTGCTTTCGTCTAAGTTCTTGGCGCTGGTTTTAGCGCTGTTTTTAGAGGTTAGACAGATTGATTGCAAAGGTATGACGACAAGGTCATGCTTGTTTATTAGATTGGTATTGATGCCCATTTATTCATAATAGAAGTTAAGGCCATAGCGATGGCAAAATACTTGCCATGCCAAGCCTAATTAAAAGGTTGTATGTTATGAAATACACATTAACAAAAGCCAACCCTGATGCAGATATCTATCCTGCACAGACCAGTCAAACGGTCAATGACCCCATCGAAGACGAAGTCAATAAAAATGTCTTTATGGGTCGTCTAGAAGACCTTGTTCATTCAACAGCAAACTGGGGGCGCAAGCACTCACTTTGGCCATTTAACTTTGGTACGTCTTGTTGTTATGTCGAATACGCCACCACTTTAACCGCCGTTCATGATTTATCGCGCTTTGGGGCAGAGGTTATCCGTGCTTCTCCCCGTCAGGCCGATGTCATGATTGTGGCTGGGACATGCTTTGTCAAAATGGCACCCGTGATTCAGCGTCTTTATGAGCAAATGCTTGAGCCAAAGTGGGTCATCTCAATGGGTGCTTGTGCCAATTCGGGCGGTATGTATGACATCTATTCTGTCGTCCAAGGTGTCGATAAAATTATCCCAGTAGATGTCTATGTGCCAGGCTGTCCGCCGCGTCCAGAAGCACTGATTCAAGGGCTAATGTTATTACAAGAATCGATCACTAAAGAGCGTCGTCCATTGGGTGTTCATGTCAATGAACAAGGGGTCTATCAACCTCAAATGACGCCTGAGCGTGACCGTAAACAAGCGGATCGTATCGCGGTCAAAAACTTGCGTAGTCCAGACAGTATTTAATCAGTCTGTTAGCCATTGATTGCGGACGCTCGCAATTTGGCTCATTTGTTAATAATCCCTAAAAGGGCCAGTACGCATACGCTCATCATCGTTCGGTTATGATTAACACAGTTCGGTTATGATTGACATAGTTCAGTTATGATTAATGAAGGAATACATCATTCATGGTCACGGTAGTCGAAAACATAGATCCTAAAATTAAACCTGTCCCCGCGGTTATCCAAGAGCTGGAACAGAAGTATGCTGGTAAATTTGTAGTGCAGCACACTGTGGATGAGATTCCAACAGTTTGGGTGGCGCGTGCAGATTTGCTTGATGTCCTTTTATTCCTGCGTAAGCTGCCCAAACCTTATGTCATGCTGTTTGACTTATCAGCGATAGATGAGCGTCTGCGTCAGCATCGTGCTGGGTTGCCTGATAGCGACTTCACGGTGTTTTATCACTTGATGTCGCTCGAGCGTAATAGTGACGTACGTATCAAAGTGGCACTGAGTGAAGATGATCTCACCGTACCGAGCGCTACCCAGATTTGGCCAAATGCCAACTGGTACGAGCGTGAAGTGTGGGACATGTTCGGTATCGTCTTTAGCGGCCACCCGCATTTGACTCGGATTTTATTGCCCAAATATTGGGAAGGTCATCCACTGCGTAAAGAATACCACGCGCGTGCGACCGAATTTACGCCGTACTTCTTAAACGCTGCCAAGCAACAATATGAGCAAGAGAACCTGCGCTTTATCCCTGAAGAGTGGGGCATGAAACGTTCGGGCCGTGACGAAGACTTTATGTTCTTGAACATTGGTCCTAACCATCCCTCAGCGCATGGTGCGTTCCGCTTGGTGCTACAGCTTGACGGCGAAGAAGTGGTCGATTGTATTCCTGATATTGGCTATCACCACCGCGGTGCCGAAAAAATGGCAGAGCGTCAGACGTGGCACTCGTTCATTCCTTACACCGATCGTATCGATTATTTGGGCGGTGTGATGAATGAGCTGCCGTACATCATGTCGGTCGAGAAGTTGGCGGGAATTACCATTCCGCCTCGCGCTGAGACCATCCGCGTGATGATGAGCGAGTTTTTCCGAATCACCAATAACTTATTGTACGTCGGTACTTTTATTCAGGATGCAGGCGGTATGACCCCTGTTTTCTATATGTTTACCGATCGCCAAAAAGCGTATGACGTCATCGAAGCTGTGACGGGTTACCGTATGCATCCAGCATGGTTCCGTATCGGCGGTACAGCGGCTGACTTGCCGCGCGGTTGGCAGCGTTTGGTGCGTGAGTTTTTAGACTGGATGCCAAAACGTTTGGATGAGTATGTCAAAGCCGCTCTACAAAACAGTGTGCTAAAAGGTCGTACCCAAGGCGTGGCGCAATATAATGCCAAACAAGCATTGGCGTGGGGCGTGACGGGCGCAGGTTTGCGGGCAACGGGTTTGGACTTTGATCTGCGTAAAGCGCGTCCATATATGGGCTACGAGAATTACGACTTTGAAGTACCAGTCGGCTATAACGGCGATGCTTATGACCGCTGTATGGTCAAAGTCGAAGAGATGCGTCAATCGTTACGCATCATTCGCCAGTGTATGGATAACATGCCGCAAGGCCCTTACAAAGCGGATCATCCATTGGCTGTGCCACCCCCAAAAGATCGCACCTTGAATGATATTGAGACCTTGATCAATCACTTTATCTCGGTGTCGTGGGGTCCGGTGATGCCAGCGGGTGAGTGCGCCACAATTGTAGAAGCGACCAAAGGTTTGAACAGCTATTACATTACCTCTGATAAAGCCACGATGAGCTATCGCACGCGCATTCGGACGCCGACGTTTGCTCATTTGCAGCAGATGCCGTCAGTGATTAATGGATCGCTGGTATCGGACGCCATTATGTATCTGGCTTCGATTGATATTGTGATGGCAGACTGTGATCGTTAGTAGGGCTTATTAAAGCGATCATTTATTAGAACGATCATTAAACAGTGACGACTCAATACAGTCGTCAGCAAATAAAATCTCTCATTGTCAAAAAGCTACGTTAAACAATATATTGCCGCCAAATGGCACACCAAAATGCTGTCATTTTTTAAAATAACGACCGTTGTGAGACGACTGTCATTATTAAGAAATAGAGCGTGATGAGTGAGGAAAGATAGAAAATTATGAAAATTGTTTCCGACAAAATGCCAAAAGTAGACGTGGCAAGTATCCTCACCGCTGAGGAAATTGCCGCTATTCATGAGTTTATGCACCATTATCCGCAGGCGCGTGCCGCCTCGCTGGATGCGTTAAAAATGGTACAAAAGCGCAATGGTTGGGTTGATGACGCGCAAGTAAATGCCATTGCCAATATTTTAGATATTCCAACGTCAGATATGGACGGGGTTGCTACTTTCTTTAACCGTATCTACCGTCAGCCTGTCGGTCGTCACGTCATTCTTATTTGTGATTCAGTGGCTTGTTACCTAACGGGCTATGAGGCGTTATCGGCTGAAATTCGATCACAGCTGGGTATTGAGTATGGGCAGACAACGGCGGATGGTCGCTTTACGTTATTACCGATCTGCTGTTTGGGCAACTGTGATAAAGGCCCTGCCGTATTGATTGACGAAGACACTTATGGCCCTGTCCAGCCCACCGAGGTCGCGCAATTATTGGAGCTATACGCATGAGTTTAACGATTTCAGAGCAGATTGCTCGTCGCGGCCAAGGCAAAGCGCCAAGCCAGCTGAATGAACAGCGCGTTCCAATTTATGGTGATAAAGCAACTGCTACCAGCGAAACCAGACCGTTGACATGGCGTTTGGCGCACCATGATGCCGTACTTGATTTGGCGACTTATGAGTCTTTAAAAGGCTTTACTGGCTTAAAGCAAGCATTAGACAAGTCTCCAAAAGATGTCGGCAATATGATTAAAGCAGCCAATGTCCGAGGTCGCGGCGGTGCCGGTTTTAATGCTGGTCTAAAATGGTCGTTTATGTCGCCTCCTGACGGCTTGCCGCGCTATCTTATTTGTAACGCAGATGAGATGGAGCCGGGTACATTTAAAGACCGTTTATTGATGGAGCGTCTGCCGTTTCAGCTGATTGAAGGCATGTTGATTACAGCCCATGCGATTGGTGCTACCGATGGTTATATTTTTATTCGCGGTGAGTACATTGTGGCGGCCGAGCGTTTGGCGGCGGCTATCGATGAGTGTATTGCTAATAATCTAATGGGCGACAACATTTTAGGGTCTGACTTTAGTTTTAATCTGCATATTCATACGGGTGCTGGACGTTACATTTGCGGCGAAGAGACTGCCTTGATTAACTGTTTGGAAGGTCGCCGCGCCAATCCGCGCACCAAGCCACCATTTCCACAGATCTCTGGTGCATGGGGCAGACCAACCGTTGTCAATAACGTCGAAACGTTGTGCAATATGCCAGCGATTTTAAATCACGGTGTAGAGTGGTATCAGGGGTTAGCTGATATCAAAGGCAAAAGCAAAACGCCGGGTACTAAGCTGTTTGGCTGCTCAGGTTTGGTCAATGATCCGGGTCTATGGGAGTTGCCCTTTGGTTATACCGCTCGTGAGATTATCGAAGAGCTGGCAGGCGGTATGAAAGACGGTAAAAAGCTAAAAGCTTGGTTACCGGGCGGCGCTTCAACGGACTTTTTGACCGCTGATCATTTAGATGTGGTTGTCGATTTTGATTCAATTCAAGAAGCAGGCAGTCGTTTAGGTACGGGCCTAATTATGGTGGTCGATGAATCACAAGATATGGTGCCATTGGTACGCAATCTTGAGATTTTCTTCCAGCGTGAATCATGCGGTTGGTGTACGCCATGCCGCGATGGTCTACCATGGGGCGTAAAATTGCTGACCGCTATCAACGACGGTGACGGTCAAATTGGCGACGTAGAAAAACTTGAGGGACTCACGCGCGACTTATGGATTGGTAAAACATTCTGCGCGCATGCGCCAGGTGCAATGGAGCCACTCATGAGTGCAATTAAATATTTCCGTCCTGAGTTTGATCAAAAAATCGCGCAGGCGGTTGGTGTAGACGTCATTGATGCGGCAACCAATCAACAGCCAGTAGTGAAATAAGGAGAGCGGCATGGCAGTCATACATATTGATGGAACCACTGTCGAAGTAGATAGCAGCGACAACTTGCTACAAGCATGTTTGTCCCTTGGCATTGATGTGCCTTACTTTTGCTATCATCCAGCCCTCGGCTCAGTCGGTTCGTGCCGCCAGTGCGCGGTTAAGCAGTACCAAAATAAAGAAGATATGGAAGCAGGTCGTGGTCGCCTTGTGATGTCATGCATGGTTGCCGCTGATAACGACATGTATATCTCAGTCACTGATGATGAAGCCAAAGCGTTTCGTAAGTCGATGGTTGAGCTACTCATGACCAATCATCCGCACGACTGTCCAACTTGCGAAGAAGGTGGACATTGTCATTTGCAAGACATGACCTATATGTCGGGTCACAGCCGTCGTCGTTATCGCTTTACCAAGCGCACCCATCACAATCAAGAGCTTGGGCCATTCATTGCGCACGAGATGAACCGTTGTATCGCTTGCTACCGCTGCGTTCGTTTTTATAAAGACTACGCGGGTGGCGAAGATTTGGGCGTATATGGTTCAAACAATCGTGTTTACTTTGGTCGTGATCAAGACGGCCAGTTTGAAAGCGAGTTTTCAGGCAACTTAACCGAAGTTTGCCCAACGGGTGTCTTCACTGATAAAACCCATTCCGAGCGCTACAACCGTAAATGGGACATGCAGTACGCACCAAGCATCTGCCATGGCTGCTCAGCGGGCTGCAACATCTCACCGGGTGAGCGTTATGGCGAGCTGCGCCGTATCGAAAATCGCTACAATGGCGAGGTAAACCGTTACTTCTTGTGTGATCGTGGTCGTTTTGGCTACGGCTATGTCAATCGTGCGGATCGTCCAACCCAAGCCCTTGAGCGTATCAATGACAAGCATGTCAAAATCAATATCGATTATGCGTTAGATGAAACCATCAAGCGTATTAAAGATAAAAAAGTCATTGGTATCGGCTCACCACGTGCCAGCTTAGAGACCAATTTTGCCCTAAAAAACTTAGTCGGCTTTAACCATTTTTCAACCGGTCTCAATCACCAGCAGCAGTCACTGGTCAATAAATGCATCGAAGTACTCAGCACTGATGGCATCTACAACCCAAGTATGGCGGATATCGAAAGCTACGATGCGGTATTGGTGTTGGGTGAAGATATCACTCAAACCTCATCGCGCGTGGCATTGTCAGTGCGTCAAGCAGCGAAAAACGAAGGCCTAAAAATGGCGGCCGCGTTGAAAACGCAGCCTTGGCTTGCCGAACCTGTTAAACGTATCACTCAAGACGCTTTAAGCCCAGTTTATGTCATTGACGTGACCCAAACCAAGCTAGAAGATATTAGTAAGGTCAGTGTGGTTGCCACACCTGAAGATATCAGCAAGCTTGGTTTTAAAGTGGCAGATGAGATTGACCGCTTGGCGGATGATTTATCAAAAATCGAAGACCCACAAGCCACTGACTCGCAAAGCTCAGCAGCTGATACCAATACTGATGGTATGCAAGCGCTGGCGCAGCAGATTGCCTACGATCTGATACAAGCGGATAAACCGCTAATCATATCGGGCACCAGTTTGTCGTCTAATGCGTTGATAGAAGCGGCCGCTCATATTACACAAAAGCTCACGCAAAAGCGGGCAGCCATTAAAGCCACCGAACAGCATCAAGTTGACGTCCACAATGAAAAGGTGCGTTTGGCAGAGCAGCAGGCGCAAACCGATCAGCCTGACGAAGACCAAGAGCTGTCAGCCAAACCAGAAAAACCGGATACAGGTACGAATAAAGAGGCGCAAGACGATGTCGAGCGCGAACCTGCCAGCAATCTTGAATTGAAAGAAGTCAATGACAGCTATCATGCGCAAGCAGGTATTTATCTTACTGTTCCAGATGCCAATAGTATGGGGGTTTGCCTGCTTGGTGGTCAATCTGTAGAAGAGGTACTGGCCACTGATTTTGATGTCGTGATTGTCGCTGAAAACCAATTAACGGATGCCATTGATGCTCATAAATTGACGCAGTTATTGGCGGATAAAACGGTCATCGCATTGGATCATCAACTGCTCGATTGGCACAAAGATGTTGATATCGTTTTGCCAGCTGCTAGTTTTGCTGAAGCCGACGGTACCTTGATCTCGGCTGAAGGTCGTGCTCAGCGTTTCTTCCAAGTGTACGACACCAATTACTACCATCCGATGAGTAGTATCAAAGAAGGGTGGCGCTGGCTACATGCGGTTCATAGTAGCTTAGAAGGCAGAGAGGTTGATTGGACGCAATTGGATGATGTCATTAATGCGCTAATCGTTACGCATCCAAAACTTGCTGGTATCAAGGGCGCGGCTCCTGAAGCGGATTATCGTATCACGGGTCTAAAAATTGCACGTCAGCCACGTCGTTACTCAGGCCGTACTGCTATGCGCGCGCCAATTTCAGTCCATGAGCCAATGCAGCCAAAAGACTTGGATACAGGTTTGACTTTCTCAATGGAAGGTTATAGTGGCAAAGAAACGCCAAGCTCGATGATTCCTTTTGCCAACGCGGCAGGTTGGAACTCACCACAAGCGTGGAATAAGTATCAAGACAAAGTTGGCGGTCACTTGAAAAACGGTGATCCAGGTGTGCGTTTGTTTGATCAATTGGAGCGTCTGGCCAGTCGTCAGTATGTAGCACCAGAAGCCACTGCTTCGACCACGACAAACCTGCAGCAAGGACAAGCCAAATTGGTGCCTATTTACAACATTTATGCCAGCTCAATGATGGCCTCACGCAGTCCTATCGTCGCTGAGCAATTGCCTGTTGCAACATGGCGTCTCGGTATTGATGATGCCAAAGATTGGAATATCGCTGCAGGCGACTATCTAGCGATTGAGGTTGATAAGCAACAAATCGTCTTACCTGTACAGCTTGTCAGTTATTTGGCAGAAGGTTGTATCGGTTATCCAGTCGGCCAAGTCAGTATTATTCATCCGTCCATGCCAGCGTCGGTTCGTAAAGTTGATGCACCCGTGGCCATGATGGGCGGTATGGCTGAGGATATGATGGACAATAATAACGCAGCGCAAATGAACACAGCGCCGACCACCACACAGGAGGTGTAATATGCCAGTCATCCGTATTATCCCTGATGTGCCAAGCTTTTTGGCCGGTAGCTTAAGTTTTGATGCGTGGTCCATTTTATTTATGGTTGGGCAGTCGCTGGTTATCTTCTTGGTCGTGGTGCTGGTTGCGGCGATGATGATCGTCTATGAGCGCCGTATGTTGGCCTTGTGGCAAGATCGTTATGGTCCAAACCGTGTGGGGCCTTTTGGTTCATTGCAACTGATCGCTGATATGCTCAAAATCTTCTTTAAAGAAGATTGGACGCCAAAATTTACCGATAAGTTTATGTTTACCTTGGCACCTGCGGTCGCGATGTTTACCGCATTGGCCTCGTTTGCCATTATTCCTATTTCGCCCACACTGGGTGTGGCAGATTGGGACATTGGTATTTTGTTCTTCTTTGCGATGGCGGGTATCGCGGTTTACGCAGTGATGTTCGGTGGTTGGGCATCTGCCAATAAATTCTCTTTACTTGGCGGCTTGCGTTCTGCGGCACAAACGATCAGTTATGAAGTATTTTTAGGCTTGTCATTGATGGGTGTGGTGGCATTAACCGGCTCATTTAACCTGCGCGCCATTGTGGAGTCACAAGTAGACGGCTGGTATATTATTCCGCAGTTTTTTGGATTTTTGACTTTTGTGGTGGCAGGTGTGGCGGTCACTCACAGACACCCATTTGACCAACCAGAAGCAGAGCAAGAGCTGGCAGAAGGCTATCACGTCGAATATTCTGGTATGAAATTTGGTATGTTCTTCATTGGTGAATACGTCAATGTCGTACTGATTTCTGCACTGATGACGTGTCTGTTTTTTGGCGGCTGGCTTGCCCCTTTTAACTTAGATATTCCATTTATTCCACCAGCTTTTTGGTTCATGATTAAGACACTGTTCTTTATGACCATGTTTGTATTGGCTCGAGGCTCACTCATGCGTCCGCGCTATGATCAAGTGATGAACTTTGGCTGGAAAGTTTGCTTGCCCGTCACCTTGATCAATCTATTGATTACTGCTGCGGTCATTTTGATCTTTACACCAACGTTGTAATCATTACTAGCCATCATTGATGAACTAGGGTAAAGCTGATAAGGATAATAATCCCATGTTTACTACCATAAAAAAGACCGTCATTGGACTATTTACCATTGTCCGCAGCATGTGGATGGTCAATAGTCATGCGCTCAGACCGCGTGACACCATTCTTTATCCTGAAGAGCCGGTACCCGTACCGCCGCGTTTTCGTGGACGTATTGTCTTGACGCGTGATCCCGATGGGGACGAGCGCTGCGTGGCTTGTAACTTGTGTGCGGTGGCCTGTCCAGTTGGCTGTATTTCATTACAAAAAGCGGAACGTGACGATGGGCGTTGGTACCCAGAATTTTTCCGGATCAACTTTTCACGCTGTATCTTTTGTGGATTGTGTGAAGAAGCCTGTCCAACGACCGCCATTCAAATGACCCCAGATTTTGAATTGGGTGAATACAAGCGCCAAGATTTGGTCTACGAAAAAGAGCATTTGCTCATTTCAGGACCCGGTAAATATCCTGATTATAACTATTATCGTGTGACGGGTATGGCGGTCGCGGACAAACCAAAAGGCGCAGCGCAAAACGAAGCGGCACCGATTGATCTAAGGAGCTTGCTGCCATGATGAATATCTTGAACCATCCTGAATTGGCGGGGTTTTATTCGCTTGCCGCTGTGGCTATATTTGCCAGTCTGCGCGTGGTAACACAAGCCAATCCAGTACACGCCATTTTATCGATGATTGTATCTTTATTGGCAATCGCTGGCATATTTTTTATCCTAGGCGCGCCGTTTGCAGGCGCACTTGAGATTGTGGTCTATGCCGGCGCTATTATGGTGTTGTTCGTTTTTGTCATCATGATGCTCAATCTCGGTATGAGTAATGATGAGCGCGAAGAGCGTTGGCTTGATGCCAGTACTTGGGCGATACCGACCGGATTGACGTTGATCGTTGCCGTTGTGCTTTATGCCATGATTGGACTTAATCATAACGAAACAGCGGTGATTGGCGGTGCAACTGTAACGGCTAAAACCGTCGGTACAGTACTATTTACCAAATATGTGATGTTAATAGAAGTGGCAGCTTTACTATTGTTAGCCGCTTTGGTTGCTGCCTATCATTTGGGCAAAGAGACGGTCAACGATGAGCGGATTGAAAAAGACAGTCAAGGTGTTCACCCAAATATAGACGGTGGCGAGCAATATGACAACGATATTTCGCTTAGAAAACAGGACGCAGTCAAAACGGCTGAGCCTTATGAATATAAAGATGTTGACCCGCATGACTATGTAAGTATGAATGTAAGCACGAATGTAGGTAAGCAAGTAGGTGTACAACGAGTCACGCGCAAGGAGTCAGACTGATGGTACTAGCAGCGAGCGTGGCACAAGAGGTGTCAAACGTGCCGTTTGCCCACGAGGTGGCAGGCTTAGTACAGCCGGCTGCCGCGGCGCAAAATGTCCTTGGCATGATACCCATGAGCCATGGATTAATTTTGGCAGGGATCTTATTTGCAATTGGTCTATGCGGTGTCATGGTAAGGCGTAATTTCCTATTTATGTTGATGAGTCTTGAGATCATGATGAACGCGGCAGCACTGGCATTTGTGGTTGCTGGTAGTCGCTGGGTCGATCCAGATGGGCAAATTATGTTTATCTTTATTTTGACGTTAGCAGCAGCAGAGGCCGCCATTGGTTTGGCAATATTATTGCGGTTTTATCATAAGCGTGGGCATCTCGATGTCGATAGCGCCAATGAGATGAAAGGATGATGTCATGAGTTTATTACCATTAACCTTTATATTCCCGCTCATTGGCTTTTTAATTTTAGCCTTTATGCGCGACAAATTAACGGAGCAGGTGGCAGCGATTGTCGGTGTCGGCAGTATGCTGTTGTCAGCATTGTGCACACTGGTTGTCAGCTATACTTTTTTGACCACCAATGCAGCAGGAACGGTCGTACAGATACCGCTGTGGACGTGGTTCCAAGTGGGTGATTTTGCACCGAGTTTTGGACTGAGCTTTGATGGCTTAGCATTGACCATGACGGGCGTCATTACGGGTATTGGCTTTTTAATCCATTTGTTTGCCGCATGGTACATGAAAGGCGACACTGGATTTGCCCGCTTCTTTAGCTATATGAACTTGTTCGTGGCCAGCATGCTATTGCTGGTATTAGCAGATAACTTGTTCTTACTCTATCTTGGCTGGGAAGGCGTGGGTATCTGTTCGTACTTGCTCATCGGCTATTATTATCATGATAGAGCCAATGGCCGTGCCGCGATAAAAGCCTTTACGGTCACGCGTGTGGGTGATGTGTTCTTAGCCTTCGGTCTGTTCTTATTGTTCCGCGAATTTGGCACACTTAACATTCAAGAGATTATTACGCGCGCACCAGAGGTTTTCGACATCAATAATCCAATCATGATGTTGACTACCATGATGCTGGTGGGCGGTGCGATGGGTAAATCTGCTCAGTTGCCATTACATACATGGCTTGCCGATGCGATGGCAGGCCCGACGCCAGTTTCCGCACTGATTCACGCGGCAACGATGGTGACAGCGGGGGTTTATCTAATTGCTCGTTTACATCCATTGTTTGAGCTGACACCAGGTATCTTATTGTACTGGGTGGGCGGTGTTGGTGCCTTGACATTGGTGGTTGCTGGATTTTGTGCATTGGCGCAAACGGATATTAAACGTATCCTTGCGTATTCAACCATGAGTCAGATTGGCTATATGTTCTTGGCGCTGGGTGTGGGTGCGTGGCAAGGCGCAATCTTCCATTTGATGACGCATGCGTTCTTTAAAGCACTGCTGTTTTTATCGTCAGGTGCGGTTATCCTTGCGGTACATCATGAGCAAGATATCTTTAAGATGGGCGGCTTACGTAAAAAAATACCGTTGGTATTTTGGTGCTATATCGTTGGTGGCGGTGCGCTTGCGGCCATTCCTTGGGTGACGGTCGGTTTTTACTCGAAAGAAGCAATTCTTTGGGAAACTTATGCCACAGGTCACATGGTACTGTTTTATATGGGAGTGTTCGGTGCGTTCTTAACGGCTATTTATACCTTCCGTATGATTTGGATTATCTTCTTTGGCGAAGAAAAAACGCATGCGCATAAGCTATCGGGCGTGTCTTATTGGTTGCCATTGACGGTGCTGCTGGTGCTATCAACCGCTGTTGGCGCATCGATCACACCGCCATTGCAGGGCGTGTTGCCAGAGAGTGTTGGGCATTTATTAGAAGTGGCGGGTCAAGCCCATGCTAAGCACACCGCTGAGTATATTGCGATGGCTGCAATGGCAGCAGGTTTGGTGATTGCAGCGCTACTGTATGTGGTGGATAAAGGTCGCATGCTGACCAGCTTTAAACGTTCACGCATTGGCGGCGGGCTATATCACTGGTGCTATCACGGCTTGGGCTTCGATGCGCTATACGATGTAATTTTTGTAAAACCCTTTTTGTTCATCGGCCGCTTATTTAAAGCCGACCCTATTGATAAAACGTGGTATGTATTACCTAAGCTGGCATCAGCAGGTAATAAGATATTGTCTGCGACGCAAACAGGGTCACTTCGAGGCTACGCTACAAGTTTTGGCTTGGGTATGGCTGTATTGCTAGTGCTGGTAATGATGACGGTGGTATAAGATGATTGAGTTACAACAAACGTGGATGCTACCAGCATTGATCGCACTTCCTTTTATTGCAGGGTTGCTGTGCTGGTTGGTCGAGCGATTTAATAAACGTCTGCCGCGCTGGATTGCATTGGTCGGTATGATCTTGACTTTTGCTTTGTCATTGGTGCTTTGGCAGTACGGCAACTTTAGCGGTATGAGTAAGCAAGTCATTGCGCCAGACTCAGCGGTGCCTTGGGTGGCAGAATTCAGTGTGCCATGGATACCAAGTTTCGGTATCAGCTTTCATTTGGCACTAGATGGTTTGTCGCTAATGATGGTGGCATTAACAGGACTGCTGGGTATTGCGGCAGTAGCCTGTTCGTGGAATGAGATTCAACGCCGTGTTGGTTTCTTCCACTTGAACTTGCTGTGGAGCTTGGGCGGCGTTATTGGTGTTTTCTTAGCCATTGATTTGTTCTTATTCTTCTTCTTTTGGGAGATGATGCTGGTTCCTATCTACTTCTTGATCGCGATTTGGGGTCATGATGTGGTGGGTAAAACCAAAGAATACGCAGCGACCAAGTTCTTTATTTATACCCAGGCCTCTGGTCTTATCATGCTGATTGGTATATTAGTATTGGTCATTATCAGCTACGCACAAACGGGCGTGGTGAGCTTTAATTATAATGATTTGCTCGGCACGTCACTTGGCGGCTGGGAATACCCAATCATGCTGTGCTTCTTTATCGGCTTTGCGGTTAAGTTGCCGATCATTCCGTTTCACGGTTGGTTACCAGATGCGCACGCACAAGCACCAACCGCAGGTTCGGTCGATTTAGCGGGGGTTTTGATTAAGACCGCCGCTTATGGTTTGATCCGATTTGTTTTGCCTTTGTTCCCAGTGGCGTCACAAGAGTTTGCACCGATTGCGATGACGCTTGGTACGATTGGTATTTTTTATGGTGCATGGCTCGCCTTTATGCAAACCGATATGAAGCGCTTGCTGGCCTACACCAGTATCTCGCACATGGGCTTTGTGGTACTGGCGATTTACGCCGGTACGCTGCTCAGTCTACAAGGTCTGATGATTCAGATGCTTGCGCATGGTTTAAGCTCAGCCGCACTCTTTATCATGGCAGGGCAGTTATATGAGCGTTTGCACACGCGCGATTTGACCCTGATGGGCGGTATGTGGGGACAGTTCCGCTACTATGCACCGATATTGATGTTCTTCTGCGCGGCATTACTTGGCATTCCCGGTACTGGTAACTTCATTGGCGAATTTATGATTTTATTCGGCTCATTTGCTCAGTATCCTGTGTTTGTGGTATTTGCGACATTCAGTTTGGTATTGGCAGGTTTGTACTCGCTTATTTTGATTCACCGGGCGTTGTTTGGTAAAAATAACATTGAGACGTTGGCGGTAGAAGAAGCCAGATCTCACGGATTACCAGTGCGTAAGCTCAAAGATTTGGGCAAGCGTGAGCTGTCGTTGTTACTCGTATTAGCGGCGGGACTGGTGTGGCTTGGGCTATATCCACAGCCGTTCCTTGATACGTCAAGCCATGCAATGCAGTGGATCAACAATGCGTATATATACAGTCAAGTCACGCAGGTAGATGCGTCGCAACTGCTTGATGCAATGGAGGCACGTTAAGTCATGAATAATATTACGATGAATGATTTGATGGGATTGTTGCCTTACGCGCCAATGATAATCGTTGTGATTACGGTGTTGGCAGTCATGATCGCAATCGCCGTAAAACGCTCGCACGTGGTGACCGGTACGATTACGGTCGTTGGTTTAAATATTGGCCTGTTTACCTTAATTGGTCAAATGCTCGGTATCATCAATAGCGGCACTCTCGTACCAAATGCAGAGCAATTATTTGTGATTGATAATTTTGCTCAGTTTAATATGGTGGTTATTTTTATTTGTGCCTTGGCCTGCTGTACGTTATCTTATGCGTATTTGGTCGACATCAAAGACAATAAAGATGAGCTGTATTTGCTCATGTTGCTGTCAACGATTGGGGCACTACTGATGGTAAGCGCTCAGCACATGGCCTCATTCTTTATGAGTCTAGAGATGCTCTCAGTGCCACTCTATGGCATGTTGGCCTATACTTATATGCGCAACCGCTCGCTTGAGTCGGGTTTGAAGTATTTGGTATTGTCTGCGACCGCGTCAGCGACCTTGCTGATGGGTATGGCCTTCATTTATGCCGAAGTCGGGTCACTGGCTTTCAAACCGATTAGTATGACGCTGAGCACTCTGTTTGAGTCGCCACTATTGATTCTTGGCGCGGCGATGATGATGTTTGGTATTGCTTTTAAACTGTCGGCTGCTCCTTTTCATATGTGGACACCGGATGTTTATGAAGGCGCACCAGCACCCATCGCTACCTTTTTAGCGTCGGTATCAAAAGTTGCCATGATGGCGTTAGCGGTACGTTTCTTAATTGATACGTCTTTATTGGCATTGCCGTCGGTACAGATGTTGTTGATGGTCATGGCGACTTTATCGATTTTGGTGGGTAATTTACTAGCCATACGTCAAACCAGTCTCAAACGCCTACTCGGTTATTCATCGATTGCCCATATGGGTTACGTGTTAATCGTTATCGTTAGTATTGGTGCCGCCGCCGATAGTATCTCCAGTATGTATATGGCCATTTATGCGTTTACGTCTATTGGGGCCTTTGGGGTTGTGACCTTGATGTCGAGTCCTTATCGCTTGTCTGGGGAAGCGGACGAGTTGACCCATTATCAAGGACTGTTTTGGCGTCGTCCGGTACTGACCGCCGTTATGACCATCATGATGTTGTCATTGGCAGGTATCCCATTGACAGCCGGATTTATTACCAAGCTATTTGCGATATTGTCTGCGGTACAAGGGACGCATTGGTTCTTAGCGGCAATGATTATCCTAGGTAGTGCCATCGGCTTATTCTACTATTTGCGTGTCATGCTGACGCTGTTCAAACGTCCTAAGCAGTTCATCGAGTTTGACGTATCCAAGCAGTGGGGTATTCGTACGGGCGGGATCATGGTGATTGCGGTAACGGCCATTATCGTCTTCTTTGGTATCTTACCAAACAGCATGATTGAGTGGGCAAGTTTGGCACGTATCTGGTAGTGTCATTGCATAAGAGTGTCGTTGCATAAGACAGGTGATAAGTAACGGTGAATGTTGCCGTCACTTATCCATAATTACGGTTAGAAAACCAAGATGCGCCAGCTTTGTGATAAGCTTGGCGCATCTTTTCGTTTGTATAGTCGATTTAAAATGAAAACGGTACATGTCATTAGCCTGTTCTACAGGTATCAATTTTCTTCGCTGGCTATTCGCAAGCCTGACAGAGGCTTCGAAAATTTCTCCCAGTAGAAGCATGCTTTTATTAAAGTAAATCGACTATAGAATCTAACCATTTAATAAGTATAAATAATAGGTGAGTGATCAATTATTATGAGTGACAACATTCAAAAAGTAACGGTACTTAGTAAAACCACATGGACGCCCAATCTGTTTAGTTTTACAGTGAGTCGTCCTGACAGTTTTAAATTTACCGCTGGTCAGTTTGTACGTTTGGGCGTGAATCCTAGCCAATTGCAATATTATAAGCAGCAAAATGAGATGTCTGAGGATATTAATGATGAGACGAATGCAGCATTAAACGAAGATATCTTCCGCGCTTACTCGATTGTGTCTTCTCCCTTTGATGAGGTGTTAGAGTTTTTCTCTATCGTGATTCCTGAAGGTGCTTTTACCTCGCAGCTCCAACATTTGCAAGTCGGCGACGAGTTGCTACTTAACACCATGCCGTTTGGGTTTTTGACCTTGGCGCGTTATCAAAAACCTTTGCCCAAGGATCTATGGCTCTTGGCAACAGGAACAGGTCTCGCACCATTTTTATCAATGCTACAAGATTTGAAAACGTGGGAAGACTACGAACATATTATACTGGCTTATAGTGCACGCTCGACCGATGAGCTTGCTTATGTTAAAAAGATTGAAAGCTTACAAGCAGACTTTGGCTCGTTGGTCGACAATCCTGCGACGCTGACCTTTATTCCTATTGTCACTCGTGAGTACGTTGAAGGCGCATTGACTGAGCGACTGCCCAAGCTGTTGTTAGAGAGCACGCTGCAAGAGCGGGCAGGTATGGATCTGAATATTGATAGCACGCATGTCATGCTTTGTGGCAATCCAGACATGGTGGAAGACACCAAAGAGATGTTAAAGTCGCTGGGTCTGGTGATGAACCGCCGCGGTGAGGGCAATATTGCGGTAGAGAATTATTGGTAGAACAAGCTATTGGTGATTTCATTTAACAAAAAACGCGGTATCTTAAAGATTGTTAGTCTGACAGATACCGCGTTTTTTATGGATAATAATTTTTGTTATCGGGTCATTCTTGGCTGGGTTCGGTAGCATCTTCTATCGGTTTGATAGGCCCTTGCATCAGCTCAGGCTCATCATTATCGCTAATAATGTCTTCATTACTACTGGCCGCCAATAGATCGCGGTAATTGATTTGAGCTTTTAAAACCATTTGTTCTTCTTCAAGCTCGCCGTAGTTCACTTGAACTTTATGTAGGGCGCTCATGATTTTTTTATTGCTTTTGAGCCAGCGGTTGATATCGAGATAAATGATTTCGTCTTTTGGACGGGCGATATTGATATAAGAGAGAATAAAGCCTAACGGATCTTTTTTGAGGACGCTGTGATAAAACCAGATCGCAAGCTTGATACCTTGGCGTTTGATAAAAGATTCGCAGCGTAGGTTAAGCACATCGGTATAAGTCCGCTGACCAAAGACGAAGCGCTGGACGTTGCGGTCAAGCTGCACATGTACCAAACTAAAATTACTGGCGACTTCCGCGTAGATACCACCGGCATCGACCGTACAGTACAAGCGAAACCAATCATCGTGCATCTCAACGCGCAATTCTAAAATGGCTTTTACATTGTCGGTCACAAACTTTTGCAGCGCATCGTTGACATATTTTTGTGCCACAGGTAAAACGAACTCATCCTCAAGCTTATCGGTTGTTTTGTTATAAATCTGCTTGATTGAATTGGTTAGACGCTCCCAGCCACCACTAAATGACTCATCGAAACGATCGCCAATGGTTTCGAACAGCTCATCAAAACTGTCTAAATTGTCTGCGTTGTTTGCGTCGTCACTCATATTATCAAAGCTACTCAAACTTATTATCCTTATAATGACACAGCGCGCCATTGAATAGATGGCGTAAAAATAATTGTCAAAAAAATAGTGATTAGAAAAAGGTTATTAACAGTAACCAGTAAGCATTTATAACCGATCCATTCTAAAAGCGCTACAGTGAGACTGGGAGGAATTTTTTGTAGCCTCTGCGTTAGCCGCACGCAAAGAAAGTTTATACCAGCCGCCCAGGGTTATTAACCTATGATTAACATATCGATTGTATTTCGAACTGCCTATATTCAGGTCAATCATAGCGTTATCGCTCAATACCTATAAAACAGTATATAACAAATATCATGGCTTAAAAATAAGCACCTGTGTTTTGTCGTTATCCATTTAGTGACTGTTTGGTGACTGCTACTTATAACACCAAACTGCGAGAGGTAATGATCAATAAATACGATACGTTAATGTTCGCTCTATTCGCTCTGTATCCTTACTAGAATATATCGACTATAGCGTCTTAAGTGTATTTACACTTTGTATAGTTGCCGCTTTTAATCCGCATCTTCTGATGCGATTGCTAGCAGCTAAACAGGTTCTGTACCACCCACACTTATACTGGTAGTATAATTCTATGTCATGTTATGATAGTACTGACACGGGTCTTATGTTTTCTTGTGCGCTTTATTGTAATCGCGCGTCGCGTTTGCACCATTTATTCTTATTAGATGACACCTATTGTGGCCTATATCAAAGATTCGCAAAGCTACCATTTTTCTGCCCAAGCGCCTAGGCGTAACTTTAGCTTGTCTATTGCGATTGTAATTGCCGTCTCAGTACATGTATTGGTGATCTTTGGTATTAGCTTTTCGATGGGTAAAGATCCCGCTGCCATGATGCAAGATGTCGCAAAAGCACTGACAGATAACATGAAGCCGAACGAAGACGCGCGTTTTATTGCCAACGCTTCACAAGAAGGTGGTGGCACAATACAAGAGACGTTGAGACAAGAGACCGATCAGACCAGCCCTTTGTCCGCTGAACAAATGAGCGAGACGCAAGATGTTATTAATCTACAAAGACAAGTTCGCCAGCAGCGTTATCAAGAAAGCTATTTACGAACCACGCTAAGCTGGCGTCAAGCGGCCGTTGAGTCTGACAATGACAGCAAGCAGGCACAAGATGATGTCATGGCACAAGAGGCGCGGCTACGTAAACAGATCGCAACGTTAGAAGCACAGCTCTCTCAGCGTCAGCAGGTCTATGCCACCAAATCAAAAGTGGTAACCATGGACAGCAATTCGACGACGCGCGGTGATGCAGCGGATTATATCAATACCTTTCGTGAGCACGTTGAACGCGTTGGCAATCTGCACTATCCAGTGCAAGCCCGCGCCCAAGGCATCACAGGTGATGTGCGCCTAATGGTTATTATCAATAGTGATGGTAATATTAAAGCCATTCGTCTGCTAGAAAGCTCGAACTCGACGATACTCGATGAAGCGGCGAAGCAGTCAGTACGCCAAGCGGCACCTTTTGGTCAATTTACCAAAGACATGAAAGACATTGTTGAGCTGCGTTTGATTCGCACTTATCGCTATAGTGATACAGTCAATGTTACCTATTAATAGCGTGACTTTTAATAACATGACTTACTCGGCTTACCCGAGCTACCTAATACGATGTTGGTTTTATATTGGGGCAGCTTTTAAAGCATAGGTAGCAAACATTATCAAGACTAACTTATCAATACAATTATAGAATAAAGAGTCAGTATGGAATTTTTAGGTTTTACCGTCGATGTCGCTACGTTAACCACCAGTGCGATCGTCTTAATAACCAAGGTGGTCATGGCCATCTTGATATTCGTCATTGGGCTGTGGTTGGCCAAAAAAGCGGTGAATGTGGCGCACAAGATCATGCTACGCAGTCATTTGAATGACACGGTGGCAAGCTTCTTAGGTCGTCTCTTATACGGGGTGCTCTTGGTCGTGGTCACCTTGGCCGCGTTGAGCAAGGTTGGGGTGCAGACCACCTCCGTCATTGCCATATTGGGCGGTGCGGCAGTTGCCATTGGTTTGTCGCTAAAAGATCAGTTGTCAAACTTTGCAGCGGGTATCATGATTGTCACTTTCCGTCCCTTTGTTAGTGGGGATTATGTTCAAATCAATGGCTTTACTGGCACCGTAGGCGAAATTACTTTGGTCAATACGCATCTGACGACCACCAACAACCACGATATTATCATCCCAAACGGCACGATTACTACTTCAGCGATCACCAACTATTCATCGCTGCCCAACCGCCGCGTGGATATCACGGTTGGCATTGGTTATGACGCCGATATTAAAGCGGCTAAAAATGTCATGATAAGCTTGGCACAAAACAATCCATTAGCCTTTACCGATCCTGAGCCGATTGTGCGTGTGACCAATCTGGGTGATAATTCGGTAGATCTGACTCTGAACGTCTGGACCACCAACGCCGATTGGTGGTCAATGCAATGTGAGTTGCTAGAACAATTCAAAGTGGCTTTAGACGATGAGAAGATTGAGATACCATTCCCGCAGCGTAGCGTCCATGTCAAAGGTTTAGACCTCATGATTAACCAAATGGGTGAATCGCAAAAACTGCCGAAGCCTGAAAAAGACTAGCGAATAAAAATAGATATCTAGGGTTAATTCTAAATACAATGGATACATGGCATTATCACGCTTAACTGGAATAAATTTTTCTCGCTTGCTGTGCTGTTGTAGACAGAGGCCACGAAAAATTTATTCCAGTCCCACTGTATTCTTTTACTATCGACCTGACTATAGCATTTTACTATCTTGTAGATACTAGACATAGGGATTTGGTAAATCCAGTTTTGCCAAAATGTTGATTTCAAAATCTTCCATCTCATCTTGCTCCACCTGTCCGAGTTCGTGATCAAACCCTAGTAGATGCAGCACACCATGTATTAATAAATGGCTAATATGCTGCGTCACTGTTTTGTTTTGCGCATTGGCTTCGCGTACCATCACGTCATGACAAATGACAAGCTCTCCCAAGGGAAGCGTGGGCATCAGCTCAATAATGGCGGTAGGTAAGTCGCTGGGATAAGACAAAATGTTGGTCGCATAATCCTTATCGCGCGCTTCCAAATTCAATGCGTGTCCTTCAACCTCATCGGTAATGTAGATGTCTAATGCTTTGATTTTTGACTGCCAGCGCTCAGGTTCGATGTCTTCAAAATAGGGCAGTATCAGACCCTGATTCATACGCCCGTCTATATAATCCAACGTCGTCATCATAATGTGCAATAAGTGATCTCGATGATAAAAGCTATCAAGTATTTCATCATCAATGCTTTCAGCAGCATTGATATCGAGTGCCGCTAACTCTGCGTCATTACTATTGGTTTCATTGTTTGCGTCATGTTTATCATTGGTAGACTGGCTCATGCCATTATCCTTTTATCGGTTTATAAGACAATGTGTCTAAATCTTGTGTCTAAATCTTATGCTCTCAATTATTTCAGTTATTGCCTGACTGCTCTATAGTCAATCCAATATCAAATAAACACAGTGCTGCCAACATCATATTTTCTTGCTTGCTGTGCCTTTGCAGACAGGGGCTGCGAAAATATATCGTTGCCAGTACATTATCATTGTTGTACCTTTTCTATTTAGGAATAACTGTAGTCGGCCGTAAATAAAACAATAGCAGTGACAAACCACAGCATTCTACTATTAAGAAGTGGTATCAGGTTAAAGTGGATGACCCATCATCGCAAAAAACCGGACTACGATATCAGTAATCCGGTTTTATTATTTTAAAATTAGACTATCAAGCTTGCCAATTATAGCTTGGCTGCGGCATCCGTGATGGCTTGCTTGCGTTCTTGCTCTTTGATGCGCTCAAACTTACGTTTTTCTTGCAAAGCAAACTGCTCTTCATCAAACACATCATAGGCTTCGACGATCTTTTGAACCAATTGGTGACGTACCACATCTTTTGAGTCAAACTTGGTGATATGAATTTCTTCAATGCCGCTCAAGATATCCATCGCTTGCGCCAAGCCCGATTTGTGACCGCGCGGCAAATCGACCTGAGTGATGTCACCGGTAATAACAGCGCGTGAACCAAAACCCAACCGCGTCAAAAACATTTTCATCTGTTCAGGTGTGGTGTTCTGTGCTTCATCTAGGATAACGAATGAGTTGTTTAGTGTACGACCACGCATATAAGCAAGTGGCGCGATTTCAATAATCTGACGCTCAATCATTTTACCGACTTTCTCGAAGCCTAGCATCTCATACAGTGCATCGTATAACGGACGTAAATAGGGGTCGATTTTTTGTGTTAAATCACCGGGTAAGAACCCCAGTTTTTCGCCAGCTTCTACTGCTGGACGTACCAATAAAATCCGCTCAATTTCATTACGCTCAATCATATCGACTGCACAAGCAACGGCTAGATAGGTTTTACCAGTACCCGCAGGACCAATACCGAACGACACATCAGAACTAAGGACGTTTTGTACATAGCGCTGTTGGTTGCCACCACGCGGGATAATGCGGCCTTTACGCGTGCGCAAGCTAATGGGCGTAAATTCGGCCGCTTCCAACTCGTCTTCATCTTCTGCATTGGCCGCGTTTTGCTCATCGGCTGCCATGTCTTCGTCGCGCGAAATGCTTGATTGGATGATCAGGTGCAGCTCTTCAGCACTGATGTCTTTTGAGTTTTGCGCTTCGTCTACCAGCTTATAAATAATACGCTCACCGCGCTCGACACCAGTGACATCGCCACTCAGGCAAAAATCACCTTGGCGCTGGCTGATTTTGATATCAAGGCGCTCTTGGATATATTTCATATGATTGTTATATTCACCAAGCACGGTTTTGAGCTGTGCGGGCGTTAATGATTCAAACTTTATACGGCGGCTCATGGAATCAGTCAAGCGATTATCCTTATGTTGTGTACCCGACACTAGGAATTATTTTTAATAAAGCGGCGGGTTTAAACGGAAAATAGTCAGTAGGTTTATATTGGTTTTAGATCGTAGAGATAAAAATAACGGCAATGTTTAAAAAATTATTATTGATTATTGGGAATACAGAGAAATAAATGTCTTGTCTTTATTATGGTAGATAGTTTTTAAATTTCAAGCAATTCATCATGTAGATAGCGCTGTTTTTGTATGGTGATTGCAACCACTCATACTTATTCAAGCTTTTTCTGAGACGCTCAAAGGCGCAGGCTTATTTTGCTGTGCTGATATAAGCGTTAGCCATTTTTGGGCACACGTTTTGTCTACCATTAAGAGGACAGAAACAGAGGCAATTTGTGGTAATCTACTCGCTATATCACCGTGTTTTATTGTAACGTTTAAAATATAAGTAAAATAAGACCATTTGCGAAACATAGCTTCTGCTCACTACTGAGCGCATTTAGCACGCATATCTAACAGATTATAATAGGAATAATAGGATGCAAAAGACGGATTCAACTCGATCAAATGCCAAAGAGATAAGTACCGAAGAAATAGAAACCATCACGGAGCAGCAGATGCTGATCGCTGGCGGTGGTCATGTAGGCTTGTCCTTTGCCTTGTTACTTGCGCACCATGGTATTGCGAGTACTTTATTAGAGAAAAACCGTTATCCTATCATCAGTCCCAATGACGACAAAACGCGTAGCCATTATTTAGACAGTCGTAATACCGCGCTGTCACGTCGCACTGTGCAGATTTATCAAGAAATTGGCTTATGGGATGACTTGCAAAGTCATGCGTGCCGCATTGATGGCGTGCAAATCAGCGAGCAGGGAAGTTTTGGACGTGCGCAACTTAATAAAGCTGAAGAGAAGGTCGAATCATTTGGGCAAGTTATGGAAAACGCTTGGCTTGGACGCAAGCTGTTATTAGCCGCTCAGCAGGAACCGCTGATTACCTTGATTGATCATGCCAATGTGACAGCGGTCACCCAGCAAGCTGATAGCGTGACGTTGAGTTTCATCAGTAATAATGAAGCGGCGACTGAGCAACAGTTACAAGCCAGCGTTTTGGTCGCTTGCGATGGACGCGACTCTACGGTACGCCAGTTGTTAGATATCGGAACGACGACTTACGATTATGGACAAACGGCTATCGTTGGCGTGGTTGAGACGGACAAACCACATGAGCATTTAGCGATTGAACGGTTTAGTCCCGCAGGTCCGCTGGCGGTACTGCCACTAACGGACCCAGAAGGCGATGGCAATGACGAGTACCAAAAAGGCCATAGACGCTCGGTCGTTTGGATATGCCCTAACGGTGAGGAGACGCAGTATCTAGAGGATGACGTGCACTTTTTGGCGACTTTGCAGCAAGGTTTTGGACAACGCGCAGGCACGTTTATCGCTGCGGGTCGCCGCGGCGCTTATCCGTTAACGCGAGTGTTGGCAGACAAGCAAGTGGTGGGGCGCTGCGTCATTATGGGCAACGCGGCTCACACGTTGCATCCTGTAGCCGGACAGGGCTTTAACCTTTGTATGCGCGATGCTCATGTACTGGCGCAAATGCTGAACGCGCAAATGCTAAGAGGCAAAGACATCGGTGATAAGCAATTATTACAGCGTTATGAGACAGCCAGAAAAGCGGATCAAAAAAGGGTCATTCGCTTCTGTGATGCGGTTGTCCATGGCTTTACACATACCAATCCAGCCGTGAAATTGGCACGCAACGTGGCCTTAGTTGCTTTTGATAAATTGCCAAACATCAAGCCATTAGTAGCGACTTATGCGATGGGCTTAAAATCTTAAAAGTGTATCAATAAACGATTGAGTTCGATCAATAGATATTAATAAAAAGAGCGATTGCTTTATAAAGGATGTTTCATGAACAACAACCACACACTCATTATCGGCGGCGGTATCGTCGGTGCCACCCTTGCGTTAAAGCTGGCACAAAATAAAATGCCAGTGACATTGATTGATGCTCGTTCTGCGCGTGATGAGCTTGCTTGGCAGGACGTGCTGAGCAAACGTGATGCCCGTGTCTATGCATTGAGCGTGGCTAGCATCAACTTGCTTAGCGATGTGGGCGTATGGCAAAAAATTGTAGCCTCCAAGCGTAAAGCGGACTACTCACAAATGCAGGTATGGCAATTTAACGGGATGGGTGAGTTGTTGTTTGGTGAAAGCATCCATGAAAAGAATCGTAAAAACGCTGCGCCGGAGATACTGGGCAGTATGGTCGAGCCGACGGTTATCGATCACGCACTATGGCAACGTATGAGCGAAGAGACGGTCAGTGAGTATTTGACCGTCATTGCTGGTCAAAAAGTAGTGAACATGGATTGGTTGAGTGCTGGGCGCGGTTACCGTGTCACTTTAGACGATGGTACAGCCATCGAGGCGGCACTATTGGTCGGCGCTGATGGTCGCAGCTCTTTTGTGCGTCAGCAAGCGGGCATCGGGCTAGATACCTTGGATTATAACCAAACCGCGATTTGTTGTGCGATTCAAACTGAAAAACCGCACCAAGCGACTGCCCGCCAAGCCATGTTACCAACGGGCACCTTGGCTTTATTGCCGCTAGCGGACATTACCGATAGCGATAAGGCAAATCCGCAACACTGGCAATCGATCGTATGGACACTGCCGCGCAATCAGGCGTTGGCATTGCTAGAGGAAGAAGATGACGTTATCGCCAATAAATTGGCAGCTGCTACCAATTATGAACTTGGTGCTATCCAGCAAATTGAATCCATCGCTAGCTTCCCATTAACGGCACAACAAGCAAAAAGCTATGTGGCGGATAACTTGGTATTGATCGGTGATGCCGCGCATGGCGTTCATCCGCTGGCAGGTCAAGGGTTGAACCTCGGTATGCTCGATGTGCAAGTATTGAATGAGCAACTGACTCATGACTTTGCGCGTAGTGGCAATAAGCTTTGGGGCAGCAATCAGACATTACGTCATTATGAGCGCTCGCGTCGTCCGCACAACAGCCTAATGATGCACAGCTTTTCAGCACTTAACTGGCTATTTGCAGGCTCGCTTGCGCAAATGCGACCGGTACAGCAACTGCGCAATGAAGGCATGTACCGTGTCGGTAAGATAAAGCCATTGATGCGATTGTTTGCTAAGCAGGCGAGTGGGGTGTAAGTCGCGCAGCGGCATTCAATACCAACTATTTACATCAATCCGAGGTCATGTTCCATGCTCATCCCAAAATATTGGGCGCAATATAAGCAGCGCTTTGACTCAAAAACTGAGTTTAATACATCTTCTAAGCAAGCCACTATTAAGCGTTATGGTTGGTCGGATATCAGTCAAGAAGCGGCTTTGGTGCATGCCAAAGAGCGGGTTGCTGATGCGTATAGTCGTTGGTTGGCAGGTGAAGATATTGTCAGACGTGAGCGTAGAGAAGCGTACAACGACAGCAATGGTATTCCCATTCGTGAAGAAATTATTTCGGAACATGGTTTTTCAGAGAATGGCTTAACAGCAGGCAATTTAGAAAATAGATCGTTTGATATTCAGCTCATTGTGACGCGTAATACTTATGGCGCACAGGTTGCTAATGTTAATAATATTGCGATTATCGATGTTGATCATGATGATTTATTGCCTCAAAAGTTTCCTGATAGTTATGACAAACAAGGTTTCATGGGTGTATCTATCATTGATAAAAGCCAACCATCAACGATGAAAGTAAAAGTCTGGTCTTTTATTCTTATCTTTATACTTATCGCGAGTAGCATTGCTTGGCTAGGGTTATCATGGTTATGGCTATTGGCCGTTATGGCGGGTGTGACTGCGTATTTATGGCAACAAGCCAGTAAGAGAGATAAAGCACGCACGCAAAAATACTCCGATGATATTGCCTCATTACTACCTTTTATAACGGATTTAATCAAAAAGCGCGTTGCCAGTCATTCAAAGGAGTCCTTCCGTTTGTATGAAACGCCAGCAGGATTTCGTATTATTGCGACTCACGATACTATCGTACCAAGTGCTGATTTAGTCGCGCAGTGGTTTGAGTGTTTTCATGCAGATGCCAATTACGTGCGGCTTTGTCAGGAGCAGCAGTGCTTTCGAGCGCGGCTCACTGCCAAGCCATGGCGTATGAGTGAGGTTGAAAATAATAATTTGGCTAAAGACATTCCCGCAAAAGACTTTTGGTTCGCTGAGGATAATACTGTTGAAGAAACAGCAACACAACAAAGCAAAGAGTTAGCGTTAGACAGAGAGTCACGCAAGCAATGGATTGCCTATTATGATGAGTATGCAAAACACTATCGAGCATGTCGATACGTCGAGACTTTTTCTGGTCTCGATGCTGGTCATCAATTGGAGCATCAAGCCATACAGGCATTTATTGATTGGCATGACAGTACTTGTCAGGCGAATAAAGAGCTAGAGATGGCTTAAAGTACGTCTTACTTCATCAATGAAAACCGTTTTGGGATTATCTCAAGGAAGAGCAACCATGACTATTAAACTAAACTGCTATGGCGTGTTGTTATTGACAGTATTTACAACGCTAGCTGGCTGCCAGACTACCGAAATTGCTTCGCCAAAAATCATACCTCAATATGAGAATACCATGACGATGAAAGCAGAAGATACCGATTCAGATGGTGATGGGGTTTTAGATCAAATCGATCATTGCCCAAAAACGCCTGAAAACGTTGCAGTAAATGAACTTGGCTGTCCGATACTTTATGACTTAATAGACAAGACTGCCATGGAGCTGAGAGTATTTTTTAAAAAAGATAGTAATGAGTTACTTCCAAAGTATCAGCTTGAGCTTGATAAAGTAGCAGATCAGATGAACAAGTACGATAACACTACCATGCAAATTGAAGCTCATATTTCAGAAGATGAGATCGACCAAGTTTCAGGTTCTTTAAGCAAAGATAGAGCGCTTATGGTCAAAAACTACCTTATTTTAAAACACGACGTCGAACCTATGCGTTTGAGTACTTTTGATTGTAGCGTTAGAGCGCCTATTGCGCCCTCTGATACCGAAGAAGGCAAATTTTTTAATCGCCGTGTTTATGGATTAGTTAAAGAGCCAAAGGTAAACACTTATCAGCAGCCAAACGATTCAGAATCAGATGTATGCGTCGAGTTTTAAACCGTAATCAATCATCAAAAGCTACCCAAACGCTGAAAAAAACACCATCAGCACGGGCGAGACGATATTAATCAGAAAGCCAAAACTAATTGCCAATGGCACCACTTTTAGACCTCCTGATTGTTGAATCACAGGCAGCGTAAAATCTAAGCTGGTGGCACCGCCAAGTCCGACCGCCGCCGATGGCGATTTGCGCATAAAGACAGGAATAAAGAGCAGTGCAAAGAACTCGCGTATGAGGTCATTGAACAACGCCACACTGCCCCAAACTGCGCCGTAGGCATCGGTCATGACAATCGCTGATAGTGAATACCAACCAAAGCCTGATGCCAAAGCCAAGCCTTTGGTCCATGACACATCCCTAAATAGTAGGGCAAAAACCAGACCGCCCAATAATACTGACAGCGTAAAGATCACACTCATCTCGACGCCGCGGCGATTGAGCATGACCTCTTTTAAAGTGATGCCTGATCCTTTTAGACCAATACCAACCAGCAAAATCAATATCATTAGCAGTGCAGTCATGGTGTTTTCCGGCGGCATATAATCAGCGGGTAAAAAGTACCCAATGACCATACCGATCACAACACAAACGACTTGTGCTAGGCTGCCTCGAATACTGACGCGATGCTCTTTTGATTTTGCGCTTGGTTTTTTGGCATGCCACGGACGTAAATGGTCAAACGCCATCAGGGCAAACAAACCTGCACCCACCGTCAATACCGAGAGTACAGCAACATACAACACGATTTCATCCAACCGATTGCCCAAGCCTTCAACTTGCGATAACTCAATGCCAATCAGCGCTAGAATAATAAATACCAAATAAGACAAGCCTTTGTCTGCAAACTTGGTCAAGCTAGGATTAGATGGAATGGCAAAGCCAATAAACATGGGGGTTAATACCAGAATAAGGGTAATTAGGCTTTGCATGATGGTCGGCTCGCAGCGTTTTTAGTAAGGCAATTTCAACAAGCCGACGATTGTAGCATATTGCTAAAAAATACGGACAACTTAAGGGTAAAATGCCTTATAAACATGCGATGTCTGGCGCTGCTCAAACAGTGATTACTGCTACTTCATCGTACGAAGGCTTATGCCCATACGGGTTAACGTCATTCGCTTGATGATAAGTTTGTTTTATTAGCGGTTTAATAACACTTATTTGAGGATTGGCTGCTAACTGCGGATGATCTTGTCTATAATGTCCGCCGCGACTTTCAACGCGCTGATAAGCGCACTGAATAATGAAGACTGCCAACTGTAGCTGTCTGTTTAATTGAAAATGAGCAAGGCTCTCGGCAATAGCAGCGCTGTTTTGATTATCGAAGGCGGGCAGACTAAGCTTGTCATGGCCAAAGTATCGTTGCCATGCTTGGACTTGTATTAAGGCTTGCTCTAACGATTTGGCGCGACGCGTGATCCCCATGTGCTGCGTCATTAACGCTTTTAATTTAACAATGGTGTTGGCAACGTCAGCATTGGGAAACTCATTAGCCTCGTTATGGCGCTTAGCATTAGCCTCGGTGCATTCATTCGGTAAAGAAGAAAGCTCGACTGTGTGCGCACGCTCAAGGCATGGTTGCGTCCATATATTCTCAATCGGTTGTTCTGTATTTAGCGCGCTTATCTCATTTAAATACCGCGGTAAGTCAGCAGCAATATGACGCCCAACCACCACGCATTCTAGTAGCGAATTGCTTGCCAAGCGGTTGGCACCATGTAGGCCAGTATGAGCGACTTCGCCCGCCGCATAGAGTCCTACCACATCGGTGTGACCGTCGGCAGAGGTAACCACGCCGCCACAACTATAATGAGCGGTCGGTGCTACCGGAATGGGATCAGTTGTCATATCAATGCCAAGGGTGAGCAACGTTTGGTAAATCTTTGGGAAATGCGCTGTTATAAATGAGGCAGGCAAGTGACTAACACTGAGGTGAACGTAGCCAAGACCATTTATATCAATTTGTTCAGCGATAACGCGGGCGACGATATCGCGCGGCGCTAATTCAGCACGCGCGTCAATGGCTAACATAAAGCGTGTGTTGGTTGTTGGACAATACAAATGACCCCCTTCACCGCGTAATGCTTCAGAGATCAAAAAACGACTATCGCCAAACGCCAAACCTGTCGGATGAAATTGAATAAACTCTAGATTGGCTAGGCGGCAGCCTGCTTGCCATGCCATCATGACCCCGTCACCAACACAGACATTGGGCGCACTGGCGCGCTGAAACAACTGTCCCAAACCCCCACTGGCCAATACGACGGCGCGACTATGAATGGTAAGCTGGCGTTGACGGATATGATCAAAAACCAACGCGCCTTGACACTGTCTAAGCGCTACAGGACGGCTACAAACATCATTAGCAACAGGCATCGTTAGTAACTGTAGAGCTTCGTGGTACGGAAGGACAGTAATGTTAGACGCAGCGTGCGCCTTAGCAGTCAGCGTCTCCATCATATATTGACCAGTCGCATCATCTGCATGGGCCACTCGGCGACAGCTATGTCCCCCTTCTTTGGTCAAATGTAGGTCGCTGATTTGTAAACTATGGCTAGGAAGCTCATTGATTTGCAAGTTACTGGTATGAGGCTGCGTTGTTGTTTGCTGAGCATCACTATGACCATTAAGTTTAGGCATTTGGGTAAAAGGCACGCCTTGCGTACACAGCCATTGGACAGCTTGCTGTCCTGCGCTTAGAATGCGAAAAGTCGAATCGGCCTCGCACAATCCTGCACCAGCGATCAAGGTATCAGCGACATGGTCAGCGATTGAGTCGTTTTTGTCCAAACTGGCTGCAATACCGCCCTGGGCGTAGTGACTCGAGCACACCTCAAGCGCTGATTTACTCAATACGGTGATACTCAGTGACGGCGGCAAAGACAGCGCAGTGCTCAATCCTGCAAGCCCAGCACCAATGATTAAGACATCCGTTTGTCTCGTATTTTGCTCATCATAGGCACTATGAATGACACTGTGAATGGCACTATGAATACCACCATGAATGGCGCCAGCCGCTGCAATAGCCTCGCTCATGTTAGGCGGCTCCAACATTAGCGAACAATGAGCGATCTTTGATTATATCGCCGCTTGTCGTGACACGCTGCTTTTGTGATTCGGCAAAATCAAGCATACGCTGCAACGGTTTTTTGGCAGATACGGCCAGCTCAGGTGTCATCAGTACTTCGCCGCTTTGATGAATCAAACACTGCTCGATACCTTGTAAGCCGTTCATTGCCATCCATGGACAAAAGGCACAGCTTTTACAACTGGCACTCTCGCCAGCAGTAGGCGCGGCCAAAAAGCGTTTGTGCGGCGAGCGTTTTTGCATCTCATGCAAGATACCGAGATCGGTGGCAACAATAAAAGTATCGGCCTCCATCTCATACGTCGCTTGCAGCAATTTACTGGTTGATCCCACCACATCAGCAAGTGTAACGACACTATCAGGCGATTCAGGGTGTACCAATACTTTGGCGTCTGGGTGCGCTTCTTTTAATTGCAGCAGCTCAGTGGCTTTAAATTCATTGTGCACCAAGCATGAGCCTTGCCAAAGCAACATATCTGCGCCAGTCTCACGCGCGATATATTTACCCAAGTGGCGGTCAGGACCCCAAATGATGGGCTCGCCTTGCGCATGTAAGTGACGAACGATATCGATACCGACAGAGGAGGTGACCACCCAATCCGCTCGTGCCTTTACAGCCGCGCTGGTATTGGCATAAACAACCACAGTACGCTCTGGGTGCGCATCACAAAAGGCGGAAAACGCATCAGCGGGACAACCCAAATCGAGCGAACATTCTGCTTCTAAGTCTGGCATGAGTACTGTTTTTTCCATACTCAGTATCTTGGCTGATTCGCCCATAAAGCGGACGCCTGCCACTACCAATGTTTGCGCACTATGCGCTTGACCAAAGCGTGCCATTTCAAGTGAATCACCGACACAGCTGCCCGTTGCTAGTGCCAAGTCCTGAATAAAGGGATCGACGTAATAATGAGCAACCAATACCGCATTCTTGTCTTTTAATAGTTGTTTGATGTTTTCCTCAACGATCAGACGCTCGGTACGTGGCAGATCAACAGGTATTTTGGCTTTGGCATAATCGATGTTCATTTGAGTCGCAATGCGAGTGTCATTGCTCATGATGGGCGCGTCATACGGATAGAGTTTCATAAGAAGGCAACCTTAGGTACAGTGACGACAACAGATGTGCCGCTAAAGTGAATCAGTTAAATAGCACTTAAAACAATTTGATTTTATTATGCTCATTTAGAGCATAAAAACAAGTGTTTTTTATGACTCATTATTGATATGAGGTAAATCTATTTTATGTTTGCTCTGTATAACCCCTTATTTTTCATGCCAATGCCTTGTAAAAATAGTAATTTCAAATAGGTTGCCAAAGTTTTACATTGAGCTAGAGACGATTTTTTTATTACTCCCTTCCAATGCGTAACGTTACAACGGCAAACTATGATCGTGTTGGATTCACGTTATACTAGGACACACCTTAAGCGCTAACGCTTTTCTTCTTACCAATACATTTGCAAACAAAGGATAATCCCTACAATTATGACGTTGTCTTATTCACACACCCATCAACAAGGGAGTGGCACGACCGAAGTGGTCGCCGTACTGGTTGCGATTACCGATCATACCGCTCGCGTCTTAACCGTCGATCAAGGCAAATTGTTGCCCAATGGACCGCTCATGCCATTACATCGCTCTTTGCAAGCGGGCGTCCGTCAATGGGTTGAGGAGCAAACGCAGCAACCGCTCGGTTATTTGGAGCAGTTATATACCTTTGTCGATACCAATAGGCGCAACATCGATGGGCACGCGCTGGTGTATGTAAGTTACTTGGGGTTGGTACAAGAAACGCAAATGCGGCGACAAAGCCAAGCACTATGGCAAGACTGGTATGATTACTTCCCATGGGAAAATCACTTGGATGGTGCTCCCAGTGTGATGATGGATTTTATCGTCCCCGCTTTATTGGATTGGGCTGCTATGACAGAAGATTTGGTGGTTCAGCAGCGGCGACGACAGCGTATTGGTCTATGTTGGGGTTTGAGTGAGTCGTTTTTGGACAGTGATAATTCAATACAGGCAGAGACTGATAATGCGTCAATGCACAATCATGTATACGAACAAAGAGAATGGGTGCCCGAGCATGTCTTGCTACGCTATGAGATGCTTTACGAAGCAGGTCTGGTGCCAGAATCACCGAATTATCCACCCAGTCACCAGACAAAGATAGCAGCTGATAAATGGTCGCAGCTTATCGGTACTCCCATGTATTACGACCATCGCCGCGTGATTGCCACTGCGATCTCAAGGCTACGCGCTAAGATTGAATATCGGCCCCTTATCTTTGGACTAATGCCAACAGTCTTTACTCTATCGCAATTACAGCAAAGCGTAGAAGCGCTGTCGGGCGTACGGTTGCATAAGCAAAATTTTCGCCGTCTGCTTGAAGCGCAGAGTTTGGTCATAGAGACAGGAGAGAGCAGTAGTGCCCAGCGTGGTCGTCCTGCCAAGCTTTTTCGCTTTCGTCATGACATTGAACTACAAAGCTTATTGATGGACAGTAAACTGCCAAAACGTAAATAAACAGCAAAACGTTACCATTCTCGAGTGGCTGTCATTTTTCAAAATACGTCAGTTTGTTAACTTCAACTTTGTTAGCTTGAAAGTCGATGACTTTGCTTGCGAGCTTCATTGCTTTACGCTATATTTATGCTCATTTTGAGATTAATTTTATAAAATTGCCATCATTTGCATATTTATAGGGGAATTAGCGATGACACTGATAACAGAGCCAGCATTGGATGAGGTATTGCTTAAGCCTTTGGTTGAAGCAGCTTTAACCGAAGATTTGGGCAGACGCGGGGATGTGACGTCGCAAGCGACCATTCCAGCCGATAAGCAAGCGCAATTACAGATTAGAGCGCGGCAAGCAGGCGTCATATGCGGCATGGATTTGGCCCGCTTGTCTTTCGCGTTGGTCGATGCGAAGATTGAGTTTGTGGCTCATGTTCATGATGGCGAGACAGTGGAGGCAAATACCGTTTTGGCAGTCGTTCGTGGTAACGCGCGTCACTTGCTAACGGCGGAGCGCACGGCACTGAATTTTATGACGCACCTTAGCGGGATTGCGACGGCAACAAGACAAATCGTCGATAGTGTCGCAGAGTATCCTGCACAGATTACTTGTACGCGTAAGACCATTCCAGGCTTGCGTGTGCTACAAAAATACGCGGTACGTTGCGGCGGCGGGCGCAATCATCGTTTGGGATTGGATGATGCGATTTTGATTAAAGACAATCACATTGCCATCGCGGGCGATATCAAGACAGCTATTAAGCACGCGCAAGATTTTGCTGGTCATCTGATTCCGATTGAAGCGGAAGTCGATACGTTAGAGCAGTTAGAGCAGGCATTAGAGGCTGGCGTGAGTTTGGTATTACTTGATAATATGGCGCCTGAGACACTGTCGCAGGCGGTTGCCATGTGTAAAGGTCGCGCCAAAACAGAGGCATCCGGCGGTATTACTCCTGCCACGGTACAAGCCGCTGCAAAAACAGGCGTTGATTTTATTGCCATGGGCTATCTGACGCACAGTAGCACGGCACTCGATATTGGGTTGGATTTTAGTGCCTAGTCTCGTTTTTAGGCTCTATTTATTGACACTTTATAGGTATGTTCCCTATTTGGGTATGAGGGACGCGTTTATGAAAAGTGTTTATTGCTCGTATGCTCGTATGCTCGTATGCTCGTATGCTCGTATGCTCGTATGCTCGTAAAAAACCGTGCACCCATAACGTCAAAAAAATTAAGCAAAGTTAATGATTTTATTGGCTTATCTGCCTATGCTACAATGCCATTTTTTATTGCTTATCGGGTCATCGTTGCATTTGCATGATGACCTTAATTTTTTTGCAAGTGGTCTCAACTAACAAGCGAGCGTTCAGTGAATACTGAAATTATTAAGATAATCTTGGCCTTTATGGTATTGATCAATCCGTTTAGCGCCTTGACGTTATTTTTGGATTTGACCCGTGGCTATTCGATGAATAATCGACGTAAAGTTGCGCGCGTTGCTTGTCTAACGATTTTTATTACCATTAGCTTTTTTACATTAGCAGGCGAGACGCTACTAAAAGCCTTGGGTATCTCTATCGGCTCGTTTCAGTTGGCTGGTGGTATTCTGGTATTTTTAATCGCGCTTAATATGATGAATGGTGAGGGCAACCCCGTTAAGCCCGACCAAGAAAATTTTGATACTGATCATGTGCAAGATGCGCCGCCATCAATGGCTGCTGCCGTCGTGCCACTGGCGATACCGATGATGATTGGGCCTGGCGGTATCTCCACGGTGATCATTTATTCATCGCAAGTTTCGGGGATATTGCAGGTATCTGCCATCATCATTGCTGGCCTATTAATCAGTCTATTTTGCTATTTAGCATTGATGGCAGCCGGTCGTATCAGTCGCTTGTTGGGCGATACGGGACTCAACATTATGAGCCGAATCATGGGTATGCTATTAGCGGCGGTTTCTATCGAGATTATCGTAAGTGGCCTGCGGACACTATTTCCTAACTTGGTGTAACAACGACGGCATTAGCAACTGGCAAGCATCACCCATCACATACTAAAAAGCACTTAACAGCGAATGATTGACCCGCGTTAAGTGCTTACTTTTTTATAAATCTTTGTCTTATAAAAACATTGTCTTATAAAAACATTGTCTTAAAAATCTTATCGTACACAGAGCGTCGTATCAAAGACGTCTGCTTTACTTATTCTTCGCTAAATTCTTTAAAATCCGCCTTACGAATTTTGGCATGGATGCCTTTTGTTTTATCGACTACCTGTGACACTTCAAAGTCAGTTGCCGCACTTAAATAAGCATAAGCCAAGGCTTCATCGATTCCATACTCTCTATTTAAGAAACCAATGGCTTCACGAGTCGATTTTTTCATGGCTTCATCTAAATCTTCATCCAAGCCCGGCGTAATCCAAAATTCAGCATTTTCGCCTAAAGGTTGTGACAATGCCTTGCCGGGGATTTTGTCTTTGCCCGCTTTTAGTAAGGTAAATTTGAACGTTGCCCGAGCTGAGGCTTCAAGAGCGGTCAGAGCGACTTCGCCATCGCCTTGAGCAAAATGACTGTCGCCTGTGTAGAAGAGGGCACCCGGTACTTGCACGGGATAATATACGGTGGAACCGTCACCCAAATCATTGATATCCATATTGCCGCCATGCATGGCAGGGGGTACAGAGTGGACAGGTTCTGAGGTGTTGGACGCCACGCCCATCAGTCCCATAAATGGATTGAGAGGGAAGCGGATAGACTTACCAGACTCGGTTTTGATTACCCCTTCATAGTCGCCTTGGACATTTTTTTCTATGGGTGTAAATACCGAGACATTACCAAAGCGCTCGGGATGCTCTTTAGAGGCGTTTGGTTGCTGCGATGTTTTTGGAAACTCTCCAACCAATGTTCCTTTGCCATGACGATTAGAGATGACACCGTAAGGTACGCGAGGTTCGATTTCAATGACTTCTACTTTTAAAATGTCACCGGGCATGGCCCCTTGTATGGCAAGCGGACCTGTCACAATATGCGGTCCATCTTTATGAAAATCATGCGCTAAGCCAGAGCCAGTAATCTTTTTTGCTTCATCTAAAACATAGTCCGCTTTGACACCTTTTGATGTAAAGTATTTTTCTGCATCGCGGCCTTGATCTTCAAGTAAGCCCTCATGAGATACCGTATCAAAGGTCACCGTACTTCCAGAGGGGACACTCAAAACAGGCTTGGCATCTCTATTGGGTAAATATCCCCAGCTAATGGTCTGCAAGGTAGAAGGCACATAGTAGTTGCCTTGGTATTTGCCCGTTTTTAATTGTGTGGGCTTATTGGTTATCTCCTTTAGCACTTGAAAATCTTCTGCATTGGCGACCGAGACCGTAAATGTGCTCAAAATAAATAGTGATAAAGCCGTTCTTTTCAACATAAATCTTATCCTTAATTTTTTAAAAGCAATAATTTCATAACTGCTTTTTAATTAAGGCAAGTTCTATACCATTCCGAAAAAAACGCTTATTTAGCGAACAAACACAAAAAAACTTTATGCTACCGTCACAATAAGTGCTAATTTGGTGCTAAAAAATGACTGAAGAACATTTTTGGTGCATGGCTATTAAGCTATTAAGTTATTAAGTTATTAAGTTATTAAGTTATTAAGTTATTAAGCTACAAATTTATAAACGATACTTCATACAAATGAGGTACCGCATTACAATGCGTGACTAGGATAAATTTTTGCCGCCTCTGTCGCTTCGGCACAATAAGTAAGAAACATTTATTTCAGTTACCCGCTGTCTCTTTTATATTAACCCGACTATTTTATACTGATCCCATTATCGCTAAGCAGTATTAACTGTGATACAAGTGCCAAGCCAAATACAACATCAGTATACCAACCAAGGCATCAAGGATATTCCAAGCTTTAGGCTTGGCAAATAGTGGTCTGAGTAGACGCGCCCCGTAACCGAGCGCAAAAAAGAAAAAGAAAGACGCGCTGATGGCCCCTGCGGCAAACACCAGTTTGCTATTTGCGCCTGTTGAAACCATACCAACGAGTACCAATGTATCTAGGTAGACGTGTGGATTGAGCCACGTAAAGCCAAAACACAACAGCAGGGCTTTTTTTAAGCTGGTTACGACTTGTCCCTCGACACTCATTGCATGGGACAAACGCGCACTGGCATACAGGCTTTGTAATCCGTAACCCAGCAAACTTTGCAATAGTGACGACCTGAGGGTAGCGGGCGGTGACCGCGCCAAAACCCCCAACGCCTGCTGCGATTAACAGCGCATCACTCACCGCGCAAAACAGACACACAAAAAATATGTGCTCGCGTTTGAGTCCTTGTTTGAGTACAAAGGCGTTTTGAGAGCCAATCGCGATGATGAGCGATAGCCCGAGGAAAAAACCAGCAAGATAATCGGGGGCATTCATAGTAGGGGGCTTATTATTTTTAAGAGTAAGAAAGTTGACAGTTTGCTTACTGGCAGCACCAAAAAAAGCTGTTAAGATACGCTATTGAATGTAGGTATGCAATACAAGCACAACAGATGAGAGGCGAAGTCAGTCATGGTAGTAAGTTTGGCAAGAATGCTACAGTCGTTTGGACAAGCGCAAAGTGACTTGCCAACGCTCGCGGCTGAAAAAGCTCAAAGAACGAGTATCGACCAAGACGCTGATGTCACAGAGGCTGGTGGCAAAGACGCTAGTGTTAATAAGGACAGTAATCCAGTAGATAATGAGCTGTCCACACTCACTCCGCCTGAGCGTGCGGAGCGTATTTGCGACGCGTTAGCCCAAGTCAATGATATTCGAACGCCCACCCCTTTGACCGATCGCTATTTGTCCAACCGTGCCCAAATGCGCCCAGCAAACAGACCTCCCTTTGACCCAGATACGCTATGGTATCTAAGATATGGACGTTGTCCGATTATGACTGAGCTTATTGATGTGGTTGATGAGGCCACCCTAAACGCCATGCCGATTGAAGCGGTTGCCATACTAGATCGAATCAATGGTAAATTAAAGCGCTACCGTGAATGGAGCAGTGAGCTGCACGAGCAACAGCAGCAGCATAACGAGCGTCAATTCATCATCGATAAGCTGGTGTCTGAAAGTATCCCTGAAGCGCTCCATCATTATGAGCAGCTGCAACGCTTTAGTCCACATCGGACAAAGAACAGTACGGTACAAGGCAAAATGACGGCAGGTGATATGCTGACCGATTTGTTTTTAGAGATCGACTATGAGCTTGATGAATTATTGGATGAGCTGCACCAAACCGTGTTGAGTCGATTGGCTTCCACGCACCGTTATGTCAAAAGTCGCACCCAAAGCTAGTTTGTCTACCTCTACATGTAGACGCTCACTATCAAATAAAAACTAAACGCGCCACTATCAAATAAAAGCAATGCTACTGGTATAAACAAAGGACCATTCGATGACTCAATTGACTGCGATGTTCGTGATGTTCGTTCTATATGGAGTATTACCAGCCGCTGGGTTGTATCTGGGTTATCGTGGTATCAAAAAAGTCACAGCGCCCAAAATGCTTGAGTATAAAGCCATGCCGCAACTGGGTTATATCCCCGAAAAAAGCTTGCCCCAAGACGTCAAAAACGCGCTTGACCAAATCAATAAAAAAGGCGAAAAGCTGCGTTTGATTTATGGTGATACCAATAACGATGGAAAAATCGATGACAAGGACACCGTCAACGAAACCTATATCATGATTCAAAACCTGATGGACAGCCATATACCCAGTGCCGTAGCTGACTATCGCCGTTTGCATGACTTGGACGGATCGCTTGCAGATACCACTAAGATTAAGCACTCAAATGTCACGGGTAAAGAAGCGCTGCTTGACGTGCTTAGCACCATTAATACCCAGTTTGATGATTTACTGAATGCCTCTTATCATCAAGATGGACAAAAACTGCTGGTCACCAATCGATACTTACAAAATCGGTTTGATAATCCCAAGAGTAATACCGATGCACCTTCTCTTACTGATATTGGTGGTACGGTTAAGGCGCGCGACAACATTGATAACGCTGATGACACCAACGATAAAAGCGCAAACGAGCGCAATATTAAGCTGTGAATGATAATCAACAAATATAAGTGGATAAGGGCGTGACAAATAGCGAGTGTATATGAGTATATTAATAGGCATCGGTGTCGTAGCCACGATAACCACCTTTTATTTGGGCAAAAAGGGCTGGCACGCGTTTCATAAAGCGGTTGGCATCTCTCCAGGCGTACTCACCTACCAAGATTATCATGCGCCACTGTCGCCAGCTACGATAAGCTGGCAACAGCTCAATTTGAACAAAACACACTTAAAAAATTTGCCTGAACACCAATTGCGGCAGTTGAACCGCATTGATGAAAAGGTAGAGCACTATCAGTCCCATCAAAAAGAATTACAGGCGCAAAATAAAACGGTTGTCGCTACCGAATCGCAGTTTGTATTGCATAAGATGTTGCAGACGCGCTTACCGGAAACGCTGTCCAGTTATCATCAGTTGACTCATAAGCGTAAAAATACGAAAAATGCGAGTCGTGAAAAAAACGCGGAAGCAGGGGAGTTACTCCAACAGGTATTAGACAATATTGAACAGCGTTTAGACAAGTTGTTAGCGCAAATGGAGCACCAGCATTTGCAAGACTTACGCATGATGAATCAGTATTTTGAAAGCCATGACTCTTAAGTATTCATGATTCTTAAGCAGTCACGATAAGTCAGCTGAGTGACTATCTGTAACGATTAAATGATATTCCATGCCAAACAACATCTCATACTAAATAACGTCTTATACTAAAAAATGCTGCACAAAAAAGCGGCCAATGACAATCAATCATTGGCCGCTTTTTTTGGATTAACGCTATACCTATCGTCGATTCACTATAAAATAAACCAAGTGCTAATACGATAAAGTTTGCGTAACCTCTGTCAGCAACGACACAGCAAGCAAGAAAAACTTATCTCAGTAGTATGCTATATCGTTACTTATTTCATTTAGACGCAAAATTAACGCTTGTCGTTACGGTCACGCGTGTTGCGCGACCCACGGCTGGCAGGACTGGCGCTACTCTTAGGCTTGGCACTGCTATTATCACTACGACCATCAGGACGGCGCGCTTTTAGTGGCTTGCTTCTGATACGTTCTTGTTTCTCTTTGGCAGCACCATGTAGACCCGTACCATAACGTGGACGTAAGCTGACCAAATCTGTCAAGGTGTTGATGTCTTTTTTGTCCAGCTCTAAGAAGCGGCCAGTACGTAACTCTTTTGGTAGTGCGATCGTGCCATAGCGCGTACGCAATAGACGGCTGACTTTTAGACCTTGTGATTCAAATAAGCGACGTACTTCACGGTTACGTCCTTCTTTTAGCTGGACGTGATACCACTTGTTGACGCCTTCACCGCCGCCTTCTTTGATGTCCTCAAACTTTGCCATACCATCTTCTAACACCACACCCGCAGTCAGCGTACGAGCGATATCAGGCGTCACTTCACCCAATACACGGACGGCATATTCACGCGTGACTTCACCAGAGGGATGCATTAAGCGATGCGCCATTTCGCCATCGTTGGTGAACAATAGCAGGCCAGTTGAGTTGATATCCAAACGTCCAACCATCACCCAACGATCATGCGTGAGCTTTGGTAAACGCTCAAAAACCGTTGGACGACCTTCTGGATCTTTTGCAGAACACACTTCACCTTCAGGCTTATAATAAGCAATCACGCGACGACGCTTTTCGTTTTCGGCAGTGTATTTGATTTGACGACCATCAACGCGAATCTCATCGCCTTGGCTGACGCGATCACCAATGGTGGCTGGGCCATTATTGACAGAAACGCGACCTGCTTTGATCACCTCTTCCATTTGACGACGTGAGCCAAGTCCCATACGGGCGAGCGCTTTCTGTAGTTTTTCATCTTTCATTGTGATGTCCTTGAGTCGGTGGGTTTACATTTCTCAATGTATAAAATTTTAGCAAAGTAATTTGCAGCCGCTATTCTACTATATTTGCGAGGATTTAGCACGTCAACTGGCTTTAATATTGACTTATTATAGAAAATTATCCGCATTCAAACGTTATCCCACGCTAGGATTTTGTAGCGTACACAGGTACAATATTATTCTCAGTCAAAGGTTGACGAAGCAAAAGACAGGCACGCAAGTATAGGCGAGCGCTGTCTTTATTTTTTTATACTGCCCTCTCTATTGGAGTTCATATGTCTATCGCGCCTAATGCCCAAAAGTCCGCCATCGTTTTGGATGGCAAAGCACTTGCCAAACAAATAGAACAGCAACTGCGCACACGTGTGGATGCCATTAAGGATAAGACGGGACGCACACCGAGCCTAGCGACGATATTGGTCGGGGACGATCCTGCGTCAGCCACCTATGTGCGTATGAAAGGCAATGCTTGCAAACGGGTTGGTATGGACTCTATACGAGTTGAGATGCCAAGTGAGACAACCACCGAGCAACTGATGACAAAGATTGATGAGCTGAATAACGACCCTGATGTGCATGGTATTTTGCTACAACATCCGGTGCCTGAACACATTGATGAGCGTGCCTGTTTTGAGCAAATTGATTTAGCCAAAGACGTTGATGGTGTGACTTGTCTTGGCTTTGGTCGCATGGCGATGCAGCAGTCGGCCTATGGTTCATGTACACCGCAAGGCATCATGCATTTATTGGCACATTATGATATCGACTTGTCAGGAAAAGAAGCGGTTGTCGTAGGTCGCAGTGCGATTTTGGGCAAGCCTATGGCGATGATGTTATTGAATGCCAACTGCACCGTGACTATCTGTCATTCAAGAACTGAGGACTTGGCTTCTCATATCAAACGCGCTGATATCGTTGTGGGCGCTGTGGGTGTGCCTGAACTGATTAAAGCGGATTGGATTAAAGCGGGCGCTGTCGTGATTGATGCAGGTTTCCACCCAACGGACAATGGCGGCGTTGGTGATATTGAACTACAAGGGATAGAAAACATCGCCAGTGCATATACACCAGTACCAGGCGGCGTCGGTCCAATGACCATCAACACGCTTATTCGTCAAACGGTCGATGCCGCCGAAAAATCAGCAGGTTTGGCTATCAGCTAAGCAACGTATCATACGAATGCTGATCGCCAAGGGATAAGAGGGTCTGAGGGCACAGACTCAGGCCAAATCAACCACCTCTAAGTTGATAGGACCTAAACATGGCTAAAAAAAACGTCGGTATTCATGAGCGGTTACAAGGCATTGGTCGTGAGTTTGTCGATATCTGTCATTACGTAATCTTGTTTTTAATCAGTGTGGTGGTGGTTTGGACCGCGGGCAAAGAATTTATATATATTATCCAAAAAGGTACCGCCGATTTAAAAGATATTCTGATGCTGTTTATTTATCTTGAGCTACTGGCGATGATAGGTATTTATTTTAAAACCCATCGTCTGCCAGTCCAGTTTTTGATATTTATTGCCATAACGGCTTTGTCACGACATTTGGTTGTTGATGTGCAAGCGGTTTCGGACTACTTTCATTTGTGGTTACTGGCGACGATTTCTGTGGCTATTATGCTATTGAGTGGGGCTATCGTGGTGCTGACATGGACCGCAAAGACATTTGGTCGTCCAGAGGACAATCTTGATCAGCAGTATACGCATTTAACGGTCAAAGCCATGTTGCCTGACAATGCGCAAGCACCGAACAGCCACACCAAACACCGCCGAGAATGAAAATTTATTCACTGTATATTTATTAATGGCACAAAAAAAGCGACCGATATCGGTCGCTTTTTTTATTGGACTGACTTCAGCTTACAACCATTTTAAGCGCTTAAAGTTATAATATAAGAAGCTACACAAGGCGATGATAATGAGCATAATAACGAAGTAAGCGTACTTCCAATGGAGTTCTGGCATAAAATCAAAGTTCATCCCGTAGATACCAGCGATGGCGGTTGGCACTGCTAGAATACCTGCCCACGCCGCAAGCTTTCTGACCACCTCGTTTTGTCCCATATTGACCATCGCCATATAGGTATTCATCACCACGCTCAGCATCTCGTTGAGACCATTGATTGCATCCAAAGAATGCAACAGATGGTCATTCACATCGCGAAAATAGGGCTTTGCTGCTTGAGAGAAGCCCGATACCAGCTCGCTTTTTTTATGATTGATAAAAAAGCTACAGATGTCTTGTACGGGCAAAATAATAGCACGCATATGTACCAGCTGTGATTTTAGCTCATACAGGTTTTTTAGTGTGCCTTTGTCAAATTCATAAGTAAACACATAGCGCTCTTGCTCACGCAGATAGCGACCCAAGCGATCGGTGATCGGCATGTAGTTATCCACGATAAAATCGAGAATGGCATGGAGGACAAAGATAGGGCCCATGCGTAGCTTTTCAGGACGGCGATGGCAATGCTCACGGACAGGTGCATAAGAATTTGATGGCCCATTACGAATAGTAATGAGGTAGTTTTTGCCCATAAATATCGCTGTAGTACCGTAGCGAATAATATTGTCTTCAAGCTTGGCGGTACGTAGCACCACAAACACCATGTCGTTGTCGTAGTTCTCAACCTTAGCGCGTTGATGATCGGCAAAGGCATCTTCAATGGCTAGCTCATGCAGCTCAAAGGCTTCTTTGACTTTGACCATAGTCTCAAGGCTGGGATCATACAGACCCAACCAGATAAATTGACCATTATTGCTCAAGGCACGACTGACGTCAGTGAGCGCAACTTGATCCAACTTCTGACCCGTTTTGCGCGAATAAGCGTAGCAGTTCACCACTTCCTCAGAGCTGGATGAGTCGATATCTTCATAGCGCTCAGAGTCTGGATCATAGACCGTCATGGTCTCGATAGTGTCTTCAGTCGTCGCGTCCGCATCACCATAGATATAGCTATCGTCATTGTCCAGATATAGATGTTTGTCATTCATATTGGCATGAATACGATTGACGTTGGAGTTAGGTGCAATGCGCGCTGTTTCTTTGATCAACGGATCGTTATTGTTTTCCATACACCCTCCCTTAATAAAGTAAAAAACTGGTAATAATCAAAACCCATAATAAGGATTATTAAAGCGCGTAGCTTTTTAGAGTTTCGATATCGACCAAGCTTAATAAGCTTTCGTGACAAGCTTCTAGTTTTATGGGTGGGGCAATATCAAAGTCGAGCGCTTCAACCCAGCGTAGCGCGCAGATACACCAATAATCACCGGGCTTGAGACCTTCAAAGCCATATTCAGGTAGCGGCGTGATAAGGTCATTACCGCGACTGGCGGAAAAATTCAAAAACTCGCTGGTCATCTTGGCACAAACTGTGTGCTGACCAACGTCATGATTGCCAGTGTGACAAAAGCCATTACGGTAGTAACCAGTAATAGGATCAAAGCAGCAGCTGGCAAGCGCTGTACCTAAGACATTGGCTTGGTTATTGGCAGGATTTGGGTGGTAATCAGATGACATAAGGCTTCCGAGATAAAAATATGTGCTAGTGTAACATGAGTCTGCGCCAAAGGCGGTGTTCTAACTGGCAGCGTGAGTTTCTTTATGGTTAAAAATGTACGTGATCATCGACCGTTGAAATGCTGTATATCGTGCGCTAGAAAGTTTGGGCTTTTAACAACAATTAGATAGTGATTGGGGCGAATTGTCACTAGGCGAACCCAAACTGCTATGCTAAACTAAAGCGTAAAGTGCCTTGATGGTTTATCGGGGTTCATTAGCTTATCGCGATTTTTTAGCGCCTTATTTTTTAGCGGCTAAAGATACTCGTCTTATCATTCTAAATTATACTTATTACTCACCCTTTTGCGGCTACCTAGTTTGTTTATATATAATTGGGTCAATGATGTTGTGCGTTAAAAATAAAAAATGCGTTCTATCAATGCCATTATAAACAACTCTTAAGTATCGCATCAGTACCGCGTTTTTGGTAAGCGCTACGCCAAACAAGGATTTATTGTGTCTGTCAGTTCTGATTCTGCAAAACTTGCCCAGTCAAATACCGTCAATGAAACGGCGACATCTGCCGCTTATGACAAGGCGATGCCTACTCATAAACCTTCTTTTAGTAACTTTACCAGCGATATTGCCAACAGCTGGTTGTTACCGGATGGGGTAGTGGATGTACTGTTTGAAGATGCTCATAAGCAAGAAGTGCTGAGACATCGCTTGACGCAGCAGCTCATTACGCATGGCTATCATCTGGTCAGTCCGCCGATGATTGAGTTTACTGAATCGTTGTTGAGTGACGCCTCAGAAGACCTAAAGCGTCAAACCTTTAAAATTATCGATCAGCTGACGGGTCGATTGATGGGCGTTCGGGCTGATATTACCCCGCAGATTTTGCGCATTGATGCGCATCATGGCGGCACTGGCATTGCGCGTTATTGCTACGCTGGCGACGTCATTCATACCTTGCCATCAGGGCTGTTTGGCTCGCGTACACCATTACAGTTGGGTGCAGAGATTTTTGGCTGTGCCTCTCTTGCCGCAGATATTGAGCTGATTGATGTGTTGTTTACGATGGTCAATACCCTAAATATGAGTGCGGCGCTGCATATTGATTTGGGTCATGTGGCGATATTTAAACGCTTGGCTGAACTGGCTGAATTGTCAGACAGTGATACAGAGCAATTAATGCATTTCTATGCCAATAAAAACTTGCCAGAGCTAAAGCGCGTCTGTCGCACATTGCCGATGGGCGATGACTTTTATGTCTTAGCGCGCTTCGGTCATGATATTGATAATTTACTCACCAAACTGTCGGTGAGTGCTCAGCAAGATACCGAAATCGCGACGGCGATCGATGAATTGCAGCGACTAAAAACCCACTTGCAAGACCAATGGCACTGTGATGTGAGTATCGATGTGACCGAATTGTCAGGCTACCATTATCATACCGGTATCGTGTTCAATGGTTATATCAATAGTGAAACCCAGCCGCTAGTACGAGGCGGCCGTTTTGATGGTATGCAAAGTGGCTCTCAATTGACGGGTCATGAGCTACGTGAAGCCACAGGGTTTAGTATGGATGTTAGCCGCTTGCTTGCTCATACGCAGCTGGATGCGCCAACCATTGTATTGGTCGACTATGAGACGTTGACAGCAGCCAATGCAGAACAAAAGCAAGCAATGCTACAGCAGGTTGAGAGTTTGCGTCATCAAGGTTATCGGGTCACTATGCCATTAAATGCAGCAGACCGCCCAGCCAATACGACGCACCAGTTAAGCCTTGTAGACAGTCAATGGCAGCTACAGTCTTTGTAAGCGAGCCTGCTCATTCGTTGATTGGCTCAAACAGATTATAAATAAAGCATTGATTTTTAAAGTTGTTATCACTTTTTAATACTATTAACGTTATTGTCATTAAAATGATTGTTATTAAAACGGTCATGGTTTTTAAACCGTTATTGCACACACCTCAATACATAAAGGTAAGGATTGATCATGGGTAAGAATGTCGTAGTTTTGGGTAGCCAATGGGGCGATGAAGGTAAGGGTAAAATCGTTGATTTGCTTACCGAAAAAGCCTCAGCAGTTGCTCGCTTTCAAGGCGGTCATAACGCTGGTCACACACTCGTTGTCGATGGCAAAACCACCGTCCTACATTTAATCCCATCAGGCATTTTACGCGAAGGCGTGACGTGCTTTATCGGTAATGGCGTGGTGTTAGCCCCTGATGCTTTGCTAAAAGAGATGAAAGAGCTGGAAGACAACAACGTACCAGTACGTGAGCGTCTGCGCATTTCACCCAATTGCCCCCTTATCATGCCTTATCATGTCGCGCTTGACCAAGCTCGTGAAGCCAAACGCGGTACTGGCAAAATCGGTACAACAGGTCGCGGTATCGGTCCTGCATACGAAGACAAAGTTGCGCGCCGTGCTATTAAGCTTGCTGACTTATTCCGTAATGATTTAGAAGAAAAACTGCGTAACTTAATTGAATATCATAACTTCCAGTTGACTGAGTATTACAAAGTTGACGCGATTGATTTTGATGAGACGCTTAGACTGTGTAAAGAGTGGAAAGAAGAGATCACTGGCATGGTCACTGATGTCACAGAAGAATTGAATCAGTTGCGTTTGGCTGGCAAAAACCTGATGTTTGAAGGTGCGCAAGGTACATTGCTTGATATCGACCATGGTACGTATCCATTTGTGACCAGCTCAAGCGTGACCGCAGGCGGCGTCTCTACAGGTACGGGTATTGGTCCATTGTACTTAGATTATGTACTGGGTATCACCAAAGCCTATACCACACGCGTTGGTAGTGGCCCGTTCCCAACTGAGTTGTTCGATGATGTTGGCGCGCATTTGGCCAAAGTTGGTCACGAGTTTGGTGCAACCACTGGTCGTGCGCGTCGCTGTGGTTGGTTTGACGCTGAGGCATTACGCCGTGCCGTGGTATTGAACTCGTTGTCTGGTATCTGCTTGACCAAACTTGATGTACTAGATGGCTTAGAAGAATTATTAATCGGTGTGGGTTACAACCTACCTGAGACTGAGTGTGCAGGCGCGCATGATGCTGAATTCTATGAGTCAGTCACACCAAAATATGAAACGTTACAAGGCTGGAGCGAGTCAACGGTTGGTATCACTAACTATGACGATCTGCCAGAAAATGCTAAAAAGTATATCAAACGTATCGAAGACTTAATCGGTTGTCCTGTTGATATTATCTCAACGGGTCCTGACCGTGAAGAGACTATCGTATTGCGTGATCCGTATGATGCCTAATTAGTAATACATTTATTTAGCGCGAAAACCTCCACTGACTTAAATGTCATGGAGGTTTTTTTATGGAACTTTCTAAATTTTTTATAAACTATTATCTGGTTTCTAATTACATTGAATTAAGATATCATTACTTTTGTAAGGTGCTATTTAATATGGCGAAAGTGATTTTTAATAATAGCCAACTAACAAAAGGGAAGTTTTATGAACATTCGTATCGTTAAAAATACTATAAACAAAGCACCATTAGCACTATTAGTGTCCGCTGCTTTTATGCTTCCCATGATGTCTTGGGGCGCTCAAAATTGCGACAAGCCAGTCAATGATTTTGACGGGCTATATTGCCTGAATAAAGTATATTTAGAGGCGGATAAAGAGCTTAATAATGCTTATGCAAAATTGGCTAAGCAATTAAACACCCAGCAAAAATCCAAACTAAAGCGGGGACAGCTTGCTTGGATTCGAGCGCGCAATGAAGATTGCAGTTATCATGATGGAGATGATTTTTACGTGAATCTAGCCTGCACCAATCGCGTGACGACAGAGCGAGTCAACTTCTTAACTGAGCGTGTGCGTGAATGTAGTGCTGGCAGTTGCCGAGACAGTCGCTTAGGTGAATAGTAATTTCAATTCGTAGGTTTTGTTGAAAACTACAATCTTTATCATTTATCACTGAAAAAAACCCTTAGAGCGATGTGCTAAGGGTTTTTTCGCTCGTAATATTGATATAAAAATAATCATAAGTCAGTTTCACGTTGTCAGATAACGTAACTATTTTATTTATTATCGACTATAGGACAAAGATAACGGGTAATGCGATAAATAGTGTAAGTATCTGCTGCTAATAAATACGCACTCTATTTTGAGATAAGCTGCTGTTATAAATTTACTTTTATGTAGGGTGCATTCATAAATTAACCCTATCATTTATAGTCTTAATCATTATAATAGGCAGCAATCCTATGTTGGCACTCATGTTTTTGCCATACGCCTGCATGGTCGCCCCATGTATTGGTTAAATCGGTGCATTCCAACATAGCGGCCAAAGACAAAACAAAGCAATCACTACTTTATTTTTATCGAGTTTATTATTTATTAGGAGCTTTTCATGGCTAACGAACGTACTTTATCTATCATCAAACCTGATGCTGTTGCTGGCAACCATATCGGCGCTATCTATGACCGTTTCGAACAAGCGGGTCTAAAAATCGTTGCAGCAAAAATGCTACAACTTGATGATGAAAAAGCAGGTGGTTTCTATGCTGAGCACGCTGAGCGTCCATTTTACAACGATCTAAAATCATTCATGATGTCAGGTCCAGTATTGGTATCAGTACTAGAAGGCGAAAACGCCATCGCTAAGCATCGTGAAATTATGGGCGCAACCAACCCAAAAGACGCTGAAAAAGGTACTATCCGTGCCGATTTTGCAAGCAGCATCGACGAAAACGCAGTTCATGGTTCAGATTCAGCTGAATCAGCCAAGCGTGAAATCAGCTACTTCTTCAATGATGACGAAGTTTGCGCCCGTACGCGTTAATAGCGGTAATTATTGATAGTCTAGTCAGTGCAATATAAAGCAGAGCCAGCGTGACTGGGATAAATTTTTCGAAGCCTCTGTTACGCTTGTGAACAGCCAGCAAGAAAAGTTTTTACCAGTTGCATGCTATAATGTTAAGTATCCATTTTATTTAGTATTGACTATCGCTACTTTTTATTCTGGTAGTAGTTATTAATAATTGATATCGTAAAACGGCTTATATCTGATGGGTATAAGCCGTTTTAATGCTTTTAATCGTAATATTCTTGATTGAAATTATCGGTTTTATCCCTCATTATTGGTTTTATTCAGCGTTATCAATCCTTTATCAGCATATACTTATCTGATTTTACCAAAAACTGGGTAAATCAATCGATAACACTAGCGCTCATAACGGATTGCTCATGCACCGCATCATTCATAGCGTATAGCAACGTTCACAAATAATTGCATCGATCTTGCAAGCTCATGCAAAAAGGCTACCGATTATGTCAACTGTACAAACACCAATCCAGCACGTACCCGCCAAGCGTACGGATAGCATCAAACTCGTCGATGAAGCACAGGCGAAAACCAATCTATTGGGGATGACCCAAGCGCAACTTGCCGATTATTTTAAGAGCATTGGCGAAAAACCGTTTCGCTCGACGCAGGTAATGAAGTGGATATATCAGCATGGTGTGACAGATTTTGAGCGTATGACCAATTTGAGTAAGTCCTTGCGTGATAATTTGTCGCTCAATGCCTGTGTCGTGCCGCCCAAAGTGATTCATCGTCAGTATAGCGATGATGGCACGCGTAAATGGGTGTTTGAAGTCACGGGCGGCTCATTGGTTGAGACGGTGCTAATACCAGCGGATGACAGCAAACTGAACGGCCGTAAAACCTTGTGCGTGTCTTCACAAGTAGGCTGCGCGCTGGACTGTAGTTTTTGTAGTACGGGTAAGCAGGGGTTTGAGCGTGATTTGAGCGCCGCTGAAATTATCGGACAGCTTTGGGTCGCTAACGCCTCTTATATGACAGATGAAGATGAGAGCTTAGAGCATGTTGACCATAGTCTATGGGAAAACAATGTCACCAACGTCGTGATGATGGGTATGGGTGAGCCACTATTGAACTATAAGCCAGTGGTTGGTTCAATGGAGGTTATGCTAAGCGATCACGCGTATGGTTTGTCAAAGCGCCGCGTGACTTTATCAACCTCAGGCGTTGTGCCCAAGATGTATCAGTTGGCGCAAGACCTTGATGTGGCCTTAGCTATCTCACTACATGCGCCCAATGATGAGTTGCGTAATGAATTGGTGCCTATTAATAAAAAGTACCCGTTAGATGAGCTAATCGCTGCCGCCAAGAACTACGTTTATGACGTCAATCCTCGTCATAAAAAACACGTCACGATCGAATATGTGATGCTTGATGGCGTCAATGACAGTAACGAGCATGCACAGCAGCTGGTCGCGTTATTAGAAGGGTTACCAAGCAAAATCAACCTTATTCCATTCAACCCGTTCCCGCATGCGCCATATGACAAATCAAGCAATAACCGCATTCATGCGTTTAGTAATATTTTAAGCGCGGCGGGGTTTGTTTGTACCATTCGTCAAACACGTGGCGATGACATTGACGCGGCTTGTGGTCAATTGGTTGGGCAAGTGGCCGATCGTACTCGGCGCTCAGCCGCTTGGCAGCAAAGCATTAAAGAGCGCGAGAGTGTCTAGCAGCGGCGCTCACTTCGATTTGCACAAAACGGTCTAATGAAATCATGATAGAGAAGACAATTAGTTTTTATTAATAGCGTTTAGTTGTCTTTTATCTATCACAAAGGTTATAAAAATGTAGCAATAGCGGTCAGGGTTGGTAAGCTTAGCAATTAATGACAACTAAATTGTACTTATGAGGACTAAATCTATTAAACTGATGCCTCGAGGATCGAACGCATTGAATTTCAGTTTTATGATGGCGGCTATGATGACTTCTAAAAACTCTTGTCAGCTCAAGTATCAAAACCCATTTTCTTTAGAATATAAAGTATCGCAAACGCTGACTATTAAGGCGACGATGCCAAAGTATATGGCATTGGCAACAATGCTAGCAGGATTGCTCTTAGTCGGTTGTCAAAGCGCGCCTGTCAGTGAGTTTGCAGATAGCAACCCTTATCAAACGTCCACACGTCCCAATGACACTCGCAACTTAGATAAACAAGAAATCGCGCGCGTGCGTACTTCACTTGCGGCACAATATATTCGAAAAAATGAGCTTGATACCGCCCAGCAACAACTCGAAAAAGCCTTTGCTGCGGATAGCCGTTACGCGCCAGCCTATGATATGATGGGCGTTTTGCTGCAGCAAGAGGGCAGCCGTATCAATCTTCAAAAAGCCGACCAGTATTTTAAAAAGGCCATCACGCTCGATAAAGATTTTGAGCAAGCAAACAATAACTATGGCGTTTATTTATCACAAATGAAGCGCTATCGCGAGGCCGCTGAGCAGTTTGAGATTGCAGGCGCTGCATTGGGTTATGATGGCCGTATTGGCGCTTTAGAGAACTTGGGACGGACGTATATACAGCTAGGTGAGCGCGATGCCGCGGCTAAAGCCTTTTTACGGGCGCTTGATGGTAACCGTAATAGTATTATTGCCCATATCGAATTGGTAGATTTATTGCTTGAGCAACAGCGTGTACCGCAGGCTCAAAGGCTGTATGATGAAACATTGGTACTGGTGCAAGGACAAGGTATTAGCCCGCGCTTGCTATTACAAGGCATCAAACTTGCTGCTGTACAGAATAATATAACCACACGCCAGCAATTGGCACAGCAGCTTTTATCCGCTTATCCATTAAGCGATGAAGCAAAACAACTTAAGACTTGGCTTAATAATCCAGAGGCACCATGGAAATGACCACCCCATCACCCAACACTCAATCTAACGCTCAGGGATCATTTGGTGCTATGTTGCAGCAAGCCCGTAAAAAGAAGCAAGTCAGTTTAGACGAGGCGGCCGCTGAGCTATTTATCTTAAAGCGTCATCTACAAGCGCTAGAAGATGAAAACTTTTCTGAGTTGCCGCAACCAGCGTTTGCCCGTGGTTTTGCCATTAATTATGCCAAATACTTGGGGTTAGATCCCATAAAAATAGCGAGCAGTTTTGATGCCGCTTACCCCAATGAGCTCAAAGTTCAAGCGTCTAATAATACAGATACGCCGCTGCGTCCAATGGGCACGTTGCAACGCGATACGCACAGTCGCATTCGTTTTAATCCGTTACTGATTATAGCCGTTATTGGTGTCATTATATTGGCCGTATTTTTGTTCCGTATGGTCAGTCATGCAAGCAAAGAGCACAATGAAGAACCAGTCACTACCACAGAAGATATGTCTGTCTCAGAGCAAGCGCAAGGTGCCTCGATCGATGCCACTGATATTGGTTCTTCAGGTTCAGCGCTTAATTTAGGCGGTACTGATATAAGTGAAGCCAATCTAGCAGTCAGATTGACTGATACTGCGACCGTTAATATTACCGATGCGTCTGGTAGTAGTCTGATGAATGGCGAGCAGACATCTGGTAATTATACATTGGCAGGTGTACCACCGTTTAATGTGCAAATTGATAATGTTAATAATATCAGCTTAATGCTCAACCAAGAAGCGGTTGCTTTGGATACTTATACAACGGATAACCAAGCCAGTTTTGAGTTAGCACCTTAATTTTAAAGCTGCAATTAACCGCTGTTAAAAGCGACCATGCGTGTGTTTTTTTTCCGTTTTTCTCGCTCCAATTGAAGGGTTTGTCTATGTCAACGTCAGCGCCTATTAACCGTCGTCTTACCAAAAAAATATATGTCGGTGATGTCGCGATTGGTGGTGATGCACCGATCAGCGTACAAAGCATGACCAATACGGATACTTGTGATGTGGCAGCGACGGTCGCGCAAATTGAGCGCTGCGTCGAGGCAGGCGCGGATTTAATGCGCGTATCGACCCCAACCATGGACACAGTCAAAGCCTTTGGTGAAATTCGCAAACGGGTCAGCGTGCCATTGATAGCGGATGTCCATTTCGATCATAAGATTGCCTTAGCGGTTGCTGAGGCGGGCGCTGATTGTCTGCGCATTAATCCCGGTAACATCGGTAGCGATGCCAAAGTACGCGAGGTCGTTGCGTGCGCTAAACATTATAATATCCCTATTCGTATCGGCGTTAATGCAGGCTCGCTCGAAAAAGACATTCAGCGTAAGTATACAGAGCCAACAGGCGAGGCGATGCTTGAATCAGCCATGCGTCATATTGATATACTTGAGCGCTTAAATTTTGATCAATATAAAGTGTCTGTCAAAGCCAGTAATGTGTTTTTGACCATGGATGCGTATCGTCTGATCTCCGCAGAAATCGACAATCCGCTGCATTTGGGTGTCACAGAAGCCGGCGTCTATCGTACGGGCGCGGTAAAATCAGCTATCGCGCTTGGTGGTTTATTATTGGACGGTATTGGCGATACCATTCGGATCTCGCTTGCGGCAGAGCCTGAAGAAGAGATCAAAATTGGCTTTGATATTTTAAAGTCGCTGAATATTCGCTCCAATGGTGTCAACTTTATCGCTTGTCCAAGCTGCTCACGTCAAGAGTTTGATGTGATCAAAGTCATGACAGCGCTAGAGTCGCGTTTAGAAGACATTCGTGAACCATTGAATCTGTCGGTCATTGGCTGCAAGGTTAATGGGCCAGGGGAGGCGAAAGAGTCAGACATCGGTATCGTTGGAGCTGCGCCAAAGTCACTGGTATACCGTATGGGTGAAAAGAGCCATTTAATCGATACCAATAATTTGGTTGACGAGATAGAAAGCATGGTGCGCGCTCACGCCGCAGATTTGGCCAAAAAACGCGAGAATGAGATTATTCGAGTTAAATAAGCGACTTATAAAATAAGTAATATTACGAGCGCATACAACAATAATAGCAAGTTTGTTAGAAATTTTAAGGATACGACCGTACCATGATTAAAGCAATTAAAGGGTTTAATGATATTTTGCCAGAACAGGCTGCAAAGTGGCAGCATTTAGAGGCGATATTGGCAGACGTGATGGGTCGATACGGCTATGAACATATTCGGTTGCCGATTGTTGAGCAAACTGAGTTATTTACGAGAGCCATTGGCGGTGCCACCGACATCGTCGAAAAAGAGATGTATAGCTTTACGGATAAATCTGATCCACCAACGCCATTGGCGTTGCGCCCAGAAGGCACGGCAGGTGCGGTACGTGCAGTAATTGAGCACAACTTGTTGCGCGGCGATACACCTAAGCTGTGGTACATTGGCCCAATGTTCCGTTATGAGCGTCCGCAAAAGGGACGTTATCGTCAGTTCCATCAACTGGGTGTCGAGAGCTTTGGCAGTGCGTTACCAGACGCCGATGCTGAGCTTATCGCTATGACGCATCTGATGTGGCAAGAGCTGGGTTTAACCAATGAGGTAAGCCTGCAATTGAACAGTTTGGGTGAGCTTGATGAGCGTTACGCCTATCGCGAGGCGCTGGTTGCCTATTTAACTGATAAAAAAGATCAGCTCGATGAGGATAGCAAACGCCGCCTTACGACCAATCCCCTTCGTATTTTGGACAGTAAAGAGGCGACTACGCAGGCGATCTTGGCAGATGCACCAAAGCTGGCAGAATTTTTGGGTACAGAAAGTTTGGCACATTTTGAAAAAGTGCAAACCTATTTGACCGCTCTTGGCATCGATTTTGAAATCAATCCGCATTTGGTACGCGGACTTGATTACTACAATAAAACGGTTTTTGAGTGGGTTACTGACAAACTTGGTAGCCAAGCTACCGTTTGTGCAGGCGGTCGTTACGATGGATTGGTTGGACAATTGAAGTCTATCGGGACGGACAATGATAAGCCCGTAAAATCTGAGCCTGCGGTTGGATTTGGGATGGGGCTTGAGCGTTTATTGTTACTAATGGAGGCAGTCGCACCGATTGCTGACGTTCCAGTTTGTGATGTGTTTGTAGTTGCTCACCCAGAAGTGTATGGTGCTGGGGTTGGTTATGCGCAAAACCTGCGTTATAGTCGTCCCGATGTACGAGTCAAAATGGCGAGTGCGACGAGTTTAAAAGCGCAAATGAAAAAAGCAGATAAGTCGGGTGCTGCATTGACTGTTATTATCGCGCAGCAAGAATTGGATGATAATACCATCAGTATTAAAGACATGCGGACGGGCGAACAACAGACCGTTGCCCAAGATTGGCTTTTAAATAAAGACAATTTTTCTCGCAACTAAACGCTCAATTTACTATATGAACAGTCGTATCTACCAATACTTCATTGGTTTGGATCTTGTTGACGACAACTTAATAACAATTTTATCAGGTAAACACGTATGGCTCTGACACCAAATTCGCCAAATGCAGACAATTCAATGCAAGCGTTAAAGCAATATGGCAGTTATATTGTCACTGCAATTTTATTGGCACTGGCCGCCTATTTTGGCTGGACTTATTGGCAGAATAACCATGCGCGAGTAGATACGGTGGCGGCGGATCATTATGCCGATATTCAACGATTAAATGAAGAGGTCAGCTTGGCTGCGCAAAATCCAGATTTAGAGGCAGAAGCGCAAGAATCATTGACCCAAAGCCGTACAGAGCTTAATAAAGACATTGACGCACTTGTCAATGAGCACGGTGATTCAGTCTACGCGTGGCAGGCACTTATGATTAAAGCACGCCAACAAGTGGATAGCGATGAGCTGACTGAAGCCAGCGAGACACTCAAAAAAGCATTGGCCATCGATTTGGGCGATGCAGGTTTACAGGCGATCACTCGTTTGCGCTATGCCACTGCGCTATTGGCAGCAGGTGATGCAGATGCGGCATTGACAGAAGCCAGTAAAGATATGCCAAGCTCGTTTGAACCTAGCCAGCAAGAACTGCTCGGTGATATTTATTTGGCTCAAGGCAATAAAGACTCAGCGATTAAGTCATACAACAATGCTTGGGAGCTATTACGTGGTCGTCAAGAAACACGCGCAGTATTGGCATTAAAAATGGAGAGTTTGGGTATCGTCCCTGAACGTATTGACGAGCAAGCTGGCCTTATCCAAGAGCCAACCGCACCTGTACAGCCATTAGAAGACGCTACAGAAAATGCCTCTGCTGAGGTTGCACCGTAATTGTATAGTAATGAGCGCTATTGACTAATAATAGCTTTGGCGTTTTACCTAATCATCAATAATTTATTTGTAGTGAGAACTTGTAATGACTCAATCTATTCGCGCGAGCAAAATGTTAAACGCTAAGACCCTTAAAACGACGGTTATGCATGTGGCAGTACTAGCAGTAATGAGCACTGCGGTGGTTGGGTGTAATCGCGGTATCAAACCCGTTGTCAATGAACCTGTCAAGCTTGTACAAATTGCTCAGCCTATTAGTGTGCTACAACCTGTGTTTAGCACGGACGTCGGCAGTAAAAAAGCCAGTAAAAGAGATCCGCTAGATTTGCAAGTTGGCTACGCTAACGGGCAGATCGTAACCGCCTCACGAGGTGGCGATTTGACAGGTTTTAATAGTGCAGGCGAGCGTGTGTGGTCGGTTGAAGTAGGTGATCAAATTACAGGCGGCGTGGCTTTAGATGCGCTGAGCCAAACCGCCATTGTCAGCACTCGCAGCGGACAAGTGATGGCATTTGATAGTGCCACGGGCGCGAAACGTTGGCAGCAGCAGTTGTCAGGCACGGTTCTGACACCAGCGCTTATTACCAATAACCGTGTGATCCTATCAGCAAACGATGGTTTTTTACACGGATTGTCTCTACAAACGGGTCAATCAGTATGGCAGTTTGCTACCCAAGTCCCTGCTATCAGCGTCCGTGGTAGTGCAGCGCCTACCTTATTAGACAGCAAAACCGCACTATTAGCGACTGCCGATGGACGTTTACATGCCGTGACTACCGACAGTGGTTTGCCGCAGTGGTCAAGACGTGTGGGAGTCGGTACAGGTAGTAGCGAAGTTGAGCGTATGAGCGATGTCGATGGTCAGCCTATCGTCGATAAAAACCAGCTGTTTGCTATCAGTTACAGTGGCCAGTTGCTAGGGATTGATTTGGCGTCGCGTCAAGTCATGTTCGTCAATGAGCTTGCCAGTCTAAAATCATTGGCGGTTAACAACCAACAAGTCATTGCTACTGGCTTGGATGGTAAAGTGGTTGCTTATGATAGAAGCACTGGTGAGACGCTATGGGAAAGTGAAGAGCTGGCCTATCGCCATTTAACCAACCCTGTGATGATTGGTAACTATATCGCCGTTGGAGATTTGGACGGGGTGGTACATTTATTTGATCCTGCCACTGGAAAAATCGTCAGCCGTGTAGAGACCAAAGGCGCGCTGAGTAGCTTACAAGTGCAAGGTAGCCGTTTGATGACGCAAAGTACGTCAGGTCAGGTTGCTGTTTGGCAATTGGCACGTTAACGGATGTTTGTCAGCGCTAAGTTATCTTGTAGGTTTTGATATTAGGTTCTAGTAGTAGCGCTGAGCCAACCGATTGACTGTGATTTTATGAAATATAGACATAAACGCTGCTTAGTCAGCGTTTCATGCGTTGTGTAAATGGCTTGTTTAAACCCAAGCTTTCGCGTACTCTATGCGACCGACACGCCATAGCATTGTTCATATATATTAGTTGAATTTTTGCAGATTATAAGTCCGTAAAAGAGTCAGTAAGAGCTGCTTATAGCTGACATAAGAAGTTGCTATGACAATGAGATCTCTTTTATTTTGGACTGGCGATACGGTTTGTATATAATGTAGTCAGACCATACCCCTTTTGCCAATTACAATAGAACCAACCTTTGTTTTTGCTAACGTTTTATCATCCATTTTAATTTGCGGATTAGTACAGTATATTTATTACGGTTTTAAAAGAATAAATGGTACAGTTCGTCATTATGCCTTTCACTGAGAGTAACCCATGAGTATCAAGCCTGTGGTCGCCTTAATTGGTCGCCCAAACGTCGGTAAATCCACCTTATTTAATCAGTTTACAAAAAGTCGGCAGGCATTGGTTGCTGATTTGTCAGGACTGACTCGTGACCGTCAATATGGCGATGCTACCTATGAAAATAAATCCTTCATTGTAGTAGACACGGGTGGTATTGGCGAGGCAGATGATGGCAGCGGTAATATTGATGATTATATGTCTGAGCAGTCGCATACCGCGATTCATGAAGCAGACATCATTGTTTTCGTTGTTGACGCTCGTGCCGGAATGATTGGGGCAGATGCCGAAATTGGTAAGTTTTTGCACACCCTTGGTAAGCCTGTCTATGTGGTCGCGAATAAAGTCGATGGGGTTCACGATGCTGCCCCTGCTGAGTTCTATGCGTTAGGTTTGGGTGAACCGTATCCAATGGCTGCCAGCCATGGTCGCGGTGTCGGAAACTTACTCGAAGTGTTGACGGCTGATATGCCTGAGCAAGACAACATCGTAGAACCAAACGGCCTAAAGCTTGCCATTATTGGTCGTCCCAACGTCGGAAAATCGACACTGGTCAATCGTCTCTTGGGCGAAGACCGCGTTGTGGTTTTTGATATGCCTGGCACCACGCGTGACAGTATCTATATCCCTTATCAGCGCGATGGTAAAGACTACGTCTTGATCGATACGGCTGGTGTCCGCCGCCGCGGTAAAATCGATGAAAAAGTAGAAAAATTCTCTGTCATCAAAACCTTGCAAGCGATTGAAGACTCTAATGTAACTGTGATCGTTATTGATGCTCATGAAGGTATCGTCGATCAAGATTTGCATATGATTGGTTATGCGCTTGATGCTGGTCGCGCGTTAGTGGTGGCAATTAACAAGTGGGATGGTCTAACGCCCGATCAAAGAGACTATATTAAAATTGAGATGGATCGCCGTTTTAACTTTATACCTTATGTAAAAGTGCATTTGATATCAGCATTACATGGTACAGGCGTTGGTAACTTATATCCGTCTATTTTGCGCGCTTATAAATCCTCAATGTTTGAAGTATCAACCAATCGGTTAACTCAGATTTTACAAGATGCTGTTACCGCGAATCCGCCGCCAACCGTTGCTGGTCGCCGTATTAAAATGCGTTATGCTCATATCGGTGGTCACAATCCACCAGTCATCGTTATTCATGGTAATCAGACCAGTGCCTTGCCTAAGAGCTATCAGCGCTATCTTGAAAACCAGTTCCGTCAAGTATTCAAACTTGAAGGCACGCCGCTTAATGTCATATTCAAACAAAATGACAATCCTTATGCCAATAAGAGCGACACGCCAACCAAAGCGAAAACGCAGCAGTTGCGTCAACGTGAACGCAATCGGGCAAAGAAATTCACCACAAAAGACAAAAAATCTCGTTAATTATTAGGGCGCGTCTTCATTTTTCGTACCTTTAGATGACTATCGATCGGATTGAGGACGTGGCCTAAGCTGCTTGCTACTTTATTTACTTTATCGCGTGATTGGACGCGGTAAAGTAAGTTTGGCTTAAAGAAGTGGTATTCTAATACAATGCCTGTTTTAACGATGATGTACTCAAGAACGGCACGCAAATACCTGAATGTTTCACTTATCACACCGCAAAAATACCTGTAGTATAGATAAACGTTGTCTTGGCTCAGTTGAGTGATATGAACAACCCTTCATCACAAACCATCTCTACCCTTATCTGGCGTTCTGTCATACAAGCCATCATCTTGGCATTGTTAGCAGGCTTTTTATTGTCTTTCGTTTGTGGTCTATTGCATCACTACAAAGAAAAACGTCATCATATCCAGCAAATGGCAGCACTACTGACGACCAGTGCCTCGACGGCTGATGGGGCAGACATTGTGGCTGAGCAAGTCAGGTTTTTGTTAGAAAGTGAGCCGAGCATTCAAAGCATTTTATTTTATTCCACACCCCAGCCGATCGAAGACAGCAATCAAGCGAAACGCGATTGGAAAAATGTCTTATTTGCCGATACCGTCAGTTTTAATTATCCCGTCATTAGCAATTACATCGATAGCAATCGCAACTATATCGATGGCAATCGTAACATTAAACCATCAAATACCAATCAGCAACCAGCCACGTATTTAGCAAACACGGTGAATCAGCCGTCTGAGGCTAATGAGGTAGCCGACAATAACGCTTTGGTAGGCTACATCAATATCACCTTGGATCTAAAGAGGCTGCGTTTATATTGGTTTCAAAGCACCTTATTACTATGGCTGATTACCACTGTGATAGCGATACTGGGGGTGCTATATCTTTTACGTAAGCTTCATTGGCCAGTAAAAGACATAGAATCGTTGGCGGATGCTTGTGACGTCATTATAAAAAATCCAGACCTTAAGCAGTTGCCTGTCATCTCACAGCGATTTGAGTTTCAAGAGCTGATGCAGATCAAACAAACCTTTATCACTTTGTTTAACCGTCTACAAAAAATCAAGCAAGAGTATGAAGCGATTGCCGACTTTGAGCAGCAGCTGTATAAAAAAGACATATCGCTCGATGTGCAGCTACATAACTTCCAAAGCATGATTACTCATGAATTGAAAACCTCACTCAATGCAATCGTGGGCGGCTTGCAGCTGTTAGATTATGATGCTTTGAATATAGAGCAAAAAGACGCTGTGCAAATTATCAGTAAAGGCAGCGATAAATTGGTGTCATCGCTGGATCACATCATTCAGTTGAATCAAATACAAAAAGGGCAGATGACGGTTGCATCAATCGAATTTAACCCCTTACAGTTGATGGCGGATCTATTAGCAAAATTTGAGCCAATCGCGCAAAAAAGAGGGCTTACGTTAATCAGCCGCATTCATCATATAGATTATAATCTCGAAGGGGACGCAGAAAAAATACAACAGATATTGTCGATACTGCTGAGCAATGCCATTAAATTTACGCCAGCAGGGCAGGTGACCATCACCTCGCAGCTGACCCATTTTTCTAAAAGTAATCGGTGGCAAATCAGCGTCAAAGATACAGGTATTGGTATCGATAATAACTATATCGAAGATATTTTTAATCCATTTTTTCAAGTGGATTCATCGAAAACCCGTCAATACGAGGGGTCAGGCATTGGCTTACCAGTGGTCAAGCAAATGGCGCAGCTTATGGGCGCTACGATAGAGGTTGAGAGTACACTAGGCTTAGGTACGGAATTTACATTGACAGTAGCGATGCCGAGCCAGCGCCAATCTCGCCAGCTGCACTCTTTGGACAAATTGACGATCATCTACTATTACTATCATGAAACCGGATCTTTAGCCGACGAGTTGGAACGTCTAGGCGCTCATGTCATCTATCGTCAGCATGAACAACTGGTGCTAGAAGACGTGAGCCTAAAGAAAGTAGATATGGTTATGTTTGCAGAAGATATCGCCCCAAGCACCGCTGAATTCTTAACCAAACGTATCCGTCAATCTGAAAGTGAGCATCGAGCTTTGGTGATATATTGGTACCCACAGCATCAAGCGCGACATTTAGAAGGTTTTGAGCACTTTTTAAAAGCCGCTGGCGTCGATTATTGCCATAGTGCAACCTACAAGGACAAAGCATTGATTGAGCTAATCAAACGCTGGTTGGTATGGGTATGATGCCTTTTTAAAAAGATCGTTAATCTACTAGCTCAAACCAGTAGATATGTAGCCGATACTTATAGCTAAAGCTAAATAAAAAAGATACCTGACTATAAAGTCGCTCAATTAACTGAAATGATATTTTTCTTGCTTGCTGTAACGGCGTCTCCAGAGGCTGAGACAAACACCATTTAATCCCGTTGTATCTCTTTTATGTAAGATTAACTATATCTGTCATTAAGTACAGACATAAAAAAAGACGCCTTAATAAGGGGCGTCTTTTTTATTAAACGAAAAATGCTGTGTTAAAGCAGGTTTTGTACCCAGCGTACAATGTGCTGCCACGTACGGCTCATAAAGCCTGACTCTTCGATATCGCTGGTTGCTACAATCGGGACAGACGCTACGGCTTTACCATCAATAACGGCCATCATTTTACCGACTTCTTGACCTTTTTTGATGGGTGCTTCTAAGCTCTCAGGAATGTCGACCACCGTGGTGATTTTGTTCTTCTGAGTTTTGGAAGTCAAGATTTGTAGGTTATCACCCGTTGCCAGCTCTATTTCATCCGCTTCCCCAAACCATACCGGAACCTTGCTGACGAACTGCCCAGCAGGTGCTTTGGTGACAGTGGTAAAGTGACCAAAGCCCCAGTTAAGTAGCTCGCGTGATTGGTCGGCGCGCGCTTGTTGGCTGTCAGTGCCCATAATCACAGAAATTAAACGCATGCCATCACGGTTGCTTGAAGCAACCAAGCAGTAGCCAGCCGCGTCAGTGTGACCTGTCTTTAAGCCGTCAACTGTGGAATCAGTGGCAAGTAGTGCATTACGGTTTCCTTGAGTAATACCGTTATAGCTAAACTCTTTTTCTGAGTAAATACCATAATAATCACCGCTATTTTTAATAATAGCACGTGCCAGTTTGGCTAAATCTATAGCAGAGGCTTCATGCCCTTCATCAGGCATACCAGTGGCGTTGACGAAATGGGTATTGGTCATACCAATTTTTTCGGCTTGCTCATTCATCAAGATGGCAAACGAGTCTTCACTACCTGCGATATGCTCTGCCATTGCTTTTGAGGCATCATTACCTGATTGAATGATAATACCGCGAAGCATGTCGATGACACTGGCTGTTTTATTGACTGGTACATACATACAGGACTGACTGCTACTACCACGACACCAAGCGTTTTGGCTCATCAATACTTGTTCGTCTTCTTTCAGGTCCCCTGATTTTAAGCGTTGCTCAATGATGTAGCTGGTCATCATTTTAGTCAGAGATGCTGGTGGAAGAGAGGTATTGGCATTTTTTTGTGCCAAGATCTCGCCAGTATTATAATCCATTAATACATAAGCAGTATTATCCATCTCAGGCGGTTGAATGGCTGCGCTCGCCATTACTGCACTCATCGAGATACTTACACCAACTACCAGCTGCATAAGCTGGTTTTTTACACGCTTTACTGTCATATATCATTACACCGCATCATGAAACCAAATGTATCTATCGCTTGTGCCCAGTACTTACTCTCATCGATTTTTTCGCTAACCGATGTTAAAAATGAGGTCAAAAAGTAACGTCTCAATACAAGCAGGGGTAACTGAGCGACAGACTTAAAATTAACGCCTTATCTTAGCAAAATGCCAACCAATGGGGAATCGATAAATGCAAAAAAAGGCGCAGATTAAAAACAAAAATTAATAATCATTGCGCCTTTACGCTATTGTTGTTTTATCGCTTGAGCATATGTCATAGGGTCTGTCAGATAAACCTGATTGCCACAAAAAAGCCTGTTGCATTCCCCAGTGGTCTTGATGGAATGACAACAAGCTTTTGGATTGTATTGCCTTGATTTTCTCACCTAATCATTAACATCAATACGATCGCTACGCACCCAAAACTGGCAGCGCTGAACTGATAACGCTGATTTGCTTAACCTTTGCTTAAATATGGCTGCTTATTTTACTAATACTTAATTTACTGGTACTTAGTCTACTGGTACTCGGCATTGGCCAAATCTTCACATAAAGCTTTGTTCTCTTGCTTTGAGAATCCCATTGTCCAACTGCGGATGCCTTGTAGGATTTGGCGATAGTCTTGCTGAGTTGATAAGTATTGAATGGCAGCTTTTGGATCTTCTAAAGACGGCATCAACTCGTGAAGCTGTACGGTATAAGATTTATAAAAGCGTTGTTTTTGTTTGCCATTAAGCATCGGTGGACATATCTCTGATAGCACCTGCATAACCGCAATTTCATGTTTGGTGACATTGATACCAGACATATCTAACGGTATGGTTGTCGCATTGTTGGTTGCGGCAAGAGATGCTTGAGAAAACATGGCAACAGATGTTATCAGTCCTGCAAAACCAATTTTTGAGGCGGTCTTTGCTATCACAGAAGCTACAGATAATATCGATTGATTTTTCATTCAGTATTACACTCACTTATCTTTATTTGATGGTCATATGTTAATAGGTAAGAAAAGAAAAGTCACATAAAATATTGATTTATGTGTAGATATCTTGTGAGCCAAAGTCCTATTTTAGCAACATGCCAGTAGCATAGGCGCATAAGTTACATCAGCATAAAAATATAAGTTTATATTGTTGTGTATTATTATCTATTGTAACCTGATAAATCACTTTTATTTAGCAGTATCAAGAAGTTGGCTAGATTTTTACGGTGCCAAAAAACTAAGACAATTTTAACGGCAGATTGAACTTGTATCTGTATACTATTGAGGGTCAATTGCATGCAATAGTGATATCAGTCTAGCAAATAAAGTTTTTTAGCATCATTAGATTAGAATACGTTTGAGTATTTGGTTGACTTGACTGACATTGAGTCAACTAAAATGACAACCAATTGGACATTTTAAACATGGGCACTTATACGTTGGCGCTTAGATATTGGTACTTAAACGTTGCCGCTCAAACATTAACGCTATTGTTGATCGGCAGATTATAACAACTCTATAATAAAAAGGGTCATAAGTAGACAGACGGTCAAGCACGCCTACATTCATAAATATATTGAGTAAAAATGAGATTTTTGATTAGTAATGACGATGGGATGTATGCGCCAGGATTGTTGGCGTTATATCAAGCGTTGTCTGCCATTGCCGAGGTCGTGGTAGTTGTGCCAATGACGGAACACAGTGGCTGTGGTAGTGCCTTGAGTATTTCAACGCCGTTATATACACAACAATTGGATTCAGGTTTTATTGCCGTTAATGGGTCGCCTGCCGACTGCGTGTATTTAGCGTTACATGAGCTATATCCTGATACGCAATTCGACTGCGTAATTACGGGCATTAATTCAGGCGCCAATCTTGGGCAAGATGTATTGTTTTCAGGGACTTTTGGCGCCGCATTAACAGCGCAGCTTTTGGGCATACCGGCGATTGCGACGTCACTGGTGGGAGGCGGAACCAAAAGCAGTGCCCAAGAACAAGTCAGTCAGTATCAACTGGCTGCCAACGAAATCATTAAGTTATTGATAGAAACACCGATATTGGATATATGCAAAAATTTGCCCTATCACGTATTAAACGTTAATATTCCCGATGTGCACAGTGCTGATGATATAAAAGGTCGCAAAATCACGTCTTTGGGACATAAGCAAATGGTACGTCCTGTGCATCAAGTGGTTGACCCGCGCGGGCGAGAAGCCTACTGGTTGTCTTTGCGTAAACAACCGTGTGAGATGCCCATGGATAAGCAAAGTGAGTCGTTGCAGACAGATGACCAAGCAGTGGCAGCGGGTTACATTAGTCTGTCGCCTGTCCGATTGCATCATACGCCCACCGCTGCTTTAAATGCTTTGTCCGAGCTGGCTTTATAGCTGGACGCCAGTAAAAGTCGTCAGATTATATATCGGAAAAAATGACAAAAAGTCGCTATCACCATCTCAGGTGTGATGGTGGTTATTTTAAAATGGCACTTACCTTAAAATTGTACTTATGCACATTGTACTTATACACTACGAAACGGTATAACAGTTAGCAAAATGCTTGTGAGTAACACAAGGCGTTTGTGAGTAATATAAAGAATAGGAAATCTTGTATGAATAAGCTTATTGCGGGATCGCGCTTTGTAACAGTGGCATTGGTTGGCACTATGACAGCAGCAATGTTGACAATGGCGGGCTGTGCCACAAAGCCCACCTACCAAGCAACCAACCAAGCGGGACCTAAGATCATCACCAACGCACAAGGCGTTCCTAACTATCATCGCGTACAGCGCGGTGATACGGTCAGTCAAATCGCTGAGCGTTACCGTCTCAACTATCGTCAAATTGGGGCGATGAACGGTTTGGATAGCAAGTACACGATTTATAGTGGTCAGTGGCTTAGATTGTGGGAAGGGACGCCTGCACCGCGAGCCAATAATAACTACAATAACAACAGCTACAATACATCCGCGCCAACACGCCCGCAGCCTACTTATACACCGCCTGTGACAAGCGCGCCGATTAATAACTCACCAAGTCCTGTATACGAAGCGACTGCCAATGCTACTTCAGGCTATGACTATCCGAGTCGCAACCAAGTAACGCGCAATTTTGATGCCAACGCTGGCACGATGGGCATGTGGTTTGCAGGTAACGTCGGTGATCCCGTGCTTGCCAGTCAATCTGGCACCGTGCTTTACTCAGGCAATGGTCTGCCAGAATACGGCAACCTTATTATGATTCGTCACAGTGACAATTATATTACGGCGTATGCTCACAACAGCCAACTGCTGGTCAAAGAAGGTGATGCTGTGCAGCGCGGTCAGCGTATTGCCAATATGGGCAACAGTGGCCAAACCAATCAAGTGGGTTTAGAGTTTCAAGTGCGCTTAAATGGTAATCCTATTGACCCACGTGCAGTGTTAGGGCGTTGATGCTGATTTTTTTAATGGCTTGGTTGATTAAGGAGCGTTATCAAAGGATTTGTTTCTACCTTTCGATGACGCGTCTTTATTTGAGTCAATTTACTTATTCACACCTGAGAATTTTATGATTGTAAAAAAACACTATATCGCTCTATTTCCTGCCTTAGTGATGGTCGGGTGTACGAGTCAACAGGCGATGCAAAAAAACAGTAAGCCGGTTCGCCAAGGCAATGTTGAGATTACACAGACTCAAACCATTCAAGTGAAGCCCACGCCGCGTCCAGTCGTTGTTAAGCCGCAACCAGTGGCAAAACCAAGCTACAGCAGTTTTTCTGATTGGAAGTCAGATTTTTCTATGCGGGCGATTTCATCAGGTTATGATGCTCAAACGGTTCGTCGTTTACTCGATACTGCTTATCTAAATCAGCAAGTGATCTCTTTGGATTCAGGGCAGCCAGAGTTTTCTAAAATGCCATGGGAATATGTAGACTCTGCCGTATCAGACGGCCGAGTAAGCACGGGTAAGCGTAAGTTTGCTGAGCAGCGTTCATTCTTATCGCAGTTAGAATCTCAGTACGGCGTCAATGCAGAAATCGTCGCGGCGATATGGGGTATGGAGTCGTCCTATGGCGCGGTTATTGGCAATAGCAGCATACCAAGCTCACTTGCCAGCCTTGCCTATGATGGTCGTCGTCAAGAGTTTGCCGAAACCCAATTATTGTCACTAGCAACCTTATTGCAACGCGGTGATGTGTCTTGGTCACAGCTTGATGGCTCGTGGGCAGGCGGCATGGGACAGACTCAGTTTATTCCTGCCACTTGGCTTGAACAAGGCGTAGACGGTGATGGCGATGGTCATCGCAACCCTTGGGCGACGTCTGATGCTTTGGCCTCTACTGCCAACTATTTGAGTAACTCAGGATGGGTGCGCGGACTAGCACCTTTTTATGAAGTGACGGTTCCGGCCTCGTTTGATTACTCTACCGTGGGTACTAAGCAACCAGCGGCCAGATGGGCGGCAATGGGCGTAGATACAATTGCTGATGTCTATTTAGACGCCAATACCCAAATGGAGTTGTGGCTTCCTGCTGGTAAAGATGGCCCAGTGCTGTTATTAAGTCCAAACTTTGACGTTATCAAAGTCTATAATAATTCGTCGAGTTACGCGCTGGGCGTGAGTTTGCTTGGTAAGGCACTGGCTGGACAAGGTGGCCTACAAACGTCATGGCCACGCTATGAGCGTCCATTATCAACCGCTCAAGTACGCAATTTGCAGCAGCGTCTGACCAGTGCAGGTTATGACACCAAAGGGGCCGATGGTATTGTAGGTACCAATACCCGTAAAGCATTTCAACGTTGGCAAGCAGATAATGGTCAAACGCCAGACGGATTTATCACCCAGCGTAGCGCCTCATCGCTAGCGTCATGGTGAAAAAGCGTGTTGAGGTTTCTTTTTGGACATACGCTTTTTAATCTTATGTTTTCTCATTGAATGTCTTTAAGCGAATGGCTTTAAACGCTAGTGTTTTATGCTAAGCGTTAAAACCTCAAAACAACAAAAAAGCACCTTGTTTGGGTGCTTTTTTGCGTTATTCTTTGACAGCTTTTTAAAAACTTAACGGTTTTGCTAAGATCCTAAGAACAAAGATCCTAATAACAAAGATACTAAGAACAAAGATACTAAGAACAAAATCCTAAAAACTAAGTGTTGAGTTATCAAGAGGCGCTGAGTTGAATAATAAAAAGGCGCTGAATTGAATAATAAAGAGTCGCTGATACCGATGATCATTCCTGTCAAAAATAAGCTGGGGTGTGTCAAGTGTTAAAATAAAGGACGAGTATAAGAATATTGCGGCAGTGAATGATACACTCTAGATAATGGATTTTGACAAACGCATCATTAGAACAACGATAAGAGTACGCCTTTATGATTACCATGGAAGAATTACAATCTGCGATAAAGCAACGCGTAGATAGTTATAATAATAACGACTTTCCCCTAAAAAACAGAGCCATTAGCACGTGCGATCTACTAGAAAGTCGTAATCAAATATTGGCGCAAGAGGTGGCCTCACCTTTTGATGTGCCCAGACAGAATGTATCCGCGATGGATGGTTATGCGATTGCTCAGGGCAGCGCCCTTGCAACAGACAGTGTGATCGAAATCATTGGAGAGTCGCAGGCGGGCAGCGCTTATATTGGTAATCTCACAGCCGGACAAGGTGTCCGTATTTTTACGGGTGCTGTGGTGCCAGATGATTGTGATACGGTCATCATGCAAGAAAACACTAACTTTGCAGAAATCAGAGACACAATCGATAAGTCACAACCTTATACCATAACCCTCAAACAAACGGCTCAGATTGATAGCAATATTCGCAAACAAGGTGAAGAAATTGAATCAGGGGAAGCGGTTTTACCGATAGGTAAACGCCTCAATCCCACTGATATCAGCTTGCTTGCAAACTTAGGTATCAGCCAAGTTCGTGTGTTTCAGCCATTAACAGTTGGCGTATTGGCGACGGGTGATGAGCTTGTGACCATCGGGGATGAGCTGACAAGCCTTGCGCAAATATATAATTCGAACACACCAACTCTAAAAAGCTTACTGGCAAATCTACCTGTCAGTGTGCGCGATTACGGCATCATTCCTGATAATTTAGAGCAAACAATGGCGGCCGTTGATAAAGCCATGCAAGATTGTGACGTACTGATTTCGACAGCAGGCGTCTCGGTGGGTGATTATGACTTTTTGACCACCGTGATCGAAAACTTGGGACAAATTAATCATTACAAAGTAGCGATGAAACCGGGCAAACCCTTTGTGTTTGGGGAATTAAACAAAAATATTGATAAGCCTGTATTGTATTTTGGTCTACCAGGCAACCCGCTATCGACCGTCGTTGGTGCCTTACAGTTTGTGATACCAGCGCTGTGGCAGATGTCGGGTGCAAGCGCGATAGAGCAGCCTATACCGCTAACCGTCAAAGCCACGCTGAGTAATGACGTCAGAAAATCAGCCGGTCGCAAAGACTTTCAACGCGGATTTTTGTCACAAAACACGGCAGGCAGCTATCAAGTTGAGTGTTTCTCAGGCCAACAGTCGCATAGAATCAAACAGCTTAGCCGCGCCAACTGTTTTGTGGTGTTGGATAAAGACAGTGGCGATGTCTCAGCAAACAGGGAAGTGACTGTCCAGCCTTTTCCATGGTTGTACACTTAACTCATCGTTTGCTAATTTACTATAAGATGACTACAGAAAAATGGAAAAGTAATCTTAAAATGATAAATTCAATACGAACAATAAAGTACTGCTGATAGCAAGCAATACAAATGGCAATAAAATATGAGTGATGACAGTTTTAAAATAGGTAGTGCCAAGTGGTATTCGCCAGCATCTGGATCAGTGACAGACGAGGGCGATAACACCTTCTCTGTGGTTGCGCCTACTGATCAGACAAGCGAGCCCAACCAACTTTTAACGGACGGATTTTCCCGTCGGTTGACTTATCTGCGCCTATCCATCACTGACTTTTGTAATTTCCGCTGTGAGTATTGCCTGCCAAATGGCTATCAAGGCAAACGTCCTGACGACGAGCTAAGCGTGCCTGAGATCGCCACATTGATACGCGGTTTTGCAAAAGTAGGCACCAAAAAAGTCAGAATTACAGGCGGTGAGCCATCCATTCGCCGCGATGTTGTCGAGATTATCGAAACCATCAAGCAAACGGACGGCATTGAAACGGTCGCGATGACCAGTAATGGCTACAAGCTTGGCAAGCATTTGGCAAGCTGGCACGCTGCCGGATTGGACCAGCTTAATATCAGTATGGACAGTTTTGATGCCGCGACCTTTCATAAAATGACGGGTTTTAATACCTTGCCGCAATTGCTTACAGATATGGATCGATTGTTAGAAAAGACGAATATCAAGCTTAAAATCAATAGTATTTTGATGGCAGAAACGGCTTTTGAAAATCTACTGCAAGCGATTGACTATGTCAAAGACAGAGCAGTGACTTATCGCTTTATTGAATTTATGCAGACCAGCGATAATAGCGATTTGTTTTTTGCCCAGCATGCTCAGTCTGATACGATTATCGATTATCTGTTGGAGCATGGCTGGCAAGCGCATGATCGGGGCAGCTCTGATGGCCCAGCAGTAGAATATAGTCATCCGGACTATGTGGGCCGTATCGGTATGATTGCGCCTTATGCTGAGCATTTTTGTGAGACCTGTAACCGCTTGCGAGTCAGTAGTCAGGGCAAAGTGCATCTGTGCTTATTCGATCAAGGCAATTACGACATTCGCCATTATCTCCAGCAAGACGATGTCACAGGATTGGTCAGCACGCTACACAGTTTTATGCCGATCAAACCTGAACATCACCATTTACATGATTCGGATAGTGGCATTATGCACAATCTCTCGATCATCGGTGGCTAACTCGATTAACCGCGCCCTGAACCAATAACTACCTACATTTTTATTGAATAAGTACTCTATAAAGGAAACTCTATGAGCAAGCCTGCTGCACCATTTACCCCATTGAATATTGCCGTATTGACAGTATCTGATAGTCGCACACTTGCGGAGGATACCTCAGGACAATATCTGGCAGACAGCTTAACAGAAGCGGGTCATCATTTAGCAGACCGTCAGCTGATTACCGATGATATCTATCAAATAAGAGCGGTCATCAGTGGCTGGATTGCAGATCCAAATGTTCATGCGGTTATCACGACGGGTGGCACGGGGTTCTTTATTCGCGACAGTATGCCAGAAGCGGTCAAAGTGCTGTTTGATAAATCCATTGATGGCTTTGGCGAGATGTTCCGATTAATCTCAAAAGATGAGATTGGCATGTCAACCGTGCAGTCGCGGGCAGTTGCTGGTATGGCAAATGGCACGGGAATCTTTTGTCTGCCGGGTTCATCCGGTGCTTGTCGCACAGGCTGGGAAAATATTTTAAAAGAGCAGTTCGACAGTCGCACGCGTCCGTGTAACTTTGTGCCACATTTTATGGCGCAAAACCCTAGCCATGACCATGACTGAATGTGCAAACCCTTTAGATAGCGCTTCAAATAGTTTGGCAGGTGTGATTATTTTAGCGGGCGGTGCCTCTAAACGAATGGGGACGCCTAAAGCAAAGCTTATGCTGTCGACTGGTGAGCCGTTACTTGATTATCATGTTCGCCACGCGCTAAAGCTAAATGTACCGATTATGATTGCTGATAACGCGCGTGGTTTTACTATCGACTCAACGCTAATAGACAATGAATTACCGTCGCCCGTTATCCATATTGCTGATTATGACCCTAGTGACATTAAAGCCAATCAAAGTAATGAGCACAGTAAGACGGGCGGTGCATTGGTGGCGATTGAATCAGCGCTGCAAGCGCTAACAAAAATGAGCGACTCAGGTACATTAAAAAATAGCCAATCATCACCATTATCGTGGCTACTGGTCATTAGCTGTGATAGTTTGATACCAGCCATGGACTTGTGGCAAAAGCTTGAATCGTTTATTGGCCAAGATGCTGATAAAAAGGTTATTTGCTTAGCCGACGAACATCATTTGTATCCATTGTTAGGCATTTATCAATTAAGTATCAAACCGAATCTAAAGGCTTATATTGATAGTGGTGAGCGTCGAGTCATGGCGTTTATTAAGCCAATGGCGCATTCTGTAAAATTTTCGAAGCAATGGCAGCATTTGACCAATTTTAATACACCAACAGAATTTGCATTTGCCTGTACAGCTTTAAATGATTTATAAAAGACTGATCAAGAGAAATATTAATGAATATGGACAGCCAAACAAACAATCTTCAAGCTACTAATCCATCGACTTTATCGCATTTAGATGGTAATGGTGATATCACGATGGTCGATGTCAGCGGTAAGACGGCAACGACAAGAGAGGCGGTAGCAGCTGGACAAGTACGCTTTCCGAGCGAGATTTATCAGCAAATCAAAGCGGCTGATGGCATGACCAAAAAAGGCAGTATTACGCAAACGGCGCATATTGCGGGTATTATGGCCGCTAAGCGTACGCATGATTTGATTCCACTTTGTCATCCACTACCGTTAGACAAGATCGGTTTGAGCTTTGAATACGATGATGCGCTTGATAGTATCATTGTCAGTGGTACGGTAAAGGTCACCCATAAGACAGGGGTTGAGATGGAAGCATTGACTGCAGTCAGCGTGGCTTGCTTGACCATTTATGATATGACCAAAGCGCTGTCCCACGACATTGTGATCGATAATGTTCGCCTTATTAATAAAACAGGTGGTAAGTCAGACTATAAGCATGCCTAGAGCTGCAAAGCTTAAAGGCAAAAACGGTCGTTTGATTGATTAAACGTATGATGAGTATCAAGCTGGATATAGTCTATTTAATATAAAAGAGATGCGATGGGCATGGTGCTCTGCTGGTATAAATTTTCCTCGCTTGCTGTGCGCTTCACACTTCAGAGGCATCGAAACTTTCATACCAGCCATACCAGCATCGCTGTATTCTTTTTAAAGTGAATCTACTATAGATTTTAAAAAGGAAGGGTTTATGAGTAATACTGCTGTGGCAACCAATACAAATGCAACGATGACGATCAATGTTCTATATTTCGCGAGCCTAGCGGATGAAGCCAATTGCTCAGAAGAGGCGGTGGTCGTAGATAAGTCGATGTCGTTAGATGCGTTGTACGAACAGCTCTGTCGAAAGCATCAGTTTAGTCGACCAAAATCAGAACTGCGCGTTGCCATCAATGATTACTTTGCAAAATGGACGGATCCAATTCACGATGGTGATAGCATTGTATTTATTACGCCCGTTGCTGGTGGTTAGTTTTTAACAGAACGTCTTATATTGAACGCAACAATAGACATAGCCAGTTCCAAATAGAATCTATACATACATAGCGACGTGCTACTGACACAATTTTTTTGCTTGCTGTGCCGTTGAAGACAGAGGCTGCGAAAAATTTATCCCAGCAGCACTGTATCCGTTTTAAAATGAATCAACTATAGAAACAAAGAATAGAGACAATAAATGACAGATAATGTCCACAGCCATTCCATGACCATTAAGCGCAGTGTTGATGAGGTTTATAATATTGCCGAACGCGATGGTTTTGCGCTATTAGATACGGCTATTGATGAGACTCGACTCAAAAACACACTTGATGACGACAGTTGCGGTGCGTTCGTGTGCTTTGAGGGTCGCGTGCGCAATCACAATAATGCTGAGAGCGTTGAGCGTCTGACTTACTACGGTTATGAGGATTTGGCGTTGAATCAAGGCCGCGCCATTATACGAGAAGCCAAAAAACGTTTTGAGATTACGCATGCTATTGCCATCCACCGTATCGGTGCTTTAGAGATTGGTGATGTGGCTGTATGGGTTGGCGTGGTATCTGCGCATCGTTATCCGGCATTTGATGCTTGCCGCTGGATATTGGACACCATTAAGGCAGACATTCCTGTTTGGAAGCAAGAGTATTATGAAGACGACTCTTCTAAATGGCTCAGTAATAACGGCTAGACAGCCAGGAACTGCGTTTGCTGCTTGTGATTATTGTCTGAGTAGCTGATGCATCTGGCACGCTTCATTTTCCAAAACAAACCCTTACTCGTGATAACACCTATACCAATGAGACGAGCAGTGACAGTATGATAGACCCGTCGCTTATGTCAGATATGCTTAGTCCATTTTGGGTCAGCATCAAGCTTGCTAGTGTGACCACCTTATGTTTATTACTGTTTGCAACTCCTGTGGCGTATTGGCTTGCCAAACCCAGTCGAAAACCAGCGGTGGCGCGTTTTAAAGTGTTACTCATGGGCATTATTGCCATGCCTCTCGTATTGCCACCAACCGTCATTGGATTTTATCTGTTGCTGCTGCTCAGTCCTAATATGGGTATTGGTCAATGGCTTCTTGAACATAATATCAGCCCATTAATCTTTACTTTTGAAGGTCTGGTTATTGGCTCCATTATCTATTCCTTGCCTTTTTATATCCAACCTGTTTATGCTCAGTTCTCGCGTATTCCGCAAAGTGTGATGGAGATGGCTCATTTGTTAGAGCCAAGCATTGTCAGGCGCTTTATGAGAGTGGCGTTACCGCAAGCGCGCGTTGGGATCGTGCTGGGCGGTTTGATTAGCTTTGCCCATACTATTGGTGAGTTTGGGGTGGTGCTGATGATCGGCGGTAGTATTCCTGGGGAGACCAAGGTGGTATCGATTGCTATATACGAGCAAGTCGAGGCGCTTAACTATGAAGCCGCGCACATGATGTCGGGTATTTTGATTGTCGTTGGTGTTGTGATGATTACGCTGATTGCCAGTGTAAGCCGCATGAGTCAGCGTTCGTTAAGATAACGCGCTTGAACGAAGTGCTTAGAAGACGTAGCCGCAACAATCTTTCTATTGCAGTCAATATTAACGTTTGGGAATATGCAGCTTATAACCCACGCCAATTTCGGTTAAAAAATAATTGGGCCGAGAAGGGTTGTCTTCGAGCTTTTGCCGCAAATTCGACATAAAGATGCGCACATAATGCTCTTGGTGATTGTGACCTTTGCCCCATACTTCTGTCAGTAGCTGTTGATGGGTCATGACTTTTTCGGCATTTTTGATCAATACCGTCAGTAGGCGATATTCGATAGGGGTCAAGTGGATGTTGTCGCCATTTTTGCTGACTTTTCTTTGCGTCAAATCAATACTGACATTGCCGAGCGTCAACTCGACGGGCGTCTCATAGCCCACTTGCCAGCGCCGCATATGAGCGTTCACTCTAGCAATCAGCTCGCCCATGCTAAAAGGTTTTACCAGATAATCATCTGCGCCCAGATTTAATGCTTTGATTTTATCTTGCTCATCACTGCGCGCCGACAATACCAAGATAGGCAGTGATGACCACGTTCGAATGTCTAAGATCACATCGCAACCATCGGCATCCGGTAAGCCCAAATCTAAGATAAGCAAGTCCGGACGTCGAGAAGCCGCTTCTATCAACCCTCTATTTGAGCTGTCAGCGCTATAGACTTGATAGCCTTCTTGCTCCATAGCAGATTTTATAAATCGGGTAATATGCGCTTCGTCTTCGATAATGAGGATGGTCTTCATAGTGCCTTATTTTTCTGAATTTGTTGTCATCTCTGACGTGCCGAGTACAAACTTGTCATCAAACATATCTTGTGCTGATAAAGGTTCCCACGGTAGCACTATAACAAATTGTGCGCCGTGCGGTTGTATATTGTGCGCGCTTAGTGTGCCGCCTAAATGTTTGACCAAATCTCGACTCAATGCCAAACCCAGTCCCAGACCTGTCGTACTACTTTCGTTGTCACCGCGCGTGAAACGATCAAATATTTTTTCTTCCATACCTATGGGTAAGCCTGCGCCACTGTCTGTTACTGTTATTTGATAGCTTGGTGGTTTTGGCTGGTGTTGTACGCTTGGTTGGTCGTTGAGGGTGGCTTGAATGTCAATAGTCGCGCTATCTGGGGTGTAGTTAATCGCGTTGGTCAACAGGTTGTTTAGAATCCGCGATAAAATAAGCTCGTCCGTATAGATAAAATCTACCGCATGAGGAATGTCGATCTTAATCTGCCGATTTTGTAGATAAGGGTCAAGCTGGCGGATATTGCTACCAATGATTTCCTCCAAGCTGACCCACTGCTTGTTTAGTTTCATGCCACCTGACTGAAGCGCCACATAATCTAAAATATTGATGACCAAACGCTGAATAACGTGGGCTTGCTGCTCGATATCGACCGCTAGCTGCTTTTGCTCATCGAGCGCTAAAGTCTGGGTGGCAAGCGAAGTGGCAAGCCCCGACAGTACGGTAATGGGTGTACGAATGTCATGAGACAAGGCTGACAGCAGCGAGCCGCGCAGTCGTTCGGATTCCACTTTGATAAGCGCGTTTTGGGCAACTTTTGCGTAATGTACGCGCTCCAACGCCAGCGTGATTTGCGCAAGCGCCACATCGAGGGTTCGCTGCTGCTCGGGCTGATTAAAATTATCATGGTCTGTCGGTTTTAATGCCAATACGGCCAGTACATGACTTGAGGTTGCAAGCGCTCGATAATGTATGGCGTTGGCGGGAAGAGTGTTGGTGGCGAGCCCCGCGCTTTCATTGTGATCGAACACCCACTGCGTGACATTCCAATTAAAATCTGCTGGCACGTTTGGCTCTGAGACAATCGATAGCTCACCATCGGCATTTGGCATCACCATGATGGCTTTGCTCGCGATATGCTTATTCAGCCAGACAATTGATTGGCTGATGATTTCGTCGTTTTTACGCGCGGCACTTAGGTTTTGTGCCAAGTGACTCATTGAGATGGCTTGTTGCTCGCGTTTTCGTGCATTTTGCGCCTGAAAGCGTAAGCCTACCGCCAAATTATTAATAATTAATGACACCACAAGCATGACGGCAAAGGTGACCAGATATTGCACATCGCTCACACTAAAAGACAGCTTGGGCTCCACAAAAAATAAATCAAAACTTATAACACTCAAAAGCGCGGCAAATATCCCCGGCGCACGGCCAAAGCGCACAGAGATAAATACAATAACCAATAAATAGAGCATCACCACATTGGCCAAATCAAACCAACGCGTGAGCGCCACTAGGCTAACGGTGACGAGTGTACAGCCAAAAAATGCCATCAAATAACCGGTGCGGTTGTCGGTAGCAGACAAGTCGGATAGGTTCCAAGCAGGTATCTCGCGCGCGCCAGTTAGCGTTTTCTTCTTTTTGATTTGATTGACCAGTATCAAGTCTAAATTCAAATCTTGCTCTGAGATTTGTTTGACCAATGAGCGATTAAAATAAGACGCCCCTTGGTTTTGTCCAATGATAATACGGCCAATGTTAAATTGATGCGCATAACTGACCAAACCTTCAGCCACATTAATGGCACTGATGATCTCTGTCTTTGCGCCCAGCTCGTCTGCTAAGCGTAAGGCATTTAATACGTTCTGCTTGTTTTTGGACAGCTTATAAGGACTACGAGGTGTCTCTACATAAACCACATACCACTGAGAATGTAAGCTGCTGGCAAGTCTGGCCGCATGTCGAATAAGACGTTCGCTGTACTCACGCGTGCTGATACCGACTAATAGCTGGTCTGCTGTGTTCCAAATGGAGGATATGCGAGATTGGTTGCGATAGTCGCGCATATCAGCATCGACCAAATCCGCCGTTCGGCGTAAGGCCAGCTCACGAAGCGCAATCAGATTGCCTTTTCTAAAAAAGTTTTTTATCGCGTGTTTTGCTTGGCTGGGAATATATACCTTGCCCTCGTGCAGCCGTGCTAGTAGCTCGTCCGCTGGCAAGTCGACCAATACTACCTCGTTTGCCTGATCAAAGAACCAGTCAGGAATGGTTTCTTGCACCACGACGCCTGTGATTTGATTCACGACATCGTTTAGGCTCTCTAAATGTTGGACATTGACCGTGGTATAAACGCTGATACCGGCTTTTAATAGCTCATTGACATCATGCCAACGCTTTGGGTGCCGAGATCCTGGCACATTACTATGCGCCAGCTCATCCACCAATAAGATATCGGGCGCACGCGCCAATGCCTCGTCAATATCGAACTCAAACAAGGTTTGCGCTCGATATTCAATCTGACGTAATGGCAGTATGGACAAGCCCTCAAGCAACGCGGCTGTCTCACTGCGGCCATGCGTCTCTACGATACCGACTAAGACATCGAGTCCATGCGCTTGATCTCTTTGAGCGGCTGAGAGCATGTCATAAGTTTTTCCCACACCTGCCGAAGACCCAAAGAAGATTTTTAGTTTGCCTCTACTCAGCGTGTCTTCTTGCTGCTTTATTTGCTGCAATAAATCTTCTGGATTGGGTCGCTGATCACTCATGTCTATGCTCGTCATTATGGCACTCACTTATCATGGCGCTCATTTATTATCACACCTATTTATCACCGCGCGCACTGCTTATTGCTTAGTGTAAATCAATTGCTGCCAGACATCTCATCTAATGCTAAGTTGACAGCCAGTACGTTTACGCGAGGCTCACCCAGCCAATGCAGTTGGCGACCTTCTGTATGTTCATCAATCACTTTTTGTACTTGCTCGCTACTAATGCCTCGTATGCGTGCCACTCTATTTACTTGCCACGCGGCAGCGGCGGGGGAGATGTGTGGATCCAATCCACTGCCTGACATGGTGACCAAATCAAGCGGAATGGGTGCGGTGTTTTGTGGATCGGCTGCTTTAAGTTTTTGTACTTGCGTCTCTACATTGGTGACCAATTCAGGATTCAGTGGACCTAAATTGCTGCCCGATGATTGCGCCGCATCGTAGCCATCTCCAGCGGCTGATGGGCGAGTCCACAGATATTCTGGTTGATCAAATGTCTGACCAATGAGCGTAGAACCAACCAAGCTACCGTTTTGATCTATCATGCTGCCGTTGGCTTTGTTTGGCATTGTCACCTGCGCGACGCCAGTCATTAGTAAGGGATAGCATAAACCTAAAGTGATGGCTAAGACGATAAATAATGATAACGCGGGTTTGAGCATGGGCATACGAGTGGCCGTCTGATCAAGTACCACGCTTTCGTTATCGTCAATATGTGAGTGTTCAGCGTTCATAGGAGAAGCAGGTTGCGTCGCGTTACTAGAAGGTAGGGAGTGGTTAGATTGCATAGTCGTTATCATCCGTATTGTGGTTATACCAAGTGCAGGGCATTAATAATAAGATCAATCAGTTTGATGCCGACGAAGGGTAAAAGTAGCCCGCCCAAGCCGTATATCATTAAGTTGCGACGCAATAGATTGATGGCAGAATCAGGTCTATAAGTGACGCCGCGCAGCGCTAAGGGAATAAGAAAGACAATGATTAACGCGTTAAAAATAATGGCGGACAAAATGGCGCTTTTGGGACTACCCAAGTGCATAATGTCGAGCACCCCAAGCGCTGGGTAGGTACTGGCAAAGGCGGCTGGGATAATCGCAAAATACTTGGCGATATCGTTTGCAAGACTAAACGTCGTCAAGGCACCGCGAGTCATCAGCATCTGCTTACCCGTTTGTACCACTTCAATGAGCTTGGTCGGATTTGAGTCCAAATCGACCATATTGGCCGCTTCTTTGGCGGCTTGAGTCCCGCTATTCATGGCGACCGCCACGTCAGCTTGCGCCAAAGCAGGCGCGTCATTGGTACCATCGCCCGTCATAGCGACCAGTTTGCCTTGACGTTGATAACTGCGTATTCTCTCCAGCTTTTGTTCTGGCGTGGCTTCGGCCATAAAGTCATCCACACCCGCTTCAGCAGCAATAGCGGCAGCGGTTAGAGGGTTGTCGCCAGTGATCATGACGGTGCTAATACCCATCTTACGCAGTTCGGCAAAGCGCTCTTTTATGCCCGATTTGACCACGTCTTTTAGCTCGATGATGCCAAGCAGCTGCCCATTATCGGCCACAAGCAGGGGCGTACTACCACGGCGAGCAACTTCTGCAACTTGCTGATCGAGATTGGTTGGACGTTTGCCGCCTTGGGCTTCAATCCACTTTATGATGGCATCAAAAGCGCCTTTACGAATACGGCGACCTTCGATATCTGTGCCACTCATACGCGTTTGTGCGGTAAATTCAATCGTGTCAAACGAACGCGCTTTCCATACCTCATCATCGATATCAAAGCGACTTTGCGCAAGTTTGACGATACTGCGTCCTTCTGGTGTCTCATCGGTTAAAGAGCTGATCAGTGCCACCTCGGCAAGCTGGCTTTCTGTTACACCTTGAGCAGGTATAAAGAGCGCCGCTTGGCGATTGCCATAAGTGATGGTGCCGGTTTTATCGAGTAGTAAGACGTCAACATCACCTGCCGCTTCTACCGCGCGCCCAGAAGTCGCGATGACGTTGGCCTGCATCATGCGGCTCATACCGGCAACGCCAATGGCTGATAATAAACCGCCAATGGTGGTCGGTATCAAACACACTAACAATGCGACCAAAACTACGATAGAAATGGGCTCACCATTGCCCGAAGACATCACGGCAAACTGCGAAAACGGCAATAAGGTGACACACACCATCAAAAATATTAGAGTCAGAGCGACCAATAAAATAGTCAAGGCGATCTCGTTGGGAGTCTTGGTACGTTTTGCGCCTTCTACCAACGAAATCATACGATCCAAAAATCCTTGTCCTGGGGCTTGCGTGATACGAATCATGAGCCAATCGGACAACACTTTGGTGCCGCCTGTCACCGCATTAAAATCGCCACCGCTTTCACGAATGACAGGGGCTGACTCACCCGTGATCGCCGACTCATCTACTGAGGCTAGACCCTCTATCACCTCACCGTCAGCAGGAATGATTTCGCCTGCATTGACTAACACGATGTCATCTTGATTTAGCGCTGTGGCTTGAATCATCGTTGGAGTTGAGTGTCTATCAATATTCGCCAGTTTGCGAGCTTGTACATCTTGACGCGCCTGTTTGAGGCTGGCGGCTTGGGCTTTGCTGCGGCCTTCTGCCAAAGCTTCAGCGAAGTTTGCAAACAACAGCGTAAACCACAGCCAAAAAGTAATGGCTAGCGTAAAACCAACACCTGACTGGGACTGAGTCAGCATGGTGATGGCCAAAATACTGGTCAGCAATGAGCCGATATAAACCACGAACATTACTGGATTGCGCCATTGGACTCTGGGATCAAGCTTAAGTAACGCGGCTTTTAACGCTGGCTTGATCAAAGCAGGATCAAGTAGTCCTTGCGCGGGTTTTTTGGGGTTGCCTGACCGATTGGGATCTTGTTGTGACTGTAAATGGGTGGACTGCTCGTTGGGATCTGATATAACCGTCATGTTGGTATTCCTCACATAATCATAAAAATGGGGCAATTTGCTGCTGGGTATAGAGTCAATCTATAGTCAATCCAAAACAAAAGTGGTACATATCGTCATTCAGTTCTACTGGATGCAATTTTTCTCACTGGCTGTTCGCAAGCGTGACAGAGGCTTCGAAAAATGCACCCCAGCAGAACGGTACTTTTTTTAAAATGGATCAGTAATATGATGAACAAGATGACTCGATGCTGACCGATGTAAAGCGGCTAACCGCCCAACATCCAAATCTGCTCTATGATGGGCCCGAGTGCTAAAGCAGGGACAAAAGTTAGGGCGCCAATCATAAGGACAGTACCGACCAACAACCCGACGAACAACGGTGTGGTAGTGGGTAGGGTGCCGCTATTGACTTCGAGTCTAGGCTTTTGTACCAACGAGCCTGCCAACGCCAGTACGGGAATAATTACACCAAAGCGTCCAACCAACATAGATAGACCAAGCATAAAGTTATAAAACAGGGAGTTGGCGCCTAAGCCTGCAAACGCAGAACCGTTATTATTAGCGGCTGAGCTAAAGGCGTAGAGCACTTCACTAAAGCCATGCGCGCTAGGATTAAAAATACCTGCTTGACCGGAAGGCGTCATCACGCTGATTGCAGTGCCGAGCAGTACCATGAGCGGCGCGGCTAATAGGGCCAATACCACCATTTTCATCTCGAACGGTTCAATTTTTTTGCCAAGATATTCAGGCGTACGGCCAATCATAAGGCCTGAAACAAACACTGCCAAGATGGCAAAGAGCAACATACCGTAAAGACCCGCGCCCACACCGCCGAACACCACTTCACCCAATTGCATCTGTAGCATGGTGCTAAGACCACCGAGCGGTGTGAACGAATCGTGCATTGCGTTTACCGCACCACATGATGCCGCCGTCGTGATAGTGGCAAACAGCGACGAGGCCACAATACCGAAGCGTATCTCTTTGCCTTCCATATTACCGCTCACGTTGGCATCGGTTAGTCCTTGCACTTGCGCCGCCAACCAAGGATTGCCAGCCAGCTCACTACTTACCGTCAATGAGTACATGCCCACGAACAAGACAGTCATCGCACCCAAAATCGCCAAGCCTTGTTTTAGGTTGCCACTAAGTTTGCCCAGACAAAAACAAAGCGCGGTTGGAATCAAAAAGATGGCCAACATTTGAATAAAGTTAGATAGCGGCGTGGGGTTCTCAAACGGATGCGCGGAGTTGGTATTAAAGAACCCGCCGCCATTGGTACCGAGCATCTTAATGGCTTCTTGTGAGGCCACAGGACCTAAAGCGATGGTCTGCGTGTCACCTTGCAAGGTTTGTACATCCATATATGTGGATAGGGTTTGGATGACGCCTTGACTCATGAGCATCACAGCAATGATTGCAGCAATGGGCAGTAGGATATAAATGTTACAGCGCCATAAGTCGATCCACGCGTTGCCTAGATGAGCGCTTTGCTTGAGCACCAAACCCCGCATTAGCGCAAAAGCCACCACGATGCCGGTGGCTGCGGATAAGAAGTTTTGTAGAGATAAGCCCATCATTTGTGTGAGGTAGCTCATGCTACTTTCGCCGCCGTAGGCTTGCCAATTGGTATTGGTCATGAAACTGATGGCGGTATTCATCGCCAAGTCCCACGTAACACCCGTCATGTTTGCTGGATTCAGCGGTAAGCGCCCTTGCGCCAATTGCAAAACAAACAACGCCAGAAACCCAATAAAGTTAAACAGGACAATGGCGAAAGCATATTGCTTCCAATTCATACCAAAAGCGCGATTGCCTTTGCTGTCTTGACCGATCATACCAAGCACACTAAAGAGGCGTGACTCAAGGGCAGAGACCGGTGCTTGCATGCGCTGGAGCATATAACCGGATAAAAAATATCCTAAGACAAATAAAATCAGCAGATAGATAAGCAGCTGCGATAGTGCATACATGGTCATCAGAATGCCTCCGGCTTAATCAGGACATACAGCAAATAGAGGAATAAACCAAGGGCAAGAAATCCTGCAAAAACGTCCATGACACGCTCCAAAAATAATAATGAAGATCGGTTATGAGTCGCGGGTCAGCGGTAAAGGTAAGGTGTAAGCGGAAGGCTTAGTATGATGTTCACTGGTAGGAGGTGTTGGCCATCACTTGCGGCATCTCGCTCTATATCACTGACAACGCATTCATCGACTGATCGTTTATTAACGACTTGTTTATTAATGGAAACAGTATGCCAAGCGAGGTATAAAAGTGTTGTCAAGATAACGAGGCGGGGTATAAAGAAAGTATAAAGATGGAGGGAAGAGTTATTTTATGAAACGTACGGAGATAAAGGGAGTTTTGACTCATGCTGGTAAGTTTTGTCACTGTTTTGATCAAATATCGCTATGCGCTGTCGCTGAGAATGAAGTAAAAGCTGTGCTTAGCGCCCATAAGAACCTTCGTTCCACAGAAATACCATGTGAGACCGTGAATATTGGGGCTACGTCAACTGCCTACAATTACCAAAATCTAGAAGGCGTCACAGAAGTAAGGTCAGGAGTGTATGGCTTTTTTGATTTGGTTATGATGGGTGTGGGCGTTTGTCGTGTCAATGATATTGCAGCCAGCGTGATAACTACCGTCATCGGGCACAATCAAGAAAAAGGTTGGCTCATCATTGATGCCGGATGGATGGCGCTGTCTTCAGATCGAGGCACCGCGAACCAACCAACCGATTGTGGCTATGGTCTGCTAACTGACAGCAATGGCGTATTACTCGACAATCTGCAAGTCACAAACGTGAATCAGGAGCACGGCATTATAGAAGCGGTCAATGGTGCCAGTATAAACTTCAGCGATATTCCGATTGGTAGTCGTTTACATATCTTGCCCAACCACGCCTGCGCTACCGCTTCAATGCACAAACAATATCACGTGTTTGATACCCAAGATAATACCTATGAAGTTTGGATGAGAATACAAGGATGGTAAGATGATTTATTTGAATGAAGCGCAAACGGCAAAACTTATTTCACACGAGCTGGCATATGCGGCTGTAAAAGAAGCTTTTGTCGCTGCCATTAGTAGTGACACAACCCTGTTTCCCGTTGTTAATGCCTCAGGGGCACAGCCTGATTCTATGTTTTCGTTAAAGTCAGCCTCTACCGCTCACTTAGTCGGTTGGAAGACTGGCACTTACTGGCCAGACAATCACGCTAAAAACATGCCGTGTCATGGAACCACTATTTTTTTATTAAGCCCAGACACAGGCGAGCTTATGGCTGTGGTGGCTGCCAGTCAAGTCAACGCTTATAGAACAGCGGCAGCAGACGCCGTTGCCGTTGATTATTTGGCTCGAAAAGACGCTGCGGTATTGACGGTTTTTGGAACAGGGCATCAGGCAGAATATGAAGTCTTGGCGATCTCAGCTGTTCGCAATATCTCCAAAGTCCTTGTCGTCGGAAGAAATAAAAGCAATACCGAAAAATTTATCAATCGCTTGGTGAGCAAGGGCATTCCTGCTGAAGAAGCATCTGCTCAGTATGGTTGTGAACACGCGGATATTATTGTCACTGCAACGACTGCTAAAGAACCCTTATTTCATGCCGATTTGGTCAAAGCGGGCACACATATCTCAGCGATGGGCGCGGACAAAGTCGGCAAGCAGGAGCTACCTGCCGAGCTATACCAAAACGCTAAGCTTTTTTGTGACTATAAGCCGCAGTCTATGATTATTGGTGAGTTTCAGCATAGCGCTCATGCGTCAATCACAGAGATAGGTCAGGTCATAATTGGTGAAGCTCTAGGTCGGCAGCAAGACTCGGACATTACTATTTTTGACAGTTCAGGTATCGCTATTCAGGATTTGTTTATTGCCTCTAAACTGCTTGAACAGGCTTAAAATTGAGCAATAACGTTTTGTCATCCTAAAAAACTACGCTGATGTAGGTGAAGGTAATTTTTGGCATATAATAATTAAAAATGGGAGATAACAAAGGCGCGATATGTTATTAGAAGGAATTGAGACGTTACTGGTGCTCGCTGAAGCAAAGACGATGAGTAAAACGGGCAGTTTACTCTTTATCAGCCAGTCTGCTGTCAGTAAGCGCATCCATAATTTAGAAAAAAAGATAGGTAAAAAGCTCATTGAGCCTCAAGGTCGTTACGTGCGTTTGACCAATGATGGCAATGCTTTGATAGATAGTATTGGGCCACTATTTGATGAGCTTCGTGGACAGATTTATGAGCAGAGCCTATCTGAGCATAGCAAAAGTCTTATAAAAATAGATTGTTCTGAAACGTTGATATCGGGTTATTTTAGTGGATTATTGGCGTCAGAAATTCAGTCAGATCGCTATATCACGCTCTCAACCAATCACACGCCTAGAATTATTGAGAATGTGAAATCAGGCAAAGCCACAATGGGGTTATGTGCAGGCTTTTTGCCTTTGCACACAGGGTTACTCACATTTCATCTTTTTGATGAGCACTTCTATATTCTGAGTAATACACCATTAGCTACCTTGCCAGACCAAGTGATTACCACCGATTTAAGTAATTCAGCGAATGCTTATCAATCGGTAATATTGGATAAACTTAACATCAAGCCCGCTATGCAGCTCGACTCTTATAACGCAGCGGTACATCTTGCATTAAGTGGGGCGGCTCCTGCTTTGATTCCTCTGTCTATCATCCATACGCTATCTATCGATCGTGCTAAAGTACATCGCTTCTCCGAGTTGGACGAGCTTATTCGACCCGTCCATATTTGTGTTAGGCAAAACAACTACAACTTAAGCCGGGTAAAGGACTTGGTTCAGAAATTTTGTGATTACGCCCACGACTCAATGACAAACAGCGATACAATCGATCTCGATGCTCAAACCAAAGTGTAGCTCTCGTGTTGGTACAATAGTTCTAACGGGCTTATGATTGATGAAATACTCGCCACAGATGTCATTCACTCGATTCCATAAATCCACGCTTGAGATATAGATAACCAGTTTAATTACCTGATTGAGGTCAGTACCAGCCTGATTCAGGATTAGTTCTATGTTATCAAATACGCATCTTGCTTGAATGTCGATATCACCAGTCACTTTTTCGCCAGAGTTAGGATTAATAGGTAATTGACCAGAGACATAAAGCAATCCAGCATGTTTGATCGCTTGGCTGTAATGACCTGCAGGCTTTAGCGCATTGTCAGTTTGAATGTACTCCATTTGAGACGCCTTGTCATTATTCAGCATTAATCAATAAATCTTGCAAAGTATTTGTCGATTTAAGACCATTGCCTGTGATTACACCGACAGTGATTTGTCCGTCCATAATTTGGTCTGTATCAATCAGTTTTTTTATTCCAGCAAACGCAGCCGCTGACGTAGGTTCAATAAAAAACCCTTGTTTGCCCATCATATGTAATGCTTCTTTGATCTCTGATTCGTTCACACTAAAAAAGTCACCATTCGATTGACGAACAAAATCAACGATTTCTTTGAGGCGAGAGGAGCGTTGAATCTTAATACCTTCGGCAAGCGTATCGGTTGAGCCAATATTGATTTCCTCATTATTGAACGCTTGTACAAAAGGCTGGATTCCTTCCGTTTGAATGCCAAACAGCCGTGGCATTTTGTCTATAGCGCCGCCTCGCAGCAGTTCCATAAAACCCAAATAAGCACCTGCTAATAAACTGCCATTGCCTGCTGGTGCAATAAAGTTATCGGGTGCTTGGTAACCACATTGTTCCCATATCTCGTAGGCGATGGATTTGACGCCTTCAATAAACAATGGATGCCAGTTATGACCAACATAATAGCTATCATGCGTCGCTTTGCTGTTCATGGCTGCATTGGCGACATCTTCTCGGGAGCCTTCAATCTCAAAGCAGCGCGCGCCATATATCCTAGTCTGAACGGTTTTGCCAAGTGAGGTTCCTGCTGGCACAAAAATGTTGCAGTCAAACCCTCCTTTGGCAGCATATCCTGCGTAAGCTGAACCGCCATTGCCGCTTGAATCTTCAGAAATGCTGCGTATACCTTGCGAGTTTAGATAGTTAACGACCATAGCGGCGCCGCGATCTTTAAAAGAACCCGTTGGCATTAATGAATCCATTTTTGCCAAGATATTAACATGACCGATGTTGGCAGAGGCTAGTGGCGTAATGGTTTCGTTAAATGTGATCTCGATAGATTCTTTGTCTAGGGCATAGGCGTTGGCGTACCGCCACATGGTAAAGTCATCAGTGATAAGATCTGACTTTGAAAAGCTTTTTTCGGGTTTGACCCATAACGCGGCGCCACAATCGCAGCGAATAAGAAGGGGTGCTGGCGCGTACTCTTTCTCACAATTCATGCATATATATTGCATATTGATACCTAATAACGTCTGTTTTATATAGGATATAATCAATACGGATGATGAATAAGGGAAAGGTGCAAATACGTTGTATGCCGTTTTGGAATTGATGGAAGGTTTTGATTTGTTTTAAGTACTTGGTCTGAGTAATAGTAATCATTAATCCACTATAATCTGAATAAAAAATAAAAGTATATAAATCAATTGCTTATATAATATTGCAAACACAAAAAAACCCCAAACAAAGTTATGTTTGAGGCGAAACTTGCTTAAACTCGTAAGTTTAAATTCGTTTTCTGCTTACTACAGAATATGGCGCAGCGGACGGGACTGATTACCTGTGCCTACACAGTTGAGGATGCCTTTTTAAACATGTACATTTTACAAAGAGCCTGCGAGATTCAGATAAAAGCGCAGAGCGGAGGAGGTGCATTGACGTTGATACCAGCAGAGATATTGGCAGGTATTCAAGCGGCGTTAAAGTAAGTGACGAAAGGTGCAAATGGCAATATCGCCTGGCCAGCATTGTTAAGAAAACTGCGTCGCATTAATCTCTCATTTGAAGAATAAATTAGTCGTCTCAACTTCGGCATGATGATTTCGATACCACAAATCCTTTCAAAACAGCACAATCGTCTTTGACCGATACGTAATCTATAAGAGGGTTTGGACTATAGAAAGATAGGGATTCTTAGGCTTCGATGTCGTTGACTTTAATATACATAGTCTCCGACGGCAAATCTAAAAGCGACTGTTGAAGGAATTCAGGTTTAATTGGAGCCTCAGCAATGCCATTCAATGAAAACCATTTAAATTCAAGATGAACTTCTGTCTCAATGCCATAGAAACTTTCAGTATTTGGCAATTGATTGGGCTCGGTGAGTTGAACAAGGAAGTAGTTGGCTATTTCATGAAACTTTTTACCTGAGTGTTCAAAGAAATTTTCTACGTACCATAAGTGTCGCTTAACGATGGAATCAACACCAAGTTCCTCAATCAACTCTCGCTGTACTGTGATATCTGAGTTTTCGAAAAATTCTACTCGACCGCCCGGCAAGGCCCAATGACTGTCTCCTTTAGCTTTATGAAGCAATACATTATTATCGTGAATAATCACAGCAACACTTCGAAAATTGAAACAAGCATTGTCTTTATTAAATTTCAACATTTAAACTCCCAAAGTTAAAGCTATCTTTTACGTTCGTATAATATACTTCAGTACATCAATCTAAAACTGAGTTCCATAATCAAATATATTTTTTATCGTACTGGTAATAGAAATGACAGACACAAAAAAACCCCAAACAAAGTTATGTTTGAGGCGAAACTTGCTTAAACTCGTAAGTTTAAATTCGTTTTAAATATGGCGCAGCGGACGGGACTCGAACCCGCGACCCCCGGCGTGACAGGCCGGTATTCTAACCAACTGAACTACCGCTGCTTAGGTCGTTTTAGTCTATTTTACCACGTCTCTAAATCAGTGGTGGGTGATGACGGATTCGAACCGCCGACATTCTGCGTGTAAGGCAGACGCTCTACCAACTGAGCTAATCACCCTGAGAAGCGTTAAAAAATTGCACTGCAATTTTAGCTTCGCAAGTTAAAATTCCTTAAAGGGAATTTTATGGAAACTCTAATACTTAAAGTTGTCACATTCTAAGTTAGAAAATTTCCAACAACACAGAACTTAATTAAGTCCCCTTGCTGTGGGTGTGTATTATATAGATTTACACATGGCTGTCAAACCCTATTTTGACAATTTTAATAAATAATCCAAGAAATTTTATTAATATTATTATTTACAAGGACTTGGATACGCTCATCAATAAACTTATCAGACAGACATTTATGGATGAATCTATTGTTTGGGCTATAAAAGCTACTATACTATCGATGGTTCATACGATTAAGGCTTTATACTATATAGCTTTTATACTATTGATGGTTTATGAGTTAAGCTATCATTTATTTTGAGCATCGGAGGCAAGCATAGACACTTCTACTATTAAGCAAACCTTTACCACTTGGTCATGGGGAGACTTTGCAGGGTTAGGTCTGGTATTACATATCACTCTGATGATTGTCATGACGCTACGGATTGTATCGGTGCAGCGCAATATCGGTGTGTCGATTGCGTGGGTTGCTGTCCTTTATACTTTGCCTGTTTTTGGATTTATTGCTTACCTGTTATTGGGTGAGCCGATGATAGGGCGGCGCTATCGCGAGCGGGTAGATGAGGCCAATTTGCTCATGAATAATATGGCGCAGCGTGAGCACTTGGTTTTTGATAAAGGACAAGATCTATTACCAGCCAACTATCGCGGGGTCAGTCAGATAGGCACGCGCTGGACAGGACTTGGGGTGTTTCCGAATCATAATATGCAGTTGTTGACCGATCCCAACACCATTTTTCAAGGATTGATCAAGGATATTGATGCCGCGCAGCGTATCATTTTGATGGAGTTTTATATTGTTTACCCTAAAGGACAAGTGCTAGAAGTAGTCGAAGCGTTGGCTGCGGCCGCGCAGCGCGGGGTGGAATGCCATGTGTTGGCAGATAGTGTGGGCAGCTTTAGCTTTTTTAATAGTAATGCGCATCGTACCTTAGAGCGCGCTGGTGTGTTTGTGCATCAGTCGTTGCCTGTGGGATTGTTTAAGACGCTGTTTAAGCGCTCTGACTTGCGCAATCACCGTAAAATGGTGGCCATTGATGAATACATTGGTTATATCGGCAGCTTTAATTTGGTCGATCCCAAGTTTTTTAAACAAAATAAAAACGTGGGTCAGTGGATCGATGTGGCGATACGTACCACCAGTCGGGAATCCATTAGCATCACAACAGCCATGGCCATCGTTGTCGCAACGGATATTGGTGCCGAAAACAATGACAATCTAGATGCGCTTAATCATCGGGTCAATAGCTATACGCGTAAGCTGTATGTGATGGATCCGACGATTAACGATCTAAACAGTCGGGTAAAGGTGCTTGGCAATCGTAGCAGTCACAATGAGACACCAGATGTGGGCTCAACATCGATTGTCATCCCTAAAATGCCAGTCGTAGAAGGCGTTTTGGCACAGCTCATACCGTCAGCACCGCAAGTGACAGCGCATGTGATTTATAATACCTTGGTGACGGTCATTCATCGCGCCAATAAGCGCATTCGTATGACCACGCCTTACTTTGTTCCTGATGAAACCCTATCAGGCGCGCTCATGATCGCAGCCAAGCGCGGGGTTGAAGTGACCTTGATTGTGCCTGAAAAGGTGGATTCTTTCCTCGTTCAGCATGCCTCGCAAGCTTACTATCAAGAATTGCTTGAAGCAGGCGTGACCATTGCTTTGTTCAAAGGCGGGCTGCTACACACCAAAACAGTGGTCATCGATGATGATTACTGTTTATTTGGTACGGTCAATATTGATATGCGCAGTTTTTATCTAAATATGGAAGTCAGCTTGGCGATTTATACACCAGAAATGGTAGCGCAAGTGGCGGATTGTCAGGAAGTCTATTTGCAAAATTGCCGATTTTTGGGATTAGAAGAGTGGCGCGAGCGTCGCGGCTCAGCGCGACTGTTTGACAATGTGGTGCGCTTATTTAGTCCTTTATTGTAGCGCTTTATATTTTAGGTTAAGGTAACCTGTTGGTGTGGATGGTTATCCTTGTTTTATCGATATAGCCAGTTCCAGATAAAATTGATACCAGAAGTACGGCATTGGTTTTAAAATAACTCGACTATGTCATTCTTCCTCTTTTGGTAAAAAGGCCGCGTTTATTTATGTCTGCACTACTTACGCCACTTGATTATATTGCAGCCGGTTATTGGCAAGACTTCTTGGCTGAGCGTCCTATTGCGGGTGGCATCGTTTATGAAAACGAGCTGCGTGATTGCATATTGGATGAGTCGCTGGCAAGTTTGCAGCGAATAGACACGCTTTTGACGCAAATACGCCGCGATATGATTAAAGCGGGTCAATGGCAAGAAGAGGTGCTATTAGCGGATGAACGTTATCGTAACTTCATGATGTTTTTAGGGTTTTACGCAGGACGAGTGTTGGCGCAGCAATGGCAAACGACGCCGCATTGGTATGGTCAATTTGAGCTACGCAAACGCTATCCCAAGCTATCACTCACCACTGATGATTTTTATCAGCACATGGCAGTTGTTTGTGGGGATAATGGTGAAAACGATACCACTACGCCCGTATTTTTTGCCTTAGAGCCAATAGGACTGCGTCTGTTCGGCCACATCGATCGACCGTTTGCAGCGGTGCAGGGTGGTCAAGTGGCCAGCGGTTTGTATCAAGCAGTCAGTACAAAATTGCCATCTGTCAACGCCTCTCCAGTCGACAAAACTGCTGTGCAGAAGACGGTTAAAAATGTTGATACCGATAAGAATACTGAGGCTTCTGTAAACGCGGCTCACAATCCAGAACTGAGTTCCAATCTTCATAAACCGCTAGAAAACCCCGCAGATAACTTCTTAAAAAATACAACCATCAATGCGATACTTGTGCCTGTAGATAACGACTTGTCAAAACAAGTTAATCAAGAAGCGCCAAAGCTTATAAAAACTGAGCCTTTACCAGTCGACCCAGCGCCTACTAATAGGGTGATCCCAAAACCCGCACCCTCGAAAATCTCGCCCACCCCAGAGATATTTACGCAACTGCTTATCGAGCTAGACGAGATCGAGGTGGTACAAGCCGTAGAAAATACTACATATCAAGAAGCTTGTGACGTGCTGGATCAGTTTGAGCAATATATCGCCAAACAAAACAAACCGCGTGCGCAAATTTCGTTTTCAGAAAAGCACTTAATGGCAAAGAAACAAGCTTTATTAAAATTACAAAAGGCGGCTGACGCTGGTCATACCTCGGCGATGCTACGACTTGCAATGTATGAGCTGCTTGGTGAAGGCTTGGCGGATAATAAGCTTGCTGACATCGAGTCTGGAGCCGAGAGGGTAAAGTTGGCAGCGAGCAAAGACGACAGCCGTGCCCAGCGTTTATTGAGTAAGATGTATTATCAAGGTATAGGTGTCACACAAGACCTAGACAATGGTCAGTATTGGCTTGCGCAAGCCGCCAAAAATGGTCATGCCGAAGCCGCTGACTTGATGGTGCATTGGCAAAAAGCGCAAGAGCTGATCAGCACACAAAAACAAGAGCGGCATAGCATCAAGCGCTATCAGATATTGCTGGGTGTTGTGGCAGTAATAGCGCTATTAATCCTTATTATTCTCTAAAATATTTTGTGACAGGTCACGCTTAAAAACATATTGTTAGGCGCTAAATTCAGGTAGAATTGGCGCGTTTTTTGCCGTTCTCTTTCTATTATTTGATCCATTACCAATCTGGGCTAATTCATGCCATCTTCTCATATACCGCCGGATAGCACGTCAAAATCAACTGATATTGCTGCGCCAGCAAACCGCTCTGTTCATACGCCGCCCTTTTACTATCAGTTTGGTATAGGACTGCTCAAACCCTTGTATCGCCTCCAAGTATGGCGACGTTCACACAATCGTGAGAATTATCCACAAGAAGTTGAGCAGCGGTTTGGTAAACGCTATCCAGCGCGTCCATCGATGGCTTCTATTCATAGTGGTAAAGATAGTAGCAGCACGAATAATCGTATTACCAATAATGGTTCGGATGTGTCTCTTCACAACAAAGGCGTGATTTGGTGTCATGCAGTCTCGTTAGGGGAGACCAATACGGTGGCGCCGTTGCTAGATGCTTTATTGGCTGATGGCTATCAGATTTGGCTAACCAATACCACGCAGACGGGTTTTGCTCGCGGTGCCAGCCGTTTTGCCGAACAGATGGAGCAAGGTCAGATGAGTCACAGTTATGTACCTGTTGACAGCCCCGCCGTCATTGAAAAGTTTTTGACGCATGTGCAGCCCGTTGCCGCTTTATTTGTAGAGACAGAGCTGTGGGCCAACATTTTGACCAAGCTCTCCGAGCACCATATCCCTAGTATTTTGGTCAATGGACGGCTGTCTGCCTCTTCTTTTCAAAGCTATCAAAAAATCGGTGCGGTCAGTGCCAGTATGATGAAAAATCTAACCCTCATCATCGCCCAAGACAATGAGTCTGCGAAACGCTTTCGCCAGTTGGGCGCGCATAGTGCGCAAATTCGCGTGGCAGGTTCATTAAAGTGGGTGATTAATACGCCTAAAATAATAAATGAGCCGGCTCATCTGGATGATAAACATGACGACCAGCAAAAGCTGAAAGCAGCGGAGCAAAAAGCAGCGTTAGCAGAAGGGTTACGCGTCGCCGATCGAACCATTTGGGTAGCCGCGAGCACGCATAGCGGTGAAGAGGAAACGGCACTAGCATTACATAAGCAATTGCTGTCCAATCGGGCGCTGGCAACTACCTTATTGATTATCGTGCCCAGACATCCTGAGCGTTTTGATGAAGTGGCAGAACTCATTCAAAATGCTGGGTTAAAAATGGCGCGACGTAGTACAGAAGACACCATCGACGCCGACACGCAGGTCTATCTGGCAGATAGTATGGGTGAGCTTATGACGTGGTATGCGTTAGCTGATGTGGCATTAGTCGGTGGCTCGCTGGTGGATATTGGTGGGCACAATCCTGTTGAGCCAGCAAGTGTGGCAACGCCTGTGATAATGGGGCGCTACACACAATCCTGTCAAAGCGTGGTGGATAAACTGTCTGAGGTAGGGGCTTTGTATCAGCCGAACAATGCCTTTTACCAGCCTGCGAATAAAAGCAGAGCGGCGGGTATCGATAAACAAGCAGCGACACAAAATACATCGAGCACTAGCCAACCAACCTCTCGCAAGTCTTCCGCTAGCGACGATACCGCTCTTATTTATCAGCAGCTGGTGTCTTGGCTTGATCAGCCTGAATTGGCAACACGGGCGGGACAAGCGGGCGCACAAATCACCCGTCAGCAGCAAGCGGTATTGCCCCGTCAGCTTGCTATGATTACGGGCGTTATTGAGAAGCACTTAAGCTCAGAGATTCTATGAATTGTATTTTATTACCCGCAGCAAACGTCTCACATGATACGGCTAAAATCAGTGCCTTGGTGCAAATCAATCATGTGACCCACGTATTGGGCGCAAAAGTGGGTGAGTCGCTCAAGATTGGTCAACTTGGTGGTCAGTTAGGAACAGCGATCATTGATAATATAACCCCTGACGGTATCCAACTGCGTGAGGTTGCTTTAACAACCGCCCCGCCTCCAAAGTTAGATTTGACAGTGGTGTTGGCATTACCACGACCGAAAGTGCTACGGCGTTTGATTATGGACATGACCGCACTTGGCGTGCGCGACATCATTCTTATCAACAGTTACCGCACCCAAAAAAGCTATTGGCAAAGTCCGATGCTAGCGCGCTTGGACGAGTTTGTCTTGGAAGGATTACAGCAAGGGGTGGATACGATAGCGCCGCGCGTTGATCTACAAAAACGTTTTAAACCCTTTGTTGAAGACGAATTGGCACGTTTGACAAACGAGCGTGCTATTGTGGCGCATCCTTATGGTTCGCAGTCATTTTCCCAGTACTTAGAGAAACAGTACTTAGAAAGTCAGTGTTTAGACCAGCAGTATTCCCAAGCGCAATCTGCATCTGTTTTGCCCAGTCTGGTTTGTATTGGTGCGGAGGGCGGTTGGATTGATTACGAAATAGATCTGTTAGCAGCGAAGGGTTGCGTACCTGTGCATATAGGCCCTCGTATCCTACGCACTGAAGCGGCAGTGAATGCACTATTGGGACAATGGCTGCTGTAAAACAAGACTATGTAAATAAACCGTGAGCGCTCTCAATAAAGCAGTGATGTTAAGGTTACAACGTTAGTTTCTGAGTAAATACAGAAGCGCTTAGGCAGGTTTTACAGGAGAGATAAATTTATTGATAATTACTCTCATTTACATTAGTATATCGTTTCTGTATATGTTATTTTAGTAATATTAATAATAAGTGTTAGATATACTAAAAAATCTTATAACTCTAGTTTGTTACTCGCCTTTTCAACGTCTTAAAACACCATCCTTTATAACACTATATTGTGGGGAAGCCATGTCATCGAACGCCGTCACTCCTGTATCAACTTTTAGCAAACTGACCTTACCGATGGCCGTATTTGGCGTGATGCTCGGTTTGACTGGTTGTAGCAATTCCTCGACAACAGATGAGAGCGCAGTGTCAGAAACAGCGGCTAGTACGGAGGAAGGTGCCGCTACCACGGATGCGGTTGCGGCCGATGCTGACAGTCACATCGTTACCATCTACTCGTCACGTAACGAGCAGCTAATTAAACCATTATTAGACCGTTATACTGAAAAGACAGGCGTAAAAGTGGAGCTGGTCACAGACAGTATCGGCCCATTACTTGCGCGTCTAAAAGCAGAAGGCCAAAACACACCAGCCGATATGCTATTGACGGTGGATGCGGGGAATTTATGGCAAGCGACGCAAGAAGGGCTGCTGCAACCTGTCGCGTCAGAAGTGTTAGAAGCAAACGTTCCTGCCAAATATCGTGATCCAAAAGGTCAATGGACAGGTCTGTCATTGCGTGCCCGTACTATCTTCTATGATCCAAGCAAAGTCACTGCCGATCAACTATCGACTTATGCGGATTTGGCCGATCCGAAGTGGCAAGGCAAGCTATGTCTACGCAGCTCTAAAAAGGTGTATAACCAATCGCTGGTGGCAAGTATGATTGAACACTTAGGCGCAGAAAAAACCGAAGCTGTCATTCGTGGTTGGGTGGATAACTTGGCCACGGATGTATTCAGTGATGATACTGCTTTGTTAGAAGCAATTGCTGCTGGTCAATGTGAAGTCGGTATTGCCAACAGTTACTACTATGGTCGCCTGCTAGAAGAAAAACCGAATTTCCCTGTGAAGCTATTTTGGGCAAACCAAGCTACAACTGGCACGCATACTAATATTTCGGGGGCAGGCGTGGTGGCAGGTTCAGACAATCCAGACGATACGCTTAAACTCATAGAGTGGTTGTCATCTGATGAAGCACAAGGCATTTATGCCAGCTCAGACAAAGAATTCCCAGTCAAAGAAGGGGTTGATGAGTCTGAAATGCTCAGATCATGGGGTCAGTTCAAGAAAGATGACATCAACGTGCAAAAGTTCGGCGAGCTACAAACCCAAGCGATTCAAATGATGGACAAAGCGGGTTATAAGTAACGACTATAAGTCATGGTCGTTTATTTAGCCTCTTTAGTTACAGATGACATGGTGATAATAAGATGAGCACAACGCCAGATGTGTCTGTTGTCAAAAATGAGACGGGCAGTACTCGGACTCATAACAAGCAGGTTGCCACCCAAGACCATACTACGCTTAAACGTTTTCTATCAAAATCAGTCTTAGGACTGATTTCGTTGTTTATGCTGGTGCCAATTTTGATTGTGCTGCTATCGTGGACACAGCCAGTCGCCGAGATTTGGGGGCACATGATCGACTATGTGCTACCACAAGTACTCAAAAACACCGTGATTTTATTGTTCATGGTAACCGCTATTTCTGGCACGATTGGTACCTTACTTGCTTGGGTAACGAGCATGTATCGCTTTCCCGGACAGCGTTTTTTTGCGTGGGCGCTGATGTTACCGCTTGCGATGCCAGCTTATGTTTTGGCCTTTGTCACCGTTGGTATGGTAGATTTTAGTGGACCATTGCAGACAGGTTTGCGAGATCTGGGTATTGATACGGCGATTCCATCGGTGCGCAATGTGTGGGGCGCAGGTTTGGTGCTGTCATTGGCTTTTTATCCTTATGTATATTTGCTCGCGCGCCAAGCATTCTTGTCACAGGGCAAGCGAGCGCTTGAAGCAGGACAGATGCTAGGTTTGAGCCGTCGCCGCGTATTTTTTAGGCTGGCTTTACCGCAAGCACTACCTTGGATCATTGGCGGATTGTTGCTGGCAAGCATGGAAACCTTGGCGGACTTTGGCGCGGTGTCAGTCTTCAATGTTGATACCTTTACCACCGCTATCTATAAGGCATGGTTTGGTTTTTTTAGCTTGACGACGGCGGCACAGTTAGCGGCGCTATTGATCAGCGTGGTTTTTATCGTGGTTTTGTTTGAGCAATATTGGCAGGAAAAACGCAGTCATTCATTGACTCAAGGCAGCAGTCAACGGTTTGATACCAGCACGCCTATCAAATGGGCCATGACATTATTGTGTACGTTTGTATTTGCAATCGCCTTTTTTATCCCTTTTTTACAGCTAATCTATTGGACGGCTTTAAATTTTCAGCAGGATTTCGACGCGCGTTACATTGGCTTTGTACTCAATAGCATCAAGATTGCGGCTATGACCACGCTATTTATTGCGGTTTTAGCGGTTATCATTGCATGGATTAAGCGCCAATATCCTGATAAATTAACCAAGCTGATGACGACATTGGCCAATTTGGGTTATGTGGTGCCCGGTACGGTGTTGGCCGTGGGTATATTCATTCCAATTGCTTGGTTAGACAACCAGATGATTGATGCCGGCATGGTCTCAAAGCAAGTGTTGTCAGGCAGTGTGATTGTGATGTTACTGGCGTTATCGACGCGCTTTATGACCGTGAGCTTTCAGCCAGTAGACCGCCAACTACAGCGATTGACGGTCAATCAGGAAGCCGCTGCCAAACTACTGAGCAATAGTGCTTATCAACGCTGGCGACAAGTGATACTGCCCGTGCTCAGTCCTGGGGTATTGACGGCGTTATTAATAGGCTTTGTTGAAGTCATGAAAGAGATGCCGATTACGTTGATGACACGGCGGCAAGGCTGGGATACGCTAGCAGTGCGAGTGTTTGAGATGACCAGTGAAGGAATGTGGGGACGGGCGGCGCTGCCAAGCTTATTGATTGTGCTGGTTGGCTTGTTGCCGGTTTGGATACTACTACGACAAAGCGACAAACAACATTAACCATGAGCGATAAAGACAATTAAACTTTATTGCGCCTGCTATGGTTATCCTATTTATTACTAGGGCATGTTTATGGATACTGATTCATATCAAAACTCAACAGATTACAAAGCAGCGAATACCCGTTCAATCAATGTCAGCCAGCCTTATTTTAGCGTGCAAGATTTAATCGTCGGTTATGACGAGACAGTTGTTGTTAATGGATTGTCTTTCCGCTTACAGCAAGGCGAGATTGGTTGCTTTTTGGGGTATAGCGGTTGCGGAAAGACCACGGCATTACGCGCCATTGCCGGATTGGAGCCGAGCCGCTGCGGTACTATTTATTTAAGCAATCAATGTCTAACGGATCAAACTGCTCATCAGTCATTTGCGGTTGTACCAGCCAAACGCGGTATGGGTATGGTGTTTCAAGATTATGCGCTTTTTGGTCATTTAAGCGTGGCAAAAAACATCGCGTTTGGGCTAAATAAATGGTCTGCGGCTGACAAAAAATCCCGCGTCGCTGAGATGCTAAACCTTGTTGAGTTGACCGGACATGCCAATAAACGTCCTCATGAATTGTCAGGTGGTCAGCAGCAGCGAGTGGCCTTGGCACGGGCATTAGCGCCCAAGCCTAAATTGTTGTTGCTCGATGAGCCGTTCTCTAATTTGGACGTGGTACTGCGTGAGTCACTGGCAATGAGTGTCCGTAATATTCTCAAACGTACCAATACTACGGCTATATTGGTGACTCATGACCAAAATGAAGCATTTGCACTGGCGGACAAAGTAGGCGTCATGAATAAAGGCAAACTCGTACAGTGGGCGACGCCAAGCGAGTTGTATCATGAGCCAGTCAATCCTTTTGTGGCGGAGTTTGTGGGCGAAGGCGCCATGATAGATGGCATTATTAAAAATGGAAGAGTCGAGACAGCGTTGGGTGATATCTATCGACGCCTAGAGGTCTATGATGAGTCAGGACAGCCGCAATACCGTGAATATGACTATCCTAATGGTACGCCCATCAAAGTGCTGGTGCGCCCAGATGATATTATTCATGACGATGACAGCACGCGAACAGCATTGGTGATTGGACGGGTGTTTCGCGGGGCCAATTACTTGTATCGCTTACAACTGGATGACGGCCAGACCGTATTGTCTTTAGTCGCCAGTCATCATAATCACGAGATTGGCACCAAGATTGGTATCTTACCTAAATTAGAGCATATCGTAGTGTTTGATGAAAAAGCAATCAACGCCACGGCTTGGTCAGCTTCTGATAAATCAGAGAGTTGAGGAGAGAGAACAGGGGTGATTTACCGAGTGGCCATTATGTGCAAATACCGTCCCAGCCATTTATAAGGCTCTAGTTGTGAGTAGCGCAGCTCCATTCGTATGACGGCATCTGGATCGTTATGACCACCACGTTTTAGCGGCGAATAGTCATGAAACACGCGCAGTCCGCTGGTAAGGATGGTTTGATAATGATGGGTCGCCAACCAAGCATCGACTTCTTCTTTGGCAACGGGATAATTGGGCGTCAGGCTTTTTTTATTGTCCGCCTTATATTCAGTGTTATCGAGCAAATTAAAGTTGCCCATAATGAGATTGCGATAATCAAAGCTTGCTGGATTATAAAAACACAAGGATATCGCGCCATTATCGGCTAAGTGCTTATCAAAAAAATCCATCACCGTCGCAGGCTCGGCTAGCCATTCAAGCAATGCATGTGACATGATTAAGTCAAACTTAGTGTCTTCCGCAGCTGCAGTGTCGTTATTGTCATTATCTTTCTCTTTTTGCTGATTATCATGATTCAACTTATCTTCAAGTTCTTGATACGGGCACACATACCACGTTATGTCTAGCTCTTGATGAGCTTGCTCTGCATTTGCTCGCGCTTTTTCGAGCATGTTGGCTGAGATGTCATTGATAACGACCGAATGCCCTTGAGCAGCAAGCTCTATCGCAATTTGAGCAAGCCCGGCACCCACGTCCAAAATACGCAACCGTCGTCCAAGACTTTCGCTCATCTGCGCGCTATAGGCAAAAATATCGCGGCGTAATACGGCCAGTCGAATGGCACCTTTTAATCCGCCATAAACCTTTTTTTCAAAATGATCGGCGATGGCATCAAAGTTGCGATCAGACCGTCGCTTTTCTTGCGCCGATTCCTCTGGTTCTATTAAGTTTTTTGGTTGGGTGTCCGAGGCATTGGTCTCTTGCGTGTTTTGCATAAAGGATAGTTCTGTATAAGAGGGTAATTTTGGCATATCGTACAACAAAGCGAAATGTGAAGCTAGGACTGGCTTTATAGTAGGTCGAAAGAAGCCCTAGTCTCAAAGAAAGGCATGAGTATATACTTTACAGTAGCTTTTAATAATATTTTGCGGTATAAATAGTAAGGTTTAAGCAACAATTACGGTCAGGCAGATTTTACCAAAATGCTTAAATCACGACGTTAAAATTTTTTGCCAAGACGAATTTATCTACTGCCATGGACGCTCGATAATCAATTGACTCACCATCACTAGGGTCACACTACTAAGGATAGTAACGATGATAAAATCCAAATCTACCATCAATAATGATTTTTTACTCACGCAGATCACGACCAACCAACCTCTTCAAACCACCAAGCCCACCATGACGCGCTGCTTATTGTCAGTTGCCGTTGCCAGCAGTTTACTATTGGTTGGTTGTAACGATGATGATAACGAAGTGACGGTCAGCTATGACACAACAGTTGAAACGATCAGTGCATTTACCACGGCTGAGATAGACAATGGCTTTGGTTTAGACAACACGGCAACTCCTGATGCCAAATGCGACATTAAAATTGAAAAAGTCAATTATCCAACAGTAGGTGCCGCTGGCGAGCGTACCAATGCGACCGCCGCCTTGATGCTACCAAGTGGCAACAGCGCGGACTGCCAAGGTGATCGTCCTATCTTGCTCTACGCACATGGCACGACCACTGAAAAGGATTATGATTTTAGCCAAGTGGCCAAGCCTCAAAACCCAGCTGCCGCTGAAGCGACTTTGATCGCCGCAAACTATGCCGCCCAAGGTTATATTGTGGTAGCGCCGAACTATGCTGGTTATGATGACTCTGAGCTTGATTATCATCCGTACCTAGTGGCGGAGCAGCAAGCCACTGATATGGTTGATGCGCTAGAAGGAGCGCGGGACATTATTGAGAGACAACAACGTGTCAATGATACGAATTACACCAACATTGATGACTCTGGCAAGCTTTTTGTGGCGGGCTATTCACAAGGCGGGCATGTCGCCATGGCAACCGCACGTCTCCTTGAACAACAAAATGAACCCGTCACTGCGATTGCCCCTTCGTCGGGTCCATATGCGCTAGCCGCATTTGGTGATGCGATTTTTGCGGGCAATGTGAATGTGGGGGCGACTCGTTTTGCGCCATTATTGGCCGAAGGTATGCAGAACAAATATAGCGATATCTATAACAGTCCATCAGATATTTTTTCAGCACAGTACGCTGACACTCGGCTGCCAAGTATGAAGACGTTTGGCGAGCTGGTCAGCGCAGGTGAGTTACCTGATAATGCATTGTTTCAGTCAAAACCTACTGGTAATCCTATCCTTGATCAACTTCCAAATAGCAGTTTACCTTTTGCATTTTTAGGGTTTGCTAGTGATAATTATCTCATCAAAACGGATTTCCGAGCCGCTTATGTAGGCGATGCTCTACAAAACCAAGACAGTCTCATCGCGGGGACAGGTGCATTGCCTGCTGAAAGTCCACAAAACCCGTTGCGTAAAGCATTAAAAGACAATGACTTACGTGGCTATATCCCCAAAATGCCAACGCTACTGTGCGGCGGTAATCAAGACCCAACCGTTTATTATGATATAAACACCGGTTCGATGAGTGCCATATTGCAGCAAGCCGGTGCGGCGCCCACAGCCAATCTTAATGTCACGGTACTCGATGTCGATACCAGAGGCGATCGAGGTGACGTGACGTCGATTGGTCGTGCCATGAGCAATCCATGGATGACAACGACAGTGATTGATGACGTTCAAAGCCGATTCGCTACTAATTTGACCGCGATTCAAAATCAAGCAGGTCCAACCGCAGTGCTGGCCAATTATCATGGCGGTTTAGTCAGTGCAGCCTGTACACAAGCCACCCGCGAATTCTTTAACCAAGAATTCAAAGCCAGTTAAGACCACTCAAAATTGAGCGCAATCGTTATTTCTATAAAAACTGTATCTACTGGATGCAGTTTTTTTGATGGCAGTAAAACAAGGATAACGGTATGCAGCGCTTTTGTTTTAGATTCACTACGTATAGTGAGTTCGGTATAAAAACGATACAGCGGGACAAATATGGATTTTTTGCAGCCCTTGCCTGCCAAGGCACAGCAAGCCAGAAAAATTTATGTTAGTTCCGCCTCATAAGATAACCTATCTGTTTTATTTAGAATCGACTACATCACTCATTAATAAGGAAAAAGTCATGAAATCAATCGTGTCATTACTATTTGCAGCCGTCTTTGTGGTTACGCCTATCAGTCAAGCACAGGCAAAAAACACGCCGTGCTCGGGTAAAATGGGCGGGGTTTCTCACTGCTCAAAAGACGGCAAGTTTGTCTGTAACAACGGTAAAATTAGCCAGTCAAAAAAAACGTGTCGTTGATATAAATCTAAAGGCCATGGATTCGTCAAAATACAGTCGCTAATAAGCTGTTTTCCTTGATTATAATGACAGTCAGATGCCCCTAAATCAGCAATTTTGTGCTAAAATAGCTTCTTTTATTAAACATTAAAACTATCGTCATTTTCCTAGTGTTTTGCACGATTAGCCGTGTCTTTTATAGTCACTATTTTGAGAGTAGCTGCGCATTCACGCAGCTATCCTTTTGTATAGTACGTGAGCATCGCAAAAAGTATTGGCATTAGAAAAAGAATGAAAGTGAAGGAGTGTATATGAGCGAATCGGTCAGTCCTATTGGCATTGTAGATGAACTAAAACAATCCTATCTGGATTATGCGATGAGCGTGATCGTCTCGCGTGCGCTACCTGATGTGCGTGATGGGTTTAAACCTGTACACCGCCGCGTAATGTACGCCATGCATGTGCTGTCTAACGACTATAATAAGCCTTATAAAAAGTCAGCCCGTGTGGTCGGTGATGTCATTGGTAAATACCATCCTCATGGCGACAGCGCGGTCTATGACGCCATTGTGCGTATGGCGCAGGACTTTAGCCTGCGTTATCCCATGGTTGATGGTCAGGGTAACTTTGGTTCAATTGACGATGATCCACCGGCAGCGATGCGTTATACCGAAGTTCGTATGACCAAGCTGACCCACCAAATGCTGGCGGATCTGGACAAAGACACGGTCGATTGGGAAGACAACTACGACGGTTCTGAGCGTATGCCAAGCGTGATGCCAGCGCGTATTCCTAACTTGTTGGTGAATGGCGCGACTGGTATTGCTGTCGGTATGGCCACCAACATGGCGCCGCATAACCTGACCGAAGTCATCAATGCGTGTTTGGCGTATGCCCAAAACCCGCAAGTTTCTGCTGAAGAGCTGATGTCACATATCTCAGGCCCTGATTTCCCGACAGGCGGTATCATCTATGGCCGTGCAGGTATCTTAGATGCTTATCGTACGGGTAAAGGCCGTTTGCATATACGTGGTCGTTATCATATCGAAGCCATGAGTGATACGGGTGTCAACCGTGATCGTGAGCGCATTGTATTTACTGAAGTGCCTTATCAAGCCAACAAGGCCAAGCTGATTGAGCGTATTGCCGAACTCGTACGTGATAAAAAGATCGAAGGCATCAGTGAGATTCGTGATGAGTCTGATAAAGACGGCATGCGTATCGCCATCGATTTGCGCCGCGGTGAAACGGCGGAAGTCATCGTCAACAACTTGTTCTTACAAACGCCGCTTGAATCTAGCTTTAGTATCAATATGGTGGCGCTGGATAATGGTCAGCCAAAGCTATTGACCTTGCGTCAGCTGATTGCTGCATTTGTACGCCATCGTCAAGAAGTGGTGACCCGACGTACCATTTATGAGCTAAATAAAGCACGCGTTCGTGGTCACTTGCTCGAAGGTTTGACGGTTGCGCTTGCCAATATCGACGAGATTATTGCGACGATTAAAGCGTCTGCCAACCGTGGTTTGGCACGTGAAAGCTTATTGAATAACACATGGGGTTCAGGCAGCGTTGTGGCGATGCTAACCGCTGCTGGTAGTCAATCAGTGCGTCCTGAATTTATCGAGGGCGAAGATCCTAAAGCACCATTTGGTTTGATCGATGGTGAAAGCAATGGTGAACAGCGCTATCGTCTGTCACTTGAGCAGGTCAACGCCATTTTAGACATGCAATTGCATCGCTTGACGGGCCTTGAGCAAGACAAATTGACCGAAGAGTATCAAGACCTATTGCGCGAAATTACGCACTTAGAATCTATCTTAGGCGACTTTGATAAGCTAATGGCCATCATCTCTAACGAGATGATTGAGATTCGTGACAATTTCGGTGATGAGCGCCGTACAGACATCATCGACTCGCGCACTGACTTTAACCGTGAAGACCTCATTCCTGAACAAACCGTGGTTATGACCGTCTCGCGTACTGGCTACGCAAAAACTCAGCCGATTGATGATTATGTGGCACAAAAACGTGGCGGTAAAGGTAAGTCTGCAACGGCGATGAAAGAAGACGATGTGATCGATCATTTGGTGGTAACTTCAACCCACGCGACGGTATTGTGCTTCACAGACAGCGGTCGCGTCTTTAGCTTGCGCGGCTTTGAAGTGCCAATTGCCAGTCGCGGTGCGCGTGGTCGTCCATTGGTCAACCTCATCGGTTTGAATGGTGACGAGACGGTAACGACCATACTACCGATTCCAAAAATAGTAGAAGATCTTTCTACAAAGAATGACATGTCGTTGGCTGGTAACGATGATGAGTCATTAGAAGACAGTAATGACGCCGTGCCACCTTTTGTCTTCTTTGCTACCGCCAATGGTACTGTTAAGCGGGTTGAGCTTAAACAGTTTGCCAATATCCGCTCCAATGGTTTGATTGCGGTTGGATTGGAAGATGGTGATAAATTGGTGAGTGCTCGTATCACCAATGGTAGCCAAGAAGTGATGCTGTTTGCCTCAAGTGGTAAAGCCATTCGTTTCGATGAGAATGATGCTCGCGCCATGGGTCGTACCGCAAAAGGTGTCCGTGGTATGCGTCTGGCGAATAATGAATTTATCAAATCATTGGTCGTTATCGAAGATGATGTGCGCGAAATTCTTATCGCTTGTGAAAACGGCTTTGGTAAACGTACCTTTGTCGATGAGTTCAACACTCAAAATCGTGGCGGTGGCGGCGTTATTGCGATCAAGACCAGTGAGCGTAACGGTGCATTGGTTCGTGCCACCAAAGTTGAGCCTGAAGATGATATTATCTTAATCTCTGATAAAGGCACGTTAGTACGTACGCCTGTTGAGCATGTCGCCAGCTCTGGTCGAAATACCCAAGGCGTAACGTTGATTCGTTTATCAAAAGATGAAAAACTGGTCGCCATGGCGCGTGTCGAAAACGAAGAAAGCGACGATACGTTAATCGATGCGATGAAGGAAGATGGTACATTTGATCTTGCAGGTCAAGAACAAAGAGATATCGATGCTGTGACCGGCAGCACGGCAACCACAGACGTTAACGACGCGATCGATATTGCCAACGACTATCCATTAAATGACGACTCGCTAGACGATGACGAATAACTTTATTATGAGTTAGTTTTTTAGTTTAGTTTGTAACACTGCTCTAAAAAAAGCCTCTGACGCTATCGTCGGAGGCTTTTATTTTTTTCTGAATTTTATCTATTTTTGCCGTCTGGCTGTCATTGTTAGAGGCTCTAATGGTTTATGGGTTATGCCCATAAAGTTGTATTTTTAAGGCTATTGTTATGATCACGACCAATCAAACTTTTCAAGGAACCTTTGCAGCGGTATCGTCGAGTTTTTTATTTTCGATGATGTTTTTGTTTGGACTATTTATGCTGCCCTTAACCGGTACGCAGGTGGCGTCATGGCGCGTGCTGATGATGCTACTCAGTTTGGTGATATTGCTCAGTTTGACTAAGCAATGGCAGCACGTCTTTGATTATATAAAGACCCTAAAAACAGCAAAAGAGTGGCTGATATTTACGTTACCTGCACCGATTTTAGGCGGACAGATTTGGCTGTTTATGTGGGCGCCTGTGAATGGTTTCGGTCTTGATGTTACTTTGGGGTATTTTCTACTACCCCTGGTTATGATAGTGGTTGGGCGCTTTTTTTATCATGAGTATATGAGTGCCTTACAGTGGGTGGCGGCGCTATGTGCCGCGCTAGGCATTGGTTATGACATTCTTCAGTATGGTTCGGTATCTTGGGTAACGTTAGTTGTGTGCTTGGGTTATCCGCCCTATTATCTATTGCGGCGCACGCTTTCTGTACCGCCTGTTACAGGCTTATTGTTTGACTTGACGTTGCTGACGCCCGTGGTGCTGATTGCCCTTTATATAACGGGTGGTTTTAGCGTGGCGGCACAAAATATGAAGTTTTGGTATCTGCTGCCATTACTAGGCGCCTTTAGTGCGCTTGCCATGTCACTGACAATGATGGCAAGTAGTAAGCTGCCCGTTTCATTGTTTGGGGCGTTGAGCTATATAGAGCCGATGTTGTTGTTTGTATTATCCATTACCGTTTTGAGCCAAAGCCTTGACGAGGGCGGTTCGCTCTTTATGTATGGCATGATTATACTTGCGCTGCTAGTGATGATTGTCGATAGTGTGACAGGTTATCTGGTTCGTCGCCGTGACGATCATTTGCATGGTTATAGAGAGCCGCAAGTCGGTGGTTTTCCGCCGCGTCGCCACTTTATCAATCAACGTATCGATGGGGTGCTAAAAGCCCATCGTTTCCGCAAAAAACGCCGCTATCAAAAAAAGGTGGATAAGATACAACAAAAAATCGAACAACTTGATTTAAAATAAATGCTCAAATCTTCTAAATTTATTTGATGTAAAAATGGAGGCGTGATAGGAGTGCTGATGGGTGCCGTGTTAGCGATTTGACTTAATAAATATTAAAGGTGTTTGCTTTAACAGACGCTTGACTTAGTAGGCATGGTTTTTCGTAATCCTTCTACACAGTCCCTATGTTAAAGACACATTAATTACGCTATTATCGAATCAATGCGGGCACGCTGAGTTAGATACGCGCCATCACCCAGACATTTTATTATTTACTTATTATAACTAGGACGGTTTATGTTAAATCTGCATCATTTAAACAATTCACGCTCATTTCGTATTTTGTGGTTATTAGAAGAGCTGGAGCTTGATTATAAGCTCACCAGCTATGAGCGTACCAAAGCTTATCTGGCACCTGAGAGCTTAAAAAAGGTTCATCCGCTCGGTCATACCCCTGTACTCGAAGTCGATGGTCGTGCGCTGGCTGAATCTGGTTTTATCATCGAATATCTGCTTAGACATTATGATACCGATCATCAGTTTAAGCCAAGTGATAATAATGAAGAGGCGTGGGAAAATTATACCTTTTGGCTACATTTCGCGGAAGCTTCTGCGATGCCGCCTTTAGTCATGCGCTTGGTGTTTAGCAAAGTGGTAGAAAGATCACCTATGCTTATCAAACCCATTAGTAAAGGCATTCGCAAACAGGTAGAAGACGGCATGATCGATAACAACATCATGAACAACTTAAACCTGATGGAGCAACATCTACAAAATAACCATTGGTTTGCTGGTGAAGCATTCAGTGCCGCTGATATTCAAATGTATATCGTCGTCGCAGCGTCTAACGCGCGTGCAGGCATGGACAGAGTCAGATTTGCCAATCTATTAAACTGGCTCAAGCGTTGCCAAGAACGTCCAGCTTTCAAACGTGCAGAAGAAAAAGGTGGCACGCCAAAGTTTTAAAGACATCTAATTTTTAAAGGCACCGACGTTCTAAAGGCATCTAATTTTTAAAGACATGCAGTTTTTAAAGACACGGATGTCTGAAGGCACCAAGGTTCTACAGATACTGACGTTGTAAAGATATTGACGTTTTAAAAATATCCTGTGCTATTGCGAGCGTTTTTAATACCGAATCGCAATAGCCTATTAAGAAGAGATATCATGAGTGACCAAAACAAGTTGGCCAAGCAGACATTGAAGACTGACAGCCATGAGGTAGGTCGTCAAGAGATTCGTGCACAGCAAGTCTCCATTAAGTCATGGACACAAAAAATACTGGTGGTGTTATTGTGTGTTGCCAGCTTTTACGGTGGCTTTAAATCTTATGAATCCAACATGGTTAATGACTGCAAGGCCAATGGCGGTCAAATGATTGAAGGTCAAAAAACCATGTTATGTCAATTGTCATAGTAATTTGTGATAATGAAATGATGGCTATCAATACAAGAAACTCCTCATGCTAAAGCTAACCTTTTTGGGCACCTCAGCTGGCGTGCCCACCAAGCAGCGCAACGTAACGGCTTTGGCAATTGAGTGTCTAAATCCTTATTTGTCCGGCTCCAAGCAGCAAAGTAGTAAGTCGCGCCCTTGGCTATTGATTGATTGCGGTGAAGGTACGCAGCAGCAATTGTTACATACCAAGCTGTCTTTGCATCAACTGGCGGCTATCTGCATCACCCATGTGCATGGAGATCATTGCTATGGTTTGCCAGGACTGCTGGCAAGTGCTGCCATGTCTGGACGCCGTGAGCCGCTTACTATTATTGCCCCCAACGCCATTGCAACACTACTCGATGCTATCGTAGCAACTACCGAGTTATACTTTCCTTTTACGATTGACTTTATGGCGATTGAAGAGGTTTTAGAGGCGCAAGCGGGCAGGGTCGTTATTGCTCTAAATGATCAGCACCAGTTAACTATTGATATCACGCGACTCTCGCATCGAGTTCCGTCTCATGGGTTTGGTATCACACAAAACATCAGCCGCCATACGCTTAATACGACTAAATTAACTGAAGAAGGCATACCTGCCAGTAGTTTGTGGGGACGCTTGCAACAAGGCGATGATGTCACAACGGATGACGGTCGGTCGCTACGTTCAGTCAATTATGTTGATTATGAAACGCAGCGTACACGCGTTGTAGTCGCAGGCGATAATGATAAGCCCGAGCTTTTAAGTACGGCGGTCATTGATGCAGATTTATTAGTACATGAAGCCACTTATACAACTGGTGTTTTAACCAAAATTCAGGCAAAAAACTCAGATTTTGATCCGATGCATAGCAGTGCGCAACGGGTGGGTCAATTTGCGCAAAATAGTGGCGTCAAAAACTTACTTTTGACGCATTTTAGTGCGCGTTATCAGAATTTTGAGAATTTAAGCAGTAGCACGCCCAACATGGCACATATTCGAGCAGATGCCGCAAGTGTTTATGAGGGCAGTTTATGGCTGGCAGAAGACTTCGCGCAGTATGTGGTCAATGGCGCAACCGACTCGCAAATCAAGCCAGACAATGAGCGCGTGCAATATGTTGGCTCTGCACGAAATGATATAGTTGAACCTAAGTAAGCAAGGGACAACTCTGACAACCGTACTGCGACGACAATTTATCCTAGCAGCACGGTCTTTGTTTTATAGTGATTTACGCTGATTTAGCGCTTGCTGTCTTCAATCGCCAACTGCGTTTTACCGCTCCAATAACGACTAAACTGATAGGCGACTCGCCCTGAGCGTCCACCACGCTCGGATGCCCAGCGTAATGCATCGGTTCTAATAGGGTTCGGCAAACTTCCTTCATCCGAACCAACCTCAATCATAGTATCGGTATTGGCTAAAATCTTCTGTTGTTCTAAAATCAGATAATGTTGAACAATCTGCAAATACGTCTGCTGATCCATGGGGTGAAAGGTGAGAGACAATCCGAATCGATCCGACAATGACACGGTTTCATCAATCGTTTCATAAGGATTGACTTCATCCGTCTGACCATTATAAATATCAAGATTGTCCTTCATCATCTGTGGTAGCAAGCGTCGGCGATTACTGGTGGCATAGACCAGCAGTTTGTCTTGCTCAGAGTCCAGCGAGCCATCGAGCACACTTTTTAGGGCGCGATAGCTTTCATCTTGACCGTTAAACGCCAAGTCATCACAGTATACGATATAGCGACATTTACAATCGGCTGGCAGCTCATTAATAGCCGCGCGAATCTTGTCTAAGACTTGTAAATCATCACGGGCAATCTCAATAATGCGCAGTCCTTCACTATGGTAGGTGTGTAGTAACGCCCGAATCAGAGAGGATTTACCCGCACCGCGTGTTCCTGACATCAGAACGTGATTGGCAGGATAGCCTTTTAAAAACTGGCGAGTATTTTGTACCAGTTTTGCTTTTTGTTTCTCAATACCCTGCAAGTCGTCTAAACTTAAAAACAAATTGACCGCGAGCGGTGCTAAATGACCATTGTGACCACCGACCCAGCGATAGGCCAGCTGCGTAGGATCGATCTCAATCGTTGGCGTGACTTGCTCTTGCAGATATTGAGTCAGCAAATCCAATAAAGGGTCAGGCAGGGCATAAGGAGTAGCAGACTTAGATGACTGGGTTGGTTGTGACATAATAGCTCTAACTGTTGGGGTGTATTTAAATTGCGTAATGGCAGCTTCAAGGTTCTACTGTACTATAAGAAATTATCACAAAAGATTAAACCATGAAAAATAGTACCGACAGTTCGCTTACTTTACAGGCTTTGCAAGCGCAGGCTCAGCAGCTACTGCCAGCCGTGACGCAAGCATTATCGGTCTTACAATATAGCGAAATAGTGCATCAACGTCTAGCGCAACAACGCACTAAAGACAACTGCTATCAAGGGTTAACGCGAGCACAGCATACTGTGTTTGGTCGCGTCATGATTAAATGGCAACTAAGTGCTCATACCAACCATGATTCATCTGGCTTGTCTCACGAAATCGATGTGCTGAAATCTTTAAATAATTTATCAAAAAGCCAGTCCAGTCTAGACAGTGTCGCTCTCTTAGTACTTGATTATCACTATGTAGACATTCAGGCCTTGGGACAGAACCAACAATTAACCGTTTTAGTTATGACCTACTATACAAATGGCAGCTTAGCAAAACCGCTAAATGGTCAAAGACATGCGTTGTTAACAGATGAGCAAAAGCATCACTTTATTAAACAAGCGGCACATTTGATAGCGAAGTTGCACAATGCGGGCTGGCTACACAATGATATCAAACCCAGTAATATTCTACTCGATGGTGACTCAATAGATGGCGATCTTGATCGCGGCAAAATGCCAAATTTACGGATGACAGACTTTGCTTTAGCCAAAAAAGTTGATGATCGTGTTGCATCAAATTCTACTGGTACGCCCGCCTATCTTGCGCCTGAACGCTGGCAAGGGCAAATTGCTACTGTACAAAGCGATATCTATGCGTTTGGTATCATGATGGTTGAGATACTAATGGGCGAGCGACCGTTTAAGATAACTGCCCAAAGTCACGATCCTATGATTGATTGGGCGACACAGCATTGTCAGCAGCCTATACCAAAACTGCCTTCACCATACAGCCGTTATCAATTTATTATAGATGGCGCATTGGCAAAGCGGGTAGAGAAACGGTATCAGACGATGGAAGAGGTAATATTAGATTTAGAAGAAAGATGAGTACACGCTTAAAACTCAGACACAAAAAAACCTGCTAAAAAGCAGGCTTTAATATTTGGTCTAAGATGTACTATCCGAAAATGGTGGGGCTGGAGAGACTCGAACTCTCACACCTTGCGGCGCCAGAACCTAAATCTGGTGCGTCTACCAATTCCGCCACAGCCCCATTTTCGTTACTCTATCATCAAAAGCATTTAAATTCAAATGCCATCTAGACAGTTAACTGATTCGGTAGTGCGTCTCAGTGGTTGGCTATTATATAGAGTTTGAATATTTTGGCAACCCCTATTTGCAATTATTTTTAATTATTTGACGAATATTTTTATTAATAATGATAAATAATTGATAATACTAATATTTTGATTTAGTGCTTTTGCTTATAGGCGATGCTCAATAAAATCGATACACGACATTATAGTGCATGACTGGTACAAATTTTTCTTGCTGGCTGTCCATTGCTGACAGAGGCGGCAAAAAACCCATTCCAGACACGCTGAATTTTTTATAGTGATCTTACTTATCTTATTACTACTTATCTTATTACTACTTGTCTTATTACTACTTATTGCATCAAGGCTATGAGGGAAGGTCCAGCTGCTGCAATTTCCGGGTCAAGGTATTGCGTCCCCAACCCAGTAAGTTGGCCGCTGCTATCTTTTTACCGCCGCTGTGCTTGAGAGCTGCGGTAAGTAACACACGTTCAAACTCAGGCGTCGCCATTTGTAAGATATCAGTTTCTCCTTGCTGTAGCGATTGCTCAGCCCAAACGGCTAGGGCTTGTTGCCAGCTTTGATCGTCAGCGATAGGATAGGTTTGACCCTGCTGCTGGCTATCGAGGGCACCATCAGTTTGCTGACCATGATTTTGAGTTGTGTCTTGGAACGAAGACTGTGCTGGCTGCGACTGTAGGTCGAACGGCGTATTTTCGAGTAGCTCTGGTGGCAAGTCATTTACCATCACGGTATCACCCGTTGCCATCACTGTTAGCCACAAACACACGTTTTCAAGCTGGCGTACATTACCACGCCATTCAAAAGACTGCATAATTTGTAGCGCTTCGGGATGTAGCTGCTTTGGTGCAGTATTCATTTGCTCAGCGGCACGTTGCATAAAATAAGTGGCGAGGGCAGGAATGTCCTCTGGCCGTGTGCGCAGAGGCGGGAGTGGTAAGCGAATGACATTGAGACGATAAAACAAATCCTCACGGAAACGACCCAGTTTGACCAATTCTTCTAAATTTTGATGAGTGGCAGCAATGATGCGCACATCGACTTTGACGGGCTGCTGTCCGCCCACGCGATAAAACTCGCCATTGGCGAGCACACGTAGCAGACGGGTTTGAGTGCTAAACGGCATATCACCGATTTCATCCAAAAACAACGTCCCACCATCCGCTTGCTCAAAACGTCCTTGTCGTGTTGTCGTGGCGCCAGTGAACGCGCCTTTTTCATGACCGAACAATTCAGATTCAATCAAATCATGCGGAATAGCGGCCATATTAAGGGCAATAAAAGATTGCTGCTTGCGAGGAGAGTGCTGGTGTAGCGCGCTTGCGACCAGCTCTTTACCCGTTCCTGATTCACCTGTGATCAGAACGGTAATAGGCGAATATGCCAAGCGACCAATAGCGCGGAACACGGTTTGCATGGCTTGCGATTGACCAATGATACCGCTTGGATTGTTTTGAGCCTGAGTTTGAGGGTTAACTTCTGTGTTGCTGCTAGCGGTTTTTTGGGTTTTACTCGTCGCTCGGGCGTTACTGACAGGTTTTGCTTTGCTCTCAGTTGTCTTATTGGCAGGGTTGATAGCAATGTCTGATTTTATAGGGTTATCTGACTCAGTTTTTTGATGATTGAGGGCCAAGTTGGGCTGATAATTAATTGCTTTATAAATGGTGGCGACCGCATCATCCAAATCAAATGGCTTGGGCAAATACTCAAACGCCCCTGTCTGATAGCTATTGATGGCAGAAGTCAGGTCTGAATGCGCGGTCATCACGACAATCGGGAGCGTAGGGAAGTGCTTATGTACCCAATCGCTAAAAGACAATCCATCCATCATTGGCATACGAATATCAGTCAATATCACATCGGGCAAGGATTCAGCTGAGGCATGGTTTTGTAAGATGTCATTGAGCCGTGTCCACGCTGCTTGCGCTTGCGTAAAGCTTATAACCGTCAGCCCTGCATCTTCAAACGTATCTGCCAATACCAAACGCAAGGTCGCATCATCATCAATGAGCCATAAAGTAGCAGCGTGCTTATCAGCGGCGTTATTGACTGTTACTTTTAAGGTTTGCTCGCTGGTTGCTTGCAGGTTCGATGGGTTGTGATCGCTTTTAGAGTCAAGCTTGTCGTTATAGTCAGTCATGTATTAGGCCTAATGAGCAATGGGTTGATTCAGGTTCCAGCATAACGCTTTTATGTTGAACGAATTATAGGGATGCCTCAATAATCGGTTGGTTAAAAGGCAGGTATAAGGTAAAACGGGTTTGGTTGGAGCTGGGGTTGTTTTTGGTGCGCAGGCTAGGGCTTTGCGCTTGAGTTGAGCTGACGTCAATCATACCATGATGATGGCTGATGATCTCTTGCACAATGGACAATCCAAGACCCGTCCCTGCCGCACGGCTGGTGACCATTGGAAAAAATATCTGACCGATGAGAGCAGGATCAATTCCTGAGCCATTATCGGTGATATTCACCTGCAATACTTGTTTATGCTGTTGCCGGCTGATGGTATGTTGAAAAGCCACACGGGTTTGAATATGCAGCATTGGCTGGTAATCAGCATCGCTGTTATTTTCTGCCAGTGCGCCATTCTTGTTTGCCTCTGAAATATCAGACTGGTCAGCGTTAGAGTCAGACCACTCTTTTTGTTGCAGCGTTTGCTTAAACTCAGTCATAGATTCGCAAGCATTGTTAATCAGATTTAAAAAGACTTGAATCAACTGGTCTTTGTCAGCCTGCAACTCTGGCAACGATAAGTCATAATCACGCTGTAGTGTGACTTGTGGGTATTGGTTGAGTACCAAGGTTATCACATGTTCTAGTGGCTCATGAATATTGAGCATTTGCCAATTTGGCAATTGATTGGAGCCAAGAAACTGTCCGATGAGCTGCGTTAAGCGATCCGTTTCAGAGATGATAATATCGGTATAGTTACGCAGTTTTTCAGTGGTTTTTTGCATGCTATTGCCACTGTAGTTTGAGACGGCATTTGTATCGACAGGCGCTGTAGACGGCTCAAAATTAAACGTAGTAGGGTCACTAAACGTGATAAATTTCCGCTGTAATAGTTGTGCGGCACCGCGAATACCCGCCAGCGGATTTTTGATTTCGTGAGCAACCGAGCGCAGCATGTGACGCGCGACGCTATATTGCTGCTGCTGACGCTGCTCCTCTGAAATTCGGCTTTGACGATCCTTACCCCACATCTCAACGATAAAATAATGCTGCTGCTCATAGATGACAGGCGTCACACTATAATCAACGGATAGCGATAAATTACCATTTAACGAGGTGTCTATGATGTGGTCGTGGTCGATGAAGGGCTGCTGATAGTGCTTGGCTTGATTAAAGCGTTCGGTCAAAGCGTGGATTGGTTCTTCTGTTTCATCATCAATGAGCGCGCCGTCTGCTGAGGGTGCTGATTCAGGTGCAAGTAATGCCAAGATAGATTGATTGAGTAATCGTCCACTACTGATGGCAAGCAGCTGCTCGGCTTGGGCATTTAACCACGTAATATCAAGCGCATCGTTGATCCATAAGATAGAGGTAAATAAATGCTGTGATACAAATGCTAAGTCGGGGGTCATTTCTGCGCTTGTTAAATGGCTCGTCATGGGTGCTGCCTAATAAAGGGGTGCTTAGAAAAAGAATGCTTGATATAATATTTAACCACAAATCAACAGTATAGAGCGGCAAAACTGGCGATATTTGCAAAAAAAACGTACAATGCGCCCAGCCAATTATCTCTAGCAAGGTCAGCCATGTCCAAAACTTCTACCGAGTCGTTGAATACAACGACGAGCACCTCACAGTCAGCTTCTCTCACTTCTAACAATACGCCCAAAAACACTGCTACTATTTTTAATCCTGCTAAACCTGCAATGCCTGAGGCGCAGGGATTATCAGACAGTAGCGCGCCTAGCCGTATCAAAGACAGCCATCATAAAGCCAATCACAATCAAAACCGTAGCATTGAGCAAAGTAGTGATGCAACGGTAGCGATGACAGCGACCGCCAATGCACCCGTCAGCGCGGCACCAAAGATTGGTTTTGTGTCATTAGGTTGTCCAAAAGCACTGGTAGATAGTGAGCGTATTATTACGGAGCTTAGCCTTGATGGTTATCAAGTGGCCAGTGATTATGACGGCGCTGATCTAGTCGTGGTCAATACCTGCGGATTTATTGAGTCTGCGGTACAAGAGTCGCTTGACGCTATTGGTGAGGCCATTAGCAAAAATGGTAAAGTGATTGTCACAGGCTGTCTAGGCAAAGAGGCGGATAAAATCCGTGAAATGCATCCGGCCGTGCTCGCAGTGACGGGTGCCCATGCTTATGATGAGGTTATCACAGCGGTCGCGCAGCATGTGCCTAGACCGAACCGCAGTCTGGATACCAACTACGATCCCAAAATTGATTTGATTAATGAGGCGGGCATCAAGCTGACGCCCAGTCATTATGCTTATCTAAAAATCTCTGAAGGCTGTAACCATCGTTGTACTTTTTGCATCATCCCAAGCTTACGTGGCGACTTGGTCTCACGTCCCATTGATAACGTGATGAATGAAGCGTTGGCACTCAAAAAGGCGGGCGTTAAAGAGTTGCTTATCATCTCGCAAGATACCTCCGCTTACGGGCTGGACTTAAAGTATAAGACCAGCTTTTGGAACGGTATGCCGCTGAAGTCGAAGTTTTATGATCTGTGTCAAGCATTGAATGACTTAGGTATTTGGGTGCGGTTGCATTATGTTTATCCGTATCCGCATGTAGACAAAGTCGTTGAGCTGATGGGTGAGAAAAAGCTGTTGCCTTATTTGGATATCCCGTTCCAGCACGCCAGCCATAGTATCTTAAAAGCCATGAAACGTCCGGCGCACAGCGAAAACACCTTAGCGCGTATCAAAGCGTGGCGTGAGATTTGTCCTGATATCGTCATTCGTTCAACCTTTGTTGTCGGCTTCCCAGGCGAGACGGAAGAAGACTTTCAGTGTCTGCTCGATTGGTTGGTTGAAGCCCGTCTCGATCGCGTTGGCGCTTTTACTTATTCAGAAGTTGAAGGGGCCGTTGCCAATGATTTGCCAAATCATGTGCCCGAAGACATCAAGCAATCTCGTTATGATCGTTTGATGACGCTACAACAAGAGATATCCGCGCAAAAACTACAAGAGAAAGTCGGTAAGACTTTACTGGTCTTGGTGGATGAGATTGATAGCGATGAGAACATTGCGATTTGCCGCAGTTATGCGGATGCGCCAGAGATTGATGGTCACGTCTATGTGGATGACATTACCGATCACGTAAAAGTGGGTCAGTTCTTAACGGTCACTATTGATGATGCTAGCGAATATGATTTATTTGCCAGCTATAACGGATAAAACTCAGGATAATATACGAGTGAAAATTGCCCAAGAGCGGGCAGTTTTTGCTACAATTGGCGCAATTTAGCCTGTTCCATACGCCGACATCGCATAGGATGTTATGGCAAACGCTGTTTGTGTTTTACCAATGACTGTAATTATAATTTAATACTAACAAGGTGACCTCATGTCTGACAAAAACCCGCGTTACTCTCGTATCTTGTTGAAACTCTCTGGCGAAGCTTTGGCTGGTGGTAAAGACATGGGTATTGATACCGAAGTACTCGATAAAATGAGTTTGTCTATTGCTCACTTGCGTGGACTTGGGGTACAAGTCGGTATCGTCGTTGGGGGCGGTAACTTATATCGCGGGGCGCAGCTACAAAAAGAGGGCTTGGTTGGCCGTGTTACTGGTGATCAGATGGGTATGCTGGCAACCGTCATGAATGGACTTGCCATGCGTGATGCGCTTGAGCGCCGCAATATCAAAACCCGTTTGATGTCTGCCTTGCCGATTGGTGAAGTGACCGAAAGTTACAGCAGCCGTAATGCGATTCGCTATCTTAAAAATGGGGAAGTGTGTATCTTTGTCGCTGGTACGGGCAATCCGTTCTTTACCACAGACACAGCCGCTTGCTTGCGCGGTATTGAAATTGAAGCGGGTCTAATCTTAAAAGCGACCAAAGTAGATGGCGTTTATGATAAAGACCCAAGCCTCCATTCTGATGCCAAAAAATATGATGGCTTAACGTTTGATGAAGTATTAGAGCAAAAACTGGGCGTTATGGATCTAACGGCGATTGCTTTATGCCGTGAGCACAACGTACCACTGCAAGTATTTGATATGACCAAGCCCAATGCCTTATTAAATGTCATTATGGGCGAAAATGAAGGGACGCGCGTTTATCATTAATAAGATGAACGTCCCAATAGATGATGAATGTCCCAATAGATATTGTTAAATAACCGTTTATAAACAACCGTGATGAATGATTTGTCGATAGCGATAAATAAGGATACATAATGATTAAAGAGATTAAGCAAGACGGCGAAGCGCGCATGCAAAAAACGCTAGAAGCGCTTGAGAGTACCTTTAGTAAAGTTCGTACTGGCCGTGCACATCCAGGCATGTTGTCAGGTGTTATGGTCAGTTACTATGGTGCGCCGACACCATTAAACCAAGTCGCCAGCGTAAACGTAGAAGACTCACGTACGCTATTGGTTCAGCCATTTGACCGTACGATGGTACAAGCGGTCGATAAAGCCATTCGCGAAGCAGATTTGGGTTTAAACCCAATGACCGCTGATGTGATCCGTGTACCGATGCCAGCATTGACAGAAGATACGCGCCGCGATATGCAAAAGCTTGCTCGCGGGGAAGCTGAGAGCAGTCGTGTGTCCATTCGTAATATCCGCCGCGATATGATGAATGACATCAAAGAGTTGGCCAAAGAAAAAGAAATCTCAGAAGATGATGAGCGCCGCGCCAGTGATGACATTCAAAAGATTACTGATAAATATATCGAAATCATCGATAGCCGCTTGAACAAAAAAGAAACCGATTTAATGGCCGTATAAAGACTGATGTTCTATTGCTGATGGCGATAATCGGTCAAGTCATCTCTTAAAAGCAGCCAATGCGTCATTGCTATTGGCTGCTTATTATTATGTCGACTGCTATTATAGTCGTAGTTATATGCATAGTATGGATAGGTCGCTTTTACTGAGTCTTCATAAACGACGGTCGGTCCGATGTATGAGAAGTTTATGAATTATTTGTAATGCGCTTTTTAACCGCTACCGTACACGCTATTATTATTTTACCTTAACAATAAGTAATCTCTCCTATGTCCACTTCTGCCTTTACGGCCTCTGATATTCTTCCTCGTCATATCGCTATCATCATGGATGGCAATAATCGTTATGGCAAAGCCAATGATTTGGCAAAAGGTCAAGGGCATGTGGCGGGTAAAGACGCGCTTGACCCGATTGTTGAATATTGTGTCGAAACGGGTATTGAAGTATTAACGGTTTTTGCTTTTTCTAGTGAAAACTGGCAACGCCCGCCCAGTGAGGTGGCGCTATTGATGCAACTGCTGGCATCGACCATTTACGAGCAAATACCGCGTATGAACGAATATCGCATTCGTTTGCGTTTTATTGGTGATCGCAGTCATCTGAGCGATGATTTGCAAGTATTGATGGCGGATGCGGAAGAAAAAACAGCCAATTTTGAAGCCATGACATTGGTCATCGCCATCAGTTATGGTGGACAATGGGATATTGCCAATGCGGCAAGGCAGCTGGCCGAGCAAGTGCAAACAGGACAATTGCACGCTGAGGAAATCAACGAAGCGCGGCTTGGTGAGTACGTTCAGCTGGCAGATACGCCAGCGGTAGACATGTTGATACGGACGGGCGGTGAATATCGTCTCTCTAATTTTCTATTGTGGCAATCTGCCTATGCAGAGTTGTTCTTTACTCAAACTCTATGGCCAAATTTTGCGGTAGATGAGCTCGCAACGATGGTAACAGAGTTCGCCCAGCGTCAACGCCGTTTTGGGAAAACCAGTGAGCAGATAATGACGGCTCAACAGACCCGTTAAAATATAGATGCGATAGACGCTTTTATTTTGACGATACGATGAGTAGTTAATATATCTTGTTTATGAAATAATAAACCGCTTTAATGGGTGTCAAATGTGATTAAAGGTCTGTTATGAATTAACTGTTATAATGCACTTTTTGATCATGCGTTTTTTATAATTATAAGGCTCAACAAGTATGTGGCAACGAATTAAGACGGCAATTGTTCTCGTTATTATCGTTGGTATTGCAATGTTTGCGAGCCAAACCCCTATTTTATTTGCCCCACTCTTAGCAATTGGCGCGACGATTGCCGCGCATGAGTGGACGAAACTGATGCCAAAATGGCGTCATCCTTTGTTATTTGTACTAATGATTTTGGTGCTGACACTAGCGTCCATGATGTTCAAAGTGACGTGGCTGTTTTGGTGGGTGGCCGCAGTCGTCATATGGTTGATGGCAACGTCTTGGGTTCGAGTGTTTCCAACCAATACCAATTGGTACGGCAAACAGCTGGTATTGATCGGTGCTGTCTTATTGACCGCCTCCATTACCGCCATGTTTTACTTATGGCAACTGTCAGCGTGGTGGTTACTATATGTGTTCTTATTGGTCTGGTGTGCTGATAGTGGCGCTTATTTTGTGGGACGCAAGTTTGGTCGCCGCAAAATGGCACCCAATGTTTCACCCAATAAAAGCGTAGAAGGCTTAGTAGGCGGATTGGTCACTGGTTTGCTAGTGGTTATTGCCATTAGTCTCTTTAAACTACAACTGACTGGTCTATCGCTCGTTGCGTTTGCTGCCTTGTCCGTTTTGACAATTTTGGCGTCGGTACTGGGTGATTTGTTTGAATCAATGCTCAAACGCCGCGCTGATGTCAAGGATTCAGGGACTATTTTGCCCGGTCATGGCGGTGTTCTGGATCGTATTGACTCGTTGTTGTCAGCCACGCCCATATTCGCGCTTGGTTTTTGGGCCATACAACATTTCGGTTTGATGGTGGTGTAAGGCGAAGCCGACACGAAGGCTGCGAAACCTTTGTGTTAGCGCTACGCAAGCAGTATGGCTATCAGTAGCGCTTGATTCTCGATGTGTTGATTTTATATGGAGCCGACTGTAACCGCCTTTGCGCCTTGATTATCACTCACTACCGATTATAATTTCCTACCATTTTGTATGGTTATACCTTGTTTATTCCCTTAGTTTTTCGTTTTACCGTATTATTCATATATAGGCACCACTGGTTATGACGCAACGCATCGCCGTACTAGGCGCGACAGGTTCAATTGGCGATAGCACGTTAGCAATATTGGCGGCGCAGCCGCAGCATTACGACGTTTACGCGTTGTCAGGTAACCGCCGTTTAGACAAACTGTTTGCGCTCTGCCAGCAGTTTTTGCCCAAGCGTGTCAGCGTACCCACGTCAGCGGTGGATGACTTTGCCGAGCGCCTTAGTGCCGCAGGTTTAAACATTGATGTGGTCGGCGGCGAAGCAGGGCTGGTCGATATTGCTGCTGATTCGCAAACCGATACGGTCGTTGCTGCTATTGTGGGTGCGGCAGGTTTACCTTCTACTTTAGCTGCCGCTCGCGCCGGTAAGCGTATTTTGCTTGCTAACAAAGAAGCGCTGGTGATGGCAGGTCGAGTCATGATCGATGCGGTCAAAACAAACAACGCAACGTTGCTACCGCTTGATTCTGAGCACAATGCCATTTTTCAGTGTTTGCCGCTTGCCATACAGCAAGACAATACTCAAATTCATCAGCCAGATCATGGGGTACGCAAGCTTTGGTTGACGGCTTCTGGTGGACCATTTTTGCAGCAGTCATTTGCACAGATGCAGCAAGCCAGTGTCGCAGAAGCAGTTAAGCATCCCAATTGGTCAATGGGTCAAAAGATATCGGTTGATTCTGCTACGATGATGAATAAGGGGCTAGAGTTAATCGAAGCCTGCCATTTATTTGATTTGCCTGAAAATAAAATAAATGTGGTGATTCATCCGCAAAGTATCATTCACTCAATGGTAGAATATAGCGATGGTAGCTTCTTAGCGCAGCTTGGCAGTCCCGATATGAAGACGCCAATCGCGCATGCGCTCAGTTATCCCAATCGTATGGATAGCGGCTCGCAGCCATTAGACTTGTACGCACTCAGTGGACTAGAATTTATCGAACCGGATCTACATAAATTCGCGTGTTTGCGTCTTGCTCGCCTTGCGATGCAAGCGGGTACTCAGGCGACTATTGTCCTTAATGCAGCCAATGAGATTGCAGTAGCTGCCTTTTTGGACGGACAGATTCGCTTGACTGACATTGCTGATATCAATGAGCAAGCTCTGTCCGAGATTCAGGTGCCTGTGTTGGGTGAGACCGCCGATATAGAGGATATATTGGCAATTGATAAAATCGCACGTCGCCATACTGATACACTTGTCAAAAAACTGGCGTAATCTTCCTATTAGCCACTTCATAGAGAAAAGATCATGACTTTTATATTAACGCTTCTTGCGGCAATATTTGTCTTAGGTCCACTCATCGCCTTACATGAGTGGGGTCACTATATTGTGGCGCGTCTTTGCGGCGTTAAGGTATTGACGTACTCTATCGGTTTTGGCCCCAAGCTTTTTGGTTGGACCAGTAAAAAAAGCGGCATTGACTATCGCATCTCAGCTTTACCGCTTGGTGGCTATGTCAAAATGCTTGATGAGCGTGAAGGGAATGTGACAGAAGAGGAGAAGCATTTAGCCTTCAATTACCAGCATCCTCTCAAAAAAATCGCCATTGTCGCCGCTGGCCCTATCATGAATTTTATCATCGCCATTGCGCTATTTTGGGTGCTCTTTATGACCCCGTCAGAGCAGCTAGCGACTAGAATTGGACAAGTATTACCTGACACGCCTGCCGCTATGGCACAGCTACCTATTGGTGACAAAATTGTTGCCATTGATGGTCATGACGTGCAGACGTGGGAAGGTATTAATTATCGTCTTGCGGGGCGTATGGGCGAGACGGATAATGTCAGTATTACCTTACAGTCAGAAACCCCAGCGGATGACTCGCTCAAGACCTATCAAGCGCCAGTTAAGCAGTTTATGCAAGGCGCGTCGCAAGGCAAAGACGCTTTGACCAGCTTTGGTATGTTGCCGTGGCAGCCAAACATTGCACCAATCATTGGTAGTTTGATGCCTGATGGTGCTGCCAGTCGTCAAGGCTTAAAAGAAGGCGATCGCATTACGGCAATCAATGATGAACCAATCAAAGACTGGATCAGTGCCACTCATATCATTCGTGATAATCCAGAAAAGCTGCTTAACTTTACCGTATTGCGTGACAACCAACCTGTTCAGCTACAGATTATGCCACAAGGCAAAAAAGACAATTTAGGTAACGATTACGGGCAGATTGGTGCTATGGTGGAGCAATCTGAGATTGTGATTCCCGATGCCTATAAAACAACGGTGGTGTATGGTCCTGGTGAGTCATTAGTGAAGTCATTTGAAAAGACGGAGCAGTTAGCAGTCATGACCGTAAGCTCAATGGGTAAGATGTTGTCTGGTATGATTGGCTTGGATAATTTATCAGGACCGATTACCATCGCCAAGGTTGCCAAACAAAGCTTTGATATCAGTTGGCAGATGGTATTGTCTACCGCCGCTTTGATCAGTTTGAGTCTTGCTGTGCTGAATCTTTTACCTATTCCAGTATTAGATGGCGGTCATATTGTCTATCATTTTATTGAGCTGATTCGCGGTAAGCCGTTATCAGAAGGTGTACAAATGGTCGGGCTAAATATCGGTTTACTCTTGCTGGCAAGTTTCATGGTGTTAGCAATTGGTAATGACATCAGTCGCCTATTTTGATTGATCCATTGACCATCTGTTGGACAAGGTGAGATGTACTAATGGCTTTGCGCTGGTTCTGTGCGTATTATTCACAGAATAGGTGAGCGGCTTTATATTGGAACCTCTGTACTAATCGTAATTTTTAGTTTATTTTGTGATGCATTTTATATAAAGTGTTCTGAGTCTCCCATAGGCAATCTAAGATTTAATGCGAATTGGGCTAGACAACCTATGCTTTTTAACTTAACTTAAGCAAGTTTTTTATTGACGGATAGTGTTTATGCGTACGCCTTTATTTATGAGCGCGGCAGGGTTGCCGTTAGTTGTAGCGATGATGAGCATGCCTGCACAGGCTGCAGAATTTGTAGTAACTGACATCGGTTTTAATGGTCTGCAACGCCTAACCCCCGATAGCCTCTATCCGGTTCTACCTATTTCGGTAGGGGATACGGTGAATGATAGTAGTTTGGCGGCCAGCATCAAGGCGCTGTATGCGACCGAAGATTTTGCCGATATCCAAAGTCGTGTCGAAGGCGGTCAGCTACGATTTGATGTCGTTGAGCGTCCAACCATTGCTGAGGTGAATTTTGATGGCAATAAGCTCATTCCAAAAGAAGGGCTTGAGCAAGGATTAGATAACGCTGGTCTCTCTGTGGGCAAGGTACTCAAACAAGCGACGCTACAAGGCGTGGCCAATGAGCTACAACAGCAGTATATCAGCCAAGGTTATTACAATAGTGATATCGAAGTCGAGCAGACGTTACTTGAGGGTAATCGTGTCAAGCTTGATGTGCGCTTTGTTGAAGGCAAGCCTGCCAAAGTGGTCGATATCAACATTATTGGTAACAAGCATTTTAGCGATGAAGACATCAAAGACGTCTTTGCGGTAAAAGAATCTTCTTGGACGCGTCTGCTTTCTAAGTCTGATCGTTATGCCAAAGAAAAGCTGGCAGCCAGTTTAGAAAACCTAAAAGCGCTCTACCAAAACGACGGTTATGTGCGTTTTGCAGTAGACAACGCCGTTCTTAATATCACCGAAGACAAAAAAAATGTCTTTATCGAAGTCAGCCTGAGCGAAGGCGAGCAATACCAGTTCGGTGAAGTGAACTTTTTAGGCAAACCAACGTTTGATGAAAATGAATTAGAAGAACTCGTCACTTTTGATCCTAACGAAAAGTATTCACAAGCCAAATTGGATGCGACCACTGCCGCACTTAAGAGTCGTTATGGTAATGAAGGCTATTATCTAGCACAGGTTAGACCGGTGCCGCGCATCAATGATGAGACCAAAGTGGTTGACATCGATTACTATATCGATCCAGCTCGTCCTATCTATGTTCGTCGTATCAATTTCACAGGCAATATCAAAACGCAAGATGAAGTGTTGCGCCGTGAGATGCGTCAGTTAGAAGGCTCATTAGCCTCTAGCGATAAAATCCAGTTGTCACGCACTCGTCTCATGCGTACAGGCTTTTTCAAAGCGGTCAATGTGGATGTCAAACCCGTCCCTAACCAACCAGACCAAGTCGATGTCAACTACACCGTGGAAGAGCAGCCTTCTGGTAGCTCGACGATTGCAGCTGGTTACTCGCAGAGTGGCGGTGTCACGTTCCAGTTGGATTTGACTCAAAACAACTTCATGGGCACGGGTAACCGTGTTAAAGCGGCGCTATCGCGTTCAGAAACCCGTGATTCTTATAGTTTGGGTTATACCGATCCGTACTTTACAGAAAATGGTGTGTCGCAGGGTCTTAGCGCCTATTATCGCGAAACCAAGTATGATGATCGAAACGTGAGTAATTACGTTACCGACTCATACGGTGCCACCTTGAACTACAGCTATCCTGTGGACGAAACCAAGCGTGTTAGTGCAGGTATCAATGTCGATGATACCTCAATACGTGGTGGGCGTTTCCTTGGCGTATCAAACGTACAGCAGCTACTAGATGATGGTGGTACGTTTGAAGACTTCACAGGCGACTTTGTAGGTCGTACCGGCTTTAAAAACGAGTATCAAACTTACAACTTATTGTTAGGTTGGGATTACAGCACCTTAGATCGCCCTGTTTTTCCGACTAAAGGGATGAGCCATACCGTAGATGCGACGATTGGTTTGGGTGATGCCAGTTATCAAAAGCTCGTTTATCAAGGTAATGTCTACTATCCGTTCTACAAAGACTGGGTTGCTCGCGGTTATACTAAGCTAGGCTATGGTAACGATCTACCTTTCTATGAAAACTTCTACGCGGGCGGCTATGGTTCAGTACGTGGTTATGAAGCCTCAACCCTTGGTCCTAGATCAAAAGCTTATTATGATGCTATCAACAATTTTAATAGAGAAAGAGATGAAGAAGTGGGCGGTAACGCGCTGGTAAGCTTTGGTAGTGAATTGATTTTACCAATGCCATTCAAAGGGGATTGGGCGGATCAAGTACGTCCGGTATTGTTTGCTGAAGGTGGTCAGGTATTTGATACAACCGATAAAGAAGATCGCACGTTCGTTAATCCTAACACAGGTGTTGACACTGACGTCCCGTTATTAACTCAGGACAATAGCCTGCGTTTTAGTGCGGGTGCTGGTGTGACTTGGTATACGCCAATCGGGCCGATCTCACTCAGTTATGCTGTGCCAATCGGTGACAAAGACGGTGATGAGACTGAAAAAGTTCAGTTCCAGATTGGTAATACTTTCTAACCAATCCAAACTTAGCCGCATCGTCCAATCTTGTTTGGTCGATGATATAAATTCATTTAATTGAACCAAGCGTCAATTAAATACCAATAGATCGCCAAGATGATATTTCAGCTTGGCGATTGCCATATTCATAATGATATTAATAGCAACTATGATAACGATTGAGCAACTTATCACTCGGATTGAGCAGCGTCAGCCTATTATCAATAAAGCTGAACTTAATGCTGAACAGTTACGTCAAGCATTTAATAGTGTTGGTAGTTTAATCACTGCTGAACCTAACCAATTGAGCTTTTTAGCCGATCCTAACTATGTCTCCAGTCTGGCGGATAGCCAAGCAGGGGCTGTGTTTGTCACTGCTGAATACTCTGACCAAGTGCCGCAAACTGCTATAGCCTTGGTGGTTGCAAACCCCTATTTGGCTTATGCCAGCGCCAGTCAATTGTTTGCGCCTAAATCGTTGTTTAGCGGTGTTCATCCTAGTGCGTTTATTTCTGATAGCGCGATCATTGAAGATGACGTCAATATCGGCCCCTTTTGTGTCATCGGTGATCACGTAACGATCGGCGCACGCAGCTCACTAGATGCGCATGTGGTCATTGAAGCGGACACAGACGTTGGTCATGATTGCGTTATCAAATCGCAAGTGGTCATTGGGCCTAATAGCGTCATTGGTAATTATGTCAGATTACATAGCGGCGTGAGTATAGGGGCAGAAGGTTTTGGCTTTGCACCTACTCGCGACCCAAGTACCACTGGCTGGGAGCGTATTGCTCAGCTCGGACGTGTGGTAATTGGCGATCATGTCCGTATCGGTAGTAATACCTGTATTGATCGCGGTGCGATTGATGATACGGTCATCGGCAATCATGTGATTATTGATAACTTGGTTCAAGTTGGACACAACGTACGTATTGGTGATGGTACTGCGATTGCGGCGCAAACAGGTATTGCAGGAAGCACCAGCATAGGTAAACGTTGTATTATTGGCGGGGACGTCGGTATCACAGGTCATATCGACATCACAGATGATGTCATCTTATCTGGTATGACAATGGTGACCAAATCGATTAAAAAGTCCGGTTCATACTCTTCTGGAACGGTAGCGATGCCGACCGCTGAGTGGCGACGTGCCGCTGTACGCTTTCGTAAGCTTGGTCGTGATTAGCGCAAATAAAAATACGCCAAAAAGATTTAAAACACCGTAAGGAAGAACCACCATGAGCAGCACTGATATAGATAGCGGAACCGATAACAACGTAAAAAGCTTGGCTGAGCAAGGCCTTACGCTGCCATTAACTTATCATACCCTCAAGCATTATTTGCCACACCGTTATCCCTTTTTATTAGTAGACAAGATCATTGATTGCACACCAGGTGAGAGTATCACGGGTATTAAGAACGTGACGATCAACGAAGAGTTTTTCAACGGCCATTTTCCTGATGAGCCGATTATGCCAGGCGTTTTGATGATTGAGTCAATGGCTCAAGTCTCAGGCGTGCTTGGCTTTATCAGTGCAGGACTGACATCAGAAGATGGCTATTTATATCTTTTTGCAGGCGTGGACAAGGTGCGCTTCAAGCGCCGCGTGATTCCTGGTGATCAATTGATCGTTCGTGCCACCACAGTGATGCAAAAGCGAGGTATCTATAAGTTTGATTGTACCGTTCATGTTGGTAACGAGCTTGCTGCTAGCGCACAGATCATGATTGCCCGTCAAGAACAGTAATGATTATTGACGCCAATTTTTGACTGCTTTTTTCGAATGATTTATATTCAAAAATGAGGTTCAAAGTTGGTTAGTATGTCTAAAAAGATATATTAAAGTGGTCGATAAAAAAGACAATCCATCATTATATTTAGCAAAAAAGTAATTTTTTTGTTTACTATAAAGACACTGGCTACACTTGTTTTACTATTTATTCGCATAAAATGATACAAAGGCCCACACTATGAGTCAGATTCATCCTACAGCACTCATCTCACCATCCGCTCAGATCGATGAGACTGCTATTATTGGTCCCTATTGTATCGTCGGTGACGAAGTGACCATTGGTGCGCATACGGTGTTGCATCGACATGTGGTTGTGACCAAGTTGACGCGTATCGGTCAGCACAATCAGTTTTACCAATTTGCAAGCATTGGCGAAGATCCACAAGATTTGAAATATGCTGGTGAACGTACATGGCTTGAGATTGGCGATCACAATACCATTCGAGAGGCTTGCAGTTTACACCGCGGTACCGCCCAAGACAGTGAGCTGACCAAAATTGGTAGCCATAATCTGCTGATGGTCAATACTCATGTCGCTCATGATTGCGTGATTGGCGATCATAATGTACTGGCAAACAATGTCGGGGTGGCAGGGCACGTTACTATTGGCGACCATACTATTATTGGCGGTAACTCAGGCATTCATCAATTTTGTACGGTTGATGACTATAGCTTGATTGGCGGCGCCAGTTTGATTTTAAAAGACGTCGCTGCCTTCACCATGGTATCGGGTAATCCTGCAAAAGCTCATGGTCTCAATGTCGAAGGCATGCGCCGAAAAGATTGGTCGAAAGAAACCATTGATGTTTTGCGTCAAGCCTACCGTACTATTTTTAGATCAGGTCTGACCACAGCAAAAGCGTTGGAGGTGCTACATGGTGAGTTACTCTCTCAAGAGCCAAAAGTTCAATTATTGATTGATTCATTAGAAAACAGCCGTCGCGGGGTGGTACGCTAACTATCCACATAGTAGCTGTTAAAAACTAACTATTAAAAAGAGATTGCCAAAAAGTGACTGTTAAAAATTAATTCTTAAACGATTGCTATTGAACAAGGATTATTAAACAGCAATTATTAAAACAATATCGAGTATTGATTGTTTAATTAGTTAAGATATTACCAGTTAGCATTAGCAATATAAAAAGCCATAACGAATCGTTATGGCTTTTTATGTTTAGAATTACTTGACTTTTTTGGTCGCTTAGCAGAAACTTCCTAATCATGTACAGTTAGATTCTAGTAACTTATTTTAACCAACCGCTCATTTATAGTCTCTTTAAGTATCTGTCTTTTACCGAGTTTGATAGCTTAAAGGGAACTGCAATTGAATCTTAGGAGTGTCGTATGGCAGAGCAAAGGGAAAATTGGTCCAGTAGAACTGGATTTATTATAGCCGCTGTCGGTTCAGCCGTGGGGTTAGGAAATATATGGCGTTTTCCGTATGTGGCTTATGATAATGGTGGTGGGGCATTTATGGTGCCGTACCTTATTGCCTTATTGACCGCAGGTATCCCGCTATTATTTTTAGATTATATTGTCGGTCACAAGTATCGTTCTGCGCCGCCGCGTGCTTACAAAAAGATGGTGAAAAACGCCCAGTTTATCGGGTGGTGGCAGACGCTGGTTTCCTTTGTAATTGCCATTTATTATGCTGCCGTTATTGTTTGGGCCGGTAGTTATATGTTTTTCTCCTTTGGTCAAAAATGGGGCGAGGATACCACCACTTTCTTCGTCAGTGATTTTGTCCACCATACCGGGGATTTAAGCTCAGTATTTGTACCACAGATGTTTATAGGGCTTGTCATTGTTTGGGCAGTTGCCATGTTGATTATGTTTGGCGGTATCCGTAAGGGTGTTGAGCTTGCCAACAAAATCTGTATTCCATTGCTGATCGTGTTGTTTGGTATCATGGTATTCAAAGCAATCACTTTACCAGGTGCTGAAGTTGGCCTAAATGCCTTCTTTGAGCCAAACTGGGAAAAAATGAAAGATCCTAACGTTTGGCTTGCTGCTTATGGTCATGTGTTTTTCTCGCTATCGGTCGGTTTTGGTATCATGGTGACCTATGCCTCCTACCTTAAAAAGAACACCAACCTGACGGGTGCAGGCCTAGTCGTCGGTTTTGCCAACTCTTCTTTTGAGTTGATTGCTGGTATTGGTATTTTTGCTGCTATTGGTTTTATGGCAGTGTCAACTGGTCAAGATGTGGCAGAAGTTGCCAGTGGCGGTGTTGGATTGGCATTCTTTGTCTTCCCAAAAATCATCTCTACCATGGGGGCCAGTGGTGATTTCGTTGGTTTCTTATTCTTTGGTTCTTTGGTCGTCGCGGGTATTAGCTCGTTGATCAGTATTCTTGAAGTACCTATTTCTGCATTCCAAGATAAGTTTGATTGGACACGTAAAAAGGCTGTTGCTGTGATAGGCGGTGCTTGTGCGGTTATCTCTATCGTTGCGTTCTCTACAGGTAGCTCGCTGGTATTGGTCGACGTGATCGATCACTTTGCCAACAATATTGGTATCGTCGCTGGTGGCTTGATGTCAATTGTTTGCGTAACATGGTTCAATCGTCAAAAAATCCCAGGTTTACTCGATCATATCAATCGCATCTCTAGTGTTAAGTTAGGCGGCGCTTGGGTATTTATGCTAACGGTCATTACACCAACCGTTCTAACTATTGCTTTGGGTCTTAAACTGATCGATTTGATGCAAGAGCCGTATGAAGGCTACTCAACCACCATCCTATTGTTATTCGGCTGGGGCATTGTGGTATTCTTCGGGTTAGGCGCGTTTATCCTTACTCGTATCAGAGGTCGTCACGATGATGAGGATGATAAATCTCGTTTGATTGATGATAGTCTCTAACCAGATTGAAATTTTAATAGGAATTTATTATGAGTACTTCAGCGATTATTTTTATGATTATTTCAATGCTGCTTATATGGGGTGGTTTAATTGCTGCCATTCTACATTTGAGAAAGCATCCTGATATTCCAATGGATCAATTACCTGATGACCATATCTACTAAAATCTTTGCGCTTATAAAGATTTTGGTTATCAAAAATAAAATGCCAGTCAGTTTTCACTGACTGGCATTTTTAGGTTTTAAACTTTTAAATAAAACAATTAAGAGCTTTATTCACATTAGCGAAGGTTTAATTCTGGAACCGTTTGTCCGCGTTTGCTATAAAATTCGTTCACAAAGGCATCGAAGTTATCTTCTTCGATCGCATCTCTAATACCTTGCATCAAGCGCTGATAGTAACGCAAGTTATGAATAGTCGCTAATTGTGCGCCCAGCATCTCTTTGCACTTGTTAAGGTGGTAAAGATAAGCGCGACTAAAGTTTTGGCAAGTGTAACAATCGCATTCAGGGTCTAGTGAACCTTCGTCATTACGATATTGGCTGTTACGGATGCGTACCACGCCGGCGTTGTCTGTATCGCCTGTCACAAAATAATGGCCATTACGCGCATTACGGGTGGGCATGACGCAGTCAAACATATCTACGCCGCGGCGCACGCCTTCAACTAGATCCTCAGGCTTACCAACGCCCATCAAATAGCGCGGTTTGTCTGCTGGCATATCATCAGGGAGGTAATCTAATACATCTATCATCTCCTCTTTAGGCTCACCAACTGATAGACCACCGATGGCATAACCGTCAAAGCCAATATCGAGTAAACCATCGAGTGACTGCTGACGCAAATCAGGATACATACTGCCTTGTACAATACCAAATAATGCGTTGGTGCTGCCCAGTCTGTTATGCTCGTCGACACAGCGCTGTCCCCAACGAAGTGATAATTCTAAAGACTTCTTGGCTTCGTCATGAGTGGCTGGATAAGGGGTACACTCATCAAACTGCATGACGATGTCTGAATTCAAGCTGTATTGAATCTGCATGGATTTTTCTGGAGACAAGAAAACCTTGGCACCATCGATAGGTGATTTAAAATTGACACCTTCTTCTGTAATCTTGCGCATGGCCCCAAGGCTAAATACTTGAAAACCACCTGAATCAGTCAAAATCGGCTTGTCCCAATGCATAAATTTATGCAGACCGCCAAATTTATCGATCACTTCCGTACCCGGACGTAGCCATAAATGAAAGGTATTTCCCAAAATGATATCCGCACCGATGGCTTCGATATCGCGTGGCAGCATACCTTTGACCGTACCGTAAGTGCCGACAGGCATAAAGGCGGGCGTTTGCACGTCGCCGTGATTGAGATGAACCGTACCACGGCGCGCACGCGTTTCGCCGCTGGCCGTTTTGTGTAAGACAAATTGCATATGATAACCGCTATTTAAGCTATGAAAATAGCGCCAATTATAGCATTGTTGGCTGTTTTTTTGGATAAGTATGTTTGTACCTGAGCCATATAATCACAGTAGGGGACTGACAGGACCCATTGTCCTTACTGTTTTTAGTGTGACTCACTGCCATAAAAAAAGACAGCCGTGGCTGCCTTTTCTTGTATCAAGCTTTAATGGTTTTAGATTAGCGGTTTTGTTCTCGGATGATGTTTAGCATGCGGCGCAATGGTTCAGCGGCACCCCATAATAGCTGATCACCGACCGTAAATGCACCCAGATATTCAGGACCCATATTCAGCTTACGTAGGCGTCCTAAAGCAACGGTCAGCGTACCAGTTACCGCCACGGGTGTTAAGCGGTTGATAGCGGCTTCTTTGTCATCTTCGACCACATCTAGCCATTCATTACCGCTATTTTTAAGCGCAGCTTCGATTTCCTCTAACGGAATGTCTTTTTTGAGCTTGATAGTCAGACCTTGCGCATGGCAGCGCATCGCGCCGATACGCACACACATACCGTCGATAGGGATGGTATTGGTGTCATTATTACCAAGGATTTTATTGGTTTCAACGCCGCCTTTCCATTCCTCTTTTGACTGTTTGTTTTCTAGCTGTGCATCGATATAAGGAATCAAGCTGCCAGCCAATGGCACACCAAAGTATTGCTTAGGAAAGTCAGCTGAGCGCTGGGTCTGCGCAATTTTCTTATCGATATCTAAAATCGCACTGGCAGGATCGGCCAGCTCATCTTTAACCGCATCATGCAACACACCCATGCCACTGATCAACTCGCGCATGTTGTTGGCACCAGAGCCACTTGCGGCTTGATAAGTCATCGCGCTAACCCATTCAACCCAGCCTTTATTAAACAGCTCACCGATTGCCATCAGCATTAATGATACGGTACAGTTACCACCAATGAAGTCTTTTTTACCATCCGCTAAAGCGCTATCAATCACCGAGCGATTGACTGGATCAAGAATGATGATGCTGTTATTTTCCATGCGCAATGTACTTGCCGCATCGATCCAATAACCATTCCAACCGCTATCACGTAATGGCTGATGGACTTTTGAGGTGTAATCTCCACCTTGGCAGGTAATAATCACATCACAAGCGGCTAGGGCATCAATATCATGAGCGTCTTTTAATTGGCTGGTTGCAACACCTTCAAAGCTTGGTGCTTTACCACCTGCGTTGCTGGTCGAAAAAAACACGGGTGTGATACCGTCGAAGTCTTTTTCTTCAATCATGCGCTGTATCAACACTGACCCAACCATACCGCGCCAGCCTACCAAGCCTACTGTCAAATTACTCATGCAATCTAATCCTATTTACCGTTATTTATTCATTGCCAGCCGACAATATTTATTCGTTGCTAGTCGGTAACAATGCCGTGAATGGCCATAAAAAGCAAGACGTTTCGGCAATTTTTCGTGCACTATTAACTGTGGTAATTATAACTTTAAGTTATTAACATAATGCCAGTACCTACTGTCTTTATAGGGGCTCTTTATAGGATCTATCTTATCTAAAAGTAAGAGGCGTTAGCTAATGAACAGCCTATTCTAAACCCGCAAAATTGTAACGTTTTACGACAGTTATCGCATAATTAATACGCAATGAGTAGGCGACAGTCTTATGAGATGATAAAGTAGCCTATCATTTTTGTTCAATTAAAAAAGCGCCTATCTTTGGGTTTGAGGTAAACATCATCGCAGTTTTTATTATTCTAATAAACGGTTAATACATATTATGGATTTCTCATTATTATATTACAGTGCACAGTGGCTAGCAGGATTCATCGCGTTTGTAACAATTTGGGGCTGGATACCACTTGATAATTGGTGGATACGTTGCGTTGATTTTCCCCGCATTCAGATTCTGGTATTAGGAATCATTGCGTGGGTTGGGCTGGTGATGTTTGGGTCAGAGTGGGAGCTTGGGCAGTGGGTATTGTTCGTATGTTTGAACATCACTTTAGCGTTTCAGCTTAGAATGGTTTTGCCTTATACCAAGCTATGGAAAAAAGAGGTGAAAAAAGCAACCGTGAAGCCAGAAGGTGACTTTTATCATCTTAAAATCATGGTCTCAAATGTTTTAACGCCCAATGATGACACGCAAAAATTGGTTGATTTGGTGAATAAAAACCAGCCCGATATTTTAATCACGCTAGAGAGTGATAAGAAGTGGGAAAAAGCTTTGGGTCAAATTGAACCTGATTATCCTTATACGGTAAAAATACCGTTGGATAATTTGTATGGTATGCATCTTTACTCAAAGCTTGAACTGATTGATCCTGAAGTCAAATATTTGATGATTGATGACATTCCCTCTATTCACACACAGTTGCGTCTTCAGGATGGCAAAGTGATTTGGTTATATTGCTTGCATCCTATGCCGCCAAGTCCCACAGAAGCGGACAAATCCACCACTCGCGATGCTGAGCTATTGATGGTGGGCAAACACATAAAAGAGAGCGGACACACAGCGATATTGGCAGGCGATCTCAACGATGTGGCATGGTCAAAAACGACCAGACGTTTTCAACGTATCTCAGGGCTGTTAGATCCGCGTATTGGTCGCCATTTTATCAACACCTTTCACGCCAGCTATCCGTTTTTACGTTGGGCGTTAGATCATCTTTTTCACAGCGCCTGCTTTACGGTGGTTGATATCCGGCGTTTGCCTTCGATTGGCTCCGATCATTTCCCAGTCATGACGACGCTACAATACGAGCCAGCAGAAGAAAGCCAGCAAAAGCAAAATGCGCCGACTGCACAAAGCGAAGACATTACAGAGACTGATCACAAAATAGAAGAAGGCAAAGAAGAGGGCAAAGTACTCTCAACCGAACATGCAGAAGAGCAAAGAAAAGCCGATTGATAGAGTGTTAGTGATAAGGCCAAAGTGATACAGCCTTTGATTGTGTAATGTACTACAAGAATGTAAGCATATGCTTACGTTAAATAAGGTCTTTAGCGTCTAGTGACATGAAGGGGTTTGGCCTACAATAAATTCATCAACAAAAGGATAGGCAAGGATGCATTGTTGAGGCAGATATCTAAACATTCAGATCAGCCCGCTGTCGTTTAGATGACTGTTTATGACTTAGGATTAGTCAATAAGGAGCAAACAATAATAAGAACACGAAGCGTTATAGCCCTGAACCAATCGCCCTAGGTTCGGGGCTTTTCTTTGTGTCAGTTTTACTTATAAAGCCTTGTATAAGCTTTACTAAAAAAGGGTACATGCATTGGCACGTACCCTTTTTTGATTTTAATATACTAATAGCGCTGATTTTATGTGTTTTGCTAAAATCGGTAGAGACTATCCAAGCACTTGAATATAAGCACCAGCGCGTAGCTCTTGTAACCAATCTTCTTTGGCTTGCGGCGCTAAACGTTGATAAAGCGCTTGGCGTGCCATATTGCGACGATATTGCTCACTCACATCTTGCTCACGCTTGCCTTCTACTTCTAAGATGTGCCAGCCAAACTGAGTTTTGAAGGGCGCAGAGTAATCACCAACCGTGGTATTTTTCATGACCGCTTCGAATGGTGCAACCATATCTGATTCACTGACCCAATCAAGATCACCACCGCGACCCGCTGAGCCTGGATCGTCTGAATAGGTTGAGGCTAAATCAGCAAAATCTGCTCCATTACGCAGTTGACCATACAAATCATTAATCTTTTGCTCAGCCAGTGCATCTGTCTGTAGCTCATCGACTTTGACTAGGATATGACGCGTATGCCACTGCGGTACTAGCATTTTGTCACTTTCTTTTTTATCAGCAAGCTTGATGATATCAATACCTTCAGGTGTCACTAACGGTGCGCTGACCGCGCCAACTTCAAGCTTGGTAATCTCGCTTGATAGTTCAGTAGGTAGAGACGCGGCTTGATGAAAGCCCATGTCGCCACCCTGCAATGGAATGGGATAGTTGCCCTGACTAGCAGCAACCGCTTCAGCCACATTCACATTTGGTTCAAGCAGACGGTCGCGTAAATTTTGTGCCACTTGCAATGCTTCTTGACGTTGAGCATCTGATAGGCGGCTATAGTCATCTATATAAGGAACGCGTACATGGATGGTCTGATACTCGCTCTGGTTCAGACGCTTGGCTTCAGGCGAAGCCAAAAACGCATCGATATCCTGCTCGCTAATGCGTACACGGCTGCTGATTTGACGCTGTTGTAAAGCTTGAATGGAGGCTTCTTCTATCAGCTGAGCACGTAGCGCGGCATAACTGCCAGGTTGCGCGGCATCTAAGCGTTGTTGCAATTCTGAGAGGCTGCTCAGTCCTTCTGATTGAGCAATTTGACCAAGGCGTTGATTGATTGCTGCTTCGTCAGGGTTTAAACCCACACGCTTGACCATAGACAGTTGTAGCTCACGTAAGATGAGCGCGTTTAATACCTCAGACTGCAATTGTGGTGAGTTTTCAATAGGCTCACCAGCCGCTTGGGCGCGAGCTTGCGTTTGTGTAATGGCATCGATCAAGTCACTTTTTAAAATCGCGTTTTCATTGACCAAAGCAATGATACCGTCCGTGCTATTGGCTGGTGTCAAACGATTACCACTGCTTTGTTCAGCTGTGGTTGCCGCTTGTGCTGTCGCAGGCTTAACAGTAGCCGCTTGGGCGCTCAGTGTCAGCACAAGGCTGGCACTCATAGACAGCAGTACAAAGCGGCTGGTCTGACGTAAAGAAAAAACTCTCATGATGCTCCTCATCAATGTCATCACATCGGATGGTAGTCGGTTTACCCTATCTCATATGCTCGGTGGCACAGTATCAGATAGGGTTGTCCATAATAGGATTACAAACTGGGTAATAGAAAAGGTTCTATAAATATTTATGCAAACGATTTTTCAATTAATCGAAAAATGATTTATCAGTCTTTCCATGCCGTTTGGACTGGTTCAAAGCCCAACACTTTATCAGAAAGCAAGCGGGTTAAGCGACTGCTACCACTGCCAAGGCCGTTTAATCGAATCTCAGCCATAATCGCTTGTGTGGGTTTGTCTTTAACGTTTAGGTCATTATAGTAACGACGGCCATAAACTGCAAAACCAAAACAGCAATCTTCATAATCAACGCCCACCAATGAATCCAGCATTTTATTACGGTTATAATCGTATTGACCTTGTGCCAATACCCGCCAGCTATTATTGATAGGGAAGACGGCAGACGCGGTAAAGGCAGAAAGCGGTAGCTGGTTGGTGTTTTCATCACGTTGGCGTTTGACATATCCCACGTTGAACAAACTGTTTTCTGACGGCTGATAACGCAATTCAGTCGTAATGTAATTTAAATCATAACTGTTGGTAAGCGCGCCGCTGACATCCACCCAAAAGTTGTTATAAGGCTGCGTGCTCGTGTCCCAAACCATGCCTGAAGAAGAAGACGTAAAGACAGGTTGTTGATCATCAAGCGTAACGCGCCCATTATCAAGATAGAACTGCTCTGCTATGCTACCATCAAAACGTGTCACACCCGTTGCGTCGATGTAACGATAGTTGATGCCAGGGGTCAGTGAGTGCAAATCTTGCAATCGATCATGACCCAAAAACCAGCTGTCCGAAAACAGTTGCTCATAGTTAATAGACGCAATACGGGTATTAAAGTTGGGCAGCTCGTTTTGATCTTTATAAGGCGAATAGGTGTATTTCAATCGCGGGCTAAGCAAGCGATAGCCGCCCATGGTATCGTCAAAAGCGCCAAATGGTGAACCGGCTTGATAGAAGTTCAATCCAGCGTCAATACTGGCTTGCGGCACAAATACCGATTGGCTGCCATCTTCATCGCTCAGCTGATTGTCTTCCAAGCTGTCTTCGTCATAAGACGTATAAAGATGCTGCAAGCTTAGCTTGGGTCTGACATAGCCCCAAGAGCTTTCGATGGGATAAACGGCACTGAGTTTATTATAAAGACGCGCACCACTTTTTTCATTTTCAGACCCATCATCAATCGATTTTTTGAAGTAAGCGGAGTCTTGTACACCCGTAACATCAAAATTCTCAAACCAAGGCAGACGATAATTGAGCTTGAGCTGCGGTAGCCGTGAGTAAGGCTTGTCTTTGTCTTGTAGAGGTTGACCGCTGTCGGTAAACGCATCCAATGTCTGGAAAGTTTCTACTTTCAACTCGCCATCGACGTAATCATTATAATAATTGACGCGCGCTCGACGTGGTAAGTTAATGGTGCTGTCTGATAAACCCAACGTATCGAAATCATTGAGGTAGTCGGCGTCCGATACATAGCTGTATTTGGCATCACCGCTCAAACGCGGAATGTCTTTAGACGTCCAATAGTGATCATAGAAGAAGCTGGTACGATCTTCATCATCATAGTTTTTGTCATTAGGTAGATACGAGCCGTTAAAAATACCTTCGCCGTAATTGTCAGTTAAGTAACGAAACTCACCTGAGAGCATGGGATTGCGATCAGTGTAAATGTGGGTATTAAGGGTCGCATCATAGTTGGGCGCAAAGTTGAAATAATAGGGCACATCAATCTCAACACCGCTTTCACTACCGACACTAGCGCTCGGCAATAAAAAGCCGCTACTGCGACGACTGTCAATCGGGAAGTTGAAATAAGGCAGATAAAACACGGGTACATCAGCAATACGGAACGTGGTGTTATACGCTTCGCCTCGACCCGTATCTGTGTCTAAATCAATGCTTTTGGCATCAAACTGCCACTTACGATTGGTCGGCGGGCAGGTGCTAAACATTACCTCATCTAACTCATACTGAGTGTCATTGGGTTTGTTTAGGCGCTTGGCGTAGCCATGGGCTTGCAGTGGTACACTCGCAAATGCCACATCATTGGCGGTTGATTGTCCTGTTTCTGTGTTATAGGCCAAGCTGTCGGCCACACCAATCAAACCACCTTTGGATGCTTGTTCTTTAATATTGTTTTGAAAATTGGTTCGAGTAGCATTTGAGGTATTGGCTGAGGCGTTGTTGCGTGGTTGTTGATTGCCAATCGCTTGGTCGGTAAACATGACTCTACCTTCGGCCGCGGCAACGCCTTGGTTTAAATCAAGCACGACTTTTTCTGCTTCTATGTGCTGGTTGCCTTGATTGATAATGACGTTGCCTGACAGTTCCGCATAATCAACACTGTCATAATAACCATAGTCCGACTCTGAAAACAGCGGGGCTTGATTGTTCGGTATGCCGTTTAGATCAGGTGCTGGCTGACCAGTCGCTGCATTCGTCTCATTGACAGCGCGCTGATAGTTGGGATTGCGCTTTGGATATACCCATTGACCTTCACAGCGTTGGGCGCTATCGATATCACTTGGCAACAACTGTAAGTTTTTACCCACTTTAGGAATGGTTTCTGCGCTAGGCGCTAGGGTGTTTTCGACAGTATCTGTTTCAAAATCTGCGGTCTGATCCGCTTGCTCTAAGGCTGAGGTTTTATTCTCACTGCCAGTCACATTACCAACATCAGTGTCGGGTGTTAGCTCATAAAACTCGGCCAAACGCATTAGACTGTCTTGAATACTTTCATCACTAGCTTCACGTTTATTGCTATTTGTAGCAGGGGCAGCTGCTTCATTAACCTGTCCATTACTCGTCGTTGACGTACTTACTCTTGTGGCAAGACCTGTCTTAGAGGACGAAAAAGACGTTACATCATCGCTGTCTTCAATATCGGTTATGTTCAAAGAGCGGTTGTCTAAAACCCCTTCCTCTAAATTAGTGTCATTTAAATCACCGCTTTCTAATCTACTATTGTCTAAAGCGCTGTTGTTTTCTAAAGCGCTATTATTTTCTAAAGTACGATTGTTTTCTAAAGTACTGTTGTCCAAACGACGGTCATCAGAATCAGCGCCATAACGGGCGCTACTGTCCGTGATTGGTAGTTCAGTTTGCTGCGAGTCAACATCATTGGGCGCCGCATTAACAGTAAGACTGGATAAGCCTAGGGCGCCAAATAAGATCAAACGGATGCTTTGGTAAAGCGGAGAATATAACAAGGGCACACCTATGATTGCAGAGCCTATTGGATTGCGGTACTAAGTTTAGAGCCGTGCTATTTAAACATACATAGCGGGTAATAAACGGCTAAAAAATTCCTAATAAATAATGTAGTCTCAAAATTTGGGCGTTTTACATATAATGACGACTAATCATAGTCAAAAAAAACCAAATCAGCTACACTATTTAGCAAAATTTATAGCATAGCCAAGTTGTTTTTTAAACGGTTGCTCAGAGCAATCTCAGTACTAGATGGTGAATAATCTACTAAGGCGACTGTGACAGTATCTGTCGTGGCTCAAGACGTCACTATTTTAGCAAGTATTGGCGCGACTTATCACTACTTTAATCGTTTATGCTCGATATTTAATCTGCGATCTATTTAACCTACGATGCCTTTTATGGCGAATCCAATCATTTTAGAGCCTACCATGACCGAGACCAATACAAACAATCGCTTACAGCAATTAGAGCACTGGTTACAGCAAGTATTTACTGATAAAGCATTCAATCTTGATAGCCTGCCAGGGGATGCGAGCGCACGCCAGTATCATCGTCTCCAATTGCTCGATAGCAGTGAGACCGAAAATTTGCGCTATATTGTCATGGATTCTGCTGACGAACAAGACGCCATGCGCCAATTTATTAATGTTGCCAAATTGATGTCACCCGCGATCAATGTACCAACGCTGATCGCGCAAGACCTAGAAAAAGGTTTTTTGGTATTACAAGATTTTGGGTCGGTAGAGTTTGCCCATTTGTTGGTCGCGGCAACGCCTGATCAAATCAACCAATATTATCAGCTGGCAATGCAAACGCTGGTTGCGCTACAAACGGTCTCCATTGACACTGCAAAATCTCAGCATCAGTTGCCAGATTACGATACGGCATTATTGGAGCGGGAGATGGATCTATTTAGTGACTGGTTTATACCTTATGTTGGTATCACGCTTGATAAGCCAGTATGGAATCAATTAAAAACCGCATTGATCAAAGAGATATTACAACAACCTCAGGTCATCGTCCATCGCGACTATCACAGTCGCAATCTGATGCAAGACCAAGCAGATCCGTCTCGTTTGGGTGTGATTGATTTTCAAGACGCTGTAATCGGTTCTTATACCTATGATTTGGTCTCGCTGGTACGTGATGCATATGTCGAATGGCCAGAGAGCCAGATAACAACATGGATTCACGATTTTTGGCAATTACAAAAGCAGGCAGCGCTGACGACGGTAGCGACCGTAGAGCAGCTTGAAAACGATGTCAATGTGATGGGCGTGCAGCGACATTTAAAAGTGCTGGGGATTTTTATTCGCTTGTCTAAGCGTGATGGTAAAGATCGTTATTTGGCCGATATCCCAAAAGTGATGCGTGATTTGCTTACAGAGTTGGATTGGCTGGCTGAGCGAGGCAGTGATGAGATCAAGCAAGCGATTATTCCCTTTAACGAGTGGCTACAAAATACGGTATTACCCGCTTATCAAAATAAGTTCGCTTCGGTATAGTTAATCCAATATAAAAAAGACACAGCGAGAATGGGACTCATTTTTTGATGCCTCTGTCGGCGTAGGCACAGCAAGCAAGAAAAATTGGTTCCAGTCTCGCTCCATCCTTTCTTGTATTCATTTTAGTTAGGATCAACTATAGTTAACAAACTTAGATAGTTGAAAGAATATAGTGCAATAACAACGATAAAAAAAGACGGCTCATCATTTAAGTCGAAAACTTACCTAATACAATGAAAAGGAGCATGCATGTCTACGTCTAAGATTACGCAAGCCATGATTTTGGCGGCTGGCAAAGGAACCCGTTTGCGCCCGTTGACACTAGAAACCCCAAAACCCTTGGTAGAGGTAGGAGGACAGCCGCTTATTGTCTGGCATATTAAAGCGTTGTGCGCCGCTGGTATTACCGATATCACTATTAATACCTCGTGGCTCGCTGATAAATTGATGGAGACATTGGGTGATGGTTCACAGTATGGAGTCAAGTTACATTGGTCCGTAGAAGACGATGAGCCGCTTGAGACGGCAGGCGGGATTTTTCAGGCCTTACAATCAGGACAACTGCGAGATGAACCGTTCTTATTGGTGAATTCCGATATTTGGACGACTTATGATTTTACTCAGTTGCGAGACTACACGTTAAGTGCCGATCAGCAGGCGCATTTACTATTGATTGATAATCCTGAACACAATGATGGCGGAGATTTTGCCATTAATAACGGTCTGGCCAGTGAGCAGCCAATCGCTGGAGCAGACAAGTATACGTTTGCTGGTATCAGCGTGATATCGCCTAGATTGGTTGATGGATTGGTATCGGGTCAACCCGCAGCGCTTGCGCCACTGTTTAAGCAAGCCATGATAAAGTTCCAAATTACCGCTGAGGTAATCACCGACAATTGGATAGACGTTGGTACGCCCGAGCGTTTGACGCAAATCAATGATTTTATTGCTAGCAAAGGTGCCGACAATCACCTAGGCGCATAAACTTGGAACGCGTCCTGCTATAAAATAAAAAACAAGCGCAAAAAAAAGCAGCATTGATTTCTCAACGCTGCTTTTTTAATTTTAACGATTGGCACTAGACGCCCATCGCTAATTTGATCAACTGGGCAATGGTAAAAACAACCAAAAACCCTGCTGCATATAAACCAATAAACCATAACCATTGTGACTGTTTTTTACTAAGCTTTTTCATAAAACCTCCTGATTAGCTTATGAATCGTGGCTATTCTATATTAATAGTAACAGCCAAAGTTTCAGTCTGAATCGTCATCAATCTTTATTCATCATGACTATTGCAAGTGATTACTATTGCAAGTGATTACTACATCAAGCAATTATTATGCTTACTGCGCTAAGCCGTTAATACATTGGATTGTGATCAGATTTGCCTTTAAAAGTATAATAAGCAAAAGCGGTATAGCTTAAGATGATTGGTAGCATAATAACGGCGCCAATCAACATAAACGATAGCGAGGTGTCAGCCGCTGCCGCATCATAAATAGTCATCTGATACGGGACGATATAAGGGAATACAGCAAAACACACACCGATATAACCCATCAAAAATAAAGCGACCGTCAGTAAGAAAGGACGATATTCACGCTCTGTTTTTAAATCTTTACGCATAAGGAAGAACAACAGCAGCGCAATAACAGGCATAGGGGCAAGATATAAGAGACTTGGGAACTTAAACCAACCTTCTAATGCATCGATATCTGAAAAATACATAAATATCGTCACGACAATCATTGCCACTACTAGGGCAGACAGCAGCCAGCCTGATACTTTACGCGCCCAAACCTGCAAAGTGTGCTCAGTTTTTATGATGAGCCATGTGGAACCAAGTAAAGCATAACCAATGATCATGGCAAAACCGCAGACGATAGAGAAGGGGGTTAGCCAATCAAAAGGACCACCGGTGTAAAGACGGTTGCTCGCCTCTAATCCCTGTACCAACGCGGCCAGCATAATGCCCTGAAAAAATGTCGCCATGACTGAGCCGATAAAAAAGAAAGTGTCCCAGACGTGGCGACGCGCTGACGCTTTAAAGCGAAATTCAAACGCCACACCGCGCATGATCAGACCAAATAGCATAAAGGTAACGGGCAAATAAAGCCCTGTCATAATAATACCGTAAGCCACTGGAAACGCAGCAAACAGACCACCGCCGCCCAATACCAGCCAAGTCTCATTACCATCCCAAAACGGCGCGATAGAGTTCATCATGCGGCTACGATTTTTATCGGAGCCTGCAAATGGGAACAAAATACCGCAGCCCAAATCAAAGCCATCAAGCAATACATAAATAAAGACAGCAAGGACGATAAGTCCGCCCCAAATCAGAGGTAAGTCTAATACATCACCGAAGTTAAACATTAGCGTAACCCTCCATCATCGACATCGTTAGCAGGCTCGCTAGTATCGGTATCATTTTTCTTTGTGTTATCGCCTGCATTTTTATCACCGCTTAGAGCACGGCCTTGCGCTTCAGTAACAGAGTGATCATAAAAATGATCTTCTGATGGATCTTCATAAGGTTTGGGTCCTTGGGCAATAAGGCGTAAAATATAAAAACTACCTGCGCCAAATACGAAAATGTACAAGACAATAAAGCCGATGAGCGTCGTTGCCACTTGTTGTGCTGCGAGCGGTGACATACTTTCAGCAGTACGAATCACGCCATAAACGGTATAAGGTTGACGCCCTGTTTCGGTCACAAACCAGCCAGCTAGTAGGGCAAGAAAACCAAGCGGCGTCATCATCATCCAAGCACGGTGAAACCACACACTTTCAGAATCGAACTGCTGCTTTTTAAAATACTTATAAAGACTAAATAAGCCGACTAAGACCATCAGCATCCCAATGCTAACCATAATACGAAATGCCCAAAACACGATAATAACGGGCGGTTGATCTTCGGGTGTCCAGTTTTTGAGGCCTTTAACCTCACCATCTAGCGAATGGGTTAAGATTAATCCCGAGACGTAGGGGATGGCCACTTCGTATTTATTGGTTTGGTTCTTTTGATCAGGAATTGCAAACAAGCGTAGCGCCGCGCCGCGTTCATCCTCCCAAATACCTTCCATCGCTGCCACCTTGGCAGGTTGATGCTCCAAGGTATTGAGACCATGCTCATCACCGATCAACACCTGAGCAGGTGCCACAAAAATCGCCATAATCATTGCCATACCCAGCATGACACGACCATGACGGCGGTGATCCGTATGTTTTTTAGATTGAAGATAATAAGCACCGATACCGCCAATGACAAAGGCGGTGGTCAAGAACGCTGCGGTCATCATATGAGCGTAACGATAAGGGAATGAAGGATTGAATATGATTTCGAGCCAATTGGTGGGATATAGTAGCCCATCCGCGCCCATCATAAATCCTTGCGGCGTTTGCATAAAGCTATTGGCGGCCAAAATCCAAAAGCCTGATATCAGCGTACCAATGGCGACAATGGCTGTTGCGGCAAAATGCATGCGTTTGCTCACGCGTCCCCAACCAAATAGCATGATGCCCAAAAAGGATGCCTCTAAGAAAAAAGCCGTCAGTACTTCATAGGCGAGTAAGGGCCCTAAGACGTTCCCTGCTTTATCTGAAAAGACTGCCCAGTTGGTACCGAACTGGTAAGACATGACCACGCCTGATACCACACCCAAGCCAAACACCACGGCAAAGATTTTTACCCAGTGTTTATAGACCTCAGCGTAGATAGGATCGCCAGTTCTTAACCAACGGAATTCAAGCACCGTCAGCCAGCTGGCAAGTCCAATAGAAAAAGCGGGAAAGACGATATGGAACGAGATAACGAAAGCGAACTGGATACGCGCGAGCAAGAGCGCATCTAGTTGGTCAATCATAAACGTAGCGAACATAAGTGGTTACCCTTATCTGTTGGCTGAATAGCGCTGGCTTCCATAAAACGCTTAAGTGACTGCCGTATATCGTATTGACAATAATCATAGGCAATAGCTCAGTGCCAGCTAGCATGCAACATCGAGATAAAGTGCAGGTAAGCTAACAACTGTTTAGCTGAATTGAATAACTTACATCCTTATAAATTAATATAGTGCTGTCGTATATTTAAGACACATTATGCGCTTCCCTAGATATACACGCAAGGCAAGCTACGTCTCAGTTACATACCGGATAGTCGCTTAAAAACGCTCAAAAGAAAGCCAAGCGCTTGAATTAATAACATAAAGACAGCAGGCAATCCAATAACGGTATCTTCAAATGCGCTGCTGATTTATATGTCAGTTCTGCTATATGCCGTTTCTGCTGTATAGAGTTTTTACTGTATAGAGTGTCTTTATTGAATAGCGCTAGTATTCAGCCTTATTCTTGTAGCTGCTTGTGCAAAATCTGCCGTAACGTCAAAATCGTCTGCGGATTGGACTGAATACTATGGCCGCCATTGATAACCGTCTCAGACGCTGCACCGTCTAAATGGGCACTGGTATAAGGAACGATACCGTCTGATAAGCGTTCTGTGAGCGCCTGACTAATATTGTCGTTGACAGTTACAGCCGCCACTAGCGGTTCAGTAGGCATATCTGACGTAACCGTCGAGCCGTTCTCATTGCTTGTATCTTCTTCTACGGCTTGCGACAAGTCGATTTTTACGCCGTTTGGCTGCATTTGTGCCAACCCTTTAGTAATATCCGAATCATTATTGGCAATAATTGAATGATAGGTAATGCGATCATTGATTTTAATGTCTTTAGTCAGCTGTATAAAGGAGGATTTATCGCTGAGCTGGCTTGCCCCATTCTGTAGATAGAGTGCGCCTAATGGGTTTTGTGCCAAATCGCCCTGTGTGGCAATCGTGGCTAAGTTATCAGTGACTGTCTTAACCAAGCCCACTGGCAAATAGACAATACGGCGTAGCGCTCGTGTGAACCAACGGTCCGCATAATCTGTACCTCGAAAAGGAGCCGATAAAAAGACAACCGTGTCTACTTGCGGCAATGCGTTGAGCTCAAAACGATCCTTTAGCGTATCTTCTGAAAACGACTCTTTAAGGGCGTCTCGAATTTTACGTTTCTCACTACCAGACAATAATTCTTCATCATCTAGTCTATCTAAATTGTTGGCCAAATTGTTATCAGACAGCATCATGCGCGCGATAATCGCACCCATACTATGACTGATAATCACACTGTTTTTGCTGGCGCGATTTTGTCCCGTTGGGTCGGTTTGTTGATAAGTGGCATTGATCAAGCGCTGGATCTGATAACGGTTTTCCAAAATAGGTAAATTGGTTGGATAAAATATCTGCCAAACTTGATAGTTGTCGCGCAGCTTATCGTCGTTCAGAATGTCGTTGGTCAAGTTTACCCAAGTGGCAGGGCTAGAGGCTAAACCATGCAGCATGATCAATACGCGCTTGTTGGGATCGTAAGGCTCAAGCATGAAGAGTTTCGGCAGTCTTGCCTCTGGTTGACGGGTGATTAGATTTAAATAGCCCACGCCATCCAACTGATTTTCCGAGAGCCATAAGCCATAACCTGCCGAAAAATTTGCCGCTAGCGGGTAGTCGTCGTCTAAGATGTTAACGGTTTCACTTTGGTACGGATTGTATAAATGAATATCAAGCTTACGACTGTCCAGCACCTCAAGCACGCTATTTCCGCTTGGCTGAATCAATCCTGTTAAGAGTAAATGCCCTGTCGGATAAATGCGGGAATTTGGTTTGCTTTCTGCTGCCTCCTCGTCTTTCTCGCTTGCTAATCGACCTGATAAGGAGGCCACCAATAATTGCCGGATTGTCGTGGTATAGCGATCATCTAAGGACGCCACAAAGCTGATGCCTAAGCCTGGGCGCTTACTGATAGAGTTCAGGCCAGAGAGACGCAGCTCATAAGTGGACACAAGATCCGCGAGCGCGGACGCTTGCTTATGCGCATTTTGTAGATAGTTGTTTTCATTGGGCAAATAAATACCAAGATCATAGTCATCGACTTGTACTTTCATGACTTTAACTTGGTCAGTAGGCTTACCCTCTAATGGGGAGGCATTGGCAATCGTTTCTTGTTTACTAAGATTACTGGCTGAGGTTGGTAAATAATTGACTTTTATATTGTCTTTAAACTTATCTGAGCGGCTAGTTGAGCGATAAAGCTGGGTAATCACATTGTTGCTGGCCGCATTATAGATATCTTGCGTTTGAATATCGACATCGCTTGGAATGCGGTTTTGGGGGCCAGAGCGACTGTCAGCCAGTTCTGCGCCTTCAAAGTCATGCGTCAAATTATCATAAAATAAGTAAGTATAACTGGACTTAATGGCATCAAATAAGCGCGCCTGATAATCAATCACACAACGACTCGTGTTTTCCTCTTGCGATTTAGACTCCGCATCGCTCAGAGGCGCATTGGCATAATAAGGATCTAAGGGCGGCCTAGCAAGGGCATTACGGCAATCCTGAGAGTCAGCAAGCTGACGCGATTTGGCATAATGTAGTTCTGCAAAAATCGCCAAGGAAGGGCGATGATGTTCGTTTAGCATACTATCGGTCAGCTGATTCAAGCATAAGTCGAACTGCTGCATGCAAGCTTGTTCATTGAGCCCTGCTGACAGTAATGCCGATGCGGTATTACTACTTAAGTCGTTACTGGTGACAATGTTGCTACGCTGCGCTGTAATGGTCTTTGAGGAAGCTTGTTTATTGACTGAGACAGCACTACAGGCAGGCAAGAGCGCGACAGCGGCCATCAAAGCAACTGAGGTGATAGGCAGTGAGCTTTTATTAGCGTGCGCCACTATATGTTTAATAGAGCGAGCAAAAGTCATAGGTTCGTCCAGTAAATGGCTATGATGAAGTTATCAGTCATCAAATTAGCAATAATAATAAGTGCGAGTAAAGCATAATTTTTAGTATTAGACTATTTTGCCTGCGGCGCAATCTTTAAGTTCGACTTATCAAGTCATGTAGTCAAGCAAATATACCTTTAATAGCCTAGCGTACTTCTATTAATAGCATATTAACTGACACAAAAAAGCACCGACTTTTTATATTGACATACTATCGATATAAAACGAAGGTGCTTAGTGTTTAGCTATTGGTGTTCAGCTATTAGGGTTTGGCTCAAACAACTGGACAATCATTGATCTAAGTAAACAAAGTTACGTTAGACACTTGGTTTGACGTCAATATTAGGCGCCGCTATGTCCCAAATGTAGAACTTACCGTCTTCCACAAGTTTGATTTGTTGGGGAATAATCGTATTGTTTGGGTTTTCTCCTGCAAGACGACGCAGACGCTGTAATGCGCTATCGCGACGATCACTCAACACATCCGACTGTGCCAAGCTTTGCTCGGCTTCGGTATAACCCAAAGACACCGCCTTATCTAGATACTTTTGACCTTCTTTAAAGCCACCGCCTTCTGACAACATCATGCCGTATAGGAAGTTGGCTTCTCCACTATCTGGCTGGATTTTGATAGCGCGATCCACATACTGGCCGCCGCGTACCGTATAGTCTGAACCTAAGTCCAAGTTACGTCCCATACCATTAAGTTTAGCCGCACGAATCAACACATCATAAGAGGCGTTTGGTGACTGAGCATAAGGTTCGATCCATTCAGCCAATACTTTGATTTTTTCGCGTGTATTATAACGCTGGGTGCGGTTAGGGAAGTTTGGTGGATAATGACGGGCGTTAGGTGAGACTTCGTTGATAAAGGCATCCAGCAAGCTTACGTCTAGTTTATCGGTACCAAGCCCTTTTTGTTGCGGGATCAAGACAGTAGGCACAAAGCTTACGTCTGACAATTGTACCTGCGGCGTTGGGATGTTAGAAAGCTGGCCACCACGAAGATCAATGCCCGTTGCGGTCATTGGACTTGGCGTGTATACACGCGTCGTACCTGTCGGTTCCGTATTTGCTACCCCTGAGGTCGCTGCGGCTTGCGGCTGCGCAGTATTTGTACGCATCGGGACATTGTTCGACTGAGTGCTGCTTGGCTGCGTACCGCTTTGCTGAACACTGCTTGGTTGAGTGTTGGTGGCTACATCCGCTGCTGAGTTTGGTTGTGGCGTAACTTGCGCACTTGGTTGAGCCGTACTGGTAGCGGCATTAGGACGAGCAAGACGAATGACTCGTTTGCTTGAATCCATGGCGCTCGGTACAGACGTGGTAGAAGTCGCTGCCGTATCGGTCTCAGCGGCATTAACAGGTGCAGATAGCAGCAATGCACATGCGGTAGCCAGCGCTGTCATGGTGGCAAGTTTGGGCGACTTGGTTGACAAGCTGCTAGACAAAATCGATTGGTTAATGGCTTTCATAAAAATCGTTACCTTATTTATTCGTTATTGAGCAAATGGATGGCAATTGGGTCATGTCTGTAATGCAAAATCGTACAAATTTTTAATACCCTAGCAAATTAAGCCAAGCGCTATCAGTAGTAGGATTGTTAATAGGGCGTGTTGCCCATTCACAAATAGGCCCTAATAAGCCTGAACCCAGTCAAGGGGTATTCATATTACCATTAACCTTTATCTTACTGGTCATACTTATTATATTACTATCGGTGTGACTACTATCTTTATGACCACTACCTTATAAATGATAAGCGGTGGCTTTCATGCGGTTGGCCATCCAGCGCATGGTATGACGGACCGGTGGTGACAATGCCGCACCACCATTGGTTAACGCCAACTCTCGATGATGCAACTCTTCCATATCCATTTGTGCCAGTATCTCTTTTGAGCGCTTATCATGTTCAGGGAGCTGGTTGATATGATCCTGAAGGTGCTCGCTGACTTGTGCTTCCGTCTCTGCGACAAACCCCAAACTAAACTCGTTGGAAACTGCGCCTGCAACTGCGCCAAGACCGAACGACATGCTATACCACAGCGGAGTAAAGATACTAGGATGACTACCGAGCTCACTCAAACGAGTCTCACACCACACCAGATGATCGACTTCTTCCTCAGCTGAGTGCTGCATGGCTTGCTTAACGCCATCGTCTTTCGCCGCAAACGCTTGCCCATGATAGAGACCTTGCGCACAGACTTCACCAGTATGGTTGATACGCATCAATCCTGCGACATGGCGCGCTTCAGTAATGGTCAGTTCAGGAATCTCATCACTGCTCACAGGTAAGGGACGAGTACTGGGGTTTGAATGTGGCACGACAGCTCGTAATGCTTTATCAACCCCAAGTAATAAATGGTCGATTTTGGTTAAAGGACGCAGGGTCATGGTTCACTCCTGATGGCTTAAAGATCAATAGTAAATATAATATAAAAAAACGCTATTATAAGACAACGCTGGTAATGACATTGTATTAACTTATAGGACGACTTCATCATGCGTTTGAATGACGGCCTTTTTAATATGTTGGTTGAGTTTGATATATAGAAAACCGCCAAAGAGAATATTGAGCAACCCTGTCACCAAAAATAGCTGCGGTAGCGTCAAACCTAACGCATTCAAGATAATAATCGCAAAAATCGCTGAGGTAACCATAAAGATGGCATTAAAGATATTGTTGGCACCAACAACCCGTGCACGGTGACTTTTGGGTGAATAGGCCTGCATAGAGGCATACAAGGGAACAATATATAGACCGCCACTAAACCCTAATAAGAACAAGTCGACAAACACACGCCAGCTACCACTGATGCCGAATAAATCACCAATGCCGAAGAGCGTCGCACTAGTCACATCAATACTGAGACCTGAAAGCGAAAAGTACAAATCAATGGCAAAGATACTGAGACCGGCAATACCAAAAGGCAATAGGCGTAGACTGACTTGGTTTTTGGTCAAAGACTTACACAATAAGGAACCGATCGAAACGCCAACAGAAAATAAGGTCAATAAGAAAATAACCACTGACTCATCGCCGTGCAAGATGACCTTACTGAACTCAGGCGTTTGCGTCAAAAACGTCGCGCCGTAAAACCAAAACCAGCTATTGCCAAGAATGACAAAGAATAAAAAAGGCAAGGAGTATAAGTAGCGTATCGTGGACAGACTGGTGGTAATGATGTTCCAGTTGATATTAAGATTGGGCTGCATGGCAGGCATCGTAGGAATATAGCGAGCGGCCAAGTAACCCAAAACCGCGACAATCAGTACGGCTGCACTGATCCAATATAACGACTGCGACAACTGCGTTAAGACGCCCGCGATAATCATACCCAAAAGAATGGCAAGGGAGGTGCCCATTTGAAACAGACCGTTTGCGCCCACCAACTCATCTTCTTTCATTGCTTGCGGCAAATAGGCGTACTTAATCGGGCCAAAAAAGGTCGAGTGCGTCCCCATTAAAAATAAGGCCACAAAGAGTAGTGCATACCATTCAAACACAAAGCCAACCGCAGCAATCGCCATAATCACCAGCTCAAGCACCTTAATAAGCTGCGTGAGTTTTGATTTTTCGTATTTATCTGCAATTTGTCCTGCCAATGCCGAAAACAAAAAGTAGGGTAAAATAAACAACATGGCAGCCAAGTTATTTAAAATACTCACTTCCATGCCCAATTGACTTGCGGCAGTATAAGTTAGAACCAGTATGAGCGCTTGTTTAAAGACATTGTCATTAAAAGCCCCTAAAAACTGGGTAAAAAACATGGCGCTAAAACGGCGATGCTTAAACAATTGGAATTGATTAGCCATGAAAATTCCTACAAATGAGTCGCGACTGATAAAGTAAAAAAAGGATTCAATAAAATCTTTAAGAGTGAGGTAATTATCAACAGTATCAAAAACTTATTAAAATATGGCATAGGTTTTATCAATATTAGAACGTATAATAGCAAGGCTTTGTTAAAAATACATGCAACCGATGCTATGATTTCATAATTAACTAAGTTATGATTTGTAAATTTCACACGGCTGTACACTAAGAGGCAAGTGACGATAAAGCATCACGATTGCCCAATTCTACCCGTCAGTTGATGAAAACAGCATTAAATGTTGTTCTGTAAACTGTGGCTATCAAAAGCGTGTTTATCGAAAATAGTCATCAAACAAACAATGGTCAAAAAACAGTTATCAAAAGCAAAGTAGCAAACCATCATTCCAGCCCACTGCTATAAGTTTATCCACCGGTAAGACTTGGCGATTGTTATCGTTAATAATATTGTACCGCGTGAGGTGATAGGAAATAGAAATGAAACATCAGCCTTCAACGCTAGCGCGTAACGTATCTATGGTTCAGCGTGATATGGTCAATATTCAAAATGATATCAGTAGTCCACACACGCAAAAAAACGCTCATCCAGCCATTATTGGTATTCAAAACAAAACGCCGCGCCTGCATTTTAGACGCTCGGCGCTTTTTACGGCGTTAGCCACCAGTTTGGTTGGTTTTGGTATTGCTCCAGTAGCATGGGCTGAAACCGAAAATAACGTCACCATTCCCAATCAAGCGGTTAATAATCAAACAGACAATTTGGCAGACCTGCCTTTAGAAGATGACGACCAGCTTGACATGGCGTTAGACGCGCTACGTCTAAAAAAGGCGGTAGAGCAAGGCGTCATTGATCAGTCTGTATTGGACGACTATAGCGAGCAAACTTTAGGTATTAAAAAGGCGGACTCAAAGAAGTCTGATTCAACGAATAACAACGCTCAAAGACCACAGACTCAAGAACAACGAACTCAGAATACGGCTGGCTTGCGACCAGATAGCGCCAATAATTCTAGTGACAGTAATTTTAGCGACAGTGATTTTAGCGACAATAATTTTAGCGACAATAATTTTAGCGACAATGACTCTAGGGACAATGACTCTAGGGACAATGATTCTAGGGACAGTGATTCTAGGGACAGTGATTCTAGGGACAGTGATTCTAGGGACAGTGATTCTAGGGACAGTGATTCTAACGCCATGGATGAGATGTATGAGATAAATACGGATCAGATGGCGCTGTCCAATCCTTCTAATGAGGATTTATTACAGCAAGCGGCCGCCATACAAGATCAGGGTTATCAGATGATGACACCTGAGCAAATTGATCGTGAACTGGCGGCGATGGATCTACAGAACACGCAAGATATCAATAATATTAATAATAGTAACGGGGTTGATGACCTTGATGGTATTAATAACAACAGCATCAACAATGAAGATAGCGATTTTGATGGGCCAATTGCGACGCTGAATGACACGACTCCGCCCATTGGCTTGGATGCAGACTTGGATGTCGATAGTTTGCCAACCCCTAGTAATCTCGATACCTTAGGTCAAAGTGAGACGAGCGCCGAATCGACAGAAACAGCCGAGGTAATGTCGCGTCCGCTTGAGGTGAGTGATGCGGTTAGTAGTGGTCGTGTAGACGATGACGGTAGTGAGACTATTGCCGCGAACGACAATGATACCGCTGGTGAAAACCTGACCTCACCAGACTTTATCGATCCGGATGATTATTTGCCAGATTATCAGACAGAAACTCAAGCGGTCAGTGAGAGCATTGAACAAGCCGATAAGCCCAAACCATTGGCGCGTAATAGAGGGAACATTGTTAAGCGCTTATACAACCGTTTGTTTAATAGAGATGCAATCACACTACCTCGTGTAGAAACCACGGTGTACATGCGTCAAGCAGCACCCGAAAATACGGCAGAGGGTCAGCCAAGACTAGTCGAAGCTGATGACGATATTCAGCCGATGAAAAACATCAAAGCTGCCCTTGATGATACGACGGTTCAATCGGTTGTTGATTTTACCGCTGCGTTGCCGCGTTTACGTGAAACGGCATTAGATGCTGCCAAAGCAGTGGGGTATTACGATATTACCTTACGTTTGCGCCAACCTAATGCGGATACGATAGATGTGATTGTTGAAGAGCTGGGGGAACCAGTACGTGTCGATAGCCGTATTTTTGAGATTCGAGGTGAGGGTCGTGAGCAAGAAGAGTTCGCCGAGCTTGAAGAATCGCTGCCGCCACAAGAAGGGGATATTTTCAATCACCGTGTTTATGAGAACAGCAAAGCGGCGCTTGAGTCACTGAGTAATACATACGGTTATTTCGATCAATATTGGCTAAACAAATCTGTCGATATTATCTTACCAGATGACACAGCAGATATCTCCTTGATCTATAATACGGGTGAGCGCTATGCGTTTGATGACGTTGTATTCTTTACTTATGACGCCGAAACCAACACGTTGACTCAAGATCCCGATAAGCTGCCTGTCGAATTGTCATTGCTACAGCAGTTGTATGACTTTAAAACAGGCGACCCTTTTTATCGTCCCGATGTGACTAAATTCAGCAATGATTTATCGGCAACCCGTTACTTTAACACGGTCAACGTCGAGTCAATATTGCCGCCAGATGAACGCACTGAAGCCAGCACACTGGCTTTTGATAACTCGGCGAATAACAATAGTGAAACAGCAGATATTGATAACGACGGCGTAGCAGACGTCGATGGTACAGATGCTAGTGCTAACACAGAAAGTCTAACAGCCTCTAATAATGCTCAAAATAGTGGGCAAGGCGATGTAAATAGTGATGTAAATAGCAATTCTGCGGACGCAAATGATTCTGATACGGCGGATGTAAACGGTCTGAATACCAGTAGTGGAGAGACAGTCAATCCTGCCGATATTGCTGCGATTCAGTTTGAAGCAGATGAAGAAACGCTTGATAAGTTGCAGGCTATTAAACAAAAAGCAGAGCGCCTAAGCAACTCGCCCAATGATCGAGTATTGGATGAAAAAGATGAAGAGGCTGAAAACCTGTTAGGTAAGATTAGCGACTCAATCAGTAATATCGCGGAAAAAATATTTCCTGACGATGATAATGAGATAGATCGCATCATTACTGATGAAGACTTTGTACCACCAACGCTGGCAGGACGTAAAACGCCGCAAGATGTGGCAGAGAATAAACGAGTACCACTGTATGTATTTGTATATGCCGATAAACCGCGCGATGCCCAAGTGGGCTTGGGGTATGGAACGGACACAGGCGTGCGAGCCACAGCGAAGATTGATTATAACTTAATCAATCGCCAAGGTTATCAAGCGGGGGCAGAAACAGAAGTGTCGCGAATTGCTAAAAACGTCACTGTCTATGGCAGCCGCCCTTGGAAGCACCCACTCAATGATAAGCTGGATGCGCGCCTGACTTATGAAGAAGAAGTCATCGATCAAGGGGAAGGTAACTTTGATTTGTCTACCAATACGTTAGAAGCAGCATTGGCACGTAATATCCGCCCTGATAGCGGCTGGAATCGCAGCTATTCTATGCGTTACCGTTTGGATGAGCTTGAAACTGGCGTAGGTGTTGATGAGTTAGAAAAACTTCCTATAGAATTTACCTCCTCAAACCCTAAGCAGCAAGCGTTATTATTCGGCTATGGTATCAATAAAACCAATGTCGATAGTGCGACCAATCCAACTCGCGGAATACGTCAATATTACTCACTCGAAGCGGGTGCTGATAGCTTGGCAAGTGACACCGACTTGGCTATCGTGCGCGCTGGAGTCAGTGGGATTTATAGCTTTGGTGATGACAAAAAGCATCAAGTACTCGGCAGTCTCAATACCGGTTATATCTGGGCTGATGACTTTTATGATGTGCCTTATAAGCTGCGCTTCTTTGCAGGTGGTGATCAGAGTCTGCGAGGCTATGACTATGAAAGCTTATCGCCATTAGAGAACGGTTATTTGACGGGCGGTCAAGTGCTGGCGGTCGGTAGCGCAGAGTATAACTATGAATTCAAACCGGGTTTCCGCGGGGCATTTTTCACTGATGTGGGTAATGCGTACGACAAAAACTTCGAGACTGAGACAAAGGTCGGCGTCGGCGTCGGTATCCGCTGGGCCTCGCCTGTAGGCGTGGTGCGAGTCGATGTAGCCGCTGGTGTCACAGAAGAGAGCATTCCTGTCAGATTGCATTTCTTTATTGGCTCGCCTTTATAGATATCCAAGTGGCTGTTTTTATTAAATGCAGCCATATATTGTATTATTCGTTTTGTATCGTGCCGATTGCTGGCAATCATTCTTTAACGTAGTTGAGTGTCATGTTGACAAAAAATACCCCGCCAAACAATGCACCAGATGAAGATCCAGCACAGCGCGATGCACGCGCTGTCAAACGCTGGTATCCGCTGTCTTTTTTACTCAAACTACTGGTGCTTACTGTCATCGTATTAGCGATTATGTTTGCGGTTTTCTTTTATGCAGTCGGTACAGATTCTGGCACGAAGTTCATATTAGAGAAAATCAGTGCTGAGACTGGTATCGAGTTTAAGTATGGGCGCGGCAACTTACGTGACGGTATCTGGATTACTGATATCGATATTGATGCGACTGAAGACCTTGAAGTATTGGTCGATAAAGCCTATGTAAAGATTGGCTGGCGTGCCATATTTGCTAAAGAAGTGCATTTGCGTGATGCAGACATACAGACCATCGAGATTCTCAATAAAAAGCCACCAACGGGTGAGCCATTCGATTATAAAACCTTAGAGTTGCCAGTCAACTTACGTTTTGATCAAGCAAAAATCAAAAAAATTGTCTATAAACAAGTCACAAAAGATCCCATCGTGGTTCACGATATTGCTGCCCGTGATTTGACGTGGGTAGGCACGACGGTGACGGTTGGACGCGGTGATTTACGCTACGCTGATATCGTGAAAATCAATGCGCTGCAAGGCGAGATTGATCTAGAGGGGGATTATCCCCTAGATGTGAGTGCGATTGCAGAAGTCAGTGCGTTAGAAAAAGCTTATATTGCTCCGCTGAATATTACCGCTACTGGCACCTTAAAACGCACGTTCGGACAAGTACGTAGTCGTTACAACGACAGTGATGTGAGCGGTGATTTTGTCGTACAAGGCTTAGACACTGACTCACCGTTTAGAGCCAAGTTGCAATGGGATGACGTGTTGATTCCTTATGCGGAAAGTCAAAACATTCATCTAAAAAGTGGTACGGCGACAGCGACAGGCGTTATCTCAGAGATACATCTGCGAATCAATACCGAGCTGACCTCAAAAGACATTCCGTCGGGTCATTATCAAGGCCGCGGTATCATTGCAAACAGTCAACTACGTATCGAGCGCTTAGAGGCTGATGTGCCCGCTGGTCAGTTGCTACTGCAAGGGGTTTTGGATTGGCAAAATAGCTTTGATGCAAACCTACAAGCGAGTGGTAGCAATTTTGACATTCGCCGCGCCATTCCTGAGGACTATGCTGATTTTAAAGCGTACGCACCGCAAAAACTCAATGGTGGACTGTCGTTCCATTATCAGCAGCAAAATCGCTCTGGTAATACAGAGATTGATGCAGAACTGCGTCAACGGGATGGTGAGTACGTCAATGCCAACCTAGTTGCTGGTAAAACTTCGGCGAAATCGAAACAAGGACCACCTTGGTATATTGATGCAAAATGGCGAAATCTAACCCGTCAAAACGTGCCTAATATTGGCAATATCGATAGCCCAAGCGGACAGGCAAATGTCATTGTTCAAGGGTCGCGCTTATCCGTTGATGGTAAGGCGGTGATCAATGAGTTGAATGCAGCACCCAAAGGAAATTACGATGTGCGCCTGCGTAAAACGGGCGATGTTATTGAGATTAGCCGCCTAAATTATGACGGTATAGTGGGTGATCTAACAGGTACAGGTCAGATTCAACTGGCGAAACCACGCCGTCCATTAACATGGCAAATCGATGCTCGTACCGATGGCTTGTTACTGAACCAATATCGCAGTGATTTACCACTTGAGCGTCTGACCGGTAGCATCAGCGCGCGCGGTCGTTTATTAGATATTAAAAAAGGTGGCGTTAGTGGTCAGCGTCATATCATCACTTTGAGTAATACGGATTTGCAGGCGCAGCTAGATGCTACGCAAGATGGCCGTACTATTGGTATTACAGGTAGTGGTGATGGTAGCGTTGACATCGTTGGTGGCGAGCTGTCTGTGTTTGATGTGCGCTTTGGCGGGCAGGTTGATACCGCAGACATACCAAAAGGCAATCTCTCTATCGATGTGGCAGGCACACCTGAGCTTATCAGCATTCGTAAGGTTGCTTATGATGGCGAAGCAGGTGCCGTGAGAGCGAGAGGTGCTCTTGATTTGCGTAAGAACATCGGTTGGCGTATTGATGGCCGCTTTGACAACTTTAATGTGGGGTATTTTTTACCCAACAATCCAGCAATTCTGACAGGCGATCTAAAAACCAGTGGCGAATGGAAAAATCCGTCCGAAAACAGCAAGAATGCAGCAGGCACCCTACAACGCTTTGCAGTCAATTTCGATGGTGTGCTAGATGCTGAGCAGCTCCCAGCTGGTAAGCTCACTATTGATGCCAGTGGCGATGCTCAGCTCATTCGTATCAAACGCTTCCGTCATGTGGGCGCGGCAGGCAGTATCGATGCACAAGGAACGTTAGATGTGCGCCAAGGCATTGCTTGGGACATCAATGCCGTGATGGATCGCTTTAACGTGGGGTACTTCTTAAAAGATACGCCAAGCCTTATCACAGGTACTATCAATACTGATGGGCGTTGGGGTGATACGCAGCAAAGTATCAATATCAATCAGATCGACTTAAATGGTGTATTAAAAGGTCAGCCGCTGAGTGCTAAAGGCAGCTTAACGGCAAAAATGCGCCTGCCAAAAGACTTGGCAAGCTACTTTGAGCGTCTACAAACAAAAGGTGCCCAAGCGCAGTATCAACAAGTTAATGCCTTGATCGACAGTTTGAACGCAAACAACTTAGTATTGCGTTGGGGTGACAATTACATCACGGCGAATGGCAATGCCAAGCAACTACAAGCCAAAATCAATATCACCAGTCTTGATCAGTTATCAAACCAGCTGACAGGTAAAGTCACTGGTGGTGCGACCTTATCTCAGCCAGCAGGACAAGCACTGCCAACGATCTATATAGATTTGGTTGGTGAGCGTCTTGCGTTACCGGGATTTGTATTGCGTCAAGGTCGTATCCGCGGCAAGCTGGTCAATTTGGCAAACAGCCCAAGCCAGCTTATTATCACAGCCGAAGGTTTAGACGCGTCTGGACAAAGTCTGAAAAATCTCAAAGTCACATTTAATGGCACTGAACAGTCCCATGTGGTTGACCTCAATGCGGCCAATGAGCAAATCGATATCAGCGCAAGGCTCAAAGGGGGCTTTAATCGCGATAGACTCAGTTGGTCAGGTGTGATTGGTCGCGGCCGTATCAAGTCAAGATACGCCACTTTGAACCAGTTGCAGCCTACCCAGTTAATTGTAAATTTGCCTAACAACCAAAGTGGCAATAACAGCGATCTGAAAGTACAACTGGCGGCTCACTGCTGGCAAGCCTCGGATCAAAGTGGCAAGCTGTGTTTACGTGAAAAATTAGTAGCATCACCAGCGGCTGGCGAAGTTAATATCGCCCTACAAAACCTAGACACCTCATTGTTCTCTGTCTTTTTGCCCAATGACATTGATTGGCAAGCCAAGATCAATGGTAAAGCCATTGTCGGTTGGCAACGTGGTCGTCCACCAAATATCAATGCAACATTGTACTCAGATAACGGCAAAATTGGTTTGATACAAGATGGGGATAGCGCACCTGTCACTTTGCCTTATAAGCGTGTGTCACTCATTGCCTTATCTGTTCCTGAAGGTATTAAGCTACGGGCAGACATCAATACAGGTCGCGGCGCTCGTGGCTATGCCGAAGTTGTGGCTGATCCCTACAAAGATCCTAAACCCATCTCAGGGGCATTGGTACTCAATGAGCTAAATCTTGCGATATTCAAACCTTTCTTTCCTGGTATGCGCGTACTAGAAGGCAATATTACGATGGCAGGTGGTCTTGGTGGTACGTTAGAGACGCCGCAGTTCTATGGTGATGTCAAACTCACCAATGGTCGTATCGCCATGCTTGATTTACCAGTGAATTTAACGAGAGTAAACACAGAAGCCAAAATACGTGGCACGCAAGCAACCATTGATGGAACGTTTAACAGTGGTACTGGCAAAGGTTCCTTAACTGGTACGGTTAATTGGCAGCAAAAACTGCAAGCCAAATTGAGCGTGGTTGGTGAGCGTTTGGTAGTCACGCAGCCACCTTTGTTAGTGGCTGAAATCAATCCTGATATCGATATTATCGTAAGGCCAGGCGACCGTTATGTTGATATTACAGGCGCAGTCAGTGTGCCTTCAGCGACCATTCGACCGCCAGAAGCCAGCGAAGACATTATCACCCAGACCGAAGATGCGGTAGTGCTTGATCGTCGTTTGATTGGCAACATCAATGAGGTACTGGCTGTCTCAAAACCTTGGTCAATCAATGCAGATATTGGGGTCGACTTAGGTGAAGATATCAACTTCCGAGGTTTTGGCGCTGTTATTCCATTGGCAGGTGCGATTAATATCAATCAAACCGGTACTGGCATTATGCGGGCAAGAGGGGTGGTACAGGTCTCACGTCGTACCAGCGTCAATATTTTTGGTCAGAACCTAGAGCTCAATTACGGGCAAGTACGTTTCAATGGCGATGTCATGAAACCGACTCTCAGTATTGAAGCGGTAAAAACCATCGATGGTAAAACAGTGGGTGTACGCGTTAAGGGCAGTACGGAAAACCCAAATATCATTGTCTTTAACAATGCCGGCTTAACGCAGCAGCAGGCTATGAATGCCTTGGTCACAGGTCGCATCGACAATAGAAGCGCCACCCAGATTAGTGAACAAGGATTTAAGTCTCAGGTAACCAATAATTTGGCGGCAGCGGGATTGAGCTTTGGACTTAGTGGCACACGCAATCTAACCAATCAAATTGGGCAAGCGTTTGGCTTCCAAAGCTTGACGGTGGACGCTTCAGGCAGTAGCGAAGATACCAACGTCAATGTCACAGGTTATGTGTCTCCTGACTTATATATTCGCTACGGGGTAGGGGTATTCAATGCGCAAAACAGCTTATCCATTCGTTATCAGTTGACCCGTCGTATTTACGTCGAAGCTTCTTCGGCAGCAGAAAACGCGGTCGATGTGGTCTACAGTTGGCAGTTCTAAAGCTGCCAGTTAAAAAACGATGACAATGACAATGAAAGTGACAGTTGTGATTGATAGGGATTAATATATAGAGGGTTTGCTTTAGTAATATCGATACGGCTGGAATAAATTTTACCAAGCTTTTGTTTTAGCTAGCAGAAGCGGGGAATTTATTCCAGTCAGACTGAGTCCTTTTATATTTACCTGACGATAGAGTGGTACTGCACCATTTATAGACAATAAAAAACGCCTTTTAATGAAGGCGTTTTTTTATAAGTAAGCGAGCATTTTGTCAGTTTACTTGGTTAAAATAAGGCGATTGTTACGCGTTAGGCGTAGGCGATATTCTTCGCCTTCATGTTCAATACGCACTTCTTTGGTCAAAGCAAACAGGTGCTGCGACTGTAGGGTTGGTAGACGGTTTTCGCGGCAATTCAAGTAACGAGAAATGACCATGCTCATAATAAATTCCTTTTGATAAAAAGTGGCTAGATAAAGAAGCGATAACTTAACTGCTTTTAACGATAATAATTATCATTTACATTTGATATTTTTGCAAGCTAATTAATAAAATAAAATGCAGCTATTATGTAAACTTATCTTAATCAAACTCTACTGCACTCTTAAAACCAACCTTTTCTGCCAATCTGTCGCTCAACGAGAAGACGACACGTCAGATCGTTTCATGGTTTGGTAAAGTAAATGATTGAGCGCGAATAAAAAAACATAACAAACCTAGTGATAACGAGTTCTTATGCAAAATAAACCAAACCAGCCAATCAAGTCTTCTCACACAAACACGGTAAATGTTGCAGTAGCAGTGATTCATTATAAGGAGCAGTATTTACTTGGATTTAGAAGCGCCGCCCAGCATCAAGGCAATCTTTATGAGTTTGTAGGGGGCAAGATAGATACCGATGAAAGCGCAGAGCAGGCGGTCCTTCGTGAAGTTGCTGAAGAGACGGGTATTGGTATGTCTGACAATACGGTGGTTAAACTTGGTCGTCTGCATCACGATTATAGAGATAAGCAGGTCAGCTTACAGGTTTATAAGGTGGAGCTGACAGCAGCGCAGTTTGAACAGCACAGAGGTTGTGAACGTGGACTAGAAGGTCAGGCACTGACATGGGTCAGTAAATCTGATTTATTAGCAGGAAAGTACCCTCTACCAGCTGCGAATCAAACCATTCTTAAATGGCTCAGCGTCCCTACTCATATATCGATTACCTATCCACTGACACACTTTAGTGATTGTGCCAATCCAGCAGCTGCATGGTTACAGTATCATCAAGAGCATATAGTAGCAGGGGCTTGGGTCTATGTGCGAACAAAGGAAGTGGCAGCAACAGACCCAGCCCCAGCCTCACAGTTGCTACGTCTGCGCCCAGACCTCTTAGCAATTTTACCTTATGACGATGACAGGCGGTTTTTAGATACTAAGGTTTTGCATGCTACGGTTTCTGATAATAAGGTTTCGTCAACTGATCATTTGATTGCTCAAAATCAAGTAGTGGCCAATCACCTCACCCATACAGCATTGATGCAATGGTTTGATAATTTTCAAGCGGTTCCTATCGATGACGACGCATCTTATGGCGAACCCTTATCCAGTAACTGTCCCCTCATAGTGAGTTGTCATGATGAAGCGAGTATTATTGCCGCTAACAAGCTTGCCAGCACGCGCTTACAGCAGCAATTTTCTCCAGTTATCGGCGCTTTTTTATCGCCTGTGTTGGCGACTCAGACACACCCTGATGCGCAACCATTAGGCTGGGAATCGTGGTCAGCACTCGCGCAATTGGCTGATATGCCTATCATTGGTTTGGGTGGATTGTCACCGCTGATGATTGAACAAGCGTTAATGTATGGCGGCGTCAGTGTGGCTGGTATTCGGCAATTTTTTGACGGCACAAATAAAAAAAGCAGCGAGTAGAGCGCTCGCACATTTAAAGGAAATTATGATCTATTGTGATGGAATTTTTAAGATACATAGTCTGTAAATGTTAGTGCCCTTCAAAGAGAATTTTATTAAAAAAATAATAGCTTGCTTACATCTCTTGTATCATAAGCTGATTAAATAGACACAGATATCAGGTTAGTTTGTTTATACATTTAGGATTGTTTATCAGAATAAATGCCTGATTTTTAATATATTTATCTCGCTGGTAACCGTGTGTTTATTCCGATAAACAAACGGTTACTTACTTACAAACCGTTGCGTTTCCCTACATTGAGACACTGTTTTAATAAGTGATTTACTCTTAATATAAAATACCTAATTTAGAGCATGTTTGACTTATTTCTGATAAGCGAATAAACAATTTAAACGTCTCAATACATATTTATTATATTTAATTTTTAGAGCCCTACCTCTTACCAGAGTATTTGCTGCAAGAGCCTGATGCATAGAACATTAGATCTAATCGATGATATACAAAGTATTTTAACAGTCACTATTAATATGGTATTTCTATGAAAACCAATAAGTTACCTAAATCAGCATGGTCTGATTCTCAGGAAGCTGGTTCTCAGTCTCAACAGGCTAGCCAGTCAAGCAGCGCTTATCTAAATGATAATGATAAGCGACAGACCAGCGATGCGAGCAATGATTCTAGTTATAACCCGGGCAGTGCCAACGATGATTATGCCTCTTATTTGGCTGAAACGGCACCTTTGCAAGACAGTTATTTTGGTTATAAAAGTGCTGACAAAAACCTGACGCAGACACCAGAGTCTCTGACGGTTGAGAGCAATGACAGAAATAGTGAAACCAGCATTAATAGTGACAGTTTTGATACGGCTAATGGCTACAAAAAGCCGCAGCAACTTGACCAAGTTAAATCAGGTCAAAGCAAATTAAGTCAAAGCCAGCCAAGTCAAAGCCAACAAGCGCTTAACCAAAAAGAGCCGTTCCTGTCGGAATTTTTTGAAGATAGAGACAGTCTTCTAACAGAAGATTCAGAAGGAAGCGTGACTTCTTTTTCTAAGACTACCAATCCCTCTTATAAAGAAATACCAGAGCGTATATTTATGAACGGGCTGATAAAGCATACGGGAATTGCCTTGGCTATTATCATACCTTTAGCCGCGTTTTCTGCTTATGCAGCAACACCGCCGATGACCTCTACTACCAATGCAGACATGACGACAAATACCACAATGACTAACACCACTACAGAGACAGCATCAGTTAAACCGGATGCCATTATTCATAAATCTGCTAGCACACCAACTACTGTTGATAACGTAGATTTAAAGAAGTATGCCGGAACTTGGTATGAAATCGGGCGCTTACCTATGTATTTTCAGCGTAAATGCGCGGGTGATGTTACCGCCAATTATACCGAAAAGACAGATGGTTCAGGTATCGTCGTTACCAATAAATGCGTAGATAAAGACGGCGCTAGTATTACTGCGGAAGGATTGGCAAAGCCAGTTGATGCCACAGGCAGTAAATTAAAAGTTACTTTTTTGCCTTCATGGATTCGCTGGTTACCCGTTGGTCGAGCCGATTATTGGGTATTAGCACGTGATCCAGATTATAAAACGGCACTGGTAGGAACGCCTGATAAAGACTATTTATGGCTGCTTGCTCGTTCGCCTAATATCAGTCAAGAAACCTATGCAAAATATCGTCAAATCGCTCAGCAGCAGGGATATGATCTAAAAGAGTTCAAATTAACCGCGCAGAGCAATCAAACAGTTAAATTGGTTCCTTAGTCACTCATCGGCCCGATTTCACAGAAATTAGGCAGTATGATATTGGATGTGAAAGGCTAAGCTGCATTTAAGAGTTCAATAGTGTTTGAGATACATGGTATTTGGAATAATAAAGAGCAAATAGGAATGTTCCCGCATTACGGCTCTTTATTTTTTTGATAACCAGCATAGGTTTGAAAAATACGTTATAAACCTGAGTAAAACGGTTATCGCTGGCAAAATTAGGCATTTTAGTCTAAAATCTAACCGATCTAAATACTCTGAAGCCAATCACTGACACTTACTGTGTTTAGTCGCCACCCTCGAGTAATGATTTAGACTACTCATAAACCCTCTGATTTATATTTCTTTATACTCTACTGATTATACATTACTGACCATAAGGATGTTTCTCGTGAGCAACGCTGATACCTTACGCCAATTGCATCAAAACCATTTGAATAACTATAACAACCAAGAGCAACACGCGATTGAACTTATGGGGCTATTGAACACGCTCTATAATAAGCAAGATGTTCAAGTGACGCTGTTCGGTGACACCTTAAACACGGCTTCAGTTGGCCAAATACTAGCCTTGCATCAAAAAACAGCACTACGCAATAAAGCGGCAACAGCGATCGATATCGCTGATACTTTGGCGATGGTCAAAGCACTGGCAACGAACACCAGTCTTCAATCAGCCCAAGTTGATGTCGGACAACTGATAGCCAATGACAGCGATTTACAAGCAGCGCTGCAAGCAATCAATACCGATCAGAACACCGCCAATGCTGCAACTGACGTTGTGCTATATGGCTTTGGTCGTATTGGTCGTATCCTAACGCGTTTACTCCTATCACAAGCATCTAGTGCCAAAGGCTTGCAGTTAAAAGCTATTGTGGTACGTCCTACCGCTGCAGGTGATTTGGCAAAACGTGCCTCATTGTTAGAGCGTGACTCAGTTCATGGTGGTTTTGCAGGCGGCGTCGTGGTTGATGAAGAGAACAATGGTTTGATCATCAATGGCCGTTTTGTGCAAGTTATCTATGCCAATGATCCGAGCGATATCGATTACACCGTTTATGGTATCGATGGTGCGCTTGTTATCGATAACACCGGTATTTGGAAAGACGAAGCGGGTCTTGGTAAACATCTACAATCGACTGGCGTGAAAAAAGTGTTGCTAACGGCGCCGGCAGGTGGTGAGATTAAGAACGTTGTTTACGGTGTAAATAATGACACAGTGGCTGAAGATACAATTGTTAGTGCCGCGAGCTGTACTACCAATGCGATTACGCCAGCTTTAAAAGTGTTGCATGATGAGTATGGTATTGAAAATGGTCATGTTGAAACCATTCACTCATTTACCAATGACCAAAACCTAATCGATAACTATCACAAAGCCGATCGCCGTGGCCGTAGCGCGGTACTTAATATGGTTATGACCAGCACTGGGGCTGCAAAAGCAGTCGGTAAAGCGTTACCTGCTTTGAGTGGTAAATTAACGGGTAATGCCATTCGTGTACCAACGCCAAATGTCAGCTTAGCGATTTTGAACCTAAATCTGAAAACGGCACCAGAGAGTGTGGATGCGTTGAATGAATTTATGTACAACATCTCTAATAGTAGCACGTGGCAAACACAGATTGCTTATACCGATTCTACAGAAGCGGTATCGACTGATTTTGTTGGTGATACTCACGTGGGTATTGTAGATGCACAGGCGACCATTTTGACGGACAATCATGCGATTGTTTATATTTGGTATGACAATGAAGTAGGCTACAGCACGCAAGTATTACGTTTGGCCACACAAATGGCAGGCATCAGCTATACTCAAGTTCCCGCATAAAAAGTCTGTATGTTGACCTTGAAACGTAATAAAATGCGGTAATAAGCATAAAGCCAAAACGATTTCTGAATTGCATGATGGTCAGAGCGTTTGGCAAGGTATGAAATGTGGTACCCAAGCACCCGATAGTCCGATTGATTATCGGGTGTTGTTGTCATAATGAATGGTAAGTACAGATATTAAGTACAAACATCAAGCATGTGGTTGTTGATACTCAAACCACATGACTGCTTTAAAACTCTATAGTAAAACCCTAAAATACAGCCGTTGGTTGTAACCAGTGTATAAACTGGATTGTGAATTAAGGAACGTAAGATGCGATTTATTGATGAAGCCGTCGTAACGGTAAAAGCAGGTGACGGTGGTAACGGAATCGCCAGTTTTCGCCGAGAAAAATATGTCCCGCGCGGTGGGCCTGATGGTGGTGATGGTGGTAAGGGCGGTGACGTCTATGTCATTGCAGAGGACAACACCAATACTCTAGTTGACTATCGTTATACCCGTCGTCATGACGCCATGCGAGCTGAGAATGGTCACAGCAGAAACTGTTCAGGTAAAGGGTCAGATGATCTTTATTTACCTGTACCAGTGGGTACGACGGTCGTTGATACCGAAACCGACGAAGTGCTAGGTGATTTGATTGAAATTGGTCAGACACTACTGATTGCCAAAGGTGGTGATGGTGGTTTGGGCAATACCCATTTTAAAAGCTCGACCAACCAAGCACCGCGTAAAGCCACGTCAGGTTTTGAAGGTGAGCTAAAAGTTCTTAAGTTTGAGCTAAAAGTTGTGGCTGATGTTGGCTTGATTGGTTTGCCTAATGCTGGTAAATCTACTTTTATCCGCCAAGTCTCTGCTGCTAGACCCAAAGTTGCTGATTACCCATTTACCACGCTGGTTCCTAATCTAGGTGTGGTGGATATTGGGCGTCATCGCTCGTTTGTAATGGCCGACATTCCTGGTTTGATCGAAGGCGCATCAGAAGGCGCAGGACTCGGTATTCGCTTCTTAAAGCATGTTGCGCGTACGCGTCGCCTGTTACATTTAGTTGATGTCAAGCCTGTTGATGGTAGCGACCCGGTCGAAAACGCTCGCGTCATCTTAAATGAGCTTGAGCGTTTTTCGCCTGAATTGGCTAACTTGCCGCAGATTTTGGTATTAAACAAAATTGACCAAGTCAATGATGAAGATTTGAATGCACTTTGCACACATATCGTGGCAGAGCTTGGCTGGACAGGGATGGTATTTCGTACAGCAACCCTGACAGGGGAAGGCGTTGATGCCGTTAAATATCATTTGATGAATGATATCGAACTTGAGCGTGAGCGTGAAATAGAAGACCCTATCTTTGCTGAAGCGCAAAAAGAGCGTTTTGAGCGCTTGGAAGCTGAAGTGCGTCTGAATACTGAAGCACAGCGTGAAGCTTACCGCGCCGCTCGCAAAGCGGCACGTGAAGGCTTAGATCCATCTGATTTTGATGATGACGACGACGATGGCGTTGAGGTAGTATATGTGCCTTAAGTCAATGTATTTAGAGAAGTACACTTAAATGTTTTAAATAAGTCCCATAATTCATTCATATAAAAAACAGGAGTTTATATGGCAGTTGACATACAAAACACGACCGAAGAAGCAAGGTTTATCAAACAACCCCGCAACTTTAATATTCAACGCGTTATTGTCAAGATTGGCTCATCATTGTTGACCAATAATGGTCGAGGCCTAGATCGAACTGCCATATATGAATGGGCAAAACAGATTGCAAAATTGCACAACCAAGGCATAGAGATTTTGCTGGTTTCTTCAGGCGCAGTGGCTGAAGGGGTCGTGCGCATGAACTTAGAAGAGCGCCCTAAAAAACTGGTTGCGTTGCAGGCTTGTGCGTCCATTGGTCAGATGGGTTTGATTGAAACCTGGTGGTCAGCATTGATACAGCACGGTGTGCAAAGCGCTCAGTTACTGTTAACTCATGATGACTTGTCCAATCGTCGTCGCTATCTGAATACCACTGGTGCATTAACGCAGCTTCTAGATTGGCGCGTTTTACCCGTGATTAATGAAAACGATACCATCACTATTGATGAGATCAAATTCGGTGACAACGACACATTGGGCGCGATGGCCGCTGCGATGGTCAACGCTGATTTGTACATTATCTTAACCGATCAAGAAGGGGTGTTCACTGATAATCCTCGCGATAATCCTGATGCCAAAATGATTCGTCAAGAGCGAGCAATGGCCGATTATCTATTTGACATAGCGGGTGATGGCGGGAAGCTTGGACGCGGTGGCATGTTGACCAAAATCCGCGCAGGTCGTCTGGCTGCAATGGGTGGTTGCCCAACCGTTATTGTGAGCGGAGCCATTGATAATGTGATCACTCGCGTGGTATCAGGGGAGGCCGTTGGTACGTTGCTTACGACCAATGATGAAGACAAAATCATCGCTCGTAAACAGTGGCTTGCTGCGCACTTGCGTATGTCAGGCAGCCTAGTTGTCGATGCCGGTGCTGCAAAAGCATTGACTGAGCACAATAGAAGTCTATTGCCAGTTGGTGTGGTAGAGGTTCGTGGTGGATTTGATGAGGGTGATGTGGTCGAGATTACTCATCAAGACACAGGCGAGCGTATTGCCGTTGGACAAGTGAACTTCTCATCCCATGACGCGCGCCGTGTGGCTCGTGAGCGTACCGAGCATTTCGATAAGATTTTCGGTAGTAACGAAGAGCGAGTGGTTATGGTACACCGTGATAATTTGGCGTTAACGGTATAACGTTTGCGGTGGGTTTATCTTAAAATCGACACCGTGTGTGACTGAGACAAGTTTTTCGTCGCCTCTGTTTAACCGCAGGCAAGGAAAGCTTATATCAGTCGCATCGAGCTATTGACCTAGCGATTTTATTTTAAGCTGACTATAGATTGTGTGAGTCGCAATTTTTATGCGTTTGAGAATTAAACGCTCTTTATCATTACTGATATTATCGCTAGAGTTGTTATTTAAGCGTGAGCGTAAACCATATTTTAAGCGTGAGCGTAAACCATATTTGAAAATGAAGCGGCACATAAAGTATCAAGCATTCTTCACTTAGTTGTTTTCATTCATAAGTGACACGCTTATACATGATAAACGCTGAGCCCTCTTATATTTAACTTATTTTACCCAGTATCGTATTCAGTGTTAAGTATGAATAGGGTGCTGTTTTGGAGATTTGTACATGAGTACATCAGACAATATTGGCTCGACCCCGCAAGGATTTGCGCCATTAAAAAACGACCGATTGCTACGCGCATTGCGTTTTGAACCTATAGATACCACGCCTGTCTGGATGATGCGCCAAGCTGGTCGTTATTTGCCAGAGTACAAGGCGACTCGTGCCGAAGCGGGCGACTTTATGAGCCTATGTAAGGATACGGCTCGCGCAACTGAAGTCACTTTGCAGCCGTTACGCCGCTATGACTTGGATGCAGCTATCTTATTCAGTGATATTTTGACCATTCCTGATGCCATGGGATTGGGGTTGTACTTTGAAACGGGTGAAGGCCCTAAATTTAAACATCCGATTCGTCAGCAAGCGGATCTTGATAGATTACCAGTATTAGATGCTAATGATTCGCTCGATTACGTGATGCGTGCCGTGACCAGCATCCGCAAAGCCCTGAATGGACAAGTGCCTTTATTTGGCTTTTCGGGAAGTCCGTGGACACTGGCTACCTATATGATCGAAGGCGGTAGCTCAAAGGATTATCGTTATACCAAAGGTTTTTTGTACAGCAATCCTGATTTTTTACATCAGCTGTTGGATAAATTGGCCACAGCTGTGATTGATTACTTAGACGCGCAAGTCGTCGCTGGTGCTCAAGTATTACAGATCTTTGATAGTTGGGGCGGAGCGCTTGGTCATCGTCAATTTATTGACTTCTCACATACTTACAATAAGCGTATTGTCGCTGAGCTAAAGTTGCGTCATCCGCAAGTACCCGTGGTGTTGTTTACTAAAGGCGGTGGTCTATGGCTTGACGTTCAAGCAGATAGCGAAGCGGACGCCCTAGGTCTTGATTGGACAATGCCAATTGATCGGGCTAGACAAGTATTAAATGACAGTCAGCGCCAATTGACCAAACAACGTAAAAAACTACAAAGCAGCAAGGCCATTCAAGGGAATTTAGATCCAGCCACCTTGTACGGCTCCCCTGAAACCATACGCACTGAAGTAAAAGCGATGCTTGATAGTGCTTATGCAAGCGGTGAGAAAACAGGCTATATCGCAAACTTAGGTCATGGTATTACTCAATGGGTTAATCCAGACCATGTCAAAGTATTTATTGATGCGGTACATGATTATCAGATTTAAATAAGTCGTTTTAACAACGCCAAAGTTTGAGGTCATCAATATAGCGGCCAAAAACTCGGGTTTTTAAACGCAAATATTGTATTCATTTCGTATTTACGCGCAAAAGAAAAAAGGATGTCTTATGATTTCAGCAGCGATTGTTGGTGGTACAGGTTATACAGGTATCGAGCTGATCCGCTTATTGTCTGCCCACCCTGAGGTGTCTATTGATTTACTCACCTCACGTAGCGAAGCTGGCACCAGAGCTGATGAGATATTTCCAAGCTTACGCGGTATCTCAGACATTGTTTTCAGCGATTTGGGTGACAATACGCTTGCGACATTACAGAAATGCGATGTGGTATTTTTTGCCACGCCGCACGGTGTTGCCATGCAGCAAGCCGAAGCACTGACAGAAGCAGGCGTAAAGGTAATCGACTTGGCGGCTGATTTTCGCTTGCAGTCACTGGCAGACTTTGAGCATTGGTATCAACAATCGCATGCTTGTCCCGAACTTTTGAAAACAGCGGTTTATGGACTACCGGAAGTCAATCGTGACAAACTTGCAAGTGCGCTGGTTGTTGGTAACCCCGGTTGTTATCCGACCACCGCTATTTTGGGTTTAAAACCAATCATTGATACCCAAAATAAGCAGAGCGAGAGATTGATTGATGCTCGTATCGTTATCGATGCAAAATCTGGCGTCTCAGGAGCGGGTCGTCAAGCAAAGCTTGCTCTTAATTATGCTGAAACCACGGACAACTTCAAGGCTTATAGCGTTGAAGGACATCGTCATTTGCCAGAAATTGAGCAAGGCGTTGCACAGCTATTAGACAGTCAGTTTACACATCGCATTCGTTTTTTACCGCACCTTGTACCAATGATACGCGGGATGCTCAGCTCTATTCATATGGAGTTGACTGAGGCAGGCGCCGCTATCGATTGGCAGCAAGCATTTGAAGAAGCCTATGCCTCAGAGGCATTTATTGATGTAATGCCAACAGGTATCTATCCGGATACGCGTAGTGTTCGTGCCAGCAATCGGTTGCGCATTGCAGTGCATCAAGACAACGAGCGCGCTGAGCTCACGGTCATCGTCGTGCAAGACAATTTAGTCAAGGGCGCCGCCGGACAAGCCGTACAGAACATGAATGTCATGTTTGGATTGGATGAGTCGATGGGACTAAATTTTGCGCCTATTGTGCCTTAATAAAGGGAATCTGACTCGTAAGTTATTCATATCTATGGTGCTAGGTATTGATTATAAATTCCGTTATAATGATTTGCCTTTACTGTTAAGAGATATTGTCTAAATGCGTGTCAAGCTTGTACAACGCTTTCGCTCACCATCAGCACGTTTATCGTGTCAACATACTGCTCTTTATGATATAAAGCGTAGACCGTCCTCTCTTAAAAGTAGTGATGGTTTTAGAGGCATGGCTGGTAGCACGCAGCGAGGTGCCTCTACATTGGTGTTGGCGCTATTTATTGTCGTGGTGTTGGTGACTGCGACTGTTGGACTGATATTTGGCCATAAAATCGGGTATCAGCAGGGCTTTCACTCGATGCAAAATGAAACCCAGCAGGCGTTAATCAATAGTACGGAAGCTTCCAAAGAGCTTGATAAGTTACGCCTTAGCAACAAGATAGCCATGACTCAAGCTGCTACGTCTAAGCAAGAGCTGGCGATAAGCTTGGCTAATATAAAAGAGTTACGTGAAAACCAAAAAGAGTTATTGGTTGAAAATAGCCAATTGGCTCAACTGAATGAAGCGTATGCTGAAATTGTCAGCGATAACGGTGGTATGCCTTTACAAGTACTTGGTGCGAAAATTAAACCATTGCCTGAGAACGCGTTTGAGTATGGTTTTGATATTGGCATGCTAAGTAGTGATGGCAAAGCCAAACGCTTGACACCAACATTGACCTTGCTTAATGACAATTCATTGGTTGAAGTGCCTTTAGACCCTGCCAGCTATACTATCGAAGGCATCAATCGTATTCGCGGCCGTTTTACAATGCCTGCAGGCTTTAAGCCGTTACAGGTCAAATTGAATTTGCAAGCTGGTGGTCAGACGGTAGAACAATTATATGATTGGTCACTTGGTGCCAGCGTCGATAGCATGCCGTTGTCACTGTTAGATTTACCAGAAGTGGATGAAAGCCCGATTGAACCTTGATTACGTATGGATCGTAAGTATTGATTGATTGGGATTAACCAATAGTAGTATGAACAACCGAATGCATGAACAAACGAACGATGCTATCAGTTGAACAATACTATCAATCGAACAACCGAAATCGAGCTCATGGCTGTTAAATTCACTACTGTTAGGAAGTTATCTTAATCAGTCTGATCGTCCATTTCCAACAAGATCGAACCTAAAAAACGGCTTACCAGCCATATATAGACAACATCTACGTGACTAATGTCTTAGCAGTTTTGTAATGGACGCATGACATACCTGACTTCCTGCTTTACTCTTCTCTTACTTCAAACTTACCTTGTATTTATATTATTATGACAAAACAAATGATACTAAAATCGACGCCAACCGTTGCGGATTGGCATTTTCCAAATATGCCAGCGCCTCGTGCGCAGGAAGGCGATACAGACAATGAAACATCGCCGCAAGCGGATGTATTGGTAGCAGAGCCAGAAGTGGCCAAGCCGCCTATGTACGCAGTGGTGATGTATAACGACAATTATACGCCGATGGAGTTTGTCGTTTATGTTTTACAGTCTGAATTTCGTCATAGTATGGATTCAGCGGTTGAGATTATGCTGACGATTCACAACACCAGTAAAGGTATTGCTGGGATTTATCCAAAAGACATCGCTGAGACCAAAGCCAAAAAAGTAAACAGTCTTGCACATCGCGAAGGTTATCCGTTATTGACCCAGATTGAGCCCCACCAAGGCGAATAGGTTGTTCAACTTTTTATCTTATCGCTGACTTTATATTGTCACTGATAGGGCATCTGCCTATTCGTTTATTGCCTTTTATCATGTCCTCATAAATACTATAATTTTACAAACACTGTATTTTAAAAAGTCAAACCATCAGCAAGCGCTATCAATGCTTATCACAAGTCTGATAAGCATTTTGCTCCGTAAATGACTGTAGAGCTACCTGTAAAATAAACTCTCAATAAATTGCTATATTGTTTTTATGCTCTTGATTTTTCTATCATATAACCTTATATACTAAGTCACACCGCTGAACAATCATTCTTTTATGCTTGTTTTTTTACTGTTTTTGTTTGCCCTTTAATCCTCTTATTATCCAAACAAAACCACTCAAATCTTCTGTACTCTTATTACTATTTCAATATTGCTTATTTTGACATTGTTTATTTTGATATTGCTGTCATCTACTCAGCTATCATGGTCATACGACTTTGTCTTTATCAATAAGTTGTTTGTCTCTAAATGCGCTTAAACGTACTTCGATACACTTTAGTCTGTGTTAATAGATTGACTCTGATTGAGTATCGTGTTGAGATAAAGATAAGTGAATATGTACCGCTAAATGCTTCATCTGTGACCAGCGACCAGTTCAGCTATTACGATGAAGTCAGCTCTATTTTATTCAGCAATACCTTTTAATAATATAAATATTGCCCTTGAACAATCCATCTACTGCCCTGATTTACTTACTAACTCATTCATAAAGCTATCAATTATAAAGATAGGTATAACCGTAGGAAGTCGCTATGTTAAGTCGTCATCTTGAAGTTTCCTTGCGTTTAGCAATGACACTTGCGCGCCAAAAATCGCATGAATATCTCACTGTTGAACATCTGCTTTTGGCGTTACTAGAAAATACCCACGCTGCCAATACATTGACGGCGTGTAATGCCAACGTTTCCACGCTGCGTACCGAGCTTGAAGCTTATATTAATAAGCACACGCCAACCGTTGACGCAGACACGGAGCAATCGCCGCAACCGACGCAAAGCTTTGATCGTATTTTGCAACGTGCAATTTTTCACGTGCAATCTATTGGTGGTGGCCGTCTTGTTGAAGGCTCAGATATCTTAGTGTCTATGTTCTCAGAACATGATACGTACGCGGTCTATTTACTCAAAAAACAAGGCATCAGCCGTCTTGAGTTGACCCAGTACTTATCACATGGTCAAGACAAAGAAGAGCCGTCTGAACCACGTGCTTCTATGACAGGTGAGCGTCGTAGTGCGTCAGAAAAAACCAGCAAAGATCCGTTGGTAGAATACGCCACAAACCTGAATCAGCGTGCCGCTGAGGGAAAAACGGATCCATTGATTGGGCGCTCTTCTGAGATTGAGCGTGCAGCGCAAGTATTGTGTCGCCGCCGTAAAAACAACCCTTTGCTGGTTGGTGAGCCGGGCGTTGGTAAAACCTCTATCGCTGAAGGTCTAGCGTGGTTAATTATCAATGACAAAGCACCAAAACCGCTTAATGGTTGTGTTATTTATAGTCTCGATATTGGGTCTTTAATCGCAGGTACCAAATACCGCGGTGATTTTGAAAAACGCATGAAGTCATTGCTTGATGCGCTCAAAAACAAGCCAAATGCTATCTTGTTTATTGATGAGATCCATATGATTATTGGCGCAGGATCGTCAATGAGCAGTAATATGGATGTATCGAACCTGATTAAACCAGCGCTTGCCAACGGTGAGCTACGCTGCATTGGTTCAACGACCTTTACCGAATACCGTCAGGTGTTTGAAAAAGATCATGCATTGTCACGTCGTTTCCAAAAGATCGATGTAAAAGAACCCAGTGTCGATGACAGTATCGATATCTTACGCGGTCTTAAACCGCGTTATGAAGAGTTCCACAATGTCGAGTATACCGACGAAGCGCTGGTTTCTGCGGTACAGTTATCTGCCAAGCACATTCATGAGCGCTTTTTGCCCGATAAGGCAATTGACGTGATTGACGAAGCCGGTGCCTATAAGCGTTTGGGTGTGATTCCTGATGCCGCTGACATCGAGGCCGAAGAGAGCTTTATCGCTGATATCGAGCAAGACTTTGATGCTCAGATTGAGGCCAATGACAGCTCGGATGGTGACATTGAACAGGATGCTACTGATAATGAGATGCAGGATGAAGCGGATACGGCAAAAGCCAATGACCGTGCTCAATCCTCTGATGACGCCAAACCATCTAAAGGCAAGAAGAAACCACCGATGAAAATCGATGTGGCCGATATCGAAGCCATTATTGCAAAACTTGCGCGTATTCCGCCCAAATCTGTATCAAGTGACGACAAGAGTATTCTTGAGCACCTAGATCGTGATCTTAAGCATCTCGTGTTCGGTCAAGATGAAGCCATCGAAACGTTGGCCGATGCGATTAAGCTATCACGTGCGGGTCTGAAAGCTGCCGATAAACCCATCGGTTCGTTTATGTTTGCAGGACCGACAGGCGTTGGTAAAACTGAAGTGTCACGTCAATTGGCGAATCTATTGGGCGTCGAGCTAGTACGCTTTGATATGTCAGAATACATGGAGGCGCACACAGCATCACGTTTAATTGGTGCACCGCCAGGTTATGTCGGTTATGACCAAGGTGGTTTGCTGACCGAAAAAATCAATCAGCATCCGCATTGCGTATTACTGCTTGATGAGATCGAAAAAGCCCATCCTGATGTGTTCAACTTGCTACTTCAAGTGATGGATCATGGTACATTGACCGATAACAATGGTCGCGTTGCCATCTTCAAGCAAGTCATTGTGATTATGACCACAAACGTTGGTGCGGACAGTATTAGCCGCTCCTCGATGGGCTTTACACAACAAGATCATAGCCGTGACAATACTGAAGCGCTCAAGCGTGTGTTTACGCCTGAGTTCCGCAACCGGTTAGATGCGATCATTCAGTTTAATCCGTTAGACACGTCAGTCGTGGTGTCAGTCGTTGATAAGTTCTTGGTTGAGCTACAAGTACAGCTCGATGACAAGCAAGTAACGCTAGAGATTGATGATGACGTACGCGATTATTTGGCAGAAAAAGGCTATGATCGTTTAATGGGTGCCCGTCCAATGCAGCGCTTGATTCAAGATGAGATCAAAAAGCCATTGGCCAGTATGATTTTGTTTGGTGACTTGGTCAACGGCGGGGTTGTCCACCTCACCTTAGAACCTGAAGCAGACGACTCGCAAGATGATGCTTCTGTGACGCTGAACAAAAATAGTGGCAAAAAGTCTGATAAAGGGTCAGCGGACAGTCGCATTGTGTTAACGGTCGTCGAGACTCATGCACCGCATCCAGATTCTGAGTCTTTAGCCAGCTAAATCTTTATTACCAATATTATAAGAACGGTTGCTATACTATAAAAACGGTTACTGCGGTAGCCGTTTTTTTATTGCTATAATTTAAACAAAGCCGTTTTAGTATATTGTGTGCATTTACACAAAACGGTTTTATATAGAATATAATGAATTATCTTATAAAAAATAAAAAGGACATCGTATGGAACTGTTTGATGAGCAAACGACAAAAACCCCAGAACAAAAACAAGCCATTTTAGACAATGTACGTTTACCTGAGGATTGGAAAAAAGCACTGGCTGAAGAGTTGACCTCAGATAATATGGACAGTCTCCGAGATTTTTTAAAAGAGTCTTATCAGTCAGGTGGTAATGTTTATCCGCCTGCACCGCTCATGTTCAATGCTTTTAATTTAACGCCGCTATCAAAGGTAAAAGTGGTTATCTTAGGCCAAGATCCTTATCATGGTCCGGGACAGGCCATGGGGCTGTCGTTTTCTGTACCCAAAGCCATTCCCAAACCGCCTTCCTTAAATAACTTATTAAAAGAGATGGCCGATGATATTGGTGTTCATCCCTCGAAGCATGGTGATTTGACCTATTGGGCGGAGCAAGGTGTGCTGCTTTTGAACAGCTCGTTGACTGTCAAAGAGGGCGAGCCAAACAGTCATCAAAACCAAGGCTGGGAGCAGTTTACCGATGCAGTAATCGATGTTGTTAACGAGCAAACAGAGCACACGGTATTTATATTGTGGGGCAGTAAGGCACAAAAAAAGGGTAAGTACATCAATACGGATAAACACCTTATCTTAACAGCCGTCCATCCTTCACCTCTTGCGGCCAATCGTGGGGGATTTTTTGGCTCTAAACCGTTTTCAAAAACCAATGACTACTTAAAGCAACATGGCCAAACGCCGATTGATTGGCAGCTGCCTCAATAAATGACAAATACTTTCAAACTTAATTTAGAGCCGTATCGTTTAGCGGTCAGTCAGTTAACAAGTATAACGCTTGAAAATTGTACGTTTTGGTCGCTACAAGATGTTGGATGGATGCAAGAAGCATTACGGCTTGCCAGACAAGGCGCGTCTTGTGGAGAGGTGCCAGTCGGGGCGGTATTAGTCCATGACCAGCAGATTATTGGCCAAGGGTTTAATGAGCCGATTGGGCGTCACGATGCCACGGCTCACGCTGAAATTGTTGCGCTAAGAGATGCTTGCACGCGTTTAAAAAATTATCGCTTGCCCCTGCAAACAACGTTATATGTCACGCTAGAGCCCTGTACCATGTGTATCGGTGCGCTAATCCATGCACGCGTTGATAGGGTGATATACGCCGCAAGTGAGCCAAGAGCGGGTATGGCGGGTAGTCAAATGAATCTTCCAGTGCAATCTTTTTACAATCATCGTATTCAGGTCAATAGTGGTCTTTGCCAAATACACAGTAGTCAAATGCTTAAAGCGTTCTTTCACGCTCGCCGAAAAGCGGCAAAAAATAGAGTGAATACAATCAATTAACAAGATATTAGTGTTGCTGCTAGTGATAGTAGGGTTTTTTTGATATAATATTGCCCTATTTGACCGCGAAACAGTTATATCACAGTCAAATGTTTGATAAATAAGTAAATGTTGTGATGTTTTTATGATAGAAGCCTTATAAGAATTGTTCATTATTAAGTGAGTACTATGACCGTCTCTACCCCTAATCACTCTACCCTTAATAATGACGGTATCCTTAATAACGATAGTCAGGCTCAATCGCCGCGCTTTCCGGTCATTTGTATCGATGGGCCAAGTGGTGCAGGCAAGGGAACAGTCACGTGGCGCTTAGCTCAAGCGTTGAATTATCAGCTGCTTGATTCCGGTGCCTTATATCGTATCGTAGGGCTAAAAGCGTTTGAAGCAGGTTTACTTTCAGCAGATTCAAGCAAAGTAATTGATGAGACGGCTGTGTTAGAGCTGACACAAGGATTGGACATCGCTTTTGTACCGAATAATGAGTCAGGACGTGTTGATATTTTGGTGAATGGTGAAGCGGTTGGCGAGCAAGTTCGCAATGAAACCATTGGTGGCTATGCCTCACAGATAGCAGTCTTTCCAACCGTTCGACAAGCATTGCTTAAGTTGCAAAAAGACATGGCAACTCGTTCGGGGTTAGTGGCAGATGGTCGTGATATGGGTACCGTTGTGTTCCCAGATGCGGATGTCAAAGTGTATCTGACAGCGAGTGCCAAAGCCCGAGCTGATCGCCGTGTGGCGCAGTTACTACAAGCGGGTCAGCAAGCCGATTTTGATGCCATTTTGACGACCATTAAAGCGCGTGATGATCGTGATGAAAACCGTACGACGGCGCCTTCAAAGCCGGCAGAAGATGCCTTATTGCTTGATAGCTCGACTTTAGATGCTGATACTGTTTACGAACAAGTTAAAAGACATTGCCAAGAAAAAGGGATTTGTTTTAATCGTTAATAAAAACAACATAGTAAGTACCAAAAATTTTGCTATACCCTTTGTTTTTAGTATAAAATTATAGGGTTAAAGTTTTAAGAATTTTATAAAGATTTGCCGCAGAATTGAATTAAGTTTTAATTAAGAAAGAATTTAATATCAGACCTTTGTTGCTAGTGAGCGTTATCAATAATTTGCTTATTAGCAACAAACGTTTTTATTACATGATTGCATAAGATATAAAACCAGTATTCTCGTTTTATGCAGTCATAAATTTGATCCGTACTGTGCTGGACAGGATACGGCTATACAAAGGTAGACATAATGGAATCATTTGCTGAACTATTTGAAGCGAGCATTGAAGAACAGGGTCTGGATATCGAGCGTGGCTCGGTTATCACAGGTACTGTTGTGGCCATCGATAGCGATTGGATCACGGTAGATACTGGTCTTAAATCTGAAGGTATCGTCGCTCGTGAAGAGTTTTTAAGCGAAGAAGGCGAACTTGAAGTTGAAGTTGGCGACAGTGTTGATGTCGTGGTTGAAGCGGTAGATAACGGTATGGGTCAAACCTTACTGTCACGTGAAAAAGCCAAGCGCGTCGAGACGTGGAATGTCCTTGAAAAAATCTATGACAACGATGAAATCGTAAAAGGTATCATTTCTAGCAAAGTAAAAGGCGGTTTTACTGTAGACGTGGGTTCAGTACGCGCGTTCTTACCAGGCTCATTGGTAGATGTACGTCCGATTCGTGACACAACGCATCTTGAAGGCAAAGAGCTAGAATTCAAAGTTATCAAGCTTGACCAAAAACGTAACAACGTTGTGGTTAGCCGTCGCGCAGTTATGGAAGCTGAAAACTCAGCTGAGCGTGAAGAGCTATTGAACAAGCTTGAAGAAGGTATCGAGATCGAAGGTATCGTTAAGAACCTAACTGATTACGGTGCATTCGTTGATCTTGGTGGTATTGATGGTCTATTGCACATCACTGATATGGCATGGCGCCGTATCAAGCACCCATCTGAAGTTGTTGAAGTCGGCCAAGACCTAAAAGTTAAAGTATTGAAGTTTGACCGTGAGCGCAATCGCGTAAGCCTAGGTCTAAAACAACTTGGTACTGATCCTTGGGATAACGTTGGCGGTACATACCCAGTTGGTAGTGTTGTAAAAGCACGTGTAACCAACCTAACTGATTATGGTTGTTTTGCTGAGATTTCTGAAGGTATCGAAGGTCTAGTACACGTATCAGAAATGGATCATACCAACAAAAACATCCACCCATCAAAAGTGGTACAAGTGGGCGATGAAATTGAAGTAATGATTCTTGATATCGACGAAGAGCGTCGCCGTATCAGCCTAGGTATCAAACAGACGCTAGCCAATCCATGGGATGAGTTTGATAAGAAGCATGAGCGCGGTGATAAAATCACTGGTACGATCAAATCAATTACTGACTTCGGTATCTTTATCGGTCTAGACGGTGGTATTGATGGTCTGGTTCATCTGTCTGATATCTCTTGGAACGAAACTGGCGAAGACGCTATCCGTAACTACAACAAAGGCGACACCGTAGAAGCAATGGTATTGTCTGTAGATGCAGAAGCGAACCGTATCAGCCTAGGCGTTAAGCAGTTAAGCTCTGATCCATTCAACGAGTACCTAGTTGGTAACGACCGCGGTGCTATCGTTAATGGTAAAGTGAAAGAAGTTGACGCTAAAGGCGCCACTATCGAACTTGCTGACGAAGTTGAAGCTTACTTACGTGCCTCTGAAATTCAGCGTGATCGTGTTGAAGATGCTACTAAGCACTTGAGCGTTGGTGATGACGTTGAAGCGAAAATCATCAGTGTTGATCGTAAAACACGCAACATCAACTTGTCTATCAAAGCGAAAGACGAAGCTGAAGAGCGTCAAGCGATTAAAGATCTTGGCAGCACGACTACTACTGCAGCGCCAGGTTCTGATGCACAGCCAAAAACTATTGGTGACTTGATCAAAGAGCAAATGCAGTAAGCTGTAAGCTGTAAGTTCTTGATATAAAAGTAATATAAAAAAAAGCGACTTAGGTCGCTTTTTTTTATAATTGGAATTTGTGTTTGCCAATAATTGCCAAGGTTTTTAACTAACTAGGCAAACTCTTGTTTTCATTTACTATAATATCCGCTATCATTTGCAACATTGAGTCACAAGTTACCAGTGATGACTCATACAAGATGAAGACATTGACTTAAGCATTGGACTTTTTAATCCAATAGATATCCTCTCTTAGAAGCAGCGATTCAAAATTGCTGTTGAATAAGGTTCAAAAGCCATGGTCTGATTCATAATCATCTTATCCATTAATTAAAAAGGCAAGCGTAATAATGCAGCAAGCAATTAACAAATCCGAATTCATTAGTAATCTGAGTGCAAACTGTGAGACTATAACTGATACCGTAGTCGATGACGCAGTGCGCGAAATATTAAATCTGATGACCCATACTTTATCCAATGACGGAAGAGTAGAGGTTCGTGGTTTTGGTAGTTTTTGTCTACATCATCGCCGCGCTCGTATGGGCCGCAATCCAAAAACAGGGGAGAGTGTGCCAGTACCTGCGAAGGCCATTCCTCATTTTAAGCCAGGTAAAGCGCTACGTGAAGCGGTGAATGAAAAAGTTGCAAATAATTAATAGTAACCACAGAATGCTGATTTAAAAAGTTTTTAATAAGATAACGTGTTAGAGAGTTTTGCGGACACGTTATCTTATAAAAATTAATGGCATTCCAAACCGAGGTATATGTCTCATGCGATTTTTACTTTTTGTCTTACTATTTTTAAGCTTTGCTTATGCGCTTGGTTTGGTATTAGCGAACAACACAGAAGTGGGTGTAAATTTAATCTTTTCACAAGCGCCAGCAATGAACTTGGGACTGTTACTGATTCTATGTTTGATACTCGGTGTCGTCATTGGTATTTTATTGTCTATACTGATATTCCGCGTTTTACAAAACAAATGGGAAATATCACGTTTGCAAAAGGCGAATACAAACCTACAAGAACAATTGACACAGGCCAATATCGTGATTGATCGTCAAGCGAATTCACCAACGGTAGAAGACGCCGTTTATGGATCTACAGCGAGCAATGTACAAGATACTACCGCCGTCAAGATGGACAATCAGCCTATTCTTACTAAACATAAACGAGACTAAAGTAGTAAGTCATGGGCTTATGACTTAGCTTTATATCTCATTTTTTAATAATCATAATATCAATACGGCATTACCATGAATAACGTAATACAGTCTCCCGTCATCGTTGCTTTAGACAATATGAGCATGGAGGCGTCTCTTGCATTGGCAGATCAACTAGATCCAGCACTGTGCCGCTTAAAAGTGGGTAAAGAGCTATTCACTCGCTGCGGCCCTAACATCGTTCAGATGCTGCATCAGCGCGGTTTTGATGTCTTTTTAGACATGAAGTTTCATGATATTCCTAATACCACCGCCCAAGCGGTATTGGCCGCTGCTGATCTTGGTGTATGGATGGTTAATGTCCATGCCAGTGCGGGCTTAGAAGCCATGACCGTATCAAAGAAGCGCTTATTAGAAGGTGGGTTTGATACATTGTTGATCGCCGTTACTGTCCTAACGTCTATGGATAATGAAGCATTAACGCAAACAGGTATCACAACAGGTTTGGATGAGCAGGTTAGCCGATTGGCTCAGCTTACCAAACAAGCTGGCCTTGATGGTGTGGTATGCTCAGCAAAAGAAGCCAAAGTACTCAAAGCGTTATGTGGTGAAGACTTTAAGCTAGTAACTCCCGGTATTCGCTTACTAGAAGACGATGCTAATGATCAAAAACGTATCTGTACACCAACGCAAGCGCTAAATGATGGTTCCGATTATCTGGTCATTGGTCGCTCTATCACACAAGCGACTGACCCTGCGGCGAAATTACAGAAAATACTGCAGAGTATTTAGTCCATTTAGATAACTAGCGCTTGAATTTAGGCCACGCCTTAATGGCCTGAAGTGAAACAGTAATAACAAAGACAGCCTAATCCGCTGTCTTTTTTTACTTTTTGTGAGTAGTAAAAAAGGTGCTACACTGTTTAAACTTGTGTTTACACCTCTCTCAGAGAGATATTGAGGGTATCAACTTTATTTGCTCCCCTAGAGCCTGTATTGACACTAATTTAGATTTCTATTCAAATTTTTAAAACAGTATTATTGGACGACATCGAACAACATGAAATTACAGATATTAAGTGACTTACATATCGATAGTTATGCACGTCAATCGCACCCTATCGGACATATCCCTAAAACTGATGCAGACATCGTATTAGTGGCAGGCGATACGGCCAATAGTGATAGTGGCATGCCTTGGCTACAAACACAGGCAGAACGCTTGAAAGTGCCTTTGATTACCATTGCTGGTAACCATGAGTACTTTAACGAAGATGTGCTGCATTTTGATAAAAAGTTGGCCACTTGGGATAATTTTGATAATGAGTTGCAGCAGGGCGTAAAAGTATTGCAGTGTCAGCATATTGATATCGGCGACGTGAGGATTTTGGGCTGTACATTGTGGACAGACTATCGATATAACGCCAACGATGAAACCATGATTGCTGCCCGACAATTTATGCGAGACTATAAACAAATATATGCAGGTAATGAGCTGTTTTCACCTGAGGTTTCTATACAGATACATGCAAAGCAGCGCCAATGGCTTCAACAAGCGTTAATAACGGCAAAAGCGCTGGGTAAAAAAACCATTGTGATGAGTCACCATAGCATCAGCCCATTATCAGTGTCTGAAAAATATGCCAGTCTACCGAGTAATGCCGCTTTTGTGAGTGATCTATCGGCATGGATGCACGAAGATTGGGCACCAGCGCTTTGGGTGCATGGTCACACTCACGAAGCGTTTGACTATCGTATTGGTCATACACGTGTGATTGTCAATCCACGCGCTTATCCTAACGAAGTCAGCAGTACGTCTTTAGCATTTGCTTGGGATAGAGTGATTGATTTGGATGAATAGGGTTATAAAAAATGATTCTCTTTATGATCAGCGTCATAATATGTTGGTCGTGACTTTTTTACCAATCAATTAACCAATAAATTAACTAATAAAACGAGGCTGACAGCAGCCTATACAATGACTAAATAGATATTGTATTCATTCTGACCAAAAAATCTGCTACGCTTACTACTATGAGTAAAAATCTAAATAATTCCTTATCAACACCAGCCGTCGAGAAGAGTACGGGTCATACCCCAAGTGCGCCAGCCCCCTCTCATCTGCCTGATAGTATGATCGCTTCTGTCGGCCTACTACCGGAAGGTGAGCGGCTGATTTTATTTACCAGACATTCACTGCGTGAGCGCTCTGATGGCAACGGTTTTGCCAGTTACCAGCTGCCTTTGACGCCTAAAGGTCGTATATTGGCGAAGTCTTGGGGACGTTGGTTGGCAGGGCATCTGCCGTATTCACTTGATGTTGATAGTATTTCAAGTCCAATTGGTCGCTGTATCGATACTGCGCAGCTGATGCAGGAAGGCGCAGGACTGCGACGTGAGATCACGCATCAATCATTATTGGTTGAACCTGGCAGCCTAGTGACTGAACCTGAAATTGCCAATCCCATATTTAAAGAAATTGGCGTCCTAAATTTTATCAATCGATTTTTACAAGGCAATCTTGAAGGCACTAAGAACACTTATCAAGGCGGTCTCGATCTTTTATCGCTTTTTTATCAGCATCAGCCGCAGCATGGACATCTAATGCTTGCCGTCAGTCATGATACTTTACTGTCTGCTTTTTTGGCAGTAATGTTTGATCGAGTTGAGATCGATTGGAATGATTGGCCCAAGATGATGGAAGGGGTGTTTTTGTGGTTTGATGATAAGCCTTTTGATCAAGCAAATGCGCATTTCGTTTGGCGCGGCAAGATATATACTCGTCCGATAAGCGCTCTATTAGATGCCCACCGTAAAGCGGGATTGCATCCCAGCACGCTGCTATTACCACCAGAGGTAAGACTCAGGTAGTATAATCTTTAGGATTTAGGATTTATGGCTGATTGATTCATTATGATAGATGCTGTTATTGATGAATCGTTTTACGGTTTTCTGCTTTGAGCCGTAATTGAAACACATGTCTCTATCTTAGCTAAGGCCTTTTGGACACTCATAAAAAAACCCTACCACCGTATTAGAACCAGTAGCAGGGTTTTAGTCATCACACTACAATCGTGTGATGCGGTCTAAACATCAAAAATCTTAAGCTTGTAAGCCTTTGATTGTTTTGTTTAGGCGGCTCTTACGACGAGCAGCTTTATTCTTATGAATAATACCTTTGTCAGCCATACGATCAAGAACTGGTACCGCTTTTTTATAAGCTTCGGTAGCCGCGTCATAATCTTTAGCTGCGATAGCCGCATCAACACGTTTTAAGTAAGTACGAACCATAGAGCGTTGTGACGCAGAGTTCTGACGACGTTTGGTGTTTTGACGGGCGCGTTTACGAGCTTGTGCAGTATTAGCCACGCGTATCTCCTTGATAAAGACAGATAAAATATGAATGTTGATTGCAATAATGGTTTAACAGTCATTGGTGACGAGCAGCCGTCTCGTCAAACATGATGTCGACGTCTAATATTAAAGTATCTAATATTAATAGATCATCGCAAGCGTCAGAACTGTTTGGAATAATTAAACAGCGTTGACGTGTAAAGCCGGATATTTTAGCAAATTATCACGCTTAGAACAATCTATTTGATGATTAATGCGCAAAGAAGTTATGCTATTCCACTAACAGCGGGTGTTTTAGGGTATTTATACGTTTGACTGACAAGATTATTGCTTTAAAAAGTAGGCTAACTGATAAAATCTCTTACAATAAACTCTGTAGAATAACGTCAGTGAGCCATTAATTTAGGTATGATACTAAACAGATGTGATTTTAAAAGGCACATTTGATGATCATAAATCTCCCAATCGTATATAAGTGGATAGGATATGCAGCGAAAAGCAATTGTAATTGGTGCGACAGGACTGGTAGGTCAGCATCTTGTCAAACAACTGAGTGAGCTTTATGACACGCTAATTGTGATTGCACGGCGTCCACCACGCTATATCAATGCCAGCATGCGTTTTTATCAGGTCAACGACTTCGATAATTTGGCTGAGATATTTGCAAGTGTTGGTGTGGATCGCAAAACAGATGCATTTAGCTGTCTTGGTACGACCAAAAAACAGGCGGGGAGTAGTGAGACTTTTCGAAAAATTGACCATGATTATAATGTAAATTTTGCCAAACTTTGTCAAGAAAGAGGGGTCGAGAACTTCTTTTTATTGTCGGCAATGAATGCAGATATTGACAGTCGTTTTTTATACAATCGAGTCAAGGCGGAGACCGAGCAGTCCATTATTGCATTAGATTTTGCACAGCTTATCATCTTTCGTCCTTCGTTATTATTGGGTAAACACCAAGGTCGACCTCTCGAAAGTATTGGTCAAAAAGCATTTAAGCTAATTTCACCGCTGGTCTCTGAATCACTATCACTGCATCCCATTTCTGCCAAACGTGTGGCTAGTGCGATGGCGATGAGTGCGCATGATATCTATGAGCGTAGCAAATATCGCAGTGAGCCCATGGTTAAGAAAACCCGTATCGTCGAGAATAAGCAGATGCTGGCGATGACGAGATTGAAAGGATAAGAGAGGGAACCTTTTAACCTTTAGTCAGTTTTATAAAGCAGGGTTTCTTTTACTAAATAGCCTAAGTAAAGTATAAACAATATACAATAAAAGCAATTGAGTAAGCGGCATTAATCTCGAAAAAAGACTGTTTAAACATAATGACTTTTAACACAGTGACTTTCATCACAATAATTTTCATTTTAGACCAACCGAAACACAATATAGAATCTCATTAATAATAATGACTTGAAAATTAACAGCGAGAAAGTTAAAACCAAGAGAATTAAAAACAAGGAGCCTGACCATGACAGAATCGATGACCATGAATAAAGAAAACTTTGTGACCTGCGACTTATTAGATGCCAATCCGGAAGCGCAGGTATGCTTGCCTAATATTGAAGGAAAATCGTTTCATCGTTTTGGCGGCCAAAACAGGTTTTGCGGGGAGATTGTGACGGTAAAGTGCTTTGAGGACAACAGCCGCGTTAAGTCACTTTTGAACAGTAACGGTAAGGACAAAGACGGTTATGGTAAAGTATTGGTTGTCGACGGTGGGGGTTCTATGCGCTGCGCGCTACTAGGTGACATGATTGCACAGTCAGCGATTGATAATGGGTGGGCTGGCGTAATCGTATATGGCTGTGTTCGTGATGTCGATGACTTAGCAAAAATGGATATAGGCGTGATGGCGCTGGGCTGTATTCCTCGTAAATCAACGCGTCGTGATGAAGGCCAAACGGATATTGAGATCAGCTTTGGTGATTTAAGGTTACGTTCAGGTATGTTTGTCTATGCCGATAACAACGGTATCATTGCTAGTGATAAGGCGTTAATCTAAAGCGTCGTTAGTTGGCAACATTTATTCTGCACTTAGTATTGAATAACTAACAATTAGAACTTAGCAATTAACGATTAGTAGTTTAGTAGTTAGCAATAAAAGAAAACCTCAGTTGATACATGGACTGGGGTTTTTTGGTATTTATACGACTGTTTTTAGGCTGATACATTTTATTTCTTTATGCTTTGGTTTCGTGTAAAAGATGGGATAAGCAACAGCCATAGGCCAGATATCTTGATAATGCTGCGTAAAATGACTAAGTGACAAACCGTTACGGCATAAGTTTTGGTAATTGCTTAAATATTCGTATAATAGCGGTCTGACTTTTAACTTTGATTCTACTTTTTATGCCTATCACAGCTCTGACTGACGCATTTGACCCTATCAACCAGCAGTTATTTCCCATCCAACACGCACAGCGACGCTGGCTTGCGCCTGTACATGGTGCTGTCAGTAGTTTGTGGCTAGCAAGTTTGATGCAGACCCCAATAGAAACCGTTGCTGATCGTCTCAAGGTTGTGGTGACGCGTGATCAAAACCAGTTGAATCAGATAGAGACGGAACTGGCGTTTTGCGGGGTTGATGCCTACGTGTTTCCAGATTGGGAGACGCTTACGTATGATGAGTTGTCCCCACATCAGGACATCGTAAGCGAGCGTATCAATCTGTTGACTGATATGCCAACCACAGGTGTGTTATTGATCTCCGTGCAGGCGCTGATGCACCGTGTGGCACCGCCAAGCTGGCTTATCGGACAACATTTTGATTTGAGTGTTGGCGATCAATTTGATATCAATACCCAGCGTGAGTTACTGGCAAAAGCGGGTTACCGTGCGGTTGAAAATGTCTTTGAGCCGGGTGAGTTTGCTGTCCGTGGTAGTATTATCGATATTTTTGCAATGGGTCAGCCGTTTCCGCTGCGTCTTGATTTATTCGATGATGAAATTGAAACGATTCGCTTTTTTAATCCTCAGACTCAGCGCACATTGACTGTCGATGATTTGAACGCAATGATGACAGGCAACGACAGTAGTCTGGCAAAAGAATCTTTGTCTTTATTGCACAAACTTCCTGATATCTCAAAGCCTATCGAACAGTTTCAAATTCTACCAGCAAAAGAATTCCCCCTTGATGAAGGTCGTGAGACTTTCCGTACCAATTTTGCCGCCATGTTTCCTAATGCCAGCAGCCGTAAGTTTGAGCTGCATAAAGATGTCATGGCAGGTATTGCAAGTAGTGGACTTGAGTATTATCAGCCACTATTTTTCGATGCCGAGGAATGGCATGCAGAGAGTAGTCTATTTGCTTATTTGCCAAGTAACGCGTTATTCATCACCGACGAATTGATTCATGAAAAACAGGCAGATTACTGGTCACAAATCCAGCGCCGCTATGAAGAACGTCGTCACGATATTGATAAGCCTATTGTCGCGCCTGAATTACTCTATCTGTTATCAAATACTTTTAATGAATATCTCAATCATTATCCGAGAGTGATATTAAGTGCGCGTGATGAGCTGAGCACTATGAATGATATCGTGGCCACTGATGAGGAGGCGTCATTAGAGCGTCTAACACCAAATAAAAAACAGGGCCTTGTGACCTTAAGCGCTCAAGAGCCACCGTCTTTAGCCGTGAATCATCAAAAATCTGAACCTTTGGCTGAATTGTTAGACTTTTTAAATATACAGGCACAGACCTCGACACCCGTATTGATCGTCGCGGAAACAGCGGGTCGGCGTGAGATTTTGATTGAGCTATTCAAAGGTAAAATTGATGTTAAAGCGTATGATAGCTTTGAAGCATTTTTAGCAGCAGATAAAAGCCAAAATATAGCAGAGCATAACTTACCACAAGTTGGCTTGACGGTCGCGCCTATTGAGCGCGGTGTGTATGTGCCTGAGCGATTGGTACTGATTAGTGAGACGCAATTATTTGGACGTCAGGTACTGCAAACGCGTCGTCATCGCCAAAGCGGCGTGTCAGAAGAGTTTTTGGTCAAGAGTGTCACCGAGATTACCGAAGGCAGTCCAGTTGTTCATATTGAGCATGGCATTGGTCGCTATAATGGTCTTATCACCTTAGATGTTGGCGACGGCGAGCAAGAGTTTATCCATCTAAAATATGCTGATGACGCCAGTATTTATGTACCAGTTGCCAACTTACAGATGATCAATCGCTACAGTGGTGGCGATCCAGCACTAGCGCCATTGCACAAAATCGGTAGTGGTAAATGGGATAAAGCCAAACAAAAAGCGTTAGAGCAAATTCATGATGTGGCCGCCGAGCTATTAAACATGCAAGCAAGGCGTGAGGCCAAGGTTGGCATTCATTTTAAAATAGACAGCTCGCAATACGAGCTATTTGCGAGCCAATTTGCGTTTGAAGAAACCCCCGACCAAGCAAATGCTATCCATGCTGTGATGGAAGACATGAGACAAAACCAACCGATGGATCGTCTTATTTGCGGAGATGTGGGTTTTGGTAAAACAGAAGTGGCCATGCGTGCCGCCTTTATTGCGGTCAGTGCAGGCTATCAAGTGGCCGTCTTGGTTCCGACCACGCTACTGGCAGGTCAGCACGAAGACAATTTCCGCGACCGTTTTGCGGATTGGCCAGTACGCATCGAGACATTATCGCGTTTTGGCGGTAAAAAGCATCAAGATACGGTATTGGCTGATTTATCAGCGGGTAAAGTTGATATTGTTATCGGTACGCATAAGCTGCTACAACCGGATGTGAAGTTTTCTAATCTAGGCTTGATGATTGTCGATGAAGAACACCGTTTTGGTGTCCGTCATAAAGAGCGTATCAAAGCCATTCAAACCGATGTCGATAGCATGTCGATGACCGCGACCCCAATCCCAAGAACGCTTAATATGGCGTTGTCAGGGATGCGAGATATGTCAATTATTGCAACGCCACCAGCACGTCGTTTGGCAATCAAAACCTTTGTTATGCAAAAGACAGAAGCCTTGCTCAAAGAGGCGATCTTACGTGAGTTATTACGCGGTGGACAGGTCTATTTATTGCATAATGACGTTGCCAGTATTGAGCGCATGGCAGAGACTGTTCGTGAGCTTGTGCCCGAAGCGAGGATAGGCGTTGCTCATGGACAGATGCAGGAGCGTCAGCTTGAACAGGTGATGCAGCAGTTTTATCATAAAAAGTTTAACGTATTGATCTGCTCGACCATTATTGAAACGGGCATTGATGTTCCCAATGCCAATACCATTATTATTGAGCGTGCTGATAAGTTTGGTCTGGCCCAGCTGCATCAGCTGCGTGGTCGTGTGGGCCGCAGTCATCATCAAGCTTACTGCTATCTATTGGTACCTTCTATTAAAGGTCTCAAAGGTGATGCCAAGCGTCGTCTACACGCCATTGAACGCGCCAACACACTGGGCGCAGGCTTTATGCTGGCAAGCGAGGATTTAGAAATTCGCGGCGCTGGTGAAATATTGGGCAAACAGCAAAGCGGTAATATGCAAGCGATTGGATTTAGCTTGTATATGGATATGCTAGAGCGTGCGACTAAGGCGATTAAGGCGGGCAGGGAGCCTGATTTGAGTACGCCATTATCGCTCACCAGCGAGATTAATCTGCATAGTTCTGCACTAATCCCAGAAGAGTACTTGCACGATGTGCATCAGCGTTTGTTGTTTTATAAACGTATTAGTAATGCAGATGACAAAGAAGCGCTGACAGACATTCGTACCGAAATGATTGACCGTTTTGGTACACTACCGGATCAGACCAAGCACCTGTTCGCCATTCATGGATTGCGCTTACAAGCAGAACCGCTTAAGATTAATAAAATCGATGCCAACAGCAGTAGTATGACCCTTGAGTTTGCGCCCGATACTCCAGTCGAAGCATTAGCGATTATTGAGCTGATTCAGACAGACGGTCAGCGCTACCGCATGAATGGTGCCTCCGGTATTCGCTATCAGGACGCCGATAAGCTGGCAACACCGCAACAGCGTGTGACGGTTATCCAAGAGCTACTACGCTATTTTAGCGGCCATATGGTCGAAGAATCGGCATAGTTCAGCACGGCCTAATTTGAGGATAACAAAATACGTGTTAAAGTGGTTTAATGGGTTAAACTGCTGAGCGATCAAACGTTGAGCGGCCAAAAATCTGTTCAGTCAAGAAATGATACCAAGGTAAAATCTTAAGCAATAAGGACTGGCGCTATTTTATCGGATAGATACCTGATAAAATAACGTCACTGTATTTTTAGCCCATGCTATTTTGTTTTTAAACATACTTATTTTCTTTTATCTAAATGCTATAACAAGAGAACCGTCACTATGTTCCAACTTCATCATAAACTTGCTGCCGATAGTTTTTTGGTAGGTGATTTTCCATTATCTACTTGCCGCTTAATCAATGACTGCCAGTTTCCATGGTTGATCTTGGTGCCGCGTGTATCGGGTATCAAAGAGCTATATGAGCTATCTGAAGCCGATCAAGCGCAGTTTTTGCGTGAGTCGAGCTGGTTATCGAGCCAGCTTGCTAAGACTTTTCAAGCCGATAAGATGAATGTTGCAGCACTTGGTAACCAAGTACCTCAGCTACATTTTCACCATATTGTCCGTTATCAGAACGACATGCAATGGCCAAATCCAGTATGGGGCGTGCCAGCGGTTCCTTATACTAAAGAAGTATTGGCACAAATGCAGCAAACCCTAATGATGGCGCTACGTGGTCATCATCAAATGCCATTTGATTGGCAAATGTAATAGAGCGCGAACGTTATTGCATAAAAGAAGCCAGACACTCAACAGTATCTGGCTTCTTTTATGCAGTGAAAAATGGTCTTTATTTTATTTGTGAATGTTCAACACACCCTAAATACTGATCACAACATTCGATTTCATTTCAAATCATCGGTATTAGATCGCCAAATATCCAACAAACGGATGAAGGGGGCTTGTTTGGTGACCAGTGATTTAGGATTTACTTCATTTAGAACGTATAATATATTGTTAGCTCACGTGATAGACAAACTACTGTGGCGCTCAGGGTCATATAGAGGTTGCGACTGTCTTCTTGAGTTTTTGCGATAGCCTGCTAGATTAAGCGATTCCTTCTCATGCCCCTTTCAAACACATCCAAACTAAAGCTTCCCTCAAAAAATAAAGAAGCCTGCCAATTTGACTACCCAGAAGTTTTTGTGTTGCTTCTTACGGTGTTCTTGCTCGCTTTCCATTTTGACTTTCGTCCTACTTCAATGGCGTTACTGGTCACTGTCAGCTTACCTAGTTTGATGATTCTTATTTATAACTATCGACGCCAAAAAAGTTTTTGGACGTCGAATATGGTCATCATTCTATTTGCTATGGTGATCGGCTCTCTACAGCTTTGTATAGTGATCTCACTCAGCCTAGCATCCTTGATCGGCGTACGTATCATCGTTGATCCGAAAAACAATCTAAAATTGGTTGCGGTGGCACTGGTAACGATACTTGTGTTTTACTACGTGAGCACCATTCTAAATGGGCCTGATATGCCCTGTATAGAAGGTTGGTTGCCGCCTGTAATATTGTTGGCCAGTATGGTCGTTATCCTTTATCAGTTTCGTGACACGCATCACGCCTATACCAAGTATAAAGTAAGCTCTCATCAGGCTACCGGACGTCTTAGTACGATGGTGTCGGTCATCAATAAACTAACGCGCTTTGTACCACCGCAAATTTGGGAGCCGATCGTAAGATCAGATAGCCCTGTGAGTGTGTCTAACAGACGGGCAAAGCTGACCATTATGTTCTCAGATATCGTCGGCTTTACCGAGCTGTCTGATAGCTTGAGTGCTGATAATTTGGCCGATATTTTGAATACTTATATGGACTGTATGACCTTGATTGCAAATAAGCATGGCGCCGTCCTTGATAAATTTATCGGCGATGGCATGGTCTGTTTTTTTGGAGAGCCTAATACGCGCGGACCACGCCAAGATGCACTAGATTGCGTTGCGATGGCAATAGATATGCGCCGTGAAATGCGAACGTTGAGACAAAAATGGCGACTGATGGGGTTTGATGGCCTGTACATTCGTATCGGGATTACCACAGGATATTGTCATGTTGGTAATTTTGGCAGTAATAACAGACTCAGCTATACGCTTATCGGCAAAGAAGCCAACCTTGCAGCCAGACTTGAGTCCAGCGCGGAAAGAGGCATGATATTGATTAGCGAGAGCACTTATGACTATGTTTGTCACAACTATGAGTGTCTGCACGCCGGCTCGTTCCAGCTAAAAGGTTTTGATGAAAAGGTAAGTGCATGGCAGGTATTGGATCCAGATACTCGTAACAATCAGCAATCAAAATGGTTGGATCACACCTTACCTGGTTTTAATTTGCATTTAAATTTCAAAGATATGAACGATCATGATTATCAAGATATCATGGCACGCTTGAATTTTGCGCTCGAACGTATTGAGCAGGAGCAACAAAAGGTGGACTCAAATATAGCAGCAGAGAGCAAACGTAATAATATGCATTCAAAGTAATAATATAAATATAAAACTGCTCAACATGCTCTAAGATAAAAAAATAGCCAGCCATGTAAACCATAGCTGGCTATTTTTTATCTTTACAATGCATTTAATTATAAATTGCACGATAAGCGCGTTTAGTGATTCTCTTTTGCATGATTGAGGGTATATTTAGGAATCTCAATGGTCAAATCGGTGTCCTCAAGCATAACTTGACAGGACAGGCGTGAGTCAGGCTCCAATCCCCAAGCGCGATCCAATAAATCCGCTTCGACATCGTCCATCTCATCCAAACTATTAAAACCTTTACGTACTACCACGTGACAAGTGGTACAGGCTTTCGACATCTCACAAGCATGCTCAATCTTAATGCCTTTTTCTAGTAACGCTTTACATAAGTTTTCGCCAGCATCCAGTTCGACTTCAGCGCCTTCAGGGCAAATTTCGTGATGGGGTAGTACGGTAATCTTTGGCATAAAATGTCTTTCCAATGCTAATCAATGTAAAAAATAAAAATAGAAGGTCAGCTCGATATCATTACTTAGCGATATTACTAAGCATCATTACTTAGCGATATCACTAAGAGTAGCTGCTACCAATCTTGGGCGCTGGTGCCTGCCATACTGGCTTTAACGCTTTGATTCATAATGCGAGCAGCAAACGCATCGCTATGCGGTTTGAGCTCGGCTTGCTTCGCTTCGATCAGGGCTAAGTCGCTAGTGGCAAGTGCTGCTTGTAAGCTTTGTATGTGCTCAGCTAAAGAGCGCTGTTCTTCTGTCGTCAATAAGGCTGCGAACTCTTTGAGAGCAGATTGCAGGGCCAATACTTCTCGCTCAGCTTCTACTTTGGTTTCAATCAAAGAGCGCGCGTTTTTGTCTTCTTCTGCATGCTGGAACCCTGACATAAGCAACTGTTCTTTTTGCTCATCTGATAAACCATAAGAAGGCACAATCTCAATTTTACTTTCGGTTTTGGTGGTGGTTTCTTGTGCACTGACCGTCAACTGACCATTGGCATCAATACTAAAAGTCACCTCGATACGGGCAAAACCGGCCTTCATTGGTGGAATGCCATACAACTCAAAACGCCCTAGTGAGCGGCAGTTTTCTACTGTTTCGCGCTCGCCTTGTACCACATGAATAACCATTCCGGTTTGACCGTCTTGATAAGTCGTAAAGACTTGACGCTTTTTGACAGGAATAGGCGTGTTACGTGGAATAAGGACTTCAACCAAGCCGCCCATCGTTTCAAGACCCAGTGATAATGGCGTTACGTCTAATAATAGTAGATTGTTGTCACTGTCGCCATTGACCAATTGATGCGCCGTTTGCGCCGCCCCTAAGGCAACTACTTCATCTGGATTCAGACGACAAAGCGGCTGTTTGTTAAAGAAATCCGTAACGACTTGCTGTATGGCAGGCATACGAGTAGAGCCACCAACCAAAATAACTTCGTCTAAATCCGCGCTCGACAACTTCGCATCACGTAGTACCTGCTCACATACGCTGACTGTACGGCGGCTGACAGGCTCTATGATGGCAATCAACTCTTCACGGCGCAATACACCTTGATAGGACTGCTGATTAATGATGATATCAATCTCGACCTGCTCAGCATCGGTCAATACTTGCTTATAACTTTTGGCTTTTTGTGCCAGTATTGACTTGTCGTGACTACTTACCTCTTTGGGATCAATATTTAACTGTTTGATAAGCCAATTGGTTATTAAGCGATCAATATCATCGCCGCCCAGTGCGCTATTACCGCCCGTTGCCAAGACTTCAAATACCCCATCAGTCAGCTTTAAAATAGAGACATCAAACGTACCGCCGCCAAGATCATAAATCAGATAATAGTTTTCTTGATTCTCTTTATTAGTAGGCTGGTCAAGTCCATACGCGACTGCTGCTGCGGTTGGCTCATTTAAAAGACGCAAAACCGTGATACCAGCCGCTTGCGCTGCATCTTTGGTGGCTTGACGCTGAGCCTCATCAAAGTAAGCGGGAACGGTAATCACGGCGCCCTCAATACTGTCATCAGGTAAGGCGCTTGCTGCCCGCTGTTTGAGCGCGGCTAAGATACGCGCTGACACCTCAACAGGAGAGACATTGCCTTGAGCAGTAACGAACGCTGGCATGTCATCTTTGTGACCACTTAACTCATAAGGATGAGAGAATTTGATGTCTGCTTGGCTACGACCCATAAAACGCTTGGCCGATACAATGGTGTTTTTTGGATCATCTGCTAAATGGGTCAGCGCTTCATCACCGACTAAGGGATTGCCGGTACTTGGATAATAAACAACAGAAGGCAGTAAGGTATCTTTACTTGAGTGAGCTTCTAAAACTTGCGCCTTGCCCGAGCGAACCACAGCAACCAGTGAGCGTGTGGTACCAAGATCAATTCCTAGACCAAAACGGTGCTGATGGGGTTGGGCGCTTTGGTTGGGTTCGGCAATTTGCAATAAAGACATAGGATAACTCAGATATAAAATGAAAGAGATAAAATAAATAAGTGAAATGGAGCAAATATCGTCAAGACACTCCAAAAATTAACAAATGCGCGCCTATTATAAGAATATTAAAGCGTTGCGACTAGGACACGCCCTAATAATTTTTCTATGGTTAAAATAAGAAATTATACGGTATCGTCGTTACTATTTTAACCATCAGTTTGCCGCGCTCATACCATATCTACATGTAAATACAATATCTACATATATAAGTCGTCGTCATCTGACTGGTCAGCCGTTGCGACTTCATCAAGACCTGTCGTGACATCCGCATTTAGCTTAACCAAGAACTTTAGTTTTTGAGTGGCGTCAATGGCGCTTTGCCACTCTTTATTCTGATAAGCGCCATTAAAGCGATCAGACTGTGTGGTTAAGCGCTCTACAATTTGTGGATGTAATTGTTGTAACGTTGGACGGTCTTTTTCTTCAATCGCGTCATCAAGCGTCATACGCATCTCCATCGCATCTTCTAAGAAGTCTAAATCTGCGATTGAATTCTCTAGGTTTTGTGCTTGTCCTGCCATATCTAATAGATAGCTGGCTCGACTGTCAGGGAAGCTTAACGTTTGATATGCTTGATTGATAAGGGCTGAAGCTTGTTCAGAATGCTGATGAGCTTGGGCGGTGTCTGTTAGATTCTTTGCCACGTTATCAGGATGGTATCGCTTTTGCAGCAGACGTAGATGTTGATCGAGACTGTGTTGATTGACTTCAAATTGTACAGGTTGCTCAAATAGGGCAAAAAAGTTATCAAACTGTGCTTCTGGAGTAATATCTGTCATATCGTACGCCTTACTTCTTTATTTATTTTTAACATGCGGGTTTGGCTAGGATTATTCATACTGACGAAACAGATATTAATCAAATACAATCTCAAGACGATTAACCAAAGTCTTAAACTGTAAAGGATTCACCGCAGCCACATTCGCCTTTTTGATTAGGATTGGTGAATTTAAAGCCTTCGTTTAGCCCTTCTTTTTCGTAATCCATCAATAGACCATCTAAATAAACCAAGCTTTTAGGATCGATAAAGATGCTGACGCCACGGCTTTCATACCGAGTGTCATTTTCATCAGGCACATCCACAAATTCTAAAACATAAGCCAAGCCCGAGCAGCCTGCTGTACGTATGCCGACTCGAATGCCTTCACCTTTGCCGCGATTGTCCAAAAAATCTCGAACATGCTGAGCGGCGCGTTCTGTCATTTCAATCATGCCAACTCCCATTGACTATCAATAATAAATATTAATAAAACGTTGTATAAATTGGCAAGCAAAAGACAATTTTGCCAAAACAATACTGACAACGTTTAGAAAACAAAAGGTGACAATGGCATAAGCGTTATTGTCACCTCTTTAGCGTTAGTCATTATTTAATATACTGTCATCAAAGCATTACTAACAAAATAATAGCGACTACTACCACTGACTAGGTCAATAGATTAGCTAGCCGTTTCTGCTGCTGCGTTTTCTACTAATGCGCCATGCTTACCTTTATAGTCATTAATAGCCGCTTTAATAGCATCTTCTGCTAATACAGAGCAATGGACTTTGACAGGTGGTAATGCCAGCTCTTGAGCGATATCATTGTTTTTGATTTCGCCAGCTTGGTCTAGGCTTTTGCCTTTGAGCCACTCAGTCACAAGTGAGCTTGATGCGATAGCAGAGCCGCAGCCATAAGTCTTAAAGCGGGCATCTTCGATGATACCGTTATCATCAACTTGAATTTGCAGACGCATCACATCGCCACAGGCTGGGGCGCCGACCATACCAGTACCAACGTTTTTGGCATTTTTGTCAAGATTGCCAACGTTGCGTGGGTTTTCGTAATGATCAATAACTTGGTCACTATAGGCCATGGGGTTTTCTCCTAGTTAGATGATGAGCAGTCGTTTATTAAGTTTAAAATACCACTAACTCATCGATATTTGGGGTCAAACTTATCGCTTATAAATACTGTATTTATAACTGTCTGATTGATCGTAATATAGCGATATTCGATAGCCATACTACTTTTTAAAGTCTATTTTTTAGTGCTCAGCCCATTCAACTGAATTTAGATCAACACCTTCTTGGTACATATCCCAAAGTGGTGATAGGGCGCGTAGCTTATCAACCGCCTCATGCATTTGCTTAATAATAGTGTCGATATCTTCTTCTGTCGTATAACGACCAAAGCTAAAGCGGATCGAGCTGTGAGCCAATTCGTCTGGACGACCAATAGCACGCAATACATAAGATGGCTCAAGAGTCGCTGATGTACAGGCTGATCCTGATGATACCGCTAAGTCTTTTAGAGACATCATGAGTGATTCACCTTCAACGAAGTTAAAGCTGATATTCACAATATTAGGCACACTATTTTCAAGATCACCGTTTAGATAAATCTCTTCGATGTCTTGCAAACCGTCCCACAATTTTTGACGTAATTTTGCCGCATGAGCATGATCCGCTTCAAAGCTTTCATTGGCTAGGGCAAACGCAGCCCCCAGTCCTACGATCTGATGCGTCGGTAACGTGCCTGAACGCATACCGCGCTCATGACCGCCGCCGTGCTGTTCTGCTTTTAGGCGAATACGAGGTTTACGACGAACGAAAAGCGCGCCAATACCTTTAGGACCATATGCTTTATGACCTGAAAAGCTCATCAAATCAATTTTCATGTTTTCAAGATCAATTCGTACTTTACCAACGGACTGAGCGCCATCAACATGGAACACAACGCCAGCTTCACGAGTGATTTCACCAATGGCAGCAACATCAGTCACTGTACCAAGCTCATTGTTCACCATCATCAGTGACACTAAAATGGTGTCTTCACGCAGTGCGTCTTTAACTTGCTCTGGTAAAATCAGACCAGTGCTAGGCTGCGGCTCAAGATAAGTAATCTCAAAGCCTTCTTGCTCAAGCTCACGGCAGGTATCAAGTACGGCTTTATGTTCAATTTTACTGGTAATGATGTGCTTACCACGAGACTGATAAAAATGAGCCGCGCCTTTAATAGCGAGGTTGTCAGATTCAGTCGCACCAGAGGTAAAAACGATTTCGCGTGGATCCGCATTAATCACTTCAGCCACTTGTTGACGGGCGGTTTCTACGGCTTCTTCCGCTTGCCAGCCATAGCCATGAGAACGCGAAGCTGGGTTACCAAAAATGCCATCTACCGTCAGATACTCGCTCATCTTTGCCGCTACTGATTTAGCAACTGGCGTGGTGGCGGCATAATCTAAGTATATAAGGTTGTTATGTTGGCTCATGCTGGGTTTGCCTCGCTGTTCGATAGAGTAATAGTATTAATATCTTTTATGGAAATATCTTTGTTTGATGTGTGCTGGCGTTCTGAGACCAACTGCACATTTTCCATATCTAATAATTGCGCTAAAGTTATATTTTTCAAGTACTGTTCAATGTGGTTAGACAAAGCACACCATAAATCATGGGTCAGGCACATTGTACCACCTTGACAGTCACCACGTCCTTCACATTGCATGGCATTCACTGATTCGTCCACCGCAGATATGATGCTCATCACATCTATTTCATGCAACGGTTTCGCTAGTAGGTAACCACCAGCTGCACCGCGTATACTGATAACAAGACCACGTTTACGAAGCTTAGAAAACAGCTGTTCGAGATAGGAGATAGAAATAGATTGTCGCTTGGCGATATCAGATAAAGAAACGGCACTGTCTTGTTGGCTAGTCTGTAATGCCAAATCTAATAATGCAGTAACGGCGTATCTGCCTCGAGTAGTCAAACGCATAGGTTATCTCCAAACTTTAATATCAGTTTTAGTTAACAACGGTCTTAGCAAGATGAGATTTATAATTGATAACAATCGCTAATATAATAATCATTAATATTAAGCAGTATTATAAGTAAGACTCATTGACTGGCTAAGAGGTCTTTAATCGTCATTAAACAGCAGATGATTAACCCGATGTGTGCAACGATTAAGGTAATTATACTTAAACCTGAGTAATTTAGTCAAGATTAAAATGTGGTTGAATGGTTAATCTATCTTATTATGACGATTGGTAAAAACAATGATGAAAAGTAAGAGGGGCGTTGCGAGGCAATGAGTAATTCTCAACGTTTTAGACCAAAATGATGAGGGTTGTCTCAGAATTTATAGGAGGAATAAAAAAGAAAAACGCTTAACCTCTTTGCATATAATAGAGGTCAAACGCTTATTTTGCTTACTTGTTTTACTTACTACTAATGGGGCTTATCATGTTTAACGTTTACTGTGTTTAACGGTCGCTGGGCTCAACGTTTACTGTGTTCAACATTTATTGGTCTCAAAATTAATTCATTAACAGTCCTGCAATACAACCGATCATAACGACAATCGCAATCGCTGTAATGATCATAAGTGTCTTTTGTTTGCTTTGTAGTTCTTTTAACGTGGTTTCAAGCTCACGATTTTTGATGGTTAGCGTGTTGATTTGAGTCTGTTGCTCTTTAATACGCAGCTGATAGCTTTCTTTTTTGTCTGCCATCTCAGCGTCAGTCGGACGATTTTTATCTTTGCCGCCTTTAATCTTTTTGATCAGACCGCGAATCAAGCTGCCAACGCCAAGCTGCATAATGAACTGTTTGACCAATTGTACTTGGACGGACTCACCACGCATTTGTAATTTTTCTACGGTTTCGCTGTCATGAGTGCTGATGGCATTGATGATTTGGATACTATAAGCATTGATAATAACATCAGGCTCACTGCGACCCACTGGCAGCTCGGCGTCTAGTAATACCCCTTTGGTACTAAAAGTGGCAAAAACCTCAACATGAGGCAAGTATAACCGTAAAGCCACGACAGTACCTCCCTTAGCAAGCGGATAAGCAGCTTTGCGCAATTCGGGATCAAAACGCAGCAAAAGTGTTAGTGCTGATTCGATGAACACCAAAATGACATTAAGAAGAGAATGGGACAACGTAGAACGCTTCATGTAAATAATCCGTTTTTATGTGACAAATCAGAGGCAGACAATAAACAAGGGTTAAAATCGACCCAATTTGATGCAATGATATTTTATTTTTTGTTCATAGTAACGTCTTTATAATAAAAAGTAACGTTCGTTTCTGTCAGTTGTTAAATTATTAATTGACTACAGAGTAGCTAATAATGGCACCGATATTTATAACGATTAAGACGATATTATCATTTTAACGTCTTTTTTAAGCACAAAATCATGCAAATTTTGGCAAGCATAGTGGCCTAAAAGGACAGTTTCAAAGGCTTTGCGTAACATTGGGTGTCAAATACGTAGTGTAGAGGACAAAAATATGTAAAATCACTTGCGCTCCTTATGCTGCCTTGATATAAAGACGATAACAAAGCGACACCTGTTAATACGCCAGTCAGGTAGTTTTTATTGCTTAAATGCTATGAGAGCGTTACAATGCTTGGCGTGAGCGTTTATTATCTCCCTTAAACTTGAAGGAAATTTTATGAATAAGTCAGAATTAATTGATAGCATCGCAGATAAAAGTGGTCTAAATAAAACTCAAGCTGGTGATGCATTGAATGCGGTTATGGAAAGCGTTGGTGAAGCATTAGAAGCTGGTGACAGCATCTCACTAGTAGGCTTTGGTACTTTCAGCGTAAAAGACCGTAAAGCTCGTACTGGCCGTAACCCTAAGACTGGTGAAGAACTTAGCATCCCAGCAAGCAAAGTACCTAGCTTTAAAGCAGGTAAAAACCTAAAAGAGCGCTTGAACTAAGCCATTCTTTTAAAGCAAACGCTGTAAAGGTTTAATATTTAATTAAAAGCAGTATTTAAATAAAATCAGTATTTCAACAAAAGCAGCGTTTGTTCCTCATAAAAGAGGGTCGTTCATACCTTTGATGACAATCTAAGGGAAAATTTGAACGAAAAAAAGCACCTAGTGATTAGGTGCTTTTTTTATTGCGATAGTTTGTATCAGATAACGTGAATATTTTGAGTCTGTATAAAAAATCACGTATCATAGGGCGCTCGGTAAATGCGTTGCTAAAACAAGGCTGCTTTAAAAAATAGCCTTTTTGTTCTCTATTAAATGCATAGGTTCTAATTCTTACCATTGCCTGCTTAGATAGCATTGATATTAATAGTAATATTACAATGGTTTTTCATCAATATAGGTTAATAAAGCAGAGATAACTATGGATAAATTGCGCGATTTCTTAAAAAGCTGGCCAGGTCGCATTTTATTGATTTTGTGCCTATCGCCGCTCGCTCTATTGGGTGTCGAAAGCTATTTTGGTGGCGGGGTTGATCCCAACCAAGTGGCTCAGGTGGGTGATGCAAGCGTAGGGTTGTCCGAGTATCAGACTGCCGTCAATAACCGTCGTACTGAGATATTAGAACAGGTTGAGGACGCAAGCTTATTAAACGAAGATGTGCTACACGAACAAGTGCTAAAAGGTTTGATTGATCGTACATTACTAGAGCAGCAAGCGGGTAAGCTTGGTATGACAGTCTCTGATGACACTATCAATCGCTTATTACGTCAAGAAGATGCTTTTAAAGATGCTGACGGCAACTTCTCTAACGACCAATTCGCAAACTTCTTGCGTCAGCGCGGTATGACCAAAAACCAGCTGTTTGCTGAGTTTCGCAATCAGCTTAGTCTTGACCAGCTCAATGCTAGTATCGTTGGTACTGCCGTCTATCCGATGAAAGCGGTCAGTCAATTGATTGACTTGCAACTTGAGTCACGCAATATTTGGCTACATCGTTTTGAGTGGCAGGACTATGTTGACCAAGTTAAATTGAGCAAAAGCGACATACAAGCTTACTATGATGCCAATAAAAATGATCTAAAAAGCGCCGCAGTCGTGGATTTGGCTTATTTACAACTCAGTCCTCAGTCGCTTCAAGTGAGCGATGTCACCACAGAGGATTTGCAGCAGCAATACGAAGCGTATAAGCAAAGCCAAGCAATCACTGATGAGCGTAGAATTAGCCAGATTTTGTTAACAGGTGAAAATACTAAGGCGCGTGCAGATAAAGTCAAAGCCCGTTTGGATAAAGGGGAGTCTTTTGCGGCATTGGCTAAAACAGAGTCTGATGATCCCTCTGGAGAGACTGGTGGTGACATTGGCCGATTCAATCCAACCGTGTTTGGTAGTGATGCCGTAGCGGTCGAAAAAGCCTTGGAAGGCTTAAGTGTTGGCGATGTAACCGCGCCTATCAAAACAAGTTTTGGTTATCAAATATTTACGGTCACTGAAGACAATGGCAGCTCACTACCAAGTCTTGAGAGTATGCGCGACGAGTTAATGGTCAAAGCAAAAGAGTATAAGCGTCAGGAGCTTTATGCAGATAAAGTAGCGGCGATTAATGACTTAGCAGCCGATGGCTTTAGTATCGAAGATATTGCTCAGCAGGAAAATGTAGCCCTAAAACGTCTTAAAAATTATCCGAAAGAAAACAATCAAACGCTACTGTCGCAACCTGCTGTCATTAAACAGGCCTTTGATGAGTTTACGATTCAAGATCAAGCAGTGACCGCTGGCATTGAAGTCGGCAATGGTACGGTATGGGTACAGCCAAGTAACTATCGTCCTACTAAGACGCTCACGTTATCAGCAGCGACACCAAGAATCACTCAGATATTACGTCAGCAAAAAGCCACGGCATTGGCGCTAAAAGATGCCAAAGCGCTGGCCGCGAATATCAAGACTCCAGCTGATATTAATAAGCAATCAGTACGCTTGCAGTCATTAGGAGAAGTCAATCGTCAAACAACGCGCTTGACTGAAAAAGAGCGTGGATTGGCCTTTAGTCAACCAGCGGCTGACAATGGTGTGGTCGCAATCGCTAGTGAAACTGAAGTAGGGGCAACTTTACTGGTTGGCGACCCTATCAAAACAGAACAGCAATCGCCATTGTCTGATGTGCAAAGAGCGCAAACGGCAGCAATCGTCCGTGATAATTTAGGACAAGATCAGCTACAAGATTATTTAGATTACCTACGTTTGGTGTATAAAGTTGAAATTAATGAAGCCAATATGAACAACGCTCAAGGGCGTTAAGTATCTGACCAATCATTAATGCTTAGATGTCATCAGAGTAGATAAAAAAAGCCACTGTATTGTACAGTGGCTTTTTTTTGACAGTGCTGACGACTATGTCAATCAGCACTATGCGTTTTTATGGCAATGTATGAGCTATTAATGGCGGAAGTGACGCATGCCCGTAAATACCATGGCGATACCGTGCTCATTGGCAGCGGCAATGGTCTCATCGTCTCGCATAGAGCCACCTGGCTGGATAATCGCAGAAATGCCGACTTGAGCGGCATTGTCAATGCCGTCACGGAATGGGAAGAAAGCGTCTGATGCCATGACAGCCCCTTCAGTGGGCAATCCTGCGTGCTCAGCTTTAATCGCAGCGATACGTGCTGAGTTGACGCGGCTCATTTGACCTGCGCCTACACCAATCGTACGTTGTCCTTTTGCATAGACAATGGCATTAGATTTGACGTATTTTGCCACGTTCCAACTAAATAGTAGGTCCGCAATTTGCGCTTCGGTTGGTTGGACGTCTGTGACGATTTTTAGGTCATTCGCCGTAATCAAACCAAGATCTTGCTCTTGTACTAGCAGACCACCGTTGACGCGCTTATAGTCAAGTTGCGTATGACGCTGATCTGGCGCTGGTAGTTCGCCGCATACCAATACGCGTACGTTTTTCTTGCTAGCCGTCGCCTCAAGTACGCCCTCTTCAACGCTAGGGGCGATGATGACTTCCACGAATTGATTGTCAATGATGGCTTTAGCAGCTGCCAAGGTTAATGGGCGGTTAAACGCGATGATACCACCAAATGAAGACTCAGGATCAGTGCTGAATGCAGTACGATAAGCTGCTACTTGATCGCTATCTACAGCGACGCCGCAAGGGTTAGCATGCTTGACGATAACGCAGGCAGGGGTCGTGAAAGCTTTTACGCATTCAAGGGCGGCATCGGTATCCGCGATATTGTTGTAAGACAGCGCTTTACCTTGCAATTGCTTGGCGGTTGCAATGGAGGCTTGAGGCGTCGTTAATGACTGGCTCTGCGTATAAAAAGCAGCACTTTGATGAGGGTTTTCGCCATAACGTAGGTCTTGTGCTTTTTTAAGCTGCACGTTGAACGTTCGTGAAAACGTTTCAGGTTGCTGGTTTTCATTGACACGGCTGCCTAGGAAATTAGCAATCATTCCGTCGTATTGTGCGGTATGCTCAAAAGCTTTGACTGCCAAGTCGTAACGCAAAGCCATGGTCAATTCAGTACCATTACCCAAAGCGTCCAATATACGATTATAGTCCGCAGGATCGGTAACAATACCTACATGAGCGTGGTTTTTTGCCGCTGAACGCACCATCGTTGGACCACCGATGTCGATGTTTTCAATGGCTTCGTTCATGGTCACGTCTGCACGAGCAATGGTTTCAGCGAAAGGATATAAGTTGACGACAACCAAATCAATGCGTTCAATTGTGTGTTCACTCATCACAGCATCGTCTGTACCACGGCGTCCTAAAATACCACCATGAATTTTAGGATGCAGCGTTTTAACACGGCCATCCATCATTTCAGGAAAACCTGTGTAATCTGATACTTCGGTCACAGCGATGTCATTTTCTGTGAGTAGTCGGTAAGTACCGCCAGTAGACAGTAAGCCAAAACCTGCTTTGATAAGACCTTCGGCAAATTCAACGATGTTAGATTTGTCAGAGACCGATAGTAGGGCAAGTGGGGTTGTACTCATAAAAAAACTTCCATAAAAAAAGCCTGACGTGAACGTCTGGCAAGGTGACAATGACAATGATTGCAGACAAGACTAAGGTTGCTTACGATAGCGTTAAAAAGGTTATCTTGCCATGCGTAATGATTGTCAGTGAGGATGAGTGAACTCATATAGACGATGCTACATTAAATCGTAGGTTTTGAGTTTCTTGCGTAAAGTACCGCGATTAAGTCCAAGGATTTGGGCGCATTTGGTTTGATTGCCCCGAGTTTGTTCAAGAACGACAGACAAGAGCGGCTCTTCTACTTGTTTGAGTACAAGCTCATATAAGTCAGTTGGTACATCATCACCCAGCATCGCAAAATATTGTCTGACCACCCGCTCAACATGGACGCGTAAAGGCTCCTGTGTATAGCTGGTGGGACTGTCTAAAGAAGCGGCGAAACTGGGAGGCAGAGGATAATCTTCTTTATTGTAATCGGCAGGATGATCAGAGCTTTTGGCAAAATGACTGGCATTATGCTGTGCATGAGTTGCCATAAGATAATGTCCTTTAAAATAATCAAACCATGGGGGTAGGGTATTATATCAAATTAACTTTGTCTAGCGCGGACAGATTGGTCGTTATCTCAGCGATCGGCTCATAGGCGGGCTAGAACTTGGAATTGACTTATCAATATAGATCTACTTTGCTAAAATTCGGACTCAATATCTTAACGACGTAATATTTCAATACCTTAATACCTTAATACCTTAATACCTTAATACCTTAATACCCTAATACAGGGGGGTTACGACAACTTCTCGAATTTCCTTGTTAGCAATCGGTATGGTAAATAATAACCGTCGACTACCATTGGCGGTCAATTGGCTTTGTTTGCCCAAAAGATAGTCGGTTGGCTCGGCAATGAACTCTCCAACCAGACCATCAGCGCCATAAACGCTCACTTGAACGTTTGGGTATAGCTGCGCTTTGTCGCTTTGGTTGGTTAGCAAGGCACTTATATCGCTAAAATTGTCAGTCGTATTAACCGCACTAGATTTGTGCTTGGTATTGGCGATTGTAAAGGCATCTATATTGGCACTGGGCAAGCTACAAACAGCGACAGAACATACTGCTTGGAGACGCTCGGCATAAACCGGGTTTTTGACCAAATTTTCTAAATTAAAAATCACGTATTGGGCAAAAAGTAATAAGGCCAATACCAAGCAACCAAGCGCCCACAGTATGGAAGCAATTGATTGACTCTCTGGGCTTACTGAAAATTTTTCTGGTGCTTGAGGTGTTCTAATACGCGCCTTAGAGGCCTTATTTGTGCTTTGATGAGGCACAGCTGTGCTATTTATATTTATGGATGAGCTTGTCTCATCTTCCTGCTCATTTTGCTCTTTAAGCAATTTTTCGAGCCATGAATTATTGGTATGGTTATCAATGCTGGCATGAATGTCATTCGCTGCGACTGAACTCAGTAACGGCGCTGAGGTAGCAATAGTCGCTGATGACTTAATAGAGGAGAGACTGTCTCTATTAGGGGTTTTAGAGCGACCATTTACGGGTGGGCGAGAGGGCTTATGTGCTTGATCCAACCATGCATCCATGCTGTCTAGTGAGTCATACTCTAAAATGCTTTCTGATGGCTCATCAATATCCATATCGTCATAGATTAAGTCATCGTGAATTAACGCATCAGCGGGAAACTCTTTGGTAGATGCTTTATGTTGCGATGCCTTAGTATTACTTAATTTGTTTTTTTCTTTTTTATGAGGACGGCTATCTGTGGTGATATGAGGTTGAGTTGTCGAAGTATCAGGAGTCACGATAAGATGTTGATTGACCAAAAAACGTTGTTGGCAATGATCACAGTTGGCAACGGCACTGACTTTATTGAGCTGGGTTTGTTGTACACTAAAGCAGGCTTTGCAGTGGGGGCATTGGGTTTCTATGGGGGTAGTCATAGGGTCGAATCCAAAAAAGTATGGTTATCAATACCGCTTAGCCACTTATAAAACTGCCTATCATACTTGCCTTTAAACGCACAACGAATTTATGAGTCACAGCTAAAGATAGAGTGGCGTCAAACTCATAAAATTTGACTGCCCTCTATCGTAACAGATGTAATTAAATGTTGCTAGCCTGTAAATGTACCAGACAAACGCTGCCAATGCTGCTCTTCTTGAGCGGTAAAAGCATGTTTTGGATCGAGTGAAAAATAAGGCTGATAAGCCGCCGTCACTTGCTCGGTTTGCGATTCTATTAGACCTGCCAATACGATACGTCCTTTTGATGTCACTAAAGTAGCAAAGTAAGGGGCTAAACCGATAAGGGGTTTGGCTAAAATATTGGCAACAATAACGTCGACAGGTAGAACGTCATGCTCGGCGCAATAATCGTTAAATGCTTCTGGTAAAAATGCTTGTAGACGATCGCCCACCTGATTGCGTTCTGCATTTTGGTTGGTCGCAAGTACTGCTTGAGGGTCGATATCGACCGCATATACTTGACGTGCTCCCAATAATAAAGCGGCAATACCCAAAATGCCGGAGCCACAACCATAATCAATGACCACTTTATCCGTCAAATCTTGCTCTGTTAGCCAGTCAAGACACAAACGGGTGGTGGCGTGATAACCCGTACCGAAGGCTAAACCTGGATCCATAATAATATTGGTGGCATCAGGATTGGGCGGTGTTATCCAATTAGGCACCACCCATAAGTTATTGGCGCATTCGATAGGATGGTAGTTGCTCATCCACTCACGTTCCCAATCCTTGTCATCCACAGCGCTCAGCCAAATACGCGTAGCCTGTACTTGCGCGGCAATCTCATGACTGAGCTGCTCGATCGCTTGACGGTTACCAGTATCGGTCGTGGCATCGAACAAACCTGTCAAGATGACATCATCCCACAAAGGTGATTCGCCAGGTAATGGCTCAAACAAAGGCTGGTCGCCTGCGTCGTCTAGAGCGATCGATAATGCGCCTGCTTCTAATAGTAGTGCTTCTGCCAAATCGACGTTTGTTTTTTCGCATTGTAAATGCAGTTGTTGCCATGCCATAAAGATAACCTTGAGCTTGAATAAAATGGAAATAGAGTACTTCTATAAATATAAAGTACTCAGATAAATATAGAACACTTAAATAAATCAAGTATTGAAATAAATCATGAATATATAGAATCTAATAAATGAACGGTCGCACTTTTACGTTTGAGACTGACGGACTCAAACTTGAGGGTTATTAGCGTAAGGCGCTTTTTGCTTCACTAACCACGCGTGAGTTGCCTTGTGCTTGTCCCGACTGCAAGATGATCTGCCAAAGTGCTCGTCTGCGACTGCTATCTTGAGAAACGCTAAGACCGCGTCTTGCCATCGCTTCTGCTTTACGGGGCTGATTCTTTTTTAACGCCACTTGTGCCAAATAAAAGTACACGGCCGAAGACTTAGGTGCCAAGCGCTGAGCGCGAGTAAAGCTATTCTCAGCACTGGTCAAGTTACCTGCTTTGAGTTGATTGATACCCGCTTGCATCAAGTTACGAAACGCTGGCAAATCGCTATTATTGCTTGACGTTTTCTGAGTTCGTTGCTGTGAGTTTTTTCTTGCCTGTTCTAATAATTCATTACGTGACGGCGCTGACGGCTCAGAGATCATATAGTCATCACGGGAAGGGATTAAAATAACGGTATCAGCTTGAGTGGGTGTTGAGCTTGGCGTGTTAAAAATAGGTGTCTCTTGCGTCAGGGGGTTTGATGGCTCAGAGACATCATCAGACTCAATCGCATAATCAGAATCATTATCGGTTCTAACAATAGGCGCTTGCGTGACGGTCGTTACCGTCGTTGTATCTACCGTCCCTTTGGGCGTTTGTGAAGAGGGAGTGCGTGGGACGGTCGTGCTTTGAACGGTCGTGGTTGGAGCAGTCGTTTGAGCAGGAGCTTGAGTGGTCGTTTGCGCCGCAGTCGACATGCTAGGCGTAGTCTGGCACGCGCTTAAACTTAGCATAGTGACAAGCGCGCTGCCTACCAATAACGTATTGGCAGGCTTATTTTGTCTGATGTGCATAACAATCGCTCGCTTAGATGAAGCCATTTGCTGTAGAGGTGACATCATATTGAAACCCTTTATAAGTTTTAAAAACAAGTTTAGAACCACTCAACGGCACGATCATACCAAGTATCAGCACGACCTTCTGCATCATTATCACTTTGCCCTTCATTGTTTTCTTGGCTATCGGTATCAACGGCTTCGCCATTTGGAATCTCTAAACCTTCACGGCGGCGTTGTTGGTTGATAGCACTTTGCTCATCTTGTTCGTGGTTACGATCTTGTTGATATAAGTCAAGAGCACAACTACTGGCTTCTTCTGGTAAATGGGCAGACATCACAGGTAAGTAACGTGCGTTGGCACAGCGTTCATTGGACAGCTTGCCTGAGTTGTTTTCAAGCCATAGCCATTCGATACCTTCAGGCTCTGGCAGTGCCACTGGTGTAAGTTTTAATCGTTTCATATAGTCAACCCAGACTGGTAGAGCGCCTGTACCGCCACTTAAACCAATGGGCTTATTATCGTCACGTCCAACCCAAACCACACTGACATAGTTACCACTATAGCCTGCAAACCATGCATCGCGGAAATCGTTTGTGGTACCAGTTTTGCCTGCTAGGTTTAAATTGCTGCCAAGCGATTGCGCACGTTTAGCAGAACCCGTCGCAACCACTTGTTGCAGGGCATAGTTGGTCAAAAAGTTGGTCTCAGGCGGAATGCTACGTTGAGTATTTAGCCCTGTGCGTTGCAAAATGCGACCACGATCGTCAATCACAGTACGAATACTATGAATAGGCGTACGAAAGCCACCAGTCGCAAACACTTGGTATACGCCTAGCATATCCATCGGGCTAAGATTGACTGAACCCAATAACGCAGAAGGGTACGGCGGTATTTTTTCTTTGACGCCCATGCGCTTTAATTGCTTGGCAAAGGTATCTACCCCGAATTCCATACCGACGCGTACCGCACTGTGGTTATATGAGTTTGACAAAGCGGTGGTGAGTGGTACAAAACCATGATCGCGATTGTCATAGTTTTTAGGATTCCACTTGGTGCCGTCGTTCAAATTCACCGTAATCGGCGAGTCATCTATTGAGCTGGCTAGATTATAGCGACCGCTTTCAAGTGCAGTCATATAGATAATGGGTTTTAACAACGACCCCACTTGACGTTTGGCATCAATTGCGCGGTTAAAGCCGGTAAATTCACTACCACTCCCGACTACTGACACCAGCTCGCCAGTTTCAGGATTCGCACTGACTAATGCGCCTTGCAAGTTTTTAGTTTTACTATTATTACGACGTAACTCACCAAGTTTTGTATCAACGGCTTTGTCCGCTGCTAATTGCGCAATAGGGTCCAAGGTACTAATAATGATTAAACCTTCGTTTTTGAGGTCATCAGAATAATACACGGTATTGAGTTCACGCTTAACAATATCCAAAAAGTCAGGGAATTGACTCTTGCCTTCGACAGGCTTGTCGACGACGCCAAGGGGTTGCTCGATTGCTCGGTCGTAGTCTTCTTGGTTGATAGAACCGACTGCCAACATATTGCCCAGTACCACATCGCGGCGTGCTTTTGAATCGTTTGGATGGCGACGTGGGTTATAAATACTTGGGCCTTTTGCCATACCCACTAGCATGGCTTGCTGATCTAACCGCAGCTCATTAAGGGGTTTGTCAAAATAAAACTGTGAGGCCAAACCAAAACCGTTGATAGAACGGTTGCCATTTTGACCCAAGTAAATCTCATTCAAATACGTTTGTAAAATCTCATCCTTGCTATAATGCAGCTCGAGCAATACTGCCATCATGGCTTCATTGGCTTTGCGTTTTAGCGTACGGTCTGAATTGAGATAAAAGTTTTTGATCAGCTGCTGCGTGATGGTTGAGCCGCCTTGTCTTGAACCACCAGAGAAGTTATTGAGGACAGCGCGCGCGATTCCGCGTATCGACACCCCTTTATGCTCATAAAACGCGCGGTCTTCGGTTGCTATTAATGCGTTAATTAACGGTTGTGGTACTTCGTCTAACGACACGACCAAACGGTCTTCATTGCTATCGGGATAAATACCGCCAATATTGACAGGTTCTAAGCGAATAATACCGCTCTTAGCTGGCAAGGTGCTTTGAATCGACTCGATTTTATTACCCGCAATGGTCATCTTGATGACTTGCTCTTTATCTATATCATTTGAGCTATAAGTAAAGCCGCGTGTATGAATAAAGTAGGTATTGCCTGAGCGATGATACGTACCCGTGCGATCATAGGCTTGGTTGCTTTGGTAGTTTAGCAACTCTAGCCATGACTTCATCGTTTCCCTATCGACATTCGCGCCCTGATATAATTCAAGCGGTTGAGAGTAAACTTTGGCAGGAATGTCCCAGCGCTTACCCTCAAACTTACTGGTAATGGTGCGATCAAGCTTCACTAAATATAGTGCCAATAACACCATACCTGCGATGACTATAATTAATAGAAGACTACTAAATACCAAGCCGCGCTGCTGGGAAGGCAGCGTATGTTGGGCAGACTTAGAGGACTGTAATAGCTTGGAGTTGGATTTTTGCACTGATGTCGCACCATTTTTGGATAAAAAACTGCCTCATAATGACGCAAATTGACAAATTTTTCAATCTATCATCGTCAATACAGGCATTCATTGTGAGTAGACAGTAAGCGGTTATGCTGCTCCGGCTCACGGCTTGTAGTATAATTGGTACCATTCAACCGATATTCATTGTAAGGCAGCCACTGCTTTTAATTGGTTTTGTCGATGCCATATACGATAGCAACTTGTGATGGCTATCATGATGTATTTTGTATGAATCCGCTACGATTGCAAACCGCTGTCTTAAGTAAGATGATGCATGATAAATAACAGTCAGTTTACCGAGAGCAAATAGGGTTCGAGCAAACCTATATAAAGGAAGTAAGCGCGATTATGTCTAGTACTCCACAACCCGCGACATCCACGATCACTCATCCCTATCAAGACAATTCTATCACCGACTGTCTGGTATTACCCCTTGCGGGTCACTGCTTTCATTGCGGCGATCCTGTACCTCAGCCTCCGTTTTATGCTGAAGTATTGGGGACATCGCGTGAGATGTGTTGTATGGGTTGTCAATTGGCCGCTCAGAGCATTGTCGAGGCAGGCCTTGAGCAATATTACCTTGACCGCTCCGAGATCAACCGCACGGCAAGTCTACCAACCCAGCTGACTCGCCTCGAAGTTTACGATCATGATGAGATAAAAGCTCAGTTCGTTTATGCGCAGGACGGTCTATCAGTGGCAGAGCTGTCCGTCAACAACTTACGCTGCGCTGCTTGTACGTGGTTGATTGAATCGCGTCTAGACGAATTAGAAGGCATTAGTCAATGTCAGGTAAATTTGACCAATCAGCGTATGCGAGTGATTTGGGACGAAAGCAAGTTGCCCATCAGTCGTATTTTGGCCGTCATCAATGAAATCGGCTACGACGCCAAGCCTTATCGTCAAGACACTCATGAGGCCATGCTGGCGCGTCATAACAGTCAAATGATATTGCGTCTGGGTATCGCCGCCTTGGGTTCTATGCAGGCAATGATGTATGCCGTTGCCCTGTATTTTGGTGAATATAGCGATATGTTGGTATTTCAGCGAGATTTTCTGCGTTGGGTTTCTTTGTTTGTGAGTACCCCTGTTTTCTTGTATGCCGGTATTCCCTTTTTTACCTCGGCATGGTCGGCGATTCGTGCGCGGCAAGTGAATATGGATGTACCCGTCAGCGTCGCTTTGATTATCACCTTTTTTGCCAGCCTTTATGCCACGTTCACCGGGCAAGGCGAGACCTATTATGACTCTGTCAGTATGTTTATTTTCTTCTTATTGGCAGGACGCTACATTGAGCATAATGCGCGTCTAAAAGCAGCTACTATGGCCAATGATCTGGTGGTGGTTGAACCAGTATTGGTACAAAAAATTGCGGAAGATAAAGCGGCGGCTCAACGTATTTTGCAACAATTAGAACAAAATACACTTGATCAAAATGAGCATAGTCAAACCGAGCATAGTCAAAACGAGCTTAGTCAAAATGAGCATAGCCAAACCGAGTCTGACCAAGACAGAAAAGACGTTACGGCTCAACAAAGCGCCTTTTCAACTGCTATGCCCCGTTTTATGCCGAGCATCAATGTTAATGTTCAGCAAATAACCTTACAAATTGCACAAAACTGGCAGCAGACACGTCATCAGGCAACAGTCCGATCACAACGAGAGAATAACGCCGAAGACCTTATAGAAGACAATGTAGAAAAAAAACAAATGGTCACTGCCCATAGTCTACAAGTGGGTGACATTATCATGGTCGAAGCAGGATCTGAGATTATCAGCGATGGTATCTTGCTCAGCCCAACGGCAACGGTATCGCAAAGCCTTTTGACAGGTGAGGGCGATTTAATTCTCAAAACCCAAGGTGATTATATCGTTGGCGGTGCCCAAAACGACAGCCAACCGTTTGAGATGCTGGTCACCGCGTTACCAGAAGACAGTCAAATCGGTCTGATTGATAGACTCATGAACCGTGCCATGAGTGAAAAACCAAAACTGGCACAGCAAGCGGACAAGCTGGCACGTTGGTTTGTCGCGCGGATTTTAGTATTGTCCGTTTTGGTTTTTATCGGCTGGTATATTGTTGAGCCAAGCCAAGCCATTTGGGCGACAGTCGCTGTGTTAGTGGCGACCTGTCCGTGTGCGCTCTCTTTAGCGACCCCTATTGCGCTGACGGTGGCAACCAATCGGTTGGCAAGCTATGGATTTTTGACGACGCGCGGGCATACCTTGCAAACGCTTGCTGAGATCACACATGTGGCCTTCGATAAAACGGGCACGCTCACTTATGGTAAGCCAAATTTACTAAATATTGAGCTGTTAGCGCCCATTCACAAAACCATATCTAGCACTGACATTGATGATACGGCTACTGTGGCGTTAGCCGAACAAAAAGATAAGGTGTTGGCAATCGCAGCGGCGCTCGAAGTAGGCAGTCGTCATCCCATCGCGCATGCCTTACTAACGGCCGCTTATCAATTGCATCTGCCAATCACGCAAGACTTGCAGCATCATCCAGCAGGCGGCGTAGAAGCGATGATTGATGACGTATCCTATCGTATTGGTCATATCGACTTTGCTTTAGATAACATAAATAATGCGCAGGCAAGCGAGTCATTGACGATTGACTTGAATGTACATCGAGCAAGCTCAGCGGTAATCTTGTCTTATCAAAACCATGAATCAAATAACTGGCAAGCGCTGGCGTGTTTTTACTTTAATGACAAAGTACGCGATAGTGCCAAATCCATGCTTGATACCCTCAAAGGATTGGGGATTGAGGCGGTTATGCTGACAGGTGACCCAAGCCCTCAAGCGCTGACTATGGCTAACAGTTTGGGTATGCAATCCGCTTACAATGGGTTATCACCAACCGATAAAGTGGATCATATTCAGCAGCTACAAGGTAAAGGAGCCGTTGTCTTGATGGTGGGCGATGGTATCAATGATGCGCCCGTATTGGCAGCCGCCGATGTGTCAACGTCGATCGCTGGCGCGGCAGACTTGGCACAAGTATCTAGCGATAGCATTATATTAAATGGGCAAATAGAAGCTATCACAGCGGCTAAACGTATCGCTAATAAAACAGAGCGTATCATCAAACAAAACTTTCGCTGGGCCCTTATTTATAATGGTATTGTCTTAATACCAGCGGCTTTGGGTTATGTGCCACCATGGCTTGCTGCTATTGGAATGTCATTAAGCTCGCTGTTTGTCGTACTAAATGCGCTACGTTTAAAACGTGCTTAGTATGCGTCGTCTCTTTATGCAACTTATAAAAAAACCGCCTTTAAGAAAAGACGGTTTTTTATTTAAAATGATAGCTTGGCAGAGGTGAGGTTAATCTTGTAAATAACTAAGCAGACGCATAAATTCGATGTACATCCACACAAGCGTTGCAAGAATACCGATACTAAATAACCATTCGTAGTCTTCAGAGATACCCATGGCCACGCCGCGATCGATATTATCAAAGTCTAGTAGAAGAGTGAAAGACGCGATAACAATCACAAATAGGCTAAAGCCAATGGCAATAGCGCCGCCTTCAAATAAGAACGGTAAGGTTGAGCCAAATACCAAAGAGAGCACCCACTGCGCCACATAAACAAGCATAATCGCGATAACGGCTGAGGTCACGATAGAACGGAACTTTTCAGTAACTTTGACTAAGCCTGAACGGTAAAGACCAAGCATAACAGCAGCGGTTACAAACGTTGCGCACATTGCTGTCACTGGTACCGTTGGATACATTCTCATAAAGAACAGTGAAATACCGCCTAAAAAGATACCTTCTAGCAATGCATAAGGCACGGCCAACGTCTTGGCTTTTTGTGGCTTAAAGGTGATCACAAGCGCGAGCACAAACGCAGCAATCATGCTACCAAAGGCCGCCATCGTAATAAAACCTTGCGATAATCCTGCCATGAGGGCATAAAAGAAGAACCCCACGCCTGTGATAGCAGATAATCCAAGTAATAAACTGGTCTTTTGAATTACTCCTTTGACCGTCATTGGAGTACCGCCGATCGCAAGCTCTGCACGACTAACAATAGGATTGGCCATACATGTATCCTTAATAATAAAAAATAATATAGATATCAGATACTTTAGCAAACCACCCATTATTGTCAACTGTGTTTACGTGACAACTGTCAAGGCTTTGCTCACTCCATCCTTTCTTGTATCCATTTTATTTAGGATCAACTATACAATGTCGTGCGTCCATTTTATCGAGTATAGATTATATCACCAAGTGGTTTTCGCTTTTGTGAAAAGCAGGCATAGCAGAGGATTACGACAGTTAACAACGATAATGCATAAACATGCTAGTCTAAGCGTTCATTTATCGCTATCATTGCTCTGTAATTCACCGTTATACCGAGTCGTTTTATGGAAAACTCAGCGCAGTCAGCAAGATTGCCACACTTACACGAATCAGAGCTGTTCCACGCGATCAAAAATCCAGCTTTTAGACGTATTGGCTTGATGGGGCGCGCGGGCAAACGCAGTGTTACCCAAAGTCTGGTGCAGATTGCCCAAACCATTAATGACATGAATCTCACCTTGATTATGGATGTGCAAACTGCGAATTTGCCTACCTTAAATCTGATTGAGATTGAAAAAGTCAAAATCGTTAAGCGGGGTTTGATTGGTGAGATTTGTGATTTGGTCATCGTCGTTGGCGGTGATGGCTCAATATTACATGCCGCTGAAGCGTTAGCACGCTATCGAGTGCCCGTATTGGGTATTAACCGTGGTCGTCTTGGCTTTTTGGCAGATGTTAAACCTGATGAAGCGGCCTTTAAGTTACGTCAAGTATTGATGGGTGACTATCAGCTGGATCACAGGTTTTTGCTCACAATGGAGATACGAGAAGGGCGCGATATCATCCACGAAGACATGGCGCTCAATGACGTGGTATTGCATGCTGGCAAGTCGGTACATATGATTGATTTTCAGATGAAAATTGATGGGCAGGATGTCTATAGGCAGCATAGTGATGGCTTGATAGCGGCCACACCGACAGGATCGACGGCTTATGCCTTGTCCGGCGGTGGTCCTATTATTCATCCAAGCATGGATGCCATTTGTTTGGTGCCCATGCATCCACACACGCTATCGAGTCGACCGATTGTGGTGAGCGGCAATAGTGAGGTCTGTATTCGTATTCACGAGGACAATCGTACGCAGCCAATGGTCAGCGCTGATGGTAAGCCAAGTGTGCCACTTGAGCAAGAGCAGCGGCTTTACATCCGTAAACATCCTGATAAGCTGACCTTATTGCATCCACCTGGGTTTGATTTCTACGAAGCGTGCCGTACCAAGTTGCACTGGAACGTCCATGCAGAAGAATTCAGTCTTGATGGCGATGATGATATTATGGATGATGAATAAGCGTGTTAGCGACACAAAAATAGCAGTGGAGAATAGGCAAGATGGACAAACAAACGATATTGGCAAGCTTGACGCCAGAAGTGGTTGAAAAATTTCGTATGGCGATTGAGCTTGGTAAATGGCCTGATGGTCGCAAAGTAACTGCTGAGCAGCGCGAAACTTGTATGCAAGCGGTGATGATTTGGGAGCACGAGCATCTACCGCCTGCTGAGCGCACAGGTTTCATTCATAAGCCAGTAAAAGACAACGGTGATATCGTTGGGGCGGAGTGCGAGGTCGAGCATGAGCAACATTACCCCAATATGCCCAACCCTAAAGGGGCGGTACAACCGATTAAATTTCGCAATAAGTAGCCTTGCGATGACTGGTGTTATTATTGATGAATGAAGTGACCAGTAACAAACGTCAATAAAAAAGCCACGCTCGTTAGCGTGGCTTTTTTATTGTAGTAAACAATTAGAGTGCAGTCGTATCAACGCTAGGGCGTACCGTCAACGGATTTTTTTGCATTAAAAATCCTTGCCAGCCCCAATGCAAAAAGTTGCGGATATTGGCATGATCAGTACCGTTAGGCGTTGCTTGAACCTTGGCATAATGCTCGCCAAACAGCTTTAATGTGTCTAATTGGTTTAGACCATGGTGTTTAGCAAAACCAAAGATTTTTGCACTGCCTTCATTTTCACCAGCTGCATTATGTACCATGCCATTGACGAAAGGGGCAGGAGCATAGCGATAAAAATCATCGATAAAGCTGATGACATCATTGAATCCAATGGCTTTTTTATTTAAACCATTAAGTAGAGCCGATACATCTGATTGGCGGATACTCATAAATAAATGACCTCAGAGCAGATTAAAAAAGCAAAAATACCGTACTTTTAAAAATACAATGCTTATATATGCTCGATAATGATTAATAATTAAGCGTTAAGTATTACAGATTTGCTTAGCGATTAAAATAGTCTTCGTCATCAAATGAAGGCGCAAAACTGCCTTGTTCAAGATGTTGCATCTGCGATTGTACAGAGCGCTCATGCTGAATACGTTGGTAAATCTCTTCGCGGTGTACAGCGATGTCTTTAGGTGCGTTGACACCAATACGTACTTGATTGCCTTTAACGCCCAAAACAGTCACACTGACCTCATCACCAATCATTAGCGTCTCGCCCACGCGGCGTGTCAAAATTAACATGCGTCACACTCCTTATGTCGCATCAACAGGTTATTACTCATTAGATTAATTCTCAATTGCAGGACATTACCGCTGCATTCTACATGCAATAAATTGACAACAACCATAATAGGGAACGTTGTGCCAATAACGGTAACGATAGGTAGATTCATTTAGCCCAAATGAAAGCCCCATTATAGGGGGCATAACAGATACTGTCACGGGTTTTCACAAAACTATTGGTTAAACCATTATCTTAGCAATATTAAAAAATAAAAATAGGATCTAAAAAGACCCTATCTAATCAATGTATTATTGTCAGTAATTTAATAACCAATGTATGAATAACAGTGAAAGTTATCTCTATAGTTTAATCGATGTTATAAAAACCAGTCTGAGACTGCAAACCCTTTACTTTATAAATAACCTTTATTTTATAAATAAGGAATCTCAGTCACTCGACATTGTTTTATTTAGAATCGACTATTACTATAGTCGATTCTAAATAAAACGGATACGTTATCTTATGACGCGGAACTAATATAAATTTTTCTGGCTTGCTGTGCCTACACAGGCAAGAGCTGCAAAAAATTCATATACGTCCCGCTGTATCGTTTTTATATCGAACTCACTATATATATTATAGTCCAGCCACTTTGCTTTCACCATCTTCACGGTCAAGCCCAAACGCGGTGTGTAGAGATTTGACCGCTTTTTCTAAATGCTGATCTTGAATCAGAACAGACACTTTGATCTCGCTGGTAGAAATCATTTGAATATTGATGTTGTTTTCCGCCAAGGTCTGGAACATAAGACTGGCAACCCCTGCGTGTGAGCGCATGCCAACACCAACTAAAGACACTTTCACGACTTCGCTATTGCCTAGTATCTCTTTGGCACCAATCTCGTCTTTAACTTCGTCGTTGAGCACTTTCATGGTTTTGTCTAGATCAGAGCGATTAACCGTAAAGGTAAAATCTGTCGTACCATTGACCGACAGATTTTGCACAATCATGTCAATTTCAATATTTGCGTTACCAATCGGGCTTAAGATAGCAGAGGCAATACCAGGGTGATCAGGTACACCGCGCACTACAATTTTTGCTTCGTCTCGGTTGAATGCAATACCTGAGATGATTGCCTGTTCCATATTGTCTCCTTCATCTATCGTAATTAGGGTGCCAACGGTGTCTTGAAACTCTTGGTCAAAACTGCCGTCAGTATTTTCGTCAAAGCTAGATAGTACACGCAAGGGCACACCATATTTACCAGCGAATTCTACTGAGCGAATCTGAAGAATTTTAGAACCCAGACTGGCCATCTCGAGCATCTCTTCGAAGGTAATTTTTTCAAGCTTTTTGGCTTTTGAAGTAACACGTGGGTCAGTGGTGTAGACGCCATCGACATCGGTATAGATTTGACACTCATCAGCGCCCAAAGCGGCTGCAATGGCAACGCCTGTGGTATCAGAGCCACCGCGTCCTAATGTGGTCGCATTACCGTCCTCATCGATACCTTGGAAGCCTGCCACAATGACGATATTGCCAGCTTCTAGCTGCTCACGAATGTTTTTATCATCGATACTTTCGATACGCGCTTTATTATGGGCGTTATCGGTCTTAATCGCCACTTGACGACCAGTGAATGAACGGGCCCCAATACCAAGCTCTTTGATCGCCATGGCGAGTAATGAGATAGACACTTGCTCACCCGTCGAGACCATTTGGTCGTATTCACGAGGATCAGGTTGATTGCTAATTTGACGTGCCAGATCGATTAAACGGTTGGTTTCGCCGCTCATAGCAGACACGACCACCACCACTTGATGGCCGTTATCATGCCAGCGTTTGACGCGTTTGGCGACGTTTTTAATGCGGTCGATACTGCCCATCGAGGTGCCGCCATATTTTTGTACTATTAACGCCATAAAAACCTACCTATTATTCATGAATGACCTGTCGTTATGATTGACGAGAGTAAATGTGACTCTTCCTCAATACTGGCATAGATAAAGCTGTTTTAAGAGTGCTGTTCTATGCCTTTTATTTATTCACTACGGCTTGTTTTAAACCAAGCGGATGAACAATACGTTCAAACGTTGACCTTTATATCATATCTACCTCACTACGTTAAGTAGCAGTAGGGCTTAGATATATGGCGATTGGTTATGGGGGTTATAACCCATCGCGTATTCTGTAGGCAATATATAGTCGATGCACTTCAAAAGTGTTATAGCGCTACTAGGATGAATGTTACGCCTCCTCTGTCAGCAGCGGCACAGCACGCAAGTAAAATTTGCTCTAGTAGCGCGTTTAAATTTATATAACCGTTTTCTTTTCAACTGACCATAGCAGCATGGTACCTAGCTAAGACTGGTTTCGATCCAAGCAGGTAGGGCGTCGATAACAGCGGTACTGTTGCTAGACTTGGGTGCACCGCCTTGGGCGTAGTCAGGCTTACCACCACCTTTACCGCCAAGCTCGCCTGCCAAATGACGAATGATATCACCCGCTTTGATTTTGGTAGTGAGTGATTTGGCCACACTGGCCGCTAGTGCCAATTGATCGTCTTTATCGCCAATCAAAACAATAACGCTATCGGGCAGTTTGGACTTGATGTCATCCATGAGCGTACGAATAGATTTGCCATCGATACCGCTCAAGGTGCTAACCAGAACAGGTGTGCCTGCGATGGTCTGAACGTCATCAAGCAAATTTGCCGCTTGGGCACTGGCCATTTTTTGCTCCAAGCGTTCCAGTTGTTTTTCTAAGTCGCGCTGCTTGTCTGCCATGGTGCGGACACGCTGCGCCACTTCAGGACGTTTGACTTTTAATTGACTGGCCAATTCGCCCAGTTGCTGCTCACTTTGTTGAATGTTTTTGACCGCATTCATACCAGTGACGGCTTCGATGCGGCGAATACCAGCCGCGATACCTGATTCGCTGGTGATTTTTAGCATACCAATATCACCGGTACGCTGCACATGCAAGCCGCCACATAGCTCAATAGAAAAAGGCTTACGTTGACCATCAACGATATTGTCCGTACCCATAGTGAGTACGCGAACCTCACTGCCGTACTTTTCGCCAAACAGCGCCATGGCACCTTGCTTCATGGCTTCATCAATAGACATGTGCTCGATACGAGCTGGGGTATTGGCTTGAATTTGTTCATTGACTAGGCGTTCTACGCGTATGATTTCAGCAGGAGTGACTGGTCTGTCATAAGAGAAGTCAAAACGTAGCACGTCGCTTGAAACGAGTGAGCCTTTTTGCGTGACTGCTTCGCCCAGTACTTCTCTTAATGCCGCATGCAATAAGTGAGTGGCCGAGTGGTTTTTGGCACTGGCGGCACGGATGCTAGAGAGCACTTGAGCATCGGCTGTTTGCGTTGTTTTGATATCACCCATGGTCACCACACCATAATGGATAATGGCCTGACCTGATTTTTTGGTATCTTGTACTTCAAAGACGCCTGTTTCAGTACGGATTTCACCAAGCTCACCCACTTGACCACCACCTTCGGCATAGAAAGGGGTACGGTCGAGTACGATAACGCCCTCTGTTCCTTCGGTTAAGCTATCGGTTGCATTGCCATCCTGATAAATCGCGTTGACCGTAACGCCATCTTCTTCAAGCTGCTCATAACCAATAAAGGTCGTTGGCGTCTCTACTTGGATAACGCTGCTATAATCAACATCAAATTTGCCAGCATCACGAGCGCGCTCACGCTGTGCTTGCATATGCTCATCAAACTCTGCTTCATCAATAGCGATACCGCGCTCGCGGGTGATATCAGCGGTCAAATCAATCGGGAAGCCGTAAGTGTCATACAGCTTAAATGCTGCTTCACCAGAGAGGGTGTCGCCATCTTGCAGACCTTCAAGTTCGCTGGCAAGCAAACGTAATCCTTGCGCCAGTGTCTTAGCAAATTGTGCTTCTTCTTTTTGAATGGCGTTTTCGATGACGCTTTGCTTGTCTTTTAATTCAGGATAGGCGGTGCCCATTTCAGCCACAAGCGGTGCGACCATCTTGTAGAAAAAGTCACTGTCTGCGCCAAGCTTGTTACCATGACGTACGGCGCGGCGAACGACACGGCGCAATACATAGCCACGACCTTCATTGCTTGGTGTGACACCATCAGCGATCAAAAATGAAACAGCACGGATATGATCAGCGATGACTTTTAGTGACGATTGTTGTTCATTTTTAATCTCTAAAATCTCAGCCGCTGCATCCATCAAATGTGTGAATAGATCGATTTCATAGTTACCATGGACGCCTTGCATAATGGCACTGATGCGCTCAAGTCCCATGCCCGTATCCACACTTGGCGCTGGTAGCGGTAATAGCGTACCGTCTTTTTGGCGATTGAACTGCATAAATACGCAATTCCAAATCTCAATGTAACGATCGCCATCTTCTTCAGGAGTCCCTGGCAGGCCGCCTTCGATATCAGCACCATGATCATAAAAGACTTCGGTACAAGGGCCACAAGGACCTGTATCACCCATCGTCCAAAAGTTATCTGACGCGTAAGGCGCGCCTTTGTTATCGCCAATACGAATGATACGATCACTTGGGATACCAATGGTGTTGTGCCAAATATCAAAGGCTTCATCATCGGTTTCATAAATGGTGACATACAAGCGGTCTTTATCGATTGCAAGCCATTCATTCGACGTCAAAAACTCCCAGATATATTCGATACCCGCTTGTTTAAAATAGTCGCCAAACGAGAAATTACCCAGCATCTCAAAAAACGTATGATGACGGGCGGTATAGCCGACATTGTCCAAGTCGTTATGTTTGCCGCCAGCACGCACGCATTTTTGTGAGGTGACAGCACGCGTATAGTCCCGTGTCTCCATGCCCAAAAATGTCTCTTTGAACTGATTCATGCCAGCATTGGTAAATAGCAATGTCGGGTCATTGTGTGGAATCAAGCTGGACGATGACACTGGGGTGTGCTGCTTGCTTACAAAAAAATCGATAAAGGCTTGACGAATATCGGCTGAGCGAAATGGCTGGCTCACAGCGGCTCCTTACTGACGGATAGAATTGAGTAAAATAATTTTGCATGCGATTTTAGCACAAACGCCCAAGCTCTTGGTATAAGAGTTACAACCGCTCGTGTGTTCTACGCACAACCCCTGCATTTTTATTGAGCAAAAATGTAGGGCTCATAGTAGAGGTCAATTGGTCAAGATTGCTGCATCAGTCTCATCAAGTTGATCTTGTATGACCGGATTTGATTCAATCACTTGGACGGGTAAATAACGCAATTGCAGTTTAATCGGCGGATACTTAGGAAAGTTTTCTACCATGTCTTTGGTAATAGTGGTTTCGATTTGCTGCACATCATAGGCGGTCGGGGTGGTCTCACCACGAATAACAGCACGGACGACTTGTTTATCGTCTATGGTATCAAATTGCGTATTGGTTAAGACATTGCCCTTATCGATAAAATAACTGTTGATTGCTTCTTTGACATCATTTTCAAAGGCCTGTTGCTTGGCGTTGGTTTGTAAATTGATGGTCAAATATGTGCCCAATCCACCCAATAGCAATAAAGTAATGGCGTTACGCTGCAAAAAGGTCAGATAGGTATTTGATTGATAATCGTCATCGACCAAACGGCGAAAGCCTAAAATCCACAGCACCAGCGCGTTGGTGAATTGAATGGCAATAATGTTGGTTATCGCTAACAACAGCGCACCAAACCCAAGTTGTATCTCGCCATTGGCAAATAAAATGCCACTGGCAGCCAGAGGCGGTACCAAAGCAGTGGCCACAGCCACGCCAACGACGGCGACCGAGAGATGCGGTGACACCATGGCATAAGCGCCCGCCGTACCACCCGCTAAGGCGATCATCAAGTCCATAGAAGTAGGCTGGGTACGCGATAATATCTCTGCTGTTAGCGGCTGATCCTTGTGCAGCCACCCGATGATAAACCCGACCAGTATGACCAGTGACACACCGATGAGTACGGTAATAATCGACCGACGTAGCAATGGCATACGGTGATCGATAATCGCTAATGCCACCCCAGTGATGGGACCAAGCATCATGGCGACCAACATGGCACCGATGACAACCGCCGCCGAGTTGGTAACAAGTCCGTAGCTTGCGATAATGGCAGACAGTATGTTCATAATGAAATACATTCTGCTCGGCAAGGCATTTGCTTCAATCGTTACTCTAACTTCTGGATAATCTACTTTTTTATTGTTGAATTGTTCTGCGACAAATTGCTTATAAGACTCAAGTTTGGCTTCTTTCTTTTCTTTAATTTCCTCTTCTTTCTCGTCGTTTTCTGCTGCTAGCTCGCCATCTGTTGTTCCCTCATCGCTTGATAAAGAGTCGTTTGATGTTTCGAGCGCTGGCTCTTCAGAGCTGTCTGTAACGTTATCATCTGAATACTCAGTTTTTAAACTCACCGCTTCTGAAGTCTCAGCTTCTAGGTTCCCAGTTGTTAGGTTTTTGGTTTCGAGATTGTCAGTTTCTGCATTGTCAGTTTCTGCATTGATGGCGTCTGAATCGTCAACTACTGGCTCGACGGTTTCTGCTTCTGATGGAATAGAGGACTCTGCTTCAGATGAAGGCACTTCCTCATCAGTTTCTAGCGAGGCAACGGCGACATCGGGCGAAAGAGATTCTATTTTAATCTTTGCTTCAGGCGGCTTAGCACAGGCTGAGTCTTGATCAATATCGTCTGCTATATCACCATCATTGCTATCGATATCATCGACAGCTTCCTGTGGCGGCGTTGCGTCAGTAGGTCGGTTTTCTTGGGTTTTGGTCATAGCAGATAACTTTCTAGAGGGATAAAAGAAAGTCATTATTGTAATGATAAATGTATAAAGGTATAGAAGTTTTTTATGATTAATCGTAGATGGCAATCAACGATAAAAAATAGTCGTTTAAAAAGTCATAAGTCAAGCAAGCTGAGAACTTGTTATAAAAACCTTTACCTTAACAAGGTTTTTATGTGTCGTCACTGGTTATCATTAGTTTTGGCGTCCAAAATTAATCCTTAATATATTTGTGGATTTAGTGTATAAATAGACTATACCCACAATAATTATGAGGAATAAGTTATGAACTGGCCATTATTTTCTGTCGTCTATGCAATGGCAGCAACGGTAACCACTGGCATTTTTATTATTGGCGTATTAGTCACAGGGTTTAATGAGATACTGCATGTTCAAATAGCGGCAGGCTTGGGTATTTTGGTCTCTATTCCGATAGGAATGTTCTTTACCAAAAAAATCGGTAGCATTACTGGGAATGAAGAACGCCATAAGGCGTAAGATAATAGTGAATTTATAAGCATTCACCCATAAAAAAAGACCTTGATATCAAGGTCTTTTTTATACAGCATTTATGAGAAATTATTTAAGCTCAACGGTGGCGCCATTTTCGATATTGGCGTAAACCTCTAAGACATCCCAGTTGGTCAAACGAATACAACCATGAGATGCTTGACGGCTGATTCCTTCAGGCTTTGGTGAACCATGCAAACCGTAAGAAGGCTTAGACAAGCCCATCCATACGACACCGACCGGATTGTTTGGTCCTGGTGGTAGCATATAAACTTTCTTCTGAGCGCCTTCACCAACTGTGGCTTTATACCAAGGCATTTTTACTTTATTAATGATTTTAAATGTACCGTGTGGTGATGGGGTGTCATCACTACCAATCGTTGTTGGGTAGGTGGCAACCAGCTTATCGCCATTGTAGGCATACAGTGTTTTTTCTGCTTTATTGGCCACAACGCGGTTGATGCGTTGATTGAGCTGACCACGAGTGTTCAGCACCGTAATGGTCTCGCCAGCTTTATAAGTCTTATTCTTATTTAGCTTGTCTAAGTAGCGCACATCCATGTGGAAACGCTCACCAAACATCTCTTTGATGTCTTGATAGTAAAGCCCTTTCATTTTTGACTTCGCTTCTGCCCCTGCAGGCGTACTTGCAAAGTTGGTATTGATGTCATCGTCAGTGATGGTATAAGTGACCAATACTGGTTTGTTGGCAGGAATGTTCTTGATTAAAGCATTCCATGTTTTTTGATCCATTGTACCCGTAGCTGGCAAGCCTTTCATGGTTTGGAAGTTGATTAGGGCTTTTTTACTATTCATACCCCAACCACCATCGACAGGACCAGGAGAGGCATGGTTCCAATCGAGCAAGGCTTGCATCTTGATAGTCATCGCTGAGTTGACTTTCATGTTGGGTGACCAAACCGCTTCATTGACTTGTTTGGCATAGTTCGACAAGTTCAGCGTGGTATATCTTTTACCATCTTTGTCTTCGATATTTTTGATGGTAGGGTCATCACTGAAATCTTGACGTTTTTCATTGTCAGGCAACTCAAAAGCCATCGGATCAGAAGAATCAATAGAGGTTACGTCACTAGGGGCAGCCACCGCTTGACCTTCGCTAATATCATCAGTGCTATCAGCACGCTCATCTTTAAGCGTCAGCTCATCAGCGCTCATATTATCTGCAGTAGAATTTTGCGTTTGCATTGGCGCATCTGATTTATTTTTTGAATCGATCAATTGGTTCATGCGATCTACAGGTTTGTTCGCATTCGGTTCTACGGCCACAGGAGCACCGCCATCCACTGATCTGCTGCGATTTTCTTGTACATTAAGGCTGACTTTTTGAGCGAGACTAGGCGCTGCATTAGCCGTACGCACTGGCAATGTACGAGTGTTATCAGTGGGAGCGGCAAGCACGCTTGCACTAGCACCAATGACAGCAATAGATATAGCAGTAATAATTGGCTTTATTTTCATAATATTGAATCACTTGTGTTTGCTACTAATGCGGCTATTATGCGCACAATTTGAGTAGTTCGCAAACTTTTGACACACATTTTTTCATTTATGACTTGCTAAACGTCAACCGTTGACGTATTCACTACAGTTTGGCAATAACCTAGCGAAGATGTGTGTCTGTTACTACCCAATTCTTACGACGCTCTCAGAATATAAAGGCTATTTTTGCAAGGGTAAGAGGTCGATATAAATGCAAATATTGGCGCTACTTGACGTTTGTGTCTATAATGTGGGATCAGATATTTTAGTAAACATATTCGTTTTTAAGAAAAGCCATTTAACCCACTCGCATGTGTTCAATAACCATGTAATCAGTCAGGTGCAATATGTCAGAAGACCAAACAATGAGCGCAGAAGCGTTTCAAAATCAATACTTCAATGAAGATAAGTCTCAAGGCTTAGAAGGTGAGGTCGCTTATGATTTGGAAACAGGGCTTCTCGGTGAGCCGGGTGAATTTGCCAATTTGCATGCAGAGTTAGAGGAAGCGCGCGAGCAGCTCGTTAGTATTCGCGACTTTATTCGTTTTGCAGTCACTCAGCTGCGTAACTACGATGTGGTCGTGGCACAGGGTACAACCGATGAGTTCGCTGAAGCATCAGCCATCGTCCTGCACTCATTGTCTTTGGACTGGTCAGCGAATGAGCAAATTCTTGATTGCCGCTTGACCACATCAGAGAAGCAGCTGGTACTAGGTCTATTAGAAGAACGTATCGCTGAGCGTAAGCCACTCAGTTATTTAATTAACTTATCCTACTTCTGTGATTTGCCTTTTTATGTCGATGAACGGGTTTTGATTCCACGCTCGCCTATTGCTGAATTGATTCGGCAGCAGTTTCATCCATACTTTGAGGTCAGTGAGCTGGCTAAACCGCTTGGAATGAGTGTGAATGAGCAGACAAGCGTGTTTTATGATCATGGTTTAGACGTTAAGCAGTTGTCGCAGCCTGAGCGTATTTTAGATTTGTGCACAGGCTCAGGTTGCATTGCTATTGCCCTTGCAACGCGTTTCGTTGATGCGCTAGTAGATGCCGTCGATATTGATAAAGGCGCGTTAGAGGTGGCGATGGTGAACGTCGATCATCACGATCTTGGTCATCAAGTCAATGTGATCGAGTCTGATTTGTTTGCCAAGATCCCAACTGAAAATCAGTACGAGCTGATCGTCACCAATCCGCCGTATGTCGATGCCGCTATCATGGCAGACCTACCACCTGAGTTTTTATACGAGCCTGAACATGCCCTAGCAGCCGGTCAAGATGGTCTAGATTTGGTACATCGTATCTTGTTCGAAGCGCCAGATTATTTGAGTCCAGAAGGTTTGCTGATTTGTGAAGTGGGTGATAGTGAATGGGCGTTAAAGCAAGCCTATCCTGAAATCCAATTTGATTGGCTAAAATTTGCCCACGGTGGACATGGGGTTTTTGCGATCACTTATGATGAGTTGGTAGCAAATCGTCAGCTGTTTGCCGCTTATGTCCAGTTATTGGATAGTATCCAGTAAGTAACATCACAGAGAATTGGTCAACTAAGCATCAGTCGCATTTACTGGTTTAAGGATAGATATGGCAGGCAATAGTATTGGGCAGGTTTTTACAGTCACCACTTGTGGCGAGTCACATGGTGCTGGCCTTATGGCAATCGTCGATGGCGTACCGCCAGGCTTGGCGTTATCTGAAGAAGACTTACAAGTAGATTTGGATCGCCGCAAGCCGGGAACGTCTAAATACTCGACCCAGCGCCGTGAGTCTGACGAGGTTGAAATTATCTCGGGTGTCTTTGAAGGCAAGACGACGGGCACCTCCATTGGTCTGCTGATTCGTAATACCAATCAAAAATCAAAAGACTACAGCGAGATCAAAGACACGTTTCGTCCCGGTCACGCTGATTATACTTATAGTATGAAGTATGGTTTTCGTGACTACCGCGGCGGCGGTCGCTCCTCAGCGCGTGAGACTGCAATGCGAGTGGCGGCTGGTGCTATCGCCAAGAAATACTTACAAGATCGCTTAGGCGTGCAAATTCATGGTCACGTCACTCAGATTGGTAATGAGCACAGTCAAGTACTAGACCCTAGCCAAATTGATTGGGCGTTTGTGAATAGCAATCCGTTTTTTTGTGCGGATGCGGAGGCCGTGACTCGTTTTGAAACCTTGATAGATAGCTTACGCCGTGAAGGGACGAGCTGCGGGGCGCGACTTGAAGTCATTGCTAGCGGCGTACCTGTTGGGCTTGGTGAGCCTGTGTTTGATCGTTTGGATGCAGACATCGCTCATGCCATGATGAGTATCAATGCGGTAAAAGGGGTTGAGATTGGTGACGGTATGGCAGTAGCCGGACAGTTTGGGCATCGCTCTCGTGATGAGATGACGCCAGATGGCTTCACAGCCAATCATGCAGGCGGCATCTTGGGCGGTATCTCATCGGGTCAAGACATTCGTGTGAGTATCGCCCTTAAGCCAACCTCTAGTATTACCACGGCTGGCAAGAGTATTAATACTCAAGGGGCGGCAATTGATATGCTGACTAAAGGTCGCCATGATCCTTGCGTTGGTGTACGGGCCACACCGATCGCTGAAGCGATGCTGGCAATTGTACTGCTCGATCATTATTTGCGCCATCGTGGTCAAAATGCAGATGTTGAGCCGCCAGTACAGGCGATTATTTAGACAGTTTGATATAAAGGTAGTGGCCCTTCGTTGTTTCTAATTAACGCTGATTAGAAATAACGAAGGGCTTTTTTGTGGGTGTTTAAAAAAAGTTCAAAACTGATTTGAAAAAATTTTGATCAGTTTAATAATAAAGGTATAGTCAGTATACTTTAAAAGCGCTACGGCACTGCTGAAACAAATTTTTGCAGCCTCTGTCTGCGCAGGCACAGCAAGCAAGAAAATTGATAACAGCCGTGCGTGATGTGTCGATATTACTTTTCACTGGCTATATTAAGCCGCCAGCTGATACCCGTCAACCGCCACGCATTGCTGATGTCGAAACACCAAGATTAATTGCTGACTGGGAATGGCCAGCCAATGTCCAAAAGCAATGCTATCAATACCTGCATGCGATAAGGACAGTAGGCAGTAATGACGACTATGCCCTAAGCAGTTTTCTATGATTTGGTTTTGCTGAATATGATGTTGCATCGATTTTCTACCTCTTATGGTGATGACGAATGTGAATGACGCTATCGTACGATAAAGAGATAGAAAGCCTGTGAAGGAATGATGGAAAGTTGATGAAGGATTTTAAACGTTCTCTTTATTTAGCAAGAGGCAAGGTAATACTAACCACAACACCAGTAAACTGATTGATCGCGGCATGATGGTTATGGCCATTTGCATGGACGTTGTCAATAGCCACCTGACCACCATGATGCTCAATCACTTGCTTGACCAAGGTTAAGCCAAGGCCTGTACCTTTTTTGATGGTATTGTGAGACACGCTGGTCGTTTCTGGAGTATGGTTCTGAGCTAAGTTATTATCTAAAGAATGATGGGCAGATTGGCTTGATGAATGATGAGCAGACTGACTTTGGTGCGATAAGCTAAAATAACGGTCGAATGCTTTATGAATGGCATAGTCGGGTAGCAATTTGCCATCATTAAATATGTCAATGGTGACTGTATGCGCCGTGCTATGTATATCAATAATGATCGTACTGGTAGCAAAATGAATGGCATTGTCTAGGACGTTTTGTAGTACCTGTACCAACCAAAATTGATCAGCAAACACGCTAATATTTGCCAAGTTATCCGACTGCTTCATTGAGTGTTCAATCACAGGTTGGTCATCAATATAGATTGCAATGGGCGACAAATACTGCTGTTGTAGCTTGGCTGCATTGTCTTTTGCCAGACTTTGCAGTAAAGGCAGGAGCGGCGTTATTTGTTGATTGAGTTTAAAGGTCGGTTGCTCAATTTTGGCAAGTAGCAGCAAGCGATCGATCAGCTGTTGCATTTTGATGCTTTGTTCCCCAATGGTTTGCACCAGCATTTGCCGATCGTCTGTGTCAAGACCATCATCTTCCAATAGCTCGCTACTGGCACGAATCGCTGTCAAAGGGCTTTTAAGCTCATGGGTGAGAGTATGGACATAATCGGTAACATAAGCACGATTTTCCAATTGATGTTTCATAGACTCAATGGTGTCTGTCAAACTATTAAGCTCACGTCCTAAATAAAAATATGGCTTTTTGGTGTCCTCTGCCAATGCGCTGGTATATTGGGTCACCAGGGTAATACTTTGTTTGAGCCACCATGCGACCAATCCCGCTAAGATAAGCGCTGCAATGCTCATAAGTAGCGCCGTAATAAACATGCGATTGCGGGTGTTGTCCAAATAAGGCAACACGCTAGCAATGGGTTTGCCAACACTGACGACACCAAGCAGCGCGCCACTATCATCTTTTATAGGCTGTGCTACATACATGACCGTGCCGTTACGCTGATGATGATTTTGAGTGGTACTCCTTGCCCCGTATTGACCGTTCAAGGTTAAATACACATCATTCCAGCGACTATAGTCTTGGCCTTCGTCATTGTCAGGCTCGGGTAGGGAGTCATAAATGACCCTCCCTGTCTTATCCGTCACGTATACTCGAAAGCTGGTATAGCTCTCATTTTCGCTATTCAAATTTGAGACGTCATCAATGGCTGGCATGCCAATAAAAGCGGAATCCAGCTTTGATTGGTAAAGGTCATCGTATAGTTGGCCTGAGGACAAAGGCAGCTGCAAATTTGCCGCCAGAAACTTACTGGTATCTAATAAAGTGTCTTCAATGACTTGCTGGGCGGTTGGTTTGACATAGCCGAACAGTTGAGTAAAGGCGACCACACCGCAAATAACCAGAACCATAGCCACCGCCAGCCAAATCCTAAAAAAAATACTCAAATTTAGCAGTCGTTTAGGCTTCGTGGTTTGCTGTGCGGTGCCAATAGGGTGCAGTTTTGCATACCAATTACTTTGATTGGTGTGAGTATGATCGTCAGCTTTGGGCATCATGTTTTTGTATCGCTATGTGAGTTAATAGTATAACAATACTAAGCGGGGCACAGCCCATATCCTAAGCCGCGATGGGTATGGATGACATCAATACTCGCATCTACGGTCGCTAGCTGCTTACGAATGGATTTGATATGACTGTCTATCGTCCGCGCTAGGCGGTGATCGGGATAATCACTCACTGCGCTTAATAGCTGCTCACGGCTGAAGACTTGATTGGGCGCTTGCAATAAGGTCAATAAAATTTTACGCTCAGTGTTGCTTAGCTCAAGCTTTTTCGACTGCCACATCAAAGAATAATTGAGTGGTTGATAATGCCAAATACCAGATTGAGATTCAAAGGCTAGGGCCTGTCCTGACATATTATTGGCAACCGTCTCATTGACGGTAGCGTCTGCTGAGGTCGTATAATGAGTAGGCTGCTGAGACAACAACTGCTCACGTCGCCAAATGGCTTTTAGACGAGCGACCAATTCGCGAGGACTAAAGGGCTTAGCACAATAATCATCACCGCCCATCTCTAGACCTAAGATACGATCGACTTCCTCACTACGTGCCGTCAAAAACACAATAGGAATGTCTTTTAACGCCTTAATATCCGCCGTATGACGTATCTGTTGGCATAGACTCAAACCATCGCCATCGGGCAACCCAACATCCAAAATAATAGCGGCTAAATCTTTTGCGTCATCACTGCGTAGCATCGGTAGCACGCTGCTGGCATTATCAAGCCATGTCATCTGCCAACCTTCACGCTTGCAAGTGACTTTGAGCGACATGGCAATGGCAGGATCATCTTCTACTAATAAAATATGGGTCATGGCGGTATGCTTATTTAAAAAGTGCGTGCAAATTGAGTTTGTTAAATTATCCTAGCACAAAAGTATCGCGCCACTATGCGAGAGCTTGTGAAAAGCGATGAAAAATTGATGGAAAATTAAAACAGCGAGCACAATAAATTGACTTAGAATAACATCGACTATATAAAAAAAGCCGACCCAGTAGCCACGTGGTCGGCTTTTTTGTGCATTACTGGTACTATTTAAATGGATGGCAAATGGCTGTTAACTAAGTTGAGAACACAGCCTAGCCCAGTCCTTTACAGTTGGCATAATAGGTAACCGTCGCTGGCCAGTCAGAAAAAATACCTTTGACTCCAACGTCTTGTGCCAGTACGTCAATATAGGTCATCATATCGCCATCGTTGTTAATAGCGTTGCCCAAATCACTGTAATACCAATCGCCGCCTTTTGCTAAAGGTCCTGAGCGCTCAAGTGACCAAGTCACGATATTCAAATTAAGAGCTTTGGCTTGTTTGGCATAGGCGGACGGTCGCATTTTACCAGTGGCGTCAGTGGTTACCAGTATCCATGGTGGCGGTGCGATGGTTTTGATACCCCGTGCTTTTATGTTGGCGAGTGAGTGTTTCCAAGTGGTTGGGTCGTTTTTATCAAAACTTTTGCCAGTTGCCGTCTCATTACTGTCATCAATTAAATAAATGGCATTAGCACCAAAATCCGGGTCGTTTTTAATCCAATATTCTACGTCTTCAATATTAAACGACTGCGGGTACACGTCACTGGCTGCCACGCCTGCGTCTTTATAGGTGTCTAGCAGTTGTTGGCGATAAGCATCTAAGCTATAGCCGTTAAAAGGCATGGTAACCGCGGGTGATTTTAACTCTGGCGTGTGTTTCATACCAAGGCTTTGCGCAAGTTTGATATGCTCTTTTAGCGTTAATACTTGTCCGTTTTGTGAGTACAAATCGGTTCGCCAAGCAGCAGTAGCGTTCATATAATCAGTGATGTTGGTGGCTTTTGTATTAGCGGCGTCCATTTTCCCTTTTAAGGTTTTAAATTCACTCACGCTAATGTCTGATGTGCGACATTCAATGCTGTCGGCATTGGTAAGCACGCCTTTACTGTTGATGACTGGTGGCACAGTGCATTGTTTGGCCAGCGGGGTGGCCAGAATATTGGTGGTAGTGTGCAAATCGTTCTGCGCATGGCGGCAGACCAGCTCGCCATCTTTGGTAAAAGCAACATCGCACTCCAGAATACCGGCACCCATTTGCGCCGATGCCAGATAGCTGTCATATGTGTGTTCTGGTAGTTGCAATGGCGCGCCGCGATGGGCAATAGAAAAATCGGTTTTGCTAGGCGTTTGCGCACTACAGGCCATGAGCTCATTTTTAAGTGGTCCTGCATCCATATCATTGACCAAATATAATGGTCGTATCCCATAGGTATAAGCCATTGGTTTAGTAGGCAAGGCTTGTGAGGTCTGCGTGGAAACAGGCTTAATGGTTTGCGTTGATGTTTGAGTCAATGTGCTATTGTTTTTATCGTATGCGGCCATTGATAAAGTGCAAGTGGCAGCCAATAGTATGGCTACACTGACCTGTTTACTTGTCTTGAAGGGTAATTTTTTGAGTGGGCTAAACCTAATCACTGAATTATCTGACATTGTCATGTAAACTGTCCCTACAAAAAGTGAAAAATAATGAGTACGACATTGCTGTCACGGAGTCGTCTTTTAAGGTAGTTGATAATCTTTAAAAGATAATGACAAACGAGCCATTGTTACAAAAATATTTTATTTTCAATTCTTCAAATCGTATTAAGGATAAGTCATGACTGATTATTTAGACGCTGTCATTGTTGAGCATAACCCATCACAAAAAAAGATAGATAGAGCTGTCATTTGGCTTCATGGCTTGGGTGCTAGCGGTCATGACTTTGAGCCAGTGGTTCCGCAATTAGGCTTGTCTGATGACATGGCAGTACGGTTTATCTTTCCGCATGCCCCTAAGCGTGCAGTGACTGTCAATGGTGGCATGGTGATGCCCGCATGGTACGATATTTTGGAGATGAGCCTTGAGCGTAAAATCGATGTCGCTCAGATCGAAGCGTCTTCGAAGCAAATAAAGGATTTAGTGCGCCGTGAGATTGAACAGGGTGTTGCTCCTGAGCACATCGTGATTGCTGGATTCTCGCAGGGCGGGGCAGTAGCGTACCATGTAGCCTTAGGTTATCCGGAGCGTTTGGCTGGCTTGATGACACTTTCGACCTATTTAGCGACCAACGATAGTATTGATTACAGCACCGCTAATAAAGACATGCCGATTTTGATTGAACATGGATCTCATGATCCAGTCGTTCCTATCATTCTAGGCGAGCAGGCAAAGCAGCTGCTTTCTGATAAAGGGTATGATGTCACTTATCATACTTACCCGATGGCGCATCAGGTCTGTATGCCGCAGATTCAGAATATTGGTCAGTGGTTGAACAGCATTTTGGCTTAAATAACTGAGCTGTAACGTAATGTAATGTAGTTGTCTTATCGGTTGAAAATTGACCTATATATACTATATAATAGTCGACCTTATTGGGGATGTTCTGGCTTCGACGCTGGTGATGAAACTCAATGATGCATGTCGAGAGTGTATGTCCTCTCGTTAATCAAACATATATTGTTATAGTCGCAAACGACGAAACTTACGCTCTAGCAGCTTAAACCCTGCTTACTTAGTTGCTGATCACCTACAGTTGGTTAACTAAGTTGAAGCGTCCGCATGTAGGCTCGCCACAAGGGATTGTCTCAATCGCTTGGGTTCAAAAGTAGAGAATCGTCCAATCCATCCTGACTGTCGGATCGGTGCGGACTAAAACTAAAGACAGAAACTAAACATGTAGATTCATGAGCGTAATGCCGGCGGACGCGGGTTCAACTCCCGCCATCTCCACCAAATATGAAAAATCCGATCACTTAGGTGGTCGGATTTTTTTTGGTTTAGTTATGAATATACAGTTGTGATGCAAATTAAAAAGGGCAATCTATAGATTCTGCGTTAGCTAAAAAAGCCATTTGATAGTTATAAGAGTTATTGATGCATATTTCTGTTTTATCAACAGTACTAAACTGTTCTGCAGTCATTCTTATGGGATGGCTAAAGTCTATTACTTGTTGGGACGACCACAAATCTGTGGTTAAATCATTAGCGGTAAAGTGAATCTTAGCTGTATTATCTTCAATCTTGACTGTAAAACTATCGTTACCAAAGTTATTTGACTCAAAACCCAGGTTTTTCTCTTCTACCGCCAAACCATTTAGATATTCTTTAATAGCATTTTTGAGTGGTGCGGCTTTATCTACAAATCGGATAACATATGAAGTATCCTCCAGGTGAGGATTATTAAAATATACCTTGACTGCTATTTCGTTTCTTACTACTTGACTGTTTTTATCTCGAAGGTATTTTTTATAGTTGTAGTTATATATATAAGATAACTTGTTCATCGTTACATCGGCTAACTTGGGATTAACTTTAATATTTGATTCTGTAGCAAAACCCCATAAAAATGGCTTAGAACAACTGCCTTTATTACAAATTAGGTTTAAAACTTTATTTCCATCTGATAAATCTACTCTAGAATTTGGAAAAACTTTAGCCTTGTATTTCTCATTCTTATAATATACTTCTATAGTTGCAAAGAAATTATACTCAACTGGTGAAAGTTCTTGAACTTCTATAAGCGAAGAGTAAATCTCATAATCTTGGATTTTAATGGTCTCGTTAAATTTTTTAGAGTCTTTCCAGTAAGTACATACCATATTATCTACGCTATCTAGATTAAATTGTGCGCAGTTTAATTTAGATTGAGGTGCCTCTAACGTTTGTGTTTGAGTTAAAGAAACATCTCCTTCATGAGTCTTAGATATCACTGGAGAGTTGATATCTTCCGCATTGCTACAACCTGCCATTGCAATAAATAATATCGGTAATACTAACCTATAAAGATTTTTTTTCATCTCTTACTTCTCAGGAAATCTTGTATCAAACGTAAATTAGCTATTAGGGTAAGAGTAAATGAGGGATGAATAAGTCCAGATTTTTAGTTATTGCCTAACTAGTATTCTCGAAAAAAAGACAATTAAAAATGATAAAGTCTGTCTCGTGGAGACAGCGCTATTACAATATCTATTGTAATTTGTTCACATCTTGAAAATATATAACGTTTCCACTAGAACATTCATAGTAAAAGTGAAAGCCTACAGCCATATTTTTTTTAAAAAATTCGTCAGCTATCTCTTCATATTTTTTTATATAATTTTCGCAGTCGACCTTATAACCATCATTTGTATGTATAAATTTGATAGTTTCATGAGTAGGTATTTTGTTACCTTCTAATAGGCTACCTATTTCTAGCAAACCGGAATTATTAGCTAAGGTGTTAAGTTTATTGTTTATATTAACATTGTCGTAACTTCCCATGTAGTCTGAACCCATGACCTGTTCAATAGTTTCGATTTCAAAAGATAAATCTGGTTCGTCAATTCTTTTTAATTGTGACCAAGAGCCAACGGCGCTGTAGTCTTCATCTAAAAACTGTAAACTATAAAGGTAGTAAGCATTATCCTTAACTAATAAGTAGTACGCAGCTTCGTTTGAATCCTGATTTTTAAAAAGAACATATTTTCCATCAATTTTTTCAGGAGTAAAATTTTTGCAAGTTTTATCTGAACCACATTTTTTATTAGAAAAGTAAATACCTGTTGGAATACTATTATCTGTATCTACGCCTATGCCTGTGCCAATATCTGAGGATGATCGAACAGCATTTGTCTCTAACTTTGAGTCTATGCGACTTCCTTTATCGACGTCATCTGTAGGAAGCTGAACAGTGGTGTCGCTACAAGCTTGTAAAGCTACAATGAACAATAAGAGTAGAGTTTTTTTCATAAAATATAACTCCTTATCTATTGAGGTATTTCGAGATGAAAAGCTGATTCAGCTTTATCTCTAAGAGGAGATATAAAGCCGGAAATTTTACCTTGTCTTTCGGCTTCATCACAAATTCTTTGAAATCTTTCCTTTTTTGTATAGGTGTTAAACCCATTACTATTGATGCCTAAATCAATAATGTTTGCTTTAGCATATGTTTCAAAACTAACACAATGCTTCGATACCCTCTGACCTTTTTTATCGTATTCTAAAATCTTAGATACCATATTTTGAATGGTTTTCTCCCTACCTAATTTCATTTTGATTCCTTTTTCACACACTTGAGTCACTATTTCACCAGGAGTTCGGTATGATATTCGTTTACCACCAGCAATATTATCGTACATTGCACTAGCTTGTTCTTCAGGAGTTCTTAACGAACTGGTAATTATGAGTTCTTTCGCACCATATTTTTCAGCAATCTCTCTTAAAATCGTTTTAGTCTTTTCAGTAACTACAGTTGATTTTGTATTGCGGCTGAAACTGATTTTTATATTTGAATGTTTAGGCTTCTTAGCTTTATAAACATAAGCAACACCGTTTTTATCACTATTAGCGACAATAGTCCCTTTTTTCACTTCCTTACCATTCTCGTTGACTAGAACTGCGATATTAATACCCACATCTGAATCGTGTGTACGGCCTCTTGTGCCATCACTACCTGTAGTAGCTGGGTTTTTTCCATACTTAGTAGATTGCGTCCAATAAGTTAATCCTGACAAAGGCTTATCCGTTGCTTCATCTAAAAACTTAATAGTAATCTTTGCTTGATCTGTTTTAACTTCATGTGTTGGCCCTTTTTGAGTTATCTTATCATTGCGTATGACATTACCTTTATCAACGGGGCTTGAAGTATTAGGTTTTGTGTCATTAGGCTTTTGAGCTGAAGAAGGGTTATTGGATGATGCATTACTAGCAGGGCTTGCTGAACTGCCAGAATCTTTAATCAGTTTACTTGTATCGAATGTCCATTCAGTTGAACCGTCAGTGACGATATTGGTTGAAGTTTTATTAGCTGTTTGATGAATAATTTTTATCGGCTGACCTGCCAATGCTTTGACAGTGACTATACCTGTTGAATTAGTTTTTTTGGTCTCAGAGGTGCGACCTCGATAGACGGTTTTAAACGCATAATTAGGTATAGGTTCCTTATTCTTATCCATGAATTTGAGCTGCAGCGTTACCACTGGGACTTTAAGTACTTTAGTCTGTCCATTTAAATCTCCTGTGACAGGAAAAGCCATACTGTAAATAGACTGTTTCTTGCCACCGTCATCGTCAAGATAGACGCTGATAGATTGGCTGACATCTGCTTTGATGCCTGATTCAACACCCGAGCTGTCAGTTTTATGTGGCTTAATATTGTTTTTATATTCTAGATAATAGGTTGTATTTGGTAGTGGTTTGCCAGTATCGCCTTCTACTAGTTTTATGTTGAAAGTTACTTCTTCTAACGAGTTATTAACACTGTCATTGTGCTCATTAATCTTTTGACTACTGTTTTGAGTTTCTTGTGTCTGAACATTCTCAATAGAGGGTGTGGGAATAGTTTTATGAGGTACAGTCTGAGTTTCAAATTTGCATTCATAATCTTTTAGTACGACCTTTTTAGGTATACCATCAGCAGCTATACGAGACTTACATAATGTTTCACCAACAAAAAATTCAATCATTGATTTTTTTCTTGCATGTATATCAGGTATTTCACCTTTATTATTAGTTGTATACTCTTTTACAAAATAGTTACCTAGTCTATCTGTTACTTTAATTGTTATCTTTTCACCCGATACTGGACTATTTACTGAATTCAAAAGTAAAGTTTTAACAGTAGATCCATCACCTTTATAACGATACCAATTGAAGTCGTCTTCACTAGTACCAGCTATGTAAACTCTTTCTAACACACTAAAATTCCAAGGTGGTTTTTCCTTATATTTTTTTGGGTTTTTTTCATGTAACGCTTTTTGTGCTTTCGGACTATAATATAGGCTTAACATACCTGTTTCATCGGGCAGCTCTCGCTTATATATAGGCTCTACAAGTTTGATTATTTTTCTGCTTAGGTCGTCAAGCCTTCCAGAACTCATGGCCTTATAAACAACTTTATAATTAGGGCTACTTGATCTATCAGTGTAAGCATCATAACCTGAGTGTTTTATGACTTCAAAAGCAGTTGCATAAGTTTTCCATTCACGAAATCCAGTACGTGTAATTATTGATCTAGCTACAGTTTTAATTGCTTCATCGCTTGAACCTCCTGCTTCACCTGCAATAGTGCTACAATATATTTTAAATTCCTCTTTATAAGACATTAATATTTCCCTTACTTACTAAAGCCACAAGGATTAACAAACTTAAAATTTTTATCAGAACCAAATTTTTGCTTTATATTTATGACTAGGGTATTGTTTTCGAAGTGGCTATTTTTACTATAAAACCAAATTGGTATAGCAGAATCATGTGCCCTATTATCCAGTTTTAAGATTACTTTAGGTGAGTGTGAAAAAACTGTTCTTGCTATAAATTTTTTATCTTCAAGATTATATTCTATTAAGCAATTTTCTTTTCTAGCGACAAGTTTGTCAGTCCAGTCTTCTAAACCTTTAGTATTAATAAATACATTATTGCTACATGGATTTCCACAGCTATATATAATTTGATATAAACTATCGTCAATTTTTTCAATCTTATGTATACCAGGTTTGTCATCAAATATTTTGGTCTTACCTAGATAGTTTAAGTAAATAGTGCAATCATTCTCTGAACAGCTACTGTAAACAGAGAATGTTTTAATTTCTTTTAAATTAGAGTTCGTGGCATTACTTTCTAATATTAAAAAAGTAGAAAAAAGGATCATTAAAAAGTATTTAGCAGCACTCATCTTCGTCATCAGGTTCACCTTCATTTTTATATTCTAAATCCTCACATTCTAACCCAATAACATTGAGCTCTAACTCAACCTTCTCAGCTTTATCACCAAACACTCTTAATGTCTGACCGTCTTCATTAAGGTGTCCCTCGATCTCTGTACCTCTTGTATGATTAATAATCTTATAGCTAATACCTTGGTCTATTAGATATTGGGGGATAAGTTTTTTTAAATCAAACGCCTTACTGAATAACCCAGAAGTTGGTAAAGCAACCATCGGCGCATTCACCTTAGCCCCCGCAACCAGACTCTTCTTCACCGCCTGAATCTTAATCATCCCTGGGCACACCAGCTTAATACCACTATCGTCTATCGTAATCGAAGCCC
>NZ_JBDKWD010000004.1:0-421711 GCF_039680845.1 Psychrobacter halotolerans | reverse complement strand
GGGCTTCGATTACGATAGACGATAGTGGTATTAAGCTGGTGTGCCCAGGGATGATTAAGATTCAGGCGGTGAAGAAGGCGTTGGTGGGGGGAGCTTTATGTCATTACACTGCACCCAAAGAGCCTTATGATGAAATGTATGTGGTAAAAGATACCTTGGGCAATATTATTGCTGGATTTGCCTATAAAATTGAGACCTCTGAGGGCAAAGTTTATCGCGGGGTAACGAATGAAAAGGGTGAAACCATACGGGTTGGTACAGGGAATAAGGCGGTTGAATTTGAATTAACTGCCGATACTGATGAAGAGGATAAATGATGACGAGTGCTAAAAGCAATAAAAGAAAAGAATCCTTTGTGCCAGTAGTGCAAGATGGTAAGACAGTGAATTTATTCTTTGATGGGACTAAAAATAATTTATATAACACCGATACCTATAAAAAAGGTTTTTCTACAAAACAGAAAAAAGAGCATAACGAGGACGAGACCAGCTATTCCAATGCTTATTCTAATGTGGCTCATTTATTTTTAAACAAAAGTAAAAGCGGCTCTCAATTTTGGATCTATATGGAAGGGATTGGTACTGTTCAAGGTGATGAAGATGATGAAGTGCTAGGTTTTGCTTTTGGTGATGGTGATACGGGTATAGTTGAACGTGCTAAAGAAGCATTTGGTAAAATAGAAGGAAAGGTAGGAAGAAAACCCACTATACTCTATATCAATATTTTTGGCTTTAGCCGTGGAGCTGCAACCGCTCGTCACTTTATTCATTTAGCAAAATCAAACCCTAAGCTTTTCAAAAAGTGGAACTTATCAACAAGCCAAATTCGCTTTAAATTTGTCGGCTTGTTTGACACCGTTTCGTCCTATCAATATGTCAGTTTACGATCTAGCTTAATAAGCGGATTAATACCTGTCGGACAGGCTGTTAACCATAATTTTGATAATGATGTATCAGAGCTGAAGTTAGACTTTCGAAATTTGGATGCTAATGATAAAAAAATCACTAAAGTCTTTCATATTATAGCTGCCGATGAGTATCGCGAAAACTTTTCAATCACAAATATTAAATCGGCAATTAATGGTGGCTTTGGTTACGAAGTAATAATGAATGGGGCACATGCTGATGTTGGTGGTGCTTACCCTGATAGTACTAAAGGTAAAAAATATGATATTGAAGAAGATGATGAGACTCTAAAAGCTTGGCTAATAACTAAAGAGTTTTATAAAGCCGATCAAATAAAGCTGATCAAGCGAACTATTGGGAGTAATTATTATCAAGCCGAGCGTACCAATGCAGTTTATTACGACATACATAAAGTATCTTTAAACATGACAGCGCGCATGGCAACAACCTATGGCAATATGAGCTTTACTCCAGAATTAATCACTTATTATAGTAATTTGAAACCCGGTATTAGGCAATCGATGGGTAAACTGCCAGATAAAGTAATAAAAAGTGTTAAATGGGGAGGCCGTCTAAATCTAAGTCTAGTCGAGGGTAAAATAACTAAGGGATTTAGGAACAGCTATATACACTGGTCAGCAAAATACGTTAAAGGCTCCGCAACAGCTGATTTAGGTTTTGGTCTAAGACGCTTAAAAAATGGTGAAGGCGTACCTTTTAGAAAGACGATAGATGGTTGATACCAGTATCTATCAAATTAACGATTGAGTTCAAACGATGATGTCATCCAAATGGTCTACAACGATAAAGCTTATAACGATCGCTATCTTTGTGCTGTCGTCACTGGCATTTGTGTGGCTATACAAGGAAAAACAAATGAGAGACGATAGAGTAGTCGAATGGGGGGCTCATGTCTCAGAAGCGGACTATACCCTATACAAACAAGATAACCTTACCAATAGCGTGAGTTTGCAGAAGTCAGATAAAATACGCAGTTATAGTACAAGCTTCTATCTAGCGGACGGCACTTGGTTACGCTCGCTACACGGTAGTGGGGATTTTTGGGGCTATGGCAGCGCGCCGCTAGGGGGTAATGAGTTCGAACAGCCATTGCCAGATAAGGTACAAGTTACCTATTTGGATAAGGTAACCAACCAATATTATCAAGGTGAGCACATGCTACCCACTGCTAAAATATATGCACTGATGACTAGCACCAATAGAAAGCAGATCGACAGTAATCCAGGATCTGATAGTGCTGATAAAAACTATTATGCCATAGAACTTGGATTCGCCCCCAAGGGTTGGGTAATTGTCTTTGTCACTGGTTGGGCTGGCCGTAAAGAAGTCACCTCGTTTCAAGCCACGCCCATCGAGCCTGACTTAGCAACCATTGAAGGCGAAAAGGTATCTAGCGGTGACGACTACCTTCTTATTGATTACGAATACTACCTAAAAAATAAAGACGTTAGCAAAAATGATAACCTTGCTGCTTTCAAGAATAAAAGCCCAAAAGGTTATGAGCAATGGCAATCAGGGGAATGGACGATCTCATCAGAGTGGTACAAGCAAATGCAAACCAAGTATCCTTGGAATCTATCTATAACCATTGATGGACAAGAGTGGAACGGGGAATACTACGCTGAATTTGCCAACACCGAAAGGTTTGCGGTACTGGATGACCAGTTTGATAAATATAATAAAGCGCTCAAAGCAGTACCAACTAAGATTATAACTTGGGTAGAAAATAAAGGCACTGGTGAGCGCATCGAAGTTGAAGTACATCTATTTCCTAGACCACAGTGGGCAGCTCAAGGTACTGGTAACGCCTCCTATAGACCTTACTATCAAGACCCTAATCTCAATCGGTTTTTTACACATTTTGAGGCACTCTACCCTAAACGTTCGCTTGCCACTAACGAACAGCCAGCCAATCCAAATGAGTTTGCGACTCTTCAAATAAACTTTAACAAAGACTTAGTATTAGACACTACCTACTTGCAAAAAGGCGAGCAAAAAATTCCTATTGAAGGTGCTTATCAGTTCTCACGTGCACCAATAGATCCTACACAAGGGCAGTATGTCGCCAAAATTGGTTATCCACAATTTATCACTGCGCCTAAAATAAAAGATCTAAGTGACCCTGCATTTGTAGATATTGACTAAATTTAAGATAACATGAGGACAAGCGGTGGATGACTCACCTTTCGCCATGGATGACACGGAGGTACTGCTTGCCGCACCATCTCGAGTGACCAGTAACAAATCGGCACCATGACGATCGGTATCTAGCCTGATAACGATAGTGTCTCTTATCGTTATCAGGTAGTGATCAAAGACTGGCTACAAAAGGCTGTCCAGCGCCTACAACACCCTGCAACAAACCCAACCGATACTTTTATTCCTGATCATGCCTGTGATACGGGTATTTGGGTAACAGCGACCCTTCTTAATGCCACTATCACTTACTGTCCTTATCCTTTGTGAGTAGCACCTATCACGGTCTGAGCAAAGCCCGTACTGGTACGACGGTTGCTCCAAGCTATACCTCACAAGTCGCTATCAAACATGAGAGTTCTTTAGCACATGGAACGATTAAACCTACAAATCAACCTGTTTCAGATTATCTAGATAATCCTGTGGTTACTGATATCATCATCGGTGGCGCAGTTGTCGCTACAGTTGCTGTCGGTATTTTCTTAGCGCCTGAGATTGCAGCAGGCGCACTAATTCTAAGAATAGCCACACTATAAGTACAATAGGAAAAACTATGGAAGATATAGAAAGATATAAAGACGAGTTTGAATATTTTGATGAAAGTCTTGGAGATAATGGCTTGACTGTTTTATCTGTTCACTTAGAAGCTTGTTTTTTGTTTTGGGACGGACATACTAAGGAAATCAGACAACACCTAAAAGCGTGTATGGATCATTATATGGCGTTGTTTGGTGACAACATTGAATGGGGGTTTGATCCTAAAGGCTGGACACAAAAACCGATAGATAAGCTGCCTACCTTTGAGCAAACCCTAGAGAACAACGCACATGTTGATGACTGTATTGAATGGTTCGTTGCAAGCGGAAATTATAAAGAATTAAATGCAAGCTTTGATTATAAATTATCTTGTCTTACTGCTCGAGGTTGGGAGGTTCAAGAACCTAGTAGATTGCTTTTTCGTATTCATAGACAGAAGTTTTATGATTCAGAAACTCATCAAGCAATTATTGAACTTTTCAACGACTGTATTAGCCGTTTAAACCCTTATCACGCTACTATGGGCTGGAGTCCCGCTTATGGTTATGATAACGATAGAGTAGGTATTGATATCCTTGACCAAGCGCATTGCTTTTTTGGTCTTAATATTTATGATCTCGGAGACATAATGACTTTAAGTCATGGTATTAAGAGTGTCGACTGGTGGACGTATATTAGTCATGAACTCGCAGAACGGGTCGGTGGAATCGATATTTTTAAGGCTCAAATCAAAAAGCAGAAAATCACCTATAAGGATTATTCTGACGGGTTGCTATTGATTGCTGCTGATACACCGCAACTACTACCAGCCGATGATAAAATCCCTGAAAGCTATTTAAAAATTAATGCCATTACTCGCCCTATGCGTAATGGTAATTACGATTCTTTAGGTAATGGTTACGATGAAGGTATTGGCTATCAAAGCTTTAATACTTACTTTACAGACTTATGGATGAGACGCTTTGATAATCCTAGATTGTGGCGAAGACTACCACAGCCAGTGGACAATAGAACTTTATCACAGCCGTCAATTGAACCGATAACGCTTATGTCTGCACAAGTTTGCGAGATTGATGGTCGCTATCGCTATGAAGAAGAGTACGACCACATCAGAGACCATCCAGTATATTTCGCAGAACCTTATGAAAGAGCTGAAGACCTTCGACAGTATGTAGTACTGCTCAAAGGTGATATTGCGCCCTACTTCATCAAAATGAATCAGCACGGGCATACAGAAGAAAGAGTATCTATAACGTGGACGTTGTTCGAAAAGTTTTAGTCAAGACTCACATTATCGATAAACAAATTAATAATAAGCGATATAAATAATGGATAGAATCGACGCCATGCGAGCATTTGTGTCTGTCGTGAACGAAGGCAGTTTTAGTAAGGCAGCAGCAGCGATGCAACTGTCACCGCAGCTGGTGAGCAAGTATGTGTCCAAACTAGAAGAGCGCCTTGATAGCCGTCTGCTCAATCGCACCACCCGTAAAGTCAGCCTAACGGAAGCGGGAACGCATTATTTTCAACACGCGCAGCAAATATTGCTAAGCATCGATGACATGGAATCAAAATTGGGCGGACTGCAACAAAACCCTAAGGGTACGCTAAGAATAAGCGCACCTGTCTCGTTTGCATTAAAGCACATGGCCAAACTGGTCACTGACTTTCAGAATCGTTATCCTTCCGTGACGGTCGATTTGCAGCTTAATGACCGCAAAGTGGACATTGTTGAAGAAGGGTTCGATGTCGCACTGCGCATCGGACAACTCAAAAACTCTTCGTTGATTGCTAAGCAAGTGGCCCCCATTCGTGTCATCTTGTGTGCCGCGCCAAGCTACCTTAAAAAAAATGGCACTCCTCATAAGCCTGAAGATCTTAAAAACCATCGTTATTTGCATTACAGCTATATGGAACGCAATGTCAAAGAGAGTACTTATCAATGGTTAGGGACAACTGATGGTCAGCTTAGTGGTACTCAGCTTAGTGGAGAGCTGAGTAGCAATAATGGTGATTTGCTTGTCAACGCTGCGATAGCAGGCGGCGGGCTTGCCTTGCAACCAACTTTTATTGCAAGTGAAGCCATTGGTAAAGGAGAGCTTGTGATCGTGCTGCCTGAGTACGAACCTGAAACGTTGGGACTGTATGCAGTGTATGCTCATAGAAAGCTGTTGCCGCATAAGATCCGCTGTTTTATTGATTTTATAGAAGGTTATTATGGTTCACCGCCCTATTGGGATAAAGCGATACCAAATAAATAATAAGATTATTACTGTTTTATTTCGAACCAATCATAAAATAAACACCGCACGGCTGAAATACATTTTGCGCCGCCTCTGTCGGCGAAGGCACAGCAAGCAAGCAAAATTTATTTCAGTCGTGCGTTATCACATTTGTCATTTATTTCAGTTAATATCTAAACAGATGTATTTGGTCTCAACGTATTCTTCGATACCGTATTTTGAGCCTTCACGCCCTAAACCAGATTCTTTGACGCCGCCAAATGGTGCCAACTCGGTGGTGAGCATACCGGTATTGACGCCAACCATACCGACTTCAAGCGCCTCAGCGATGCGCCAAACACGGCCAATATCTCGACTATAAAAATACCCTGCCAAACCATATTCTGTGCGATTGGCTAAAGCAATGGCTTCTTCGTCTGTATCAAATTTAAAAATGGGCGCAATTGGGCCAAAGATTTCTTCATTGGCGATACGCATGTCATTGTTGACGTCAGTCAGAATGGTTGGATGAAAAAAGTTCTTATCCGCCTCGACTCGTTGACCACCGGACAACACCGTTGCGCCTTTGCTTTTGGCATCCGCCACCAGTGCTTCTGAATTATCCGCAGCGGCTTTCGAGATCAGTGGGCCTTGTGCCACGCCCGCCTCTAACCCGTTGCCCACTTTTATAGCGCGCACTTGTTCTGCCAGTTTTTGTGAAAATTCTTCATAAACGCCCGCTTGTACAAATAAGCGATTGGCGCACACACAAGTCTGACCACTGTTGCGATATTTACTCATCATTGCGCCTGTCACCGCAGCGTCTATGTCGGCATCATCAAACACGATAAAAGGCGCGTTACCGCCCAGCTCCATCGACATTTTTTTAACCGTGTCCGCACACTGCTTCATCAAGATTTTGCCCACACGCGTCGAGCCTGTGAAGCTGATTTTTTTGACCATCGTGTTGGTGGTCATCTCTTCACCAATCGCGACTGGATCACCCGTGACCACACTATAGATACCGTCAGGGATACCCGCTTGCTGCGCCAGATAAGCCATCGCCAGTGCTGAATAAGGCGTTTCCATCGCAGGTTTTACAATCATCGGGCAGCCCGCAGCTAATGCAGGGCCAGCCTTGCGACTGATCATTGAATGCGGAAAGTTCCATGGCGTGATAGCGGCAGTAACACCAACGGGTTGTTTGATAACTATCAGACGCTTGTCTGACATATGACCGGGAATGACATCGCCATAGACGCGTTTTGCTTCTTCAGCAAACCATTCTAGATAGTCCAGTCCGCTTTGAATCTCACCCTTAGCTTCGGCCAGTGGTTTGCCTTGCTCATGGGTCATCAGTCTCGCCAAATCCTCAATGTTTTCGGCAATCAGCGTGTGCCAACGGCGTAAAATAGTGCTACGCTCTTTGCCGGTTTTTTTCGCCCATGTTGCTTGAGCCGTATCCGCCGCTTCGATGGCACGGCAAGTCTCATCGCGGCCCATCATCGGCACCGTCCCGATTACCTTGCCTGTGGCAGGATTTTGAACCTCGTGGGTTTGCCCATTGTCTGCATCACACCACACGCCATTGATAAAAGCTTGTTGTCTAAACAACGCCTCATTTTTTAATTGCATCTCTGTCTCCAAGGTTTTTTAGGATTCTAACAATCCGCGTGTGGTCAATACTTGACGGGCAATGCGAAAACACTCGACCCCTTGCGGCACACCGCAATAAATCGCAATGGCATGGATAGCGGCACGGATCTCTTCCACCGAACAACCATTGGTGATGGCACCATTTAGATGCAGCTCCCACTCATGCATCTTACCCAAGGCCGCAATCATGGTTAAGTTCATCAGAGAACGGGTTTTTGCATCGATTGCATCATCACCCCAACCAAATCCCCAACACCATTCGGTCATGGCTTCTTGGAACGGTTGATTAAAATCATCGGCAGCTTGCAAGTTTTTTTCCACATACTCAGCGCCTAAGACAGCTTTGCGTTTGGTCAGACCGAGTTCAAATCGTGTTTTATTCATGACTATTTCCTTGTGTTGTTTATTAATATCTTTTGACTAGGACATGCCCTAATGCTTTTTTATCAAAACGATTATTTATCCAGCGGGTTGTTGGTTGAGATGCAATCCCATACGCCAAGCTTCGTCAATGTGTTTTCGGCAAGCGCTGACAGCCGCCTTACTATCACCTTTGGCAATGTTATTGACGATTTCTTGTAAATTGCTTGGGCCTTTAACGGCGCGCTCTTGAGTGGACAAAGTCATAAAGCGCAAACGCCCAATGCGACCATTCAAGCGCTCTGTTAACTCCCAAGCGACCGTCATACCAGCCGTTTCAAATAGATGTTCATAAAACGCATAAGAGTGCGCAAGGGCTTCTACCACGTCTCCTGCCTGCAAGTTGTCTCGAATCTGAATCAAGCTATGTTGCAAGGTTTCTACCAATTCAGGCGTTACTTGTTCCGCGCAGTGGCGAACCGCTTCACCCTCAAGCGTGGCACGCAGATGATAGATTTGGCGAATCTCATCGCTCTCGAGGACTGCAACCGAAGAGCCACCTGTCGAAAAACTTACCAAATGCTCGCTTTCTAGATGCCGGATACATTCGCGTACCACGGTACGACTGACGCCCAACTGCTCACAAATCGTACGCTCTACCAATCTTTGACCGGGCGCAAGCTGTCCGATCATGATGGCCAGTCGTAATTGTTCCAGTGCGGTATCTTTCAAGGTTTTTGGTTTCTCTACTCTTTCTAACATAGCAACTCTACTCCCTCACATGTAAAGCAGAATTATAACGAGTCTAACGCAAAAAATCAGTACGCTTTCATATCGTATTACGGTATACCATAATATTTATTTTCAAAAAATGCTAGTAATTTATTTAATACCGTATTATGGTATACCAATATTGTTAAAGATTATCACCAATAGAGGGAACTTATTATGCAAAAACCAGAAATCAGAAAAATTGTCACTTTCGAAGAAGAAACGTTGATTGAAGGCTATAAATCAGCTGACAAACCTTTACGCATGTTTGCGGTTGCAGCCGTGGTTACCAACCCGTGGGCGGGTCGTTATGCAGAAGATCTAAAACCTGAAATCCAAGCATTCGCGCCTGTCTTAGGCAAGCTACTCACCGACAAAATTATTGCTTTAGCAGGCGGCGCTGACCAAATAGAAGCCTATGGTAAAGCGGCGGTGGTTGGTCTAAATGGTGAAATCGAACACGCCTCAGGTCTGATTCATACCTTACATTTCGGCAATTTTTACCGCGAAGCTTTGTCTGCCAATACCTATCTGGCCTTTACCAACACACGCGGTACAGCCAACACTCCTATCATGGTGCCACTCATGGATAAAGATGATGCTGGTCGCCGCTCGCATTATTTGACCATTCAGTTTGCCATTCCTGACGCGCCTCGTGATGATGAAGTGGTGATCGTATTGGGCGGTGCGTCAGGCGGTCGTCCGCATCACCGCATTGGCGATCGCTACCAAGACCTAAAAGATCTCGGTCACGATTTGAATAATCCAGCCGCTGTTTAAGGAGCATTTACTAATGGAATGGTCACGCAAGATCTCTGACGGCATTGCCTATTACTATAGTGATAGTAATAACCATAGCAGCAGTAGCATCGATAACGACAGTAACAATGAAAATGACAAAGCTCCCCCAATCGTGTTTATTCATGGCGTGGGTTTGCAGGCAGAGAGCTGGTATCAGCAGATAGCCACATTTGACGAGCGTTACCGCTGTTATGCCATTGATATGCCAGGACATGGGGAGAGCGATTTGCTGCCCAACCCTACATTGACGTTAGAAGACTTTGCTAAGGCGCTAAACATCTTTATTGATAAGGTGATTGGTGAGCCTACCATTATCGTTGGACATTCGCTCGGCGCGATGACTGCCTTGCAAACAGCGGTCAGCTATCCAAATGTGGTACGGGGCGTTGCGGCATTGAATGCGATCTATGACCGTCCAGATAATGCCGCGCAAGATGTACAAGCCCGCGCCGAATCACTCTTAAACGATCTTGATCAAAACGTGACGGATCAGCCAATCGCCAGATGGTTTGATGGCGATCCGCAATACTACAACGAGGCTGAACTGTGCCGATCGTGGTTGGACAATGGCAATCGTTTAGGGTATGCCCAAGCGTATCAAATGTTTGCTCACTTGCGTGGCATTGCAGCAGCAGACTTAAAAACCATTACGGTGCCGACACTGTTTCTCACAGGTGAGATGGATGTGAATTCTAGTCCTAAAATGTCGTTAGCCATGGCCAATATCGTGCCCAATGCCAATGCGGTCATCGTGCCAGAAGCCCGTCATATGACGCAGATGACACACGCCAGCGCTGTCAACGCTGCCTTGGCACGGTTTTTTACTCAATGCCATACGGCTCATGTGCTTAATACCTAATTTGAATAGTACCTGATTTAAATAGTATTTAATTTAAACATACGCTCAATTAAAAATACGCCCAATTTGAACAAAGAGGTTCTCATGAAACAACTTGATCCTAAGCTACTTCGCAACGCCTTTGGCAGTTATATGACTGGGGTGACTGTGATAACCGCCATGAGTAATGACGGTACGCCCGTTGGTTTTACCGCCAATTCATTTACCTCGGTATCGCTTGCGCCACCTTTGCTATTGGTTTGTCCGGCAAAATCTTTGTCTAGCTTTGATGTATTTGCCAACTGTGACAGCTTTGTTGTCAACATTTTAAGTGAAGATCAGCAAGCCATCTCAAACATATTTGCAGGCTCTAAAGAGGACCGTTTTAGTCAAATTGAGTGGCACAAAGACGAACAAGGCAATCCGGTCATCGATGGCGCTTTGACGCATTTTTCTTGTAAGACGGAGCGCAATCTTGACGCAGGCGATCATAACTTACTAGTGGGTGAAGTACTGAGCTTTGCTACTCGTGAAGGTCGCGGCTTGGGCTACGCCTCTGGCGGTTATTTTAGCTTAGGACTAGAACGCGCGGCCGCCGAAATCAGCACGCAAGAAAAACATGTGTGTGTTGGCGTGATTATCGAGCACAATGGCAAAGTACTGCTTAGCCAAAAAGACGGCAAGACCGTATTGCCTACGATGACGACCGATGACAATACCAATGCTGTCAGCACCATCAAGCAGTTTTTGACAGAAAACAGTATGGATGCGCGGTTGGGCGCGGTCTTCTCCATTTATGAGAACACCAAAACCAATACCAATTATATTTTTTACCGCGCCATTGCTTATTCATCAGATACCAAAGGCTTGGGGGAATATGTCGCCATTGATGACATCGCCCAACAAGATTTTGCGACCCAAGCCATGAACTCGATGATGAATCGTTATGCCGCCGAAAGCAAAAACGGTCTTTATGGTGTGTATGTTGGACAAGAAGAGCAAGGCCACGTCCACTAACTTATTATGTTCACTAAATTGTTACGTTCACTAAATTTCAAACTTATACGACAACGATCATTACGAATAGTAAATATCACAACGAATAGCAAAGGAATTGCCTTATGAAATTCTCATTATTTCTACACATGGAACGCCTCGACGAATCACAATCTTATGAACAGCTCCATAATGATTTTATTGAGCTGGCAAAAATGGCGGACCAAGGCGGCATGCACGCTATCTGGACGGGTGAACACCATGGTATGGACTTTACAATCGCTCCTAACCCATTCTTAAATCTGATTGACCTCTCCCATCACACCAAAAACGTCCGTCTCGGTACTGGCACCGTGATCGCTCCGTTTTGGCATCCGATCAAACTGGCGGGTGAAGCGGCCATGACCGATATTATCACGGGCGGCAGACTGGATTTGGGTATTGCTCGCGGTGCTTATAACTTTGAGTACGAGCGCTTGATGCCTGGTATGGATGCCATGGAAGCAGGCGGCCGCATGCGCGAGCTGGTTCCTGCCGTACAACAACTGTGGAAAGGCGATTATGCGCACGATGGCAAATACACCCAATTTCCCTCTACCACCTCAGCGCCAAAACCACTACAGAAAGGCGGCGTACCCATGTGGATTGCAGCCCGCGACCCGCACAGCCATAAATTTGCGGTTGAACATGGCTGCAACGTACAAGTCACGCCGCTATGGCAAGGCATGACAGAAATTCAAAACTTAATGACAGCCTTTAAAGACGCCAAAGCTGAGCACGGCGAAGGTAAGAATCCAAAAATCATGCTATTACAACACGCTTATGTGGGCAGTGACGCCGACGATGTGGCGGACGCTGCCAAATGTATCAGCCGTTTTTATTGCTATTTCGGAGCTTGGTTCAAAAACGAACGTCCCATTCGCCAAGGCTTGCTTGAGCCATTAAGCGAAGAAGAGATGGCAGCAATCGACATGTATGCGCCTGAAAAAATGCTAGAAAACATGCCCATCGGTACGCCTGAGCAAGTGATCGAAAAACTCAAAGTCTATGAAGAGTTGGGTTATGACGAATTTGCCTTTTGGATTGACTCCAGCATGACCTTTGAGCAAAAACGCGACTCATTACGCCGTTTTATCGATGACGTCATGCCAGCGTTTGCATAATCCTATTGCGTCTCATACGCTCGCGGAATTAACAGATAAACCTATAAGAATGTGGAGAAACCCCATGACCAAACCTCATTACCAGCTCTATATCAACGGTGAGTGGTGCGACGGCAGCGACAACCAACGCCTAGAAAGCTACAATCCTGCCACGGGCGAAGCATGGGCGACGTTCGCCTGTGCCAGCCCTGAAGATGTTGCACGCGCGGTCGATGGCGCCAAAGCCGCTCTTAGCAATCCTGAATGGAGCAAAATGACGGCCACGCAGCGCGGTAAGCTCATATACCGCCTAGCAGATTTGATCGAGCAAAATGCCGAGAAACTGGGCAAGATCGAAACGACCGATAGCGGTAAATTGGCACACGAAACGGTAGCACAAACCCGTTATGTCAGTGATTACTATCGTTACTTTGCGGGGCTTGCTGATAAGTTGGAAGGCGCAACGCTACCCATTGATAAGCCAGACATGCACGTCTTTACCACGCGTGAGCCCATCGGTGTCGTCGCTGCTGTCGTGCCGTGGAATGCGCAAATGTTCTTAACAGCGACCAAGCTTGGCCCTGCCCTAGCCGCTGGCTGTAGCATTATTTTAAAAGCGTCTGAAATCGCCCCGTGTCCGATGTTTGCGTTTGCTGAACTGATCGAGCAAGCAGGCTTCCCAAAAGGCGTCGTCTCTGTCATCACAGGCGATGCTGAAAACTGCGCCATTCCGCTGACCAGTCATCCTGACGTCGACAAAATCGCTTTTACGGGCGGACCTGAAGCGGCGCGTCACGTGGTCAGAAACTCTGCTAATAGCTTTGCGGTCACAAGCTTAGAGCTGGGCGGCAAATCACCGATTATCGTCTTTGAAGACTCCGATTTGGAAAGTGCCGCAAATGGCTTGATCGCTGGTAACTTTGGTGCGTCTGGACAGTCTTGTGTCGCAGGTTCGCGCGGCTTCGTTCATCGCTCTATCTTGCCTGAGATTATCAAGCGCGTAGAAGAAAAAGCCAAGAATATTGTCATTGGTAATCCGCTGAATCCTGAAACGCACGTTGGGCCTTTATGTACCAAAGCGCAGGTTGAGCGTATTAAAGACACGCTGGCAAAATCTGTGGCACAAGGCGCGACCATTCGTTTTGGCGGTGAAGCACCAACAGACGCTAACCTGGCAGACGGCAATTACTTTTGCCCCACGCTCGTCGAATGCCCAAATACCAATATTGAAACGCAGACCATCGAGATGTTCGGCCCTGTTATGTCATTGGTCGCGTTTGATACCGAAGAGGAAGCCATTGCGATGGCAAACAACAGTGTTTATGGCTTGGGTTCAGGCGTATTTACCCAAAACTTGGCGCGCGCGCATCGCGTCTCTCAGCAAATCAAATCAGGCGTATGCTGGATCAATACGTACCGCGCGATTTCACCAACCGCACCATTCGGCGGTTACAATCAGTCCGGTTATGGACGAGAAGCAGGTAGCGAATCTGTACTACAATACACCCGCACAAAAACGACATGGATTAATATCTCGGCGGAGCCGATGGCTAATCCTTTTATCATGAGATAACCGAACAGTGTAGTCAGCTACATTCAGTTTTAAGGAAAAAACTATGGCTATCCGTCCTCCCCTAAAGGAACTCAACATAAAAACGCACGACAAAGGTTTTTATAAAGGGTTTAACCGTTTTGTTACGGTCACCTCTAAGATTTTTGTCACCTTGGTTGTGATTTGGATTTTGAGTGACATCGAGCGCTCTGGTGCCATGCTCGATGCCATGAAGAATTGGTCCTATACCAACCTCAACGGCTATTATACCTACGCCATCGCTTTTTATATTTTGGTCTGCTTGACGGTCATTTTGTGGCCGTCATTTGGTCGTATCAAACTTGGCTCTGATCCCAATGGCAAACCTGAATTTTCCAACTTTTCTTGGTTTTCGATGATTTTTGGTGCTGGGATTGGGATTGGCGTCTTAACCTATAGTGCCGCCGAACCGCTTTGGCATTTAATGAACAACCCTGACATTATCATGTCAAAAGAAGTCATTTTATCGTCAATGAACAGCAGTGGTATCGCCCTGCCTCAAGGCGCTGATGTCTTTGCTTTCTATCAAGATCAAGTCGCTGCCAACACTATGACGGCAATCGATGGTCTGGTCATACCCAAAAGCGATGAAGCATTAGATACCGCCTTTCGCTATGCGTTTTTTCACTGGGGCATTAGTGCTTGGGCGACTTACTGTTTGGTTGGTATCTGTTTGGCGTTTTTTGCTTATACACGCGGGTTACCGCTCACCATGCGCTCAGCACTCACACCTTTATTTGGCAGATATTTAGAAGGGCCGCTTGGTAATATTATCGATGTTGCCGCTGTTATCGCCACCATCTTTGGCGTTGCGCAAACCATTGGTATTGGCCTCAGCTCTTTTGCCTCAGGACTGTATAGTATTACGGGTATCTCATGGCTAGTGACGGATGCCGTCAATCCTGAACCGACCACAGGGGCATTATTGATGTCGTTGTTTGTGGTTATGTGTCTTTCTATGATTTCAGCGCTATCAGGGGTTGGACGCGGCGTAAAATGGCTCAGTAACATCAATATGGTGCTGTCATTTTTGCTCCTCGCTTTCTTCTTAATTTTTGGGGCAACGATGTTTGCGTTAGAGATGCTAGGCAAAGGTATCTTTAGCTATGTTATCCATCTACCGGCGATGGCAGTAACGGTTTGGGATCCTAATACCGAATTGGGCGCTTGGCAAACCAGCTGGTCTATTTTTTACTGGGCATGGTGGATTGCGTTTGCCCCCTTTGTAGGACTGTTCTTAGCGCGTATTTCCAAAAACCGTACCATTCGTGAATTTGGCTTGATTGGGATTGTTGCCCCAAGTTTGACCCTGTTTGTTTGGTTTTCCTTCATTGGCGGTACTGGCATTGATCTAGAGTTAAGCGGTATCGCAAACGGTAGAATTTTTGATTCAGGATTGACCGCACAGCTGTTCGAGATTATTGGTTTTATGTTAAACCCAGCGATGGCAGGTGTCTTGTCGTCGATGGTGGTTGTGCTCCTACTCACCTATTTGGTGACGTCGGCCGACTCGGCATTATTGGTCGTCAATACCTTAAATGCGGCGGGTGAAGTCCATATCGAGAACGGCCCGAGACATATCATCGTTTGGAGCATTGCCCTGACTGCTGTGATTGGCGCATTGATATTGGCAGGCGGGTTAAATGCGATTACCTCAGCCATGATTGTAGCCGCCATTCCCTTCTCCTTTATCATTATCCTGATGGCGATTAGTTTGTTAAAGGCGTTGATTTTGGATATTGCACGAGCAAGAGAGCGTAAGCTGTGATGGATTGATTCGAGCGGTAACCGAGTACGCCATGCTGTCTAAACCAACAGATAGTATGACTCACTAACAACCTCCTCAATGTTTTAAGATTGAAGTCTGACTACGACTCAAACCTAAAACGTTGAGGTTTTTTATTTGTAAAAAATAAAAAGTGCCTGCTTGTGTAATAGTTTTTGAATTGACTTTTAAACTGTCTATGCGCAACTGACCTCAAGACTAGGGCTCAGAGCCGCAAGATTATAAGCGGCAAACTCCTGATGCAAAGCAACCACATCGCCCATAATCAAGAGCGCTGGTGTGGGCAAATTGGCAACGACTTGCTGCTCTGCGATATCTTCTAATGTGCCGATGAGCACTTGCTGCGTAGGTAGGCTTGCATGACTGATGATGGCAAAGGGCGTCTCCCTGTCGCGGCCCGCGTCAATAAGTCCACTTGTCATCTCGCCCAAACGATGCAATCCCATATAAAACACGACCGTCTGCGTGCTATCAAGTAACTCGCTATAATCCTCATTGGGTGCGCCAAGCTTTTTGCAGGCCGTGACAAATTGAACCGATTGAGCATAATCGCGATGAGTCAACGGAATACCAGCACGGCTCGCAGCAGCGCTTGCGGCGGTAATGCCTGGAATGGATTCAAAGCAGATACCATGACGCACCACCTCTTGCAACTCTTCACCGCCTCGCCCAAAAATAAACGGATCACCGCCTTTGAGTCTGACCACAATTTTATTGGCAAGCGCATGTTTGACCAAAAGCTCATTGATGCCTTCTTGTGGCAGCGCATGATTGGCGCGGCGTTTGCCGACGAATATTTTTTCGGCAGTCACCGCACACATATCTAAAATATCTTCAGAGACCAAGCTGTCATATAACACCACATCGGCGCGCTGCATCACGCGCAAGGCTTTTAGTGTCAATAACTCAGGGTCGCCAGAACCTGCTCCAACCAAATACACAACCCCTTTTGGTTTAGACAGATCAACCGTGTCTGTGCCGTTTTGCCCGATTAAATCGCATGGGACACGGTTTGAAGCAAAAGCAGATAAATCTTTCATAAGAGACGCTCCTGAGGACAATATATAGTCAAAACACTTTAAAAGCGCTACGGCACTGCTGAAACAAATTTTTGCAGCCTCTGTCTGCGCAAGCAAGCAAGCAAGAAAATTGATAACAGCCGTGCGTGATGTGTCGATATTACTTTTCACTGACTATAGTGGCAACGCAAAGGCAATAAGGTAAGTCGCTGTTACTATCTTTGGTTGCAAGCAACATGCCACTGCGCCATTAAGCGTCCTCGAATTGAGCATGTTTTGTGATTAAATCATTGATTTGACTCACACAAGAGCCGCAATTGGTGCCCGCCTTACACTTTACTCCAACGGCCGTCGCACTCTTGCAACCATCCTGAGTGATGGCCCTGATAATAATATTTTCTCCCACAGACATGCAGGAACAAACCAACACCCCCGGATCAACATAACCACTGGCAGGACGCCCCGCCAGTAACCATTTATAACGCTGGCTGCTAGGGATTTGGCTAGTATCAGCAAAACAGCTGTCAAGCCAATGAATACTTGGTAACCCTTGGAATGTGGGTGCAAGATAAACCGCCATAATAAGGCGCTCATCGGCTTCTTCTTTATACGCTATGGCGCTACCATTAGCACCATTCTGGGTCGCAATCATAGGGACAACTTCGGTTACAATAAAGCGCAATTGATCGCAAGGCTGGTTGGTCGTGAAGGCAGTATGAATCGTGCTTGCCTGAGCTGCTGGTAGCGACGAACGCACCGAATCCACAAGCTGCTGCCAAAAATCAGGCGTATTCAATGTGGTGCAAACCTCAGCATTTGGGCTGGCAAAGTTAATGGAAATGCTATTTGTTTGGCGGCTCATATTCCACGTCAGTGCTGGCCATGAATTGACTGAGCGAGGTTTCAAGCTGGCTTGTGGCGCCATCTTTACCGCAAACCTGTCCAAAATAGTACGCAGTTGCACTATAACGGCGTCCTGCCAATCTGGATGCACCAAAATCTTACCAACTGTTTGCATCGGCACAGCGCTGACGCGAATGGCCGAGTTTTTCAGCTCAGGCTGGCCTGAATGCGGATCGACAGCGGTTGGAATCAATGTACCCACACGAGCAAAACTGGCAAAAGCATTGCTCCAGTGCATCGGCATAAACGCATCACCCGTTCGCATCGCATCGTTAATAACGACTTGCGCCAACACCTTACTTGGCTCTTCATCAACTGGCACGCCTTTTTCGTATTGACGATACAGTTGCACAAAATCATCAGTGGCCACACCCAATTGTTTAGCATCTTTGGGGTGAAGCGTAAGCGCTGGTACGGATTGATGCTGGTTCAATGACGGTGCCAATCCTGTGCGAGTCATCGTGTGCCACTGGTCACGCAATCTACCTGTGATGAGCCGTAAATCTAGGGCTGGATCGTTGCCTATTGACGCAATGTCTTTATCTACTTGGCTGAGTAACCGAGAAGCAGGATTGGATAATAATTGATTGGTTCTAACAGGCTGTCCTTTAACGCTTTGCCTACGGCGATAGTAATTGGGCATACTGGCGTCATCAATAGGCATGATAGCTATCAGCTGCGCTTTGGTACAAGATATCGGTTTGAGTGCTTTACGTTTGGCACCTTTATCAGGAATCTGAACCATAGATATACGCGTGCCGCCCCACTGAAACGGCAGCATTGCCTCATATTGCTCACGGCTAAGCTCGCTGGATTTTGGTAGGGGATCAATAGATTGACCGGTATGGGCAGGCTCTGCTATCACCTCAGACAAGTCGTTGGCAAGGTTGAAATAGCGCGGTTGGTTTTTGGATGATAAAGGCTGACTGCGCGCGTTGCCATAAGCCGTCAAGGCCACATGCTCATTGAATATCTCGCTGGGATACTGATAGTCAAACCCTGCCAGTCCCAGACGTTTGGCGACTTGTGACAGTATCCACCAATCTGGTTTTGCCGCGCCTACCGCTGGCATAAATGAGCGTTGACGCGAGATACGCCGTTCCGAATTGGTCACAGTTCCTGATTTTTCGCCCCACCCTTGTGCTGGTAGTACAATATCGGCGCATTTCAACGTGTCACTATCGATTGAACAATCAGACACTATCACTAAGTCACACTCTGCCAACGCTTGGCGAAATTTATCGGCCTCTGGCAAGCTCACCACGGGATTGGTCGCCATAATCCAGATGGCCTTAATACGTCCATCCAAAATAGCATCCGCGGCATCGCAAGCTTTGATGCCGACATTTGGGGAGATAGGCTGAGGCGATGCCCAAAAATCCGTTACCAGTTGCCGATGATCGGCACTATCCAAATCTAAATGCGCCGCCAGCAAATTGGCCAGCGCCCCCACTTCTCGCCCACCCATCGCGTTAGGCTGACCGGTGAGCGAAAATGGACTTGCACCCACTTTCCCAACTCGCCCCGTGAACAGGTGGGTATTGATAATGGCATTAACCTTGTCTGTGCCACTCTTGGATTGATTAACACCCATGCTAAAGGCGGTCACAGTTTTGTCGTTTTTGGCAACCAAGTCATAAAATTGGCAAATAAGGTTGCTCGGCACTTGACAAGCGCTTGCTACCTTATCAATCGTCCATGGTTTGGCCGCCATCAACGCCGCGTCTACGCCGATGCTTTGACTGGTGTACGTCTTATCTTGGCAACCGTGCTGCTCTAGATAATGCAATAAACCATTGTATAAATGCGTATCCGTACCAGCCGCAATCGGCAAATGAAGATCGGCAAACTCGCAAGAATCTGTACGACGCGGGTCAATCACCACCAGTTTTTTATTGGGATCGCGTTTTTTTGCTGCCAAAAATCGGCCAAATAGTATGGGATGGCACCACGCCATGTTGGAGCCGACCAAGACTAATAAATCGCACGCTTCCAAATCCTCATAATTGCCCGGCACCAAATCAGCACCGAATGCTCGCTTGTGTCCTGCGACCGCTGATGACATACACAGCCGAGAGTTGGAGTCGATATTGTTATTACCGATAAAGCCTTTAATAAATTTATTGGCAACATAATAGTCTTCGGTCAGTAGCTGCCCTGAGACATAAAACATCACACTATCGCGCCCATGCTTGGCGATGGTGTCATTCAGACGTTTAGCAATGTCATCTAATACCGTATCCCAATCCGTGTTTTCGGTGATTAGCGACGCATCGGGCGTTTTTTTAGACTCAATGTGTGGAGATGTACGTGAGGACAAGTTATTAGGAGACGAGGTATTGGGAGAAACGTTATTGGAAAAAAAGGCATTCGGCGAAAGGGACTGCTGTTGTTGCATTGATGCTTGTTTATCTTGATAATAAGGCTGGGTCAATCGGCGCTGGGTGCCTAAGGTTTGGGCAAGGGTACTGCCTTTTGAGCACAATTTACCAAAGTTGGCAGGATGTTCTGGATCACCTTTGACGCTGACTACGCCCCTATCATCCACTTGTGCTAAAACGCCGCAGCCGACGCCGCAGTAAGGACAGGTTGTACGGACTGTGTTTGCTTCATCAGAAGTTGGCAATGCTTGATGGTTGCTTATAGCGGTATCGATGGTGTGAGTGGCAATGCTTTGAGTGGCCGTACTTTTATTGACAGTACTTTTACTGACGGTGCTTTTATTGACAGTGCTCTGAGCTGGAACTGTATTGACAACCGCTTCTTTCATGAGGCCTCCTCCACTAATGCAGTCATTTTGCTATTGTCGTCATCGCTTTCGATATCCTGCTCTTCATCATTACCGACATGAGTCTCGCTTGAATCTATGGCTTCCAAGTCGCAGTAAGCTTCACCAAAGATTAACGTGTCTTTTATGGCCGTGATATCGACTTTGTCCATAATCAATTGACTGTAAAAGCGCCCATCATTGACATCACCATAAAGCACCGCTCCAATGACTCGATTGTCTTTGAGATACAGACAGTGATAGTGATTTAAGATAGGTTGACGATAAACGAGCGTTTCGACGACTACCGATTCACTATCATTAAAGGCAATTTGCCCTGCTGAAAACGCGGCAATGCCAGAGACTTTAAGCTTCAATGACAAGGGTTTACTGACAAAAGGCACCCAAGAATTTGGCGGAGATACTGACTCATCATTTTTAAAAAAAGTAGCATTCTTTAAAACACTCACGAGCGTATCGACTTGCTGATTGACGGGGGCAACCATGCCGAACAACTCACCCGCCCGCTCGATACATTCACCAATCGCATACACCTGCGGGCAGCTGGTGTGCATATATTCATCAACGACGATACCGCGATTGACCTCAAGTCCACTGTCTTGTGCCAGCATTGTATTGGGTATAACGCCCACTGCCATCACGATAAAATCTGCTGACAAGGTGCGACCGTCTTTTAAGCACAATCCGCACACCTCGTCTGCATCATTGACAATGATTGAGTCAGTATTTGCTGACACTTCTAGACCCACGCCGCGACGATTGAGCTCGGCTTGTAGCAATTTGGCAGCTGGCCAATCTAACTGGCGATTGAGTACATAATCATCCACATGAACGACAGTCATGGTTGCCCCTTGTGCCGCCAATGCGCAAGCGGCTTCCAACCCCAAGACGCCGCCACCGATGACCAACCCTGTTTTACCTTGACGAGCATATTCGGTTAACGTAGTGACATCGGCTAAGTCGCGAAAGACGTGCACGCCTTTGGCAGTGTGATTGGGAAAGGCTATCACTCGTGCCGTTGAGCCTGTGGCAATGACCAGTTTGGCATAAGGTAGACGCTGTCCATCGGCAAGCTCGACAGATTGCGCGTCAGTATCAATCCTATCAACGCTGACGCCAGACAGTACCCTGATGCCCAGTTGTTCATAATCGTCAGCATCGTACAAATACGTATCTGCAAATGCAGTATCTCCTGCCAGCACAGGTGACAGCATGATACGGTTATAACCGACTTGTGGCTCTTTACTGATTAAAGTAATCGGTAATGGAATAGCCGCCTCTTTTAAATCACGGCTATGTGGATAATTGTTTTTCGCCTGCACGCTTTTTTCCTGCACGTTTTTTGCTTGTATGCTTTGTTGCTGGGCCCGCGCAAGCTCAATGGCAAAACGGCTGCCTGCCATACCAGCGCCAATAATGACGACACCTGCTCGGTTTTGCTCGTTAGGATAAATGGCGGCTTGTTCCATCAACTCTGTCGTCGACATATCAGAAGATGCAGTAATTTTTGACTTAGATAGCAACATACAAGGGCATTCCTTAGCAGCGTCGTGCCGCATTAGATAAGTGCTGTTGGGATAAATTTTCAAATCTCTAGCGCAACGAAGCCGCGCAGCAAATGAGGAAAATTATCACCAGTAGTAATGGCTATTAACATGTATAGTCAGTCCTAAATAAAAAAGGATTACCTATTGTCACGCACTACTGAAACAAACTTTTCTTGCTTGCTATGCCTTCGCAGACACAGGCGACGCAAAATTTATCTCAGTAGTGCTGTGGTTATTTATAGCGGCTCAACTGACTATTTTGCTCTTACTGACCATTCCTAGGACAGATAGATCCATAGCAATAAAACAATAATCATAGTTTGTACGAAGCAAATGCCATGCCACACCAGCAACGGATTGCTTTTGATAAGTGGCTCAGGATCACGACTGCGCGCGCGGTTATCAGGGTTAAAATCTTGTAAAAATTCACCGATCGCCTGATAGCGCACATTGGGGTTTGGATGCAGCGCCCGCATCAGCGCTTGCTGGCAGATGGGCGACACATTTAGCTGTCGTAAAAGCTGCGTGGGCATGACCAGATCTTGTGACGTGCTCATCAAAGATTGCGAGCTAAAAGGCAATTGCCCTGTCAAAAGCTCGTAGCCAATCACAGCAATTGAGAACAAATCAGAATGCACCCCTTTTGGTGCATTGGTGTAATACTCTGGTGCAGCGTAATGCAGATCACCATCAGGTGGACGCGTGCCGTCTTTTAATATCGAAGAGCTAGCCGAACCAAAGTCGATCAACTTTACCGCCCCTGATTTGGTCAAAAGTACATTTTCAGGTTTGATATCTTGATGCAAAAGATAATTACGATGCATCACGCGCGCCGCCATGCCGATTTTGGTTAGCAAATCATACGTCTGCCACACATCGCATGGCGCATGACGTTCAATAAAATCTCGTAAACTCTCGCCTTCTATATACTCAGTCAAGTGATACAAATACGTGGTGCTGGCAGGCACAGGGTAATAACGCAGTAGTCCAGAGGCATTCAGCCCTGTACCTATCTCGTGCATCGTTTTTTTAGTTGCCTCAGTCATTTGCAACCGATTTGGATCAGCCTGATTGTAAGCAGACTCCCCCGCTCGGCGATGTTTTGACAAGCTTAGACCAATTTTGCGCTCCTTTAAAAAATCACGCAGATAATGGCCATCGGCGATGGCATCTAGGCTTGGGGATTTCAGTACAAAGTCACGATGCGCTTCATCTTGTACCCGATAGACATGGCTGCGAGCGGTACGTGCGATAATGTCGACCACCGTAAATCCATCTATGCTATCCCCCACTTCTAGATGAGTTGGCAGCCGATAGCGATCGATATCAAGGCTCTTTGCGTCAGCGTCCTTAATAGAACTGGCTACATCTGACTCAGCTCCTTGATCGGTTTCTAGATCGGTTAAAAGGTCAGTTACTGAGGTCACTGAATTAAACTGGTTAGACTGGCTTGGCACCCCATTCATACCCAGCATAATCATACTCAAGTTATCATGACTGCCCTCCGAAAAAGCATGCTCACACAAGGTCTGACTGGCTTGAAACCCTAATGAAGATGGCTGATTGGCCGCCTGCACTTGAAACAAATTGCTAGCCACTGTACACAGCTCAAACGACAACTCCACCTCATCAATGTGCTCATAAATACCATCTGTCATCAGCGCCAAGCACTCGTTTTGGTGCAGCGTAAATATCGATTGCTGCAACGCTACTTTTTGGTCTGCGCCAATAGCGGCCGAAAGCGCGCCTTTGTCTTGACCTCGATGAATGCGATGATCTTCACTAAGCGCAGTCAAATTATCCACTCCCACACGGTAAATCCGCGAATCGCCCGTGTGAAATAAATGGATACGATCGCCAATACACAACAAACCCGACAACGTCGACAATAAAGGCGGCACTCGCTGATACGCTTGCGGAAAATACAACGTATCATTGGCTTTGTTCACTGCCATCTTAATAATGCTGGCAACCTGATCATCATCCAAAGCAGCAGACTCAGAGAACATGGTTTGAGACTGGTCTTGCGACATTTGCTGCGCGTGCGCCAGTTTTGATAACGCCAACGTGATTTTTTCTGCCACCGTATTAACGACCAACTGACTTGCCTGCTTTGGAAATTGGCAAGCACTGACACCATCTGCCATTAGTACCAATAAGGGCGCGGTTAGCGTGGCGGCTTTTTTAACAGCAGGATCTTGGTTTGAATCATTGGGATCAATTAATGACAAACTCAAAATATCAGGGGGCAAACAAGTCGTTATCAATAGACTGTCTTGGTTTTCCGCCTTGCGCCCTTGCATGGTAAAAAAATCAAGCCACCACACCGTTGGCTCATTGGGCGGCCGTGTGGATTCAGCGTTTTTAGTATCATCAGCCACATGCGCACTTATTTCATAACCCTGATGCTGGTTTTGATGAGCGCCCATATGACGTCTGTTTTGTCTGATTTTAGGAATAGTATTCAAAATTATCCTTATTTTTTATGCTACTCATTATCAACGCTAGCTATGACTGACTTGAATCTCAGCAAACGTACCATCTGGCATCTCTTCAATAATGACGCCTTCAGGCTCTTTAAGTAAAAACAGGGCAAAGAAGCCAACCACCGCCGTTGCCGCGATGACGAAGAAAAACACTTGATAAGACACAAGACTTAGCACCGTGAGATAGACCACTGAACCGACGTTGCCGTACGCACCCGTCATACCAGCGAACTGCCCTGTCATACTGCGTTTGATCAAGGGGATCACCGCAAATACTGCACCTTCTCCTGCCTGCACAAAGAATGAGCAAAACATAGTAATTAGTAGTGCAAGCGCCAGTGGCCACGTCGAATCAAGGATGCCCATTAATAGATAACCGACCGCCAAACCTGCCGTCAGAATCAATAAAGTGATTTTGCGACCGAATTTATCACTGAGCCAACCACCGCCAGGACGCGACATCAGATTCATAAAGGCATAGCTTGATGCCAATACACCAGCCATCACAACCGATAGGCTAAAGGTTTCTTGATAAAATAGTGGCAGCATGGAAACGACTGCCAGCTCTGAGCCAAAGGTGGCAAAATACAGGATATTAAGAATGCCGACTTGCTTAAAATCATAACGATGCGCCTCAGGCACAGGCGTAGTAAAGACTTCTTTGTTAAAACGGTAGCTACTGATGAACTCATAGATGTACAGAACAGCCAGACCAATATAGATCAATGTGACGCTAGACTGGCTGAGCAAGCTGACGCCAGCAGGCGATAATTTCCACGCTAGTAGCGCCAATGCCAAATACATCGGTAATTTAAACGCCATCATGAGCCAAAAATCACCCGATGAGGTCACCATCATTGCGCCCGACTTTTTAGGTTTAAAATAGGTGGCACCTTTTGGCGTGTTTCGCGCCATTTTATAAAAAACCACACTATAGATTGCCATCACCACACCAGACATGGCCGTGGCATAACGCCATCCTTCATCACCGCCAAAGACAGCGGCAGCACCGATCGCTATGGTCGGTAACAAAAGCGCCGCCGCAGCTGAACCAAAATTGCCCCAACCACCATAAATACCTTCTGCCGTACCCAGCTCATTGGCTGGAAACCAATCACTCATCAAGCGGATACCAACCACAAAACCTGCGCCCACAAAGCCCAATAAGAAACGAGACAGCGCCAAGGTGTTGTAATCTTGCGCAAAAGCAAAGGTAAAACAAGGAATCGCACCAATTGCTAATATCGCGGTATAAACAAGGCGCGGCCCGAAACGATCGGTCAACATACCAATGATGACGCGCGCTGGAATAGTTAACGCCACGTTTAAAATCAGCAAGGTTTTGACTTGGTCACTGCTCAGACTCAAGGTTTCGCCGATCGCCGACAAAAACGGGGCGTGGTTGAACCACACAAAAAAGGTGAGAAAAAATGCCATCCAACCTAGATGAAGGATTTTATTTTTGCCCGAAAAAGACAGGATATTGAGCTTGTCTTTATTAGGAGCAACTGGGCTCGATGATGACGATGACATAGGCGGCTTCCTCAAATGGTTAACTGCTAGGGCTAACAAAACATTGGTTGTCCAAAACATAATCCGTTAAGACATTTGAGGCGGTGCAATGGCTGTGCCAGTTGTTTTGACAAAGCTTATCTCCAAGACAAGCCTTTGTCTTTATCGACCACATCAACCCTTATTTATTCAGGTGTTTAAAGTAATAGTAGACGTTGATAAAAAAACTTTGCAGCTATCAACGCTTGCTAAAAACAACAAAAGTAATGACGCGTCTCATAAAGAGCAAGCAACCCCAAATTGGGGCGTTTTAGTATCTATTTTGGTGCAATGATATGTCCAATGGTGCTATAACTTGCTATGACAGACAGTACAGAAAAATCATAAGGAAGGTGGTTACCTGACTTATTGGGGTGTCTTCAACCTCTTTTGTGGTACTGATTAAGCGGCCATAGCTTGCTTGAATAACGTTAAGAGCCATACGATTTGTCCTTATATTTCACTATGTTATTGCTTGTACCAACCCTGATGGCAGACACAAGCCTAGGGGCGCTTGGCACAATTATTGAATGCTCAATATTAGTAGGCATCTAAATGTCATTTATCAGCGATAGTGAGGACAGACGTATGATTAGCACTACAATGAGCGCAAAAGACGTGAATAAAAAAGCGGCCATCACTGAAAATAAAGGCAACTTGGTCGTGATTGGCAATGGTATGGTCGGTCATCATTTCGTAGAAAGAGCGATTGAGCAAGGATTGCATGAACAATTTGAGATTCATGTGTTTGCCGAAGAAGACCGCCCTGCTTATGACCGTGTGTACTTGTCCAGTTATTTTGAGCACAAAGACGCGAGCAAGCTAAACTTAGTCGATCTTACTACCTATGAATCATCGCAGATAAATTTGCATTTAAACCAGCGGATTGTGGCTATCGATTCGGTCAATCGGTCGATCACGACGGAAGCCGGCGAGCGAATTGAGTACAGCGAGCTAGTATTAGCCACAGGCTCGTACCCCTTTGTACCGCCCATTGCGGGTCGTGAGCATCCGCACTGTCATGTGTATCGTACGATTGCTGATTTGGATGATATCTTGGCAATCGCTGAATTACCCAACGTTAAAAAAGGCGTGGTGGTCGGTGGTGGTCTACTTGGACTGGAGGCGGCAAAAGCCTTGGTTACCCTAGGCCTGGATACTTACGTGGTCGAGTTTGCCCCGCAATTGATGGGCGTGCAGCTGGATGCGGCTGGTGGTGAGATTTTAAAACGCAAAATCGAGGCGCTCGGCGTAAACGTATTAATCGGTAAAAACACCCAAGAGATTGTTTCTCATGCTGATGGTTCCTCTAATGCTAATAGTACAGACGATAATACCACTTATCTCACCATGCAGTTTACCGATGGCACCACGCTGGACACCGACATGATCGTCTTTAGTGCCGGTATTAGACCACAAGATGGTATCATCAAAAACAATCCTGAATGCGGCATTACCATGGGGACGCGCGGGGGTATTTTAATCGATGAGCAGTGTCGCACCAACGCCGAGCACGTCTATGCTATTGGCGAATGCGCGGTGTGGGACAATCAGGTATTTGGCCTTGTGGCACCCGGTTATAGCATGGCAAGTATTTGCGCCGCCCAAATTGCAGGCGATCAGGAGCAAAGGTTCACAGGCGCTGACATGAGCACCAAATTAAAACTGATGGGCGTTGATGTGGGTAGTATTGGCGATGCACATGGCGCTATCGAGGACAGCCTGAGCTATCTGTATCAAAATCCAGCAGAAGGCATTTATAAAAAACTGGTTACCACCGCTGATAACAAACGCTTGCTTGGCGCGGTATTGGTCGGCGATACCGAAGATTATAATAACCTATTGCAACTCTATTTAAACGACATCGACCTGCCCGCCCATCCCGAAAGCTTGATACTACCCAATGTCGAAAAACCGGTAATGGGCATCGACAATTTGCCCGATACCGCCACGATTTGCTCTTGTTATAACGTCAGTAAAGGCGCGATTTGCGCAGCGGTCGAAAACGGTGCGTATTCTATCGCTGATGTAAAAGCAGCTACCAAGGCAGGGACAGGCTGCGGCGGCTGTGCGCCCATGGTAAAAGACACCCTGAGTTACCAGCTGACCACGCTTGGTTTTGAGGTCAATAATGATTTATGCGAACACTTTGCTTATTCTCGTCAAGACCTGTACAGCTTGATTCGCGTCCATGGCATCAGAACCTTTGATGAGCTACTAACCGAACATGGTCGCGGTCATGGTTGTGAGATTTGCAAACCGACAGTCGCGTCCATCTTGGCCTCATGCTGGAATGATTATGTCCTCAAACCTGAGCTGACACCGCTACAAGACAGTAACGATTACTATTTAGGCAACATCCAAAAGGACGGGACATATTCAGTCGTGCCACGCGTACCGGGCGGTGAGATTACAGCGGATAAACTCATCGTACTCGGGCAAGTCGCCAAACAGTTTAATTTATATACCAAAATCACTGGCGGACAGCGTGTGGACTTATTTGGTGCCCGTATGGAACAGTTGCCAGACATTTGGACACAATTGGTGCAGGCAGGGTTTGAGACGGGACATGCTTATGGTAAATCGCTACGCACCGTCAAGTCTTGTGTGGGTAATGACTGGTGCCGATATGGCGTTGATGACAGTATGGGTCTCGCCTTGAGATTAGAGGATCGCTACAAAGGCGTACGCTCACCGCACAAAATTAAAATGGGCGTGTCAGGCTGTATGCGAGAGTGTGCCGAGGCGCAAAGTAAAGACTTTGGTATGATTGCCACTGAAAACGGCTGGAACTTATTTATCGGTGGTAACGGCGGTATTACCCCGCGCCATGCAGAGCTATTTGCAACTGGCATCGATACCGAAACCCTAGTCAGATATATCGATCGCATCATTATGTTCTATATCAAAACAGCCGATAAGCTCCAACGTACCTCAAAATGGCGCGAAAGTTTGGAAGGCGGGCTTGAGTACTTACAAGCGGTCATCATTGAGGACAGTTTAGGCATTGCCGAAGAGCTTGAAGCACAAATGGCGCTGCTCATCGAAAATTATGTCTGTGAGTGGGCTGAGACGATTAACGATACCGAAAAGCTCAAACGCTTCCGTCATTTCGTCAACAGTGAGCAAGGCGATGACAACGTTGTCTTTGTGACCGAACGCGATCAAATAAGACCCGCCACTGATGCTGAAAAGTCAGCCATCAAAGTGGTTGAGCTGGCCTAATAATGCCCTACTTTAAGGATGAACCACTATGAAACAGCACACGATTTGTCATCTTAACGATATCATTCCGGAAACAGGCGTCTGCGCACTGATCGAAGGCAAACAGATTGCCATCTTTCGAACCAAAAAAGACGATCTTTTCGCCATTGATAATTATGACCCATTTAGTCAAGCCAATGTTCTGTCTCGGGGTTTGATTGGCGGTACGACGATTGTGAATGAGGCAGGCACAGATGAAGAGGTGCTTTATGTCGCCTCGCCTATTTATAAGCAGCGTTTTAATCTTGCGACGGGACAATGCTTAGATGACAAAGAAGTAACTTTGAGCGCCTATCAGGTAGCACTCCATGAAGACACTGTGATGCTTGAAGGCATTTAGATCAACACCTTTAAATAAAAGAGGTCGTATCTTCGTTAAGACACGACCCTTTTTTATTAGAACTTACTCGTCATAAAGTAACGAAAGCGCTACTAAGATAATTTTTACGTAGCCTCTGTCTGCGCAGGCACAGTAAGCGAGGAAAACTTATCTTAGTAGCGCATGACAATACTCGTCATTATTTTATTTAGAAGCAGAGATACCAAGAATATCTTTGGTTAATCACTTTATTCAACCACTAGTTTTTTATCGACAGCAGACTTTTTGCTAATCGTTATACCAGTAAAGCCAAATAATATCGTCAGCAGTAGCGATAAATAACAGAAGAACGCATATGGCAAGTAATCAAGCACAGGAACTTCTAACGCTTGACTGATAAACACACCGCACACACTCCAAGGCACCAAAGGATTGATCACCGTACCTGCGTCCTCAATGGTGCGAGACAGATTTTTAGGATGCAGATTCAAACGCTCAAATGTCGAACGAAACGCCGTACCAGACAATAAGATGCTCAAATACTGCTCACCAATCAGCACATTGATACTCAGTGCAGACATGGCCGCAGCAAATATGGCGCGCCCCGATGTGGTCAACGTGTCTCTAATACCAGACAACAATGCAGGCAAAATACCCAGTGCTGTTAAAAGACCACCAAGACTGAGTGCCAATATCACAATTGCTTGCGTAAAGAACATGCTTTGTACACCGCCGCGCGACAACATGCCGCCCACTTCTCCTAACGCTAGTGACTCAGCGGGTGCATAACCTGCAAACAGATAACCGCCCAGCTGTCCAACGCTTGGCGAGCTATGTACGTAAGTAACCACTAATGCGGTAACGATGGTACAGATAATGGTGTAGATAGCATTGACACGAAAAACAGCCAATCCAACCAGTACCACAAAAGGTAAGACGGCATAGCCATGTATCAAGCCGCTGTCTATCAACTGCCCTTGCAAGACCGTCACTTGACTAAGATCAGAACCCGCCGTCTGCCCTGAGAAAAACCAAAAAATAATGACTGTCAAAATCCACGCGGGCACCGTGGTGTACATCATATTACGAATGTGTTCAAACAAATCAATACCAACCACCGATGACGCAATGGTACAGGTATCAGACAACGGCGACATCTTATCACCAAAAAACGCGCCTGATACTACCGCGCCTGCGGCAATCGCGACATTGGCATCGAAGGCATTGCTCATACCAATAAACGCCACGCCCAAGGTCGCCGCCGTCGTCAAACTACTACCGAGCGCAATGCCAATAATAGACGTTAATATAAAGGCAGAAATATAATAATACTCAGGCGATATCAGCTGAAAACCAAAATACATCAAGGTTGGGATAGCGCCTGACATCATCAAAGCGGCAACCATCAAACCGATAAAGAAGAACAAATAAATCGCACCAATTCCGCGCATAACCCCTGAGGCCATTTGCATTTGCATATCATCAAAGCTTAAGCCTTTAAATAAACCAATGGCTAGTAGCACACAGATGGCAAGTATCAATGACAGCTGAGGCACCCAGCCAAAACCAATCATAGTAACGCCCATGATGGCAATAACAACAGCCGAAATCATAAACGCCAGCTTTGGTGAAATTTGAGTTAATATTTTTGGAGGCATCACACATCCTTAAGGCGCCAAAATCATTTGGCGCTACATTGAATTGAAGTATCGAATTTGAGTGTTGAATTGAAGTGGGAGCAAGTTTAATGAGTTTGCGTGGCGATTGCCAATCGGATTACTGATCCAGTAACCGATCGGTCTTAGCCGCCATCACAAAATCGTTGTGATGCAACCCTTTGATGCTATGAGACCACCATGTGACGGTCGCTTTGCCCCACTCTACCAATATACCGGGATGATGCCCCTCTTCTTCGGCGATTTCTGCGAGTTGATTGGCGAATGCCATCGCTTTGACAAAGTTTTTGAATTTGAACTGGCGCTGTAATTGTTTGATGCCATCAACTTCAATCAGCGACCACTCAGGAATCTGTTGTAATAGCTCCTGCGCCTCGGTGTCGTCGACTTTTGGTGCGCCGATACGGCAAACGTCGCAGCTGTTTTGTGATAATGCGGTCATGATAATATCCTTTTATTTTGAATGTTAATGCGTGTCATTTTTGAGACACGTACGTCCATGTGAAAGATGGTTTCTACTTTTTAATTTTTCTATTATTTATACCAAAAATATTAAAATAAGGTATCGCTCAGTCGTTATTAGGTTTTGACAGGATAAGTCGGTTCAAACAGTCCTAATGACATGGCCTGCTTGACCGCGCCCATGATATCGCTATCGATGATATCAAACAGCGTATCCAAATCATTAATGACATAATAAATGGGCTGAATCTGATCGATACGATACGGTGTACGCAGCACATCCAATAAATCAAATGCTCGGCACTCCGGCTTATGTTGTGACTCGTTATGCGGCTCATTGCTAAGCGCATAAATGGTCTCAGAGGGCGAGCTTAAGATACCACCGCCATAGATTCTGCGATCTGCCATACTGCTACCGACCAAACCAAACTCAATAGTGAACCAGTACAGCCGCGCCAAAAACCCTCTTTCTTCTTTACTGGCCTCAAGACCAAGCTTGCCGTATGTCTCATTAAACGTGGCAAAGGCAGGGTGCGTGAGGAGCGGACAGTGTCCGACGATTTCATGAAAAATATCGGGCTCTTCGATATAATCCATGTCGTCCAGCCTGCGAATAAAAGTCGCCACAGGAAAGGATTTATTGGCCAACAATTTAAAAAATTTGCCAAAACTAATCAGTGCAGGCACAGCCGCTGTCTGCCAGCCAGTCGTGGCTTGCAGGACAGCATCAATGTCACTGAGCTGCGGAATGTGTGTGGATGGTAAAGCCAGCTTGTCTAAACCTTGTAGATACTCTACGCAGGCGCGGTTGGGCGTTTGCTTGGCTTGACGTGCCAGCAGCGCTTGCCACATCGCATTTTCATCATCGCTATAATGAATATAGCCATCGGCATCTGGCTGGTGTGAGACGTAAGGCTGCTTTTGCTGAGGTGAATCGTCGTGGTGAGCGCCATCAGTGCCAAGTCCTGTAGAAAGCACTTTGTTGGCACTGACCGCATTATTATTAGAAGTCTGTGTTAGGCGTTCCATGCCTGTATTCCTTTTATGACAGTAGATCCGTTACTGTTGCTTCATTCGTTTACGTTGAATCCATCTGTCTAAAATAAGAGAGATAAAAGTACGCTGATGTATGGCTGATACCAATTTTTCTTGCTTGCTGTACCTTCGCAGACAGAGACTACGAAAAATGTGTACCAGCCAAACGATATCCCTTTTACCTTGAACTGACTATTATTGACGTAAGAAATGATAGCGCTAATAAAGACTGGGCAAATACGAATAAAACAAACTCGCTTTGCCCTACCCATTTATTGTGTTTCTACGCGAAGAGTTGACCGAAAATTTAAGACGTCATTAAAATTATGGCGTCTCAATCGCTTGTTTATCCGTTGCTTGTTGACCGATCTTACCGCGGCTTAATTGGTCACGCTCGATAGACTCAAACAAGGCCTTGAAGTTCCCTTCGCCAAATCCTTCGGCGTAATCGCCTTTGCGCTGAATAAACTCAAAAAACACAGGGCTTCCCAAGATGGTTTCAGAGAAAATCTGGAGCAAAAGGCGCGGCGTACCGTCTTCTGTCGTGCCATCCAGTAAAATGCCGCGAGTTTGTAAGTCTTCGATGTTTTCACCATGATTCGGCAAACGCTCGCTTAGCATGTCATAGTAAGCGGCCGTCGGTGCAGTCATTAAAGGAATGCCCGCCGCTTTTAGCTTATCGATACTGGCTACTAAGTCGTCACTGGCCAGCGCAATATGCTGAATACCTTCGCCGTTGAAGTGCATCAAATACTCTTCGATCTGACCACCGCCTTGCTTTGATTCTTCATTAAGCGGAATACGGATTTTGCCATCAGGCGCGGTCATGGCTTTACTGGTCAGTCCCGTGTACTCGCCTTTGATATCAAAATAGCGAATCTCACGGAAGTTAAAGATGCGCTCATAAAAATTGGCCCAATACGCCATGCGGCCACGATAAACATTGTGGGTCAAATGATCGATGACTTTAAAACCATGACCGACCGGATTTCTATCCACGTTTGGTAAAAACTCAAAGTCCACATCATAGATCGTCTCGCCTTCTTTAAAGCGATCAATCAGATAGATGAGTGAGCCGCCAATACCTTTGATGGCAGGCAGTCTGAGCTCCATCACCCCTGTTGGCACCTCTACTGGCTGCGCGCCATTTTCGATAGCACGCTCGTAAGCTTTTTTGGAATCTTGAACGCGAAAGCCCATGCTACAAGCGCCTGCGCCATGCTCTTCGACAAAATAGCTGGCTTGGCTATATGGCTCACGGTTGATAATGAGGTTGATGTCCCCTTGACGATACAAGGCCACATCTTTAGATCGGTGATTGGCAACATGCGCAAATCCAAGTTGCTCAAACAAGGTAGCGACCGCTTCAGGCTGCGGTGAGGCGAACTCAACAAAATCAAATCCTTGTAGTCCCATTGGGTTGTCAAATAAATCTGTCATTGTCATCATCCTTAATTTCAATTGGGGGTAAAAGTGCGATAAAACGATCGATAATCAATCTTTATTGTTGACGTTGTATTTATATTAGATTAGCTTTATTTATAAGACTAATTGTTTTTTATGATTTATTTATCAGGTTTACTTATGAATATCAGCCTTCGCCAACTCACCGCATTTATCGAAGTGGCCGACAATGGCAGCTTTACCCGTGCCAGCGATCAGATGCATTTGACTCAATCTGCCGTCAGTGGCTTGATCAAAGAGCTAGAGTCTAGCCTTGGCATCGTCTTGTTTGACCGCACCACCCGTCAGCTGTCCTTGTCAGCAGTAGGACGACATTTATTGCCGCAAGCGCGGCGCATTTTAAATGAGATGCAGTTGTTTGAAAATGAGGCAAGCAGTTTAACGAGCTTGGCTCAAGGTCAGGTACGGCTGGCGGTTTCACAGTTCGCCGCCTCGTCTATGCCTGCGGTCATTGCCCAATTTGCCAAAGAATATCCCGAGATTGGCGTGTCATTATTGGACTGCTCCGAAGAGAACTTGCTCAAGCACGTACAAGATATCGAAGTGGATTTGGGCGTTGGTACTGAGCTTGAATTTATAGAAACCGAGGACGACATCAGTGCCGATCTCTTGTATCAGCTGCCCTTTTGTGTGGTCATGCCTGCCAATCATGCGCTGGCGCAAAAGCCTGACATCACATGGCAAGACTTATTGGACATTCCCCTCATTACCCTGCAAGGTCGCTTTATCGATCAAGTGACCATAGAGCTTGATGAGCGTATCGCCGCCCATATTCAGCAAGCACGTTATAAAGTGAACTTTATGTCCACCGCGCTTGAGATGACGCGACAAGGTTTTGGTATCACGCTCTGTCTACCCTATATGCCTGAAGTTATCGACTGGGTCAGCGCCAATGGTCTGCAAATGAAACCGCTTTTGCGACCCATCAAAATGCGTCAGTTTTTTATTTATCAGCGCTCCTCACGCGCGCTGTCTCCTGCCACCATCGCCTTTAAAACATTTCTGCAAACTTACTTTTCGAGCCATTTTAATGACTTACAACGTGTTTAAACATTAGCGACTGGGCAGAAGCTTGTCGTCGAGCAGTGTTTGATAAACAATGCGTTACTCTCAGTGTCTTAAGAGCTGCCAGATAAATTTAAATTATCTGGCAAATTATGCAAGATAACGGAATCTTATATTGAGTTAGCCTACGATTTGCTCTATGATTTTTGGCGGCTTTATCTATATCTTTATAAGGAAACAACATGTTTGAACGTATCGACTATTACGCTGGTGATCCGATTTTGGGGCTGATGGAAAAGTTTTTGGCGGACAACAATCCCAACAAGGTCAATTTGGGGATTGGTATTTATTATGATGAAAACGGCGTATTACCCGTACTCGATTGTGTGAAAACGGCTGAGCAACGCATTGCTGATCCGGTGTCTGCGCGTCCTTATTTACCGATGGCAGGCTTAGCTGGACACCGTAAGGCTTGTCAGGAACTGCTGTTTGGTAAAGATTCTCAAATCCTAAAAGACGGTTTAGTTGCAACCATCGCCACTATCGGTGGTTCTGGCGCGTTAAAGATTGGCGCAGAATTTATCAATGAATGGTTCCCACACGCCAAATGCTATGTCAGCGATCCCACATGGGCCAACCACATTGCCATATTCGAAGGCTCTGATGTTGAAGTCGGCACCTATCCTTACTACGACAAAGCCAGCAATAGTGTCAAATTCGATGAGATGATTGCGTTTTTCAAAACCTTAAATAAAGATGACGTCGTCTTATTACACCCTTGCTGCCACAATCCAACGGGCATGGATTTGACTCATGAGCAATGGGATAAAGCGCTGGATGTGATTCAAGCACGTGAATTGATTCCGTTTATGGACATTGCTTACCAAGGCTTTGGCGACGATATGGACAGCGATGCTTATGCCATTCGTAAAGCCGTTGATATGGGTCTGCCATTATTTGTGAGTAACTCATTTTCTAAGAACCTATCGCTATATGGCGAGCGTGTTGGCGGTCTATCTGTCGTATGCCCAACCGTAGACGAAACCGAGCGTGTCTTTGGTCAACTAAATGCCTTTGTACGCCGTATCTACTCAAGCCCACCATCCCATGGCGGCCGTGTTGTCGATATCGTCATGAATGACAACGACTTGCATGAGCAATGGGTTGGCGAAGTCTATGCGATGCGTGATCGTATCAAAGCCATGCGTTACAAGCTCAAATCTGTATTAGAAGCCAAAATTCCGAATCGCAACTTTGACTATATCACTCGTCAAAACGGCATGTTTAGCTTTACCGGATTGACGCCTGAACAAGTCGCGCGTCTGCAAAGCGAGTTTGCGATTTACATGATTTCCAACTCGCGTATGTGTGTGGCGGGTCTGAACACCAGTAACATCGATTACGTCGCCAATGCCATGGCAGATGTTTTAAAAGATTAATTGAGTAACCTATCGAGTCAAATAGCTTGATAGAACGTTGATTATTATAAAAAAGGCTAAGCGTTTGCTTGGCCTTTTTTTCGTTCATTATTTATGTGATCTGTCGTCAATATTCTATAAAAAATAAAGTGCGTCTGAGATAAATTTTACAAATCCTCTGCCTGCACAGGCACAGCAAGCAAATAAGTAAGTAAAGTTTATACCAGTAGCGAGGCAATATGGACGTGTCGATTTTATTTAGGATTGGCTGCATCTACACCATAGGTGCTCGCTATATAAAAAAACTTGCAATCTGACCCTGCATAAATTACATTATTCGTAAGTCATTAATTATAACGTAATTAAAAACACACTTTTAGCAAGGAGCATTCCATGTCAACGATTGACACCTCTCTCACCTCATTTATCGATATCGCTAGCGATTCTGACTTTTCAATCCATAATCTTCCTTATGGTATCTTTAGCGAAACCGAAGATGGCAAACGCCGTGCTGGGGTTGCCATTGGCGAGCACGTACTCGACCTATCCGTCCTTGAAGCCGAAGGTTTATTAAACTTAGCAGGCGGCTCATATTTTGATCAGCCCATTTTAAATGCTTTTATTGATTCTGGCCGAGACAACTGGACACAAGCGCGCAAAACCATTCAAACACTACTCTCTAGTGACAGCGATGCCTTGCGTGATAACCAAGACTTGCAGCAAAAAGCGTTGTTTAAGCAAGCCGATGTCACCATGCATTTGCCTGTGCACGTACCGGGCTTTACCGACTTTTACTCGTCTAAAGAACACGCCACCAACGTCGGCACCATGTTCCGTGACCCAAGTAATGCTCTACTGCCAAACTGGACTGAGATGCCTGTCGGTTATAACGGACGTGCCAGCACGGTTATTGTCAGTGGCACGGACGTGATACGCCCATCCGGTCAGCTCAAACCCAATGCCGATGATCGTCCTGTTTTTTCTGCCTGTAAACGTTTGGATTTCGAACTTGAAACCGCGTTTGTCGTCGGTAAAGGCAATAGTCTTGGTCAACCGATTGCAGTAGACGACGCTTTTGATCATATCTTTGGTATGGTGTTGCTCAACGACTGGTCAGCTCGTGACATACAAAAATGGGAATACGTGCCTTTAGGCCCATTTAATGCCAAAACCTTTGCTTCTGAAGTGTCGCCTTGGATTGTCACCATGGACGCGTTGGCACCCTTTAAAACCTCATGCCCGACGCAAGAGCCAAAACCGCTTGCTTATCTGAACGAAGCGGACAGCAATAATAGCTTTGATATCACCTTATCAGTCGAATTATTACCCGAAAATGCGGACAACGCGACGGTCGTTTGTGAAACCAATTTTAAATATATGTACTGGTCAATGGCGCAGCAGCTCACCCACCACACCATCACTGGCTGTAAAGTAGAGGTTGGTGACATGATGGGTTCCGGCACCATTTCAGGATCAACGCCTGACTCTTATGGCTCGATGCTGGAGATTGCATGGAATGCCACCAAACCCGTTACGCTCGACGGTGGCGCGACGCGCAGTTTCATCGAAGATGGTGATACTGTGATTATGAAAGGCTATAGCGAAAAAGACGGCATTCGTGTCGGCTTTGGTGAAGTACGCGGCAAAGTACTGCCTGCGATTAACTTTGACTTTAACGAATAGTAATAGTACAGAAAAAAGGCGTAGAGAAAGTAGATTTGTGCGGTTAGAACTAGATTTGAGCAGTTAGAACAATGATATTTGGTCTGTGAGTACTAGCATCATTTCTCTTAATATTCACGCTATGCCTTATCAAAAGGAGTTTGATATGAGCTTTAAAATTGAAAAAATTCACCACGTGGCTTACCGCTGCAAAGACGCCAAAGAGACGGTTGAGTGGTATAAAAAACACTTAAACATGGACTTTATCTTGGCATTTGCCGAAGATCATGTGCCATCGACCAAAGCCTTTGACCCGTATATGCACATTTTTTTGGACGCGGGTAATGGCAATGTATTGGCATTTTTTGAGGTGCCCAATCAGCCAGAAATGGGCTTTGATCCCAATACACCCAGCTGGGTTCAACACTTGGCACTCAAGGTCAAAGACCGCGATGAGTTGCTACTGGCCAAAGAACATTTGGAAAATGCCGGTATCGATGTCATTGGCGTAACCAACCACGGTATCTTCCATTCTATTTATTTCTTTGATCCAAACGGTCATCGCTTAGAGCTGACCTATGATGATGTCACGTCAGAAGAAAAAGTTTCTATGATTACCGATGCCATCAAGCACGACATGTTAGATGAATGGTCGCGTACCAAACGCGCGCCTGCCCATACGCAGTTTTTACACAGTGAAGAGCTTAGCGAGGCAAAAGAAGTCGCTCCTGCTGGCGAGTAAATGCAACGTGACTGTATGGCTGTGCTTACTGTTTCTTTTGCGACTTACGTTAAAGAGCAGTAAGCTTTTTGACATTAAGGACTTGTTCCAATAAGACAAACTGCTGACGCTGATTATTCCTCCATCATGAAAGGATTCAATGATGAAAACAAAAATGCATTTAGGCTTACTATTAGCCGCTTTAATGACTGTCACGAGTTGCGCTGATAACAATCAAACGGCCAATACCAATACTACAGATGCAGACGCTGTAACGACCTTACGGTTTTCACACTTTATGACAGCTGGTGATAACATCAACACCGAGGCACTAGAACCGTGGGCGAAGAAAATCGAAGCCGACTCAAACGGACGTATCAAGGTTGAGATCTACCCTTCTGCTACCCTAAGCAAACCCGGTGCCACTTATGACGCGACCGCTAAAGGGATTGTTGATATTGGCATGCAGGCGCAAGGCTATACCGCAGGACGGTTTCCTTTAACCCAAATTGTTGAGCTTCCTGGTATCACCAATAGCGCTCAGCAGCAGAGCTGTATTCTGCATAAGCTTTATGACGAGGGCGTGATTGCCAGCGAGTACGAAGATACGCATCTGCTTGCGCTTATCGGTACTGGTCAAGGCGCGCTGCATACAGTTGACAAGCCGATACGCACACCTGCAGATATGAAAGGTCTGCGTATTCGTCAACCGTCTGCCGTTGCCAGTCACATCATCGAAGCGACTGGTGCGGCGCCCGTTGGCATGCCTGCCAGCGACACTTACACTGCCCTACAACGCGGTGTCATTGATGGACTTAGCTTTACGTGGCAGCCCATCCAAGCGTTTCGACTAGATGAGCTGATCAACACGCATACCAACATTCCTTTTTATAATTCCACCTTTGTCATCAGCATGAATAAAGACAAATATGAGAACCTACCAGACGATCTAAAAAAAGTCATTGATGATAATTCAGGCGCAGCGATGGCAATGCGTGTCGCTAAAGTGTTTGATGTGAGTAATGATAAAGCGATGGCCGCGGCTAAAGAAAAAGGCGATATCATGATTGATATTCCTGACCCGCTTAATGATCCCGATTGGAGGGGGCCATTAATGGAGGGCTCACAGCAATATCTAAACGAAGTAAAAGCCTCAGGATTGGACGCTGATAGTGTCTACGAAAAAGCCAAAGCCGCCAGCGCGGGCTGCGCTGTTTAAATAACGCCAACCATTGCGCATAAGGATGGCTAGGCGATTTGGTGACGCTGCGCAATCGCGAGTATCTGCTCCACCACGTTGTGCTGCTCACTCATTGGCAATTGCGCGGTGGTGCCAATAACCGTAATGGCATATTCTAGCGGCAGGTTTTTATCAAAAGACTTTTTATTGATAGCAGCTTCTGAATGGGGGCTTTTTAAATGGCTACTTGTCGGCAAGATAACCGGAATGGTAATGGCGTTAATCCCCATCAGCATATCGCCTGTGACCGTGGCATAGCCTTGAGTGCGTATTTTGGCTTGCAATTGGCTAAACCGCTGCCATTTTTTTGCTAGCGCTGCGTCTTGTGCCTCCTTTCCAATCTGCCATTCAGCCATTATCAGCGGCTCGATGACCGTATCGGGCTGGTAGCTGGCAAAGAGCTGCCCTGTCGCTGACGTGGTCAGTGGCATACGTGAACCAATGCGAGTAATGATACTAATAGGACTGTCCGGCTCCACCGATTGAATGATGATGGGGCCTTCATTGAACCATTTGGCGATTTGTACTGCACAATTTAAAGTATTTTTGATGTCGTGAGCAATGTGCGCCAGACGCTCCAAAACATTGTTTTGAGTGTAGCCAGTATGGCCTAAGGCATTGACTCTAGCGCCCAATCCATAGCGTCCATCGTCGAGCTTACGCGCGTAGTTTTTACGAATCAAACTGACCAAATAACGGTGGCACTTGGCTGGATGCATGTGCATGACTTGAGCGACATCCTTTAACATCATAGGTTCGTTATGATCGATGAGGACATCCAATATCGACAGTCCGATTTCAAGCGACTGGACACCACTTTGATTTTTGCTGGTTGTCATAGAATTGTTTGTCAGGTTGTCAGCTGCTGGCATGCTTTGCTCGATAAATGATTTACGTAATGAATGAGTTTCTCAGTGAATTTAATATCAATCTAATAAAAGTTTAACTTGGCTCGCTTTGTATTATAACGGCTTATCTTATGGACAACATCACAAAAGGAATGAAAGATGATGACACTGTATGGTTACTTTCGTAGCAGTACCTCTTATCGTACTCGGATTGCCCTGAACTTAAAAGCGCTGGATTATGAGGATATCACCGTCAATTTGGCACAAGATGAGCAGCTTGAAAAAGCGTTTCAATCCATTAATCCGCAAGGTTTAGTACCTGTCCTAAAAACGGATGATTTATTACTATATCAAAGTCCAGCTATCTTAGAGTGGTTGGAGGAAGTCTATCCTGATAATCCTTTATTGCCCAGAGATCCAGCGGGTCGTATGCACGTGCGCGCGCTTAGCGCTTTGATTGGTTGTGATATGCATCCTATTAATAATCGCCGTATCTTACAGTACCTGCGTCATGAGCTGTCAGTAGATGAGGACGGCGTGATGGCATGGTGTGGTCGCTGGATAAAAGAAGGTTTTGATGCGTTAGAAAAACGTCTGGCTGATGGTAAAACACGGGGACAGTTCTGCTATGGTGACCAACCAACCTTTGCAGATTGCTATTTGATTCCGCAGGTTTCGTCAGCTCGCCGTTTCAAAGTAGATATGAATGCTTACCCCAACATTGTCGAGATTGACACGCATTGCCGCACCCTAAAAGCTTTTGCGGATGCTGACCCTATGATGCAGCCGGATGCGCCTAAAGCGCCATAATCTATATTCGATACTCAATGCTCAATAAAATCGATATATGACCTTGTAATACGTGACTGGTACAAGTTTTTCTTGCTGGCGCTTTTTATGGTGACTTTTTTATAGCGCCCTGACTACATGATAAAACACTTAGCGAGAAATGCGCTTGCTAAGTGCTTTCTATCTAAGTGCTTTCTATCTAAGTGTCTTGCACTCTGTTAGCGCCCTTTATAAGCAATAGGCAAAGTTATTTGCATAATAAGGCCTTTTATACCGTCCTGTCGATTACTGACGTTAATAGATCCTTTATGCGCCATCACGACAGCATGGACAATCGCCAATCCCAATCCATAACCGCCTGTTTCGCGATGGCGGGCAGAATCAAGACGTACAAACGGTTGAAAAATCCGATCTAAATCCTTCTCTGCAATGCCGCCGCCTTCGTCTATGATGCGAATTTGAATCGCAGGGGTCTTGTCATCCATCATGGTTGGCTCAACGTCCGCCATTACCGCTGAGTCAGAGGCCGTATGCATAAAAGCATTACGAATGATGTTTTCCAAAGCGCTGTGTAATTGTTCTTGATTGCCCATTACGTTTGTGTCTAGGGTGCTTGACGCCTGCCATTGCCAGCGCACGTTTTTATGTTGAAATTCAAAGCAAACATCTTGACCAATTTCACTGATAATCTCGGATAGATTCACCACATCATTCTCTAGATTATCAATGGTATATTGCTGCATTTGTAGCGATTGGATGTGAATGATTTGCTCAATCAGCTCATTCATGCGAGCAGACTCTTTATCAATGCGGTCAAGGTAACGGTCGGCATTGGGGGCAAAGTCGCGCGTCAGCTCAGTGGCGACATCGAGACGTGCCAATGGTGAGCGCAGCTCATGCGATATATCACTGAGCATCTGCTTGCGTGCCAGCTCACTATCAGCCAGACGCGTGGAGAGTTTTGCCACGTCTTTTGCCAGTAAACCCAGCTCATCGTCTCCCATTTTGGTCAGATTGGGATTGGCTTGATAATCGCCATCTATCATACGGTGTACCGTGCTCTGTACTCGGCGAATGCGCTGAGTCAAGGTGCGACTGAGCCAAATACAGACCAAAACACTGAAGACAAGAATGAACAGCAAACGTATGGGAAAATTGCCACGTTGTAGCGTTACTACATCTGAAAAACGCAGGTGTGGACGCAATTGTATAATGACCGTCTGCGCGTTAGGTAAGACAACGGTAGCATCGGCCAATTCGGGGCGATTTTCAGGATCGGCGATTGTCGCGCTACGCGGCATGGCTGGATGCAAAAAACGACTCAAAAAAGACGGCTCGTGAGGTGATACTGTATCGTCTTCTTGCCGAAGCGGTGGGTTAGTAACGGCTTTGGGCTTTTTTATAATGGGCGGTGTCAGCTGCGTCTCTGGCTGATCACTTATTTTTTGCTCTTCTTGTCTGAGTTGACCGTCTCTGTCTAAATAACGTGGAAATATAATATCGCCTTGCTCATCATAGACTCTGATCTGACTCATCAGCCGTCGGTCTTTTCGATACATTTGTCTAACTGCCGCCACATCGCCGACTTGCAGCGCCTCAACCATCTCTTGTCGCTTGATTAACAGCGTGTCTATTTGTACATCCATACGTGCCGTCAGCGCTTTTTCTACCAGCCAGCGCTCAACCGTAATAGACAAAATAGAGGTCATTAAAATCGTTAGTAGCAGACTCAAGAATAGACGCCAAAACAGCGTTATTCGAATCTTAAATGGGGTGTTTTTTATCGAGGCGTCCTTCATTAGAGTACCAGCTGATACCCTTTACCACGAACCGCTTTTATCGGCTCATCGTGGAAGGGTTGCAATTTTTTGCGCAGGCGCGAAACATGGACATCAAGACTGCGATCAAACGGCTGCAACTCACGCTGCAAGACATGCTCTGACAGCCAAGTCTTACTGACCACCTCCCCTTTTTGTTTGAGGAGCGCAACCAGCAGATCAAATTCTGTACCTGTCACTTGTAGCGCTACACCATCTATCTGGCAGACGCGCTGGTTTTGATCAAGCTGCAAGCGACTCTCTGGCAATGGCGAGTGCTCTGCGACCATCATATTGGTACGTTTAATCACCGCATTGATGCGCGCAAGCAACTCTCGAGGATTGCAGGGTTTGGTAATGTAATCATCAGCACCAAGCTCTAAGCCAATAATACGATCAATCTCCTCCCCTTTTGCGGTCAGCATAATCACCGGAATGTCACTAATATTGGGCAATTGACGCAGCACGCTCAGCCCATCGATTTTTGGCATCATAATATCGAGTACCAGCAAATCATAAGCAGCCGCGCTATGGTCATGATTGGTAGAGCTGCTATTACTGCTTGCGTTATTAGCCGCTTTAAGCGCGGCAATGACCGCTTCGCCATCGTGAACGCAGTCGCAGATCACGCCATGATTGTGCAAATACTCTTGTAGTAATTGGGTCAACTCTTCGTCATCATCGCCTAGCAATACATGAGGCACATCTGTCTCCTTACGTCTTAAATTTTTTCATTGACTATATTATCAGGCAAGTTCTTATTCATACGCCATAAACGTTACCTTTCTTAATATTTCATAAATGTTCGCAACTTTTAACTGTCGTAAGATAGCACCTATCAACCACAAGCAACTCGCCTATCTCTACCCTTTAGATAGCGCGTGGCAAAAAAACTTTATGGGTGCATTTGACCACACCCCATTCAATCAAGGATAACATGATGAAAAAATTATTATTGGGCTCAGTATTGGCAATGTCTAGCGTCTTTACCGTTACCGCCTGTACCAGCGTCAACGCAACCACCGACACTGCGGCAACAAGCAGCAAAATGCAGCATAAAGATGGCATGAAAAAAGGCGGTATGAGAGGCCCAATGTCTCAGTTGGATCTGACAGCGACGCAGCAAGCCCAAATCAAAGCCATCATGAAAGCAAAGCATGGCGACTATAAAGCTGAGCGTGCAAAACACCAAGCAGAACGCGCGCAAATGGATCAGCAGGTACAAGCACTGACCAATGCAAGCACACTAAATAACGCTGCCGTCAACCGTTTGGCTGATCAACAAGCGGCGAAAACCAAACAGCGTTTTATCGAACGTATGCAAACGCAACACGCCATCGCACAAGTCTTAACACCTGAGCAACGTGAAAAACTGGCCAAAATGAAAGCAGAAAAAATGAGCAAGGGTCATAAAGGCTCGGCACATCTTAAAATGCAGGACAAGCAGCGCCAAGGCATTTAACTTACTCATTAATAAAGTGAAGTAATGGACATAAGATAAAGTAATAGGCACAAGATAATTTTATATCAAACCTCTTGACCTTTTCTTACTGAGTGTACCAATACAAAAAAGTGCATCGTATCCACGGTGCACTTTTTTTATAAATCATTGTCATGTTTGACTATTTATTACCAGCTTAATCCCTTTTTTAATCAACCGCACCACTTCCTTCTATAGACATGGGAAATCTACTAAATACCATCTTACCCATAAAAGTACCATTGCCCTCACGGTAATATTGCATCAGCTCTTTGCCATATTTTCTCGCATCAATACTATTACTGGCATTCGGCACTTGCACATTACTTGGCAAGTTGGGAAACGCCATGTCTTTATTGCTTATTGCAGAATATTGCTGCAACACGTCTACGACCATTCCCTTGTTCGATGTGCCAGAAACGGCGTTGATTTTACTTGGTAATTCATCACGCAAATGCTGCCATTGGAGCTGACCACGTTTATTAAATCCATAAAGCGCTTGCACCTCAGCATTCGGACTCATTTTGTCCGCGTCACTCTCGTCATTATTGTCTATCTGGCTTTTTATCATAGCCAGTATCTGCTGTACCCAAGCCTTACTGGTAAAGTTGTCAGAAGCAATATCGGTTGTTTCATCAGGCTGATTTTCGCTGACCAGCTCCGGATATTGCTGGCTGATACGGTCATAGAAAATACGCATATAATCTTGATAAAACTGCTCATAGCTCTCAGCACTTTGTACACGGCGAATAATCTGATCGCTTGCAAGCATTGGGGTCAGCTGATGCGTGGGCAGTTTGGGAGAAAGCGATGCCAAGATATTCGGCGCCACATAATCGAACTGACTGACAGGGGCTTGTGCAAACGTTTGGTCCATCGCCGCAAAATGACTCTTTATCACCTCAGCGCCAAAGCCTTTGGGCAGCGTGCCATCATCAATGGCTATTTTTAGCCATTTATTTTGCCATTTTGTACCAAGTGAGTCGTCCAACATCGAGACGTTGAATATCGCAAAATTATCTGCCCATAGATAAATATCGCCATTCTTAAAATCGATATATATAGGCTGATTGATGCTGGTTTGATGATTGCGCGCTTGATACTGAGCACTTGCAAGGATGGTTGCCCTGCCCGCCATCGGCTGATAGATGCCTTGCGCATTGATAGACAACGGCTTTAGTAAATACGCGTCAAGCAGCTTTGCTTTTTTGCTATCGAGCTGCTTTGGTGTGTCGTCATAATTATCAAATAACTGCTGGTAAGATGGCGGCACCGTAATGTCACTATCGGACTGCTGGTCTACCCACGCCTCATAAGCCTGACTGCATTCAAGATAACGGTCTTTCAGTGCCGTACGCTGAATGTCATAACCCGCACTTAAGATATCTTTGTTTTGCGTTTCTGCTTGCGTAATTAAATCAGCGTACGCTTGGTCGTGCGTGTCTTCGCAATATTGATCCATATAGTCTGAGCCCGCCAATGCTTTTGTCTCTATATCAGCAGATTGCTGATCGTTATTAATCTCAACGTTGCTGTGGTAGCTAAACGATTGGCGGCGCTGCTTTTGCAACGCGGTTGCCAATGCGGTTTTGGCGGCCGCTGATGTTTGCTTGGCAGTCATGGCGCTAGACTGGCCTGAGTTACTAGAAAGACTGGTGGATTGACAGCCAGTTAGCAACAGCGCGCCTGTCAGAAACACACTAGCAAATAAGGTATTGCTTTTGATAGGTGACGACAAACAATGTTTAATGGCTTGATGATTTGTTTTCATGTTTTATCCTTAATAAATATTCGCTTAAACGTAACAAGGCAGCGTTATTGGATCTCTATGCTGTTGTCAGTATCATCGTCGCTATCTGTATCGTTGTAGTTTGCGTCCTCGTTATCACGCTCATCATCGAAGCGACTGTCGTGATAATCGTAGCGTGCGTAACGTGCCGTCGCTAGTCTGTCTTCTTGTTGACGCTGATCTGCCATCCAAGCATTACCATCAATGGCAGGTTTGGCATTTTCGCCAAAAGATTCGGCCAATAAAGGCGTTAATACATGATTGTTAAAGCTGGCTTTGTCATAGCGGACTTGGTTTAGCACGGTGGTGGTAGCGCCTAATAAGTCGCCACCGATATTCATACGTTGCTGCTTGGCGAGCAGACGATCTGAGCTGTCTAAATAATAGTAATTGATCTGATTAAAAGAGAGCGGTCCGATGGCTTCAATAAGCTGAAGTAATGCCCCTACATCCTGACTTTGGTAGCCTTTATTGTACAGCGCTGCCTTATCGAGCGCAGCTTTCAGCACAGCGCCATCAGGGTATTTTTCTGGATTGGCATCGACATAACTTTGGAGCGATTGCGTCATATATTTGAGTACTTTACCTATCATCTCACCGCTTTGCTGACTGCCAAAATAGACTTTTACCGCGTGGCTAGCCCCCACTTCTTTAGCAAACGGATCCTGACGAATGTCTACGGCACTAAAGTAATCAGGTGACAGCTCTGCCATGCTGTTCTGTATGGCGGAGATTACCGCATCATAAAGTACGGCTGGCGGTAATTGTGACGTGATAGCATCGGGCAAACCAAAACTCACCGTATGTGACGCCATCTGATTGGGTAACGGTGTGTTTTCAGGATTAACAAGCGCTACGATTGGCATAATAGCTGATGGATCGACTGTGATACGGCTATTGTTAAAATCGAATGCGAGTGGTATTTGTATCGATGAGCCGATCGTTGGTGTCACATAGTCATAGCTATAGACGCTTTGTAGTTGTCGCTTTTTAGGCTGATAATGACTGACGCTATTGAACGTTAAGTTTTTATATTGATAGGCATTTGATGCTGCTATCTGCTCAGGGGTACGGTGAAACATGTTTAGTATCTGATCAACGGTTACCGTAGGCTCCTCATACTCTTCGCTCACCGTTTTTGGCTGCTGTTTTGCCATTTGCATGGCTTCGTAGTTTCTTAGCAGGCCTTTTGGCTTTAAGCCTGACATGCCTGAGAGAATGCGATTTCTTCTGTCATCATTATCGCTGTCCTCTTCATTATCATCGTCGTCATCATAATTGTCGTCGTCATGATAGTTATCATCGTCGCCATATAATGACTCGTCATTTTCGCCAGCTTCCTCTAACGCCGTCGCTATTGCTGCTGCTTCATATTCGTTAGCATCTTCGTACGCTTCCTCAGTAACACCATCGTAAGCGACGCCATCGTAATCATCCTCAGTCGCAGACTCTGATGTACTTTCTTCAACGATGACTACTTCGTCTGCATGGTCGACGTCAGTATAGTCATAGCCGTTTTCATCATAGCTACTTTCACTATACTCATCATCATCGCTTTCTAGAGCAGACTGATACGCATAGGTTTCTATAATCGTTCTTAGTAAACTGCTTGCACCTGCGTCAATACTGTCTGGATCGATAAAAGGAGCAGCGTGATAATTGGCTTGCGCAACCGCAACATGCTCTGTGGCTAAATGCTGGCGAATAGCCGTGAGTAAGTGTGATTTGGCTTGATTCTCAGTATTGGGGTGTTTTTCTTGATTAAATAGTTGATCATAATGCGCGGATTTTGCGCTTAAAGCGTCATTAAATGCGCGACCCTGTGCTTGATTTTGGGCAGTATCAGTGATGCTAAAATCCAGCATATTATGTGATGCAGCTGTGGACGATGAAGCAGTTGGGCTCAATTGACACCCAGCAAGTATCAAAGAAGTACTGCCAAGCAACATGGCTGAGTAAGCAATAGAAGATAATTTACGCGATTGATGGGACAAACCGTTTTTATGAAGGGTCAATTTATGAGAGATCAAAGAATCATGCCGTGTTTTTTTAAAATTACACTGCTGATCGTGGTTATTGTTTTGGTTGGGTGACATAAAAATCCCTTCATTCATATAAACAGTCAATAGTGGATGTATGTTGGCAAATGTATTTATAACACAAAAGGTTACAATGTAGTAAGATTAGAACGGTCTTTTTAAGCCGTTTTTTATTTCTTATGATTTATTTTAATAAAAGAAGTCATATTTGAACCAATAATGAACATAAAAAATAGAATTTAATAAACAATTTTCTATTAGGCGCAATTTTCGCTATTATTTAAGTGTCTCAATTATTGCTCACTGTTTCTCAACCATAAAAAAAGGATTTTGCGATGTCACCACTCTTTTCTGACCATTGTCACGCTACTCAGCCGAGTAAATCAAAACCCAAAACATCCTTCAAAACAATTAACTTACTTATTAGTAGCGCTCTATTTCTATCCGTATCCGCTCATGCGCTTGAAACTACAGATTCGGTCAATAATGGTGCGATAAGTACGACTTCCCTTAATACCAGTGCGATTAATCTGCCGATTGTGACCAACGCACCGATGGTTGTGACTGAAAATCAGCGCATTACCCGCGCAAAAACCAGCACGCTTAAACCCACGACTAGCAAAGCCAAAACCGATCAAGCCATCTATTCTGCAGATGCCATTCATCATCCGGTCTGGGCAAAAAATGGCATGGTTGCCACGCAAGAAAAGCTGGCCTCTGATATTGGTCTTCAGATTTTGAAAGATGGCGGTAATGCCGTCGATGCTGGTGTCGCTGTGGGCTTTGCCCTTGCCGTGACTTTACCGCGCGCAGGCAACATTGGCGGCGGCGGTTTTATGATGATTTATGATGCCAAACAAGGCAAAACCGTGGCACTCGATTATCGCGAAAAAGCACCGCAAAGCGCCACGCGTGATATGTACCTTGATGGCGAGGGAAATGCTGTCAGTGATTTATCTCGTTATCATGGGCTCGCCGTTGGTGTACCGGGCACGGTTGCAGGTTTGCTTAAGGCATTAGAGGAGCACGGCACCATGAGCCGTGAGCAAGTGATGGCACCCGCGATTGCCTTGGCAGAAGACGGCATTGAAGTAACAGCAGGGTTGTCTGAGTCGCTAGAAGCCTTGAGTGATCGCATGCAAAAATGGCCCAGTACCAAAAAGGTATTTTTCAAACCCGATGGCAGCACCTATCAGCCCGGCGAGCGCCTAAAGCAGCCAGAGCTTGCCCGCTCCCTAAAGCTGATTGCCACGCAAGGGGCCGATGGATTTTATAAGGGCGATACTGCTCGTAAGTTGGTGAAAGCGGTCAATGACGCCGGCGGGATCATGAGCTTGCAGGATTTGGCCAACTACGAAGCCATCGCCCGCGAACCGGTCAAAGGGAACTACCGTGGTTATGAGATTGTCTCTATGCCGCCTCCTTCTTCTGGTGGTATTCACATTATCCAAATTTTGAATATCTTAGAAGGCTATCCATTAAAAGACTACGGACAAAACAGCGCCCAAACCATTCATCTAATGGCAGAAGCCATGCAGCTTGCGTATGCTGATCGCGCTGAGTACTTAGGCGACTCTGACTTTATCGACGTGCCAGCCAGTGGTTTAACTTCGCAAGCTTACGCGGATAAATTACGGGGCTTGATTGATCCAAACAAAGCCACGCCAGCGTCGACAATTAAAGCCAACAACCCACTTCCCTACGAGAGTGATCAAACCACGCATTTCTCTGTCGTAGACAAAGATGGCAATGCGATTGCCAATACTTATACGCTCAACTTTTCTTACGGAACTGGTTTGGTTGCTGACGGTACAGGTATTTTACTCAACAATGAGATGGATGATTTTTCTGCCAAACCAGGCGTGCCCAATGGTTATGGTTTATTAGGCGGTGAAGCCAATGCCGTTGAAGCCAATAAGCGTCCACTTTCCTCTATGAGCCCAACGCTGGTCTTCAAAGACGATAAGCCTTATATCGTCACGGGCAGCCCTGGTGGTAGCCGCATTATTACAACCGTTCTGCAAGTCATATCCAACGTCATCGACCATGATATGAATATCGCTGAGGCGACCCATGCCCCGCGTATTCATGACCAATGGTTACCGGATGAAATTCGTATCGAAAAAGCGCTCAACGTAGATACCATTAAAAAACTAGAATCCATGGGACATACGGTGAGTCCACAAGCCGCGATGGGTTCAACACAGTCGATTATGGTTACCCCAGATGGTGTTTATGGCTCATCTGACCCGCGTATTGTCGATGCGGCCGTGGTTGGTTATTGATTTGGTTTTTTATGGAGCATAAGCTGTTGCCGGAAATAACGTGGCGACAGCTTTTTTAGCTTATTATATTGATTTGATGATCGTAAATTTTATAACCAAAAAGGTCTTCTATAATTAGTCAGTTATAGAAGACCTTTTATTTTAAAAAAAACCTCGCTTATCTTTATATAGTCAGTCCTAAATAAAAAAGATACGAATATGATCATACAATACTGGCAACCATTTTCCTTGCTTGCTGTGCCGTTGCTGACAGAGGCAGCGCAAAATGGTCGCCAGTATTGCTGTATTTCTCTTATAGTGGATCGACTATACTCTTAAAAACGGCGATTAATACCGTTTTATCTTTTCAAAAAATTCATTATCTAATAACCGTTTTGGGCGGGCATTGACTTCTTTTAAACCTACCTTATTATATAAAAAATAACGTTAAATCTGTTTTTGTCATAATAACTTAAAGACAAATGTTTATGTCACTCCTATGAATATAAAAATCCCTCATACTTCACACGCGCTTCTTAAGAAAACATCCGCTCTCATAGCGATTACTGTCCTCAATCAGTGGTTGTCATTGGCAAATAATGGTATTATTAACGACCTGATTTAAAACGAATAAACACGATTCCCTCTGTGTTTTTCGTCTCATATACCAGATTAAATATTTGATAATATTGAATTTATTTTGTTATCAAAGTTTTTAATCGCATCCGTAAGAGTCCTCTATGGCATTTGTACACCTTGGCATTCACAGCGAATATTCAATCACCGATTCTATCGTGCGCATCAAGCCGTTAGTCAAAGCGGCGGCAGCGGACAATCAGCGCGCGATTGCATTAACTGATTTGTCTAACCTTTATGCGACAGTGAAATTTTATCGCGCTTGCCTAGGCGCAGGTATTAAGCCAATTATTGGCAGCGAAGTCATCATGGATAATGAAGACACGCGCCTCACTTTATTGGCGATGAATAATGAAGGGTATCAAAACATCACTCGTATCGTCTCGCTTGGATTCACTGAAGGTCGCGCTGACCCTGTCAATCATGGCACGCCAGTTATTAAGCGTCGTCATATCTTAGAGCATGCGGCAGGTGTGATTGTCTTATTTGCTGAAAAATCAGACGTCGGACAAGCATTGGTCGGCTCTATGCCAGAAAAAGCCGATGAGCTGCTTGCTGAATGGCAAGCACAATTTCAAGATCGTCTATATTTTGCCATCAAGCGTACCAATCGCTCAGGGGAAGATGCCTTTATCAAAGCGGCGATTCACTCGGGTGCCAAACACAATATTCCTATCATTGCGCACAATGACGTGCGCTTTTTAGAGCAAGACGATTTTGACGCTCATGAAGCGCGCGTTTGTATCGCAGGCTCGTATGTACTGGCTGATCCCAATCGTCCGCAAACCTATTCAGATGAGCAATACCTAAAAACCCAAGAACAAATGACGCAACTGTTTGCTGACATTCCGCAGGTGGTTGAAAACACTTTACGCTTGGCCACGCGCTGCAATGTCACCTTGACGCTTGGCATCAACGTATTGCCTGACTTTCCCGTACCTGAGGGTGAGACGATTGAATCGTTTTTTCGGGCAGAATCCCAGCGCGGTCTCGATCATCGCTTAGACAAGCTATTTCCTGTAGAAACGCGCAGTGATAACTGGAGCGGTATTCGTCAGAAATATGATGAGCGCTTAGAGTATGAGCTTGAAGTTATTTTATCCATGGGCTTCCCCGGTTATTTCTTAATCGTGATGGACTTTATCCGCTGGGCAAAAGCCAATGGTGTGCCTGTGGGGCCGGGACGTGGTTCTGGTGCAGGCTCACTTGTCGCCTATGCATTAAATATCACCGATCTTGACCCCATTCATTATGATCTATTGTTTGAGCGCTTCTTAAACCCTGAGCGGGTATCGATGCCCGATTTCGATATTGACTTTTGTATCGAAGGTCGCGATCGGGTCATTGATTATGTGGCGCAAACTTATGGACGCGAAGCCGTCTCACAGATCATCACCTTTGGTACGATGGCGGCAAAAGCCGTGGTGCGCGATGTGGCACGAGTACAAAGCAAGTCCTACTTTTTGGCCAATAAGATATCTAAGCTCATCCCCAAAACGCCCGGCATTACCCTTAGCCAAGCGTTAGAGCAAGAGCCACAGCTTAAGGACTTAATCTCCAATCCTGACAATATGGATTATGAAGACGCCATTGAGATTTGGGAGATGGCGATCAAGCTTGAAGGCGTTTGCCGAAACGTTGGTAAACACGCAGGTGGTGTCCTCATCGCGCCGCACAAAATCACTGATTTTAGCGCCATTTATTGTGATGATGAAGGACATCGCGTCAGCCAGTTTGATAAAGACGATGTTGAAGCGGTTGGGCTGGTCAAGTTTGACTTTTTGGGTTTGCGTAACTTAACCGTCATCAATGCCGCGGTTGAAAACATCAATCTGCGCCGTGCCAAAGAAGGCAATGACGCCTTGGTGTTAGAAGATTTGCCTTTAGATGACGTCAAAGCTTATAAGCTACTACAAGATGCAAAAACCACCGCGGTCTTTCAGTTAGAAAGCATGGGCATGAAAAAGTATTTGGCCAAATTGCAACCGACCAATATCGAAGACGTGATCGCTATGTGTGCCTTGTATCGTCCGGGACCATTGGACGCTGGCATGGTAGAGATGTATATCGACCGTAAGCATGGCCGTGAAGAAGTCATCTACGATCATCCCAATCTTGAGCCAATTTTAGAGAACACCAACGGCGTTATTGTCTATCAAGAACAGGTCATGCAAATCTCGCAGGTGATGGCAGGCTATAGCTTGGGCGGCGCTGATATGCTACGTCGCGCTATGGGTAAAAAAAAGCCGGAAGAGATGGCCAAACAGCGCGATATCTTTGTGACAGGTGCCACTTCACAAGGCATCGATGAGGTCACATCAGGCGGCGTTTTTGACTTGATGGAAAAGTTCGCCGGTTACGGTTTTAACCGCTCGCATTCGGCAGCTTACGGCGTATTGGCTTATCAAACGGCCTATTTAAAACAGTACTATCCTGCTGAATTTATGGCAGCGGTACTCACCTCTGATATGAACAACACCGACAACGTGGTGTTCTTTATCAATGACTGCCGTGAAAACTTTGGCTTAAGCGTGGTCAATCCATCGGTTAACCGCAGTGAGTGGCATTTTGTCGCTGATACGCCAACCAATATCATTTATGGGCTGGGTGCGATTAAAGGCGTGGGTGAAGGCGCAGTTGAATCGATCGTGGAAGCACGTCGCACGGATGGGCCTTTTAAAGACTTATATGACTTTTGTCGCCGCGTAGATATCAAAAAGGTCAATAAGCGCACGCTTGAAGCGTTAGTGAGCGCTGGCTGTTTCGATGACTTTGCCGCAACGCTGCGTCCTGATTTGCCAGCCGATACCGCTTTTGAGATTCGCGGTGCATTGATGAGTCAATTACCCAATGCCGTACAAGCCGCTGAGCAAGACCGTCAAAACCGCGAAATCGGTATGATGGATTTGTTCGGTGAAATGGATGGTGTGGTCGCAGCGCCGCCATTGGTGATGACACCAGAATTGATTTGGGGAGACAAGCATCGTCTCAAGGCTGAAAAGAACACCTTGGGTCTCTACTTAACGGGTCATCCAATCAATGAGTATTTAGACGAGCTCAAACGTTATACCTCAGGCGTTCGCCTCAATAAACTGACTGATACTGGTTACAACGGCAGCTGTTATTTTTCAGGATTGATCATAGATATCGCCAATTTTGGCAATCGCAATGTGATCACCTTAGATGATGGTACGTCTCGCCTTGAAGTCAGCTGTTATGCCGAGCGCTTTAACCGCGTCAAAGAGCAATTGAAGGTCGATGAAGTGGTCATTATCAAAGGCAGCATTCGTGAGCGCGATGGACGTTTATTTGCCCGTCTTGATAGTGCGATGAGCATCGTGGATGCACGCCTGCGCTGGCTCAAAAAAATCAGTATCAAAATTCATGGTAGTGATATCAATTTGCTCACGCGTCTGCAACCTTTACTCAAATCAGCGCAAGCAGATATCATACCAGCACCGCGCTTGGGGTATAATAGCGAGCAGGACGAGCAAGATAATTATGGTAGCGGCGGCAACGACGGTGCTTATGATCCCGCGATGGGCGGCAGCTTATACGACGAAGATGGCAACGACTTATTGGCGTTAGAGAGCGACATGAACCAAAATGCGCCTTATCCAAATGGCGGCACTCAAAGCTTGACCGATCAAGGTTATGCCAACAACGCTTTGAGCAATACAGATGCTTCTATCAATGACAATTGCCTTCCACTTGGTCTGAGTATTTATGAAGCATTTGGGATCGCCAATGTAGGCCTGTCTGAACATTGGCGCATCTACCCTAACGACGACAACTTACAGCAATTGAAAACCATGGTTAGTGAAGATAACTTACATTTTCATTATAGCTAAGATGTCTTTTGTTCCCAGTTAATTTATCATAGTCATTTGATGGTTTAATTTCTAAAAAATGGATACAAGATCATGGACGCAATGCCTAATACCAACAACCACTTTCAGAATGATGAAGAAATCATCAACCATGAACAGTTTGAAGAAATGCGTGATTTATTAGAAGAAGACTTTGCAGATTTGATACAAGTCTATATCACTGATAGTCATGAGCGAGTAGCAGCACTACGAGTGGCTCAGCAGAAGAATGACAATGCCAATGGGTTTGAGAGTGCTCATGCCCTAAAAGGCGCTAGTGCCAACTTGGGCACCACACAATTGGTTAAACTTTGCAGAGAGCTGCAAGAACGTTGCCGCGAGCGTCTTATCGGCGAGCAAGCTGAACTTATAGAAGCTATCGCTGCCGCATTGCAGCGCGCTGAACAAGAAATCCATCAAAGATTGGGACAATAATGAGTCAAGATTCATCATCCGTAGTATCAGCGCCATCAGTCTCTACCGCCAGCGACTATCTCGATTGTGTGCAAGTTGTCATGGTCAATACCACCTTGCCTGCCAATATTGGCTCAGCGGCGCGCGCCATGCATACCATGGGCTTGTCGCGTTTGACGGTGGTTGATCCTAAGCACCCAATCGATGATTCTAGTGTGTCTCACGCAGCAGGTGGTAGTGACTTGTTGTCATCCGCAGTCATCGCCCCGACGCTTGAGTCTGCTATAGCCGATTGTCAGCTCGTGTTTGCGGCCAGTAGCCGTAGCCGTCATTTACCGCGACCTGTGGTCACGCCTACGCAAGCGGCCAAAATCATGTTGGAATTTATTGACAGTCAAACTGCTTTAAATTCAAAAGACACGCTAAGTGAGCACCAAACCAGCGATACCATAAGCCCGCCAAATATTGCTATTCTATTTGGTCGCGAAGATCGGGGTTTGACCAATGAAGAGCTGGCTTATGCAGATTATCATATTCAAATCGATGCCAACCCTGCCTACCCTGTACTAAATGTCGCTTCAGCCGTGCAGGTTATTGCCAGCTTTATTTTTGCTTACGTGAACACGCATAGTCAAACAATTGACAATAGCATGAACGATAATGATAGCGCCGTAGCTCAGACGACATTAGACGTGCATCTGCGTCAGCAATGGGATGAGCCCGCCATTACGCAGCAGCAACTGCAACAGCTTACTCAGCGTACCACTGATCTGATGGTTCAGCGCGGTTTGGCAGATAGCGAACACTTAAAGTCACTGCCCTCTCGATTGTCCAGACTGGGCTCACGCCTACAGCTTGATCAAAAGGAATACCAGCTATTAAGCGCATTAATTGCCAAACTTTCAAAAGACTGATACCCGCTTGATTATTGAATCGATATACAGTCGATAGTGATAAGCTGACACTCAGATATTAATGCACGTTCACTTGATCATTTATCTCTATATTTTATGATATAAAGCTGCTATAACTTAACAAATATAACTTAACAAACTGAAGCATCAACACGCTTTGATTCTATTTATAATATAAATATATAGTCAGGCTAATATAAAAGAAATACAGCGTAACTGGATAAATTTCACGAAGCCTCTATCGCGATAGGCACAGTCAACACGCAAGCAAAATTTTTATCCGTTACGCGCTATCGTATTATGTATCTATTTTATTGAGTAGCGACTACAAATACGATTATCAATAACAACCAACACACTCAGCAAAATAATAATTAAACAGTGGTTCATAATAGCAACGGCAGAATGAGGTAATTCCTCTTTTGTCTAAGCGCCGCCACTTTACAGACGAATAGATAGGACGCTATATGTCATTGCCAGCCAAATGGTTCAAATCGCTTGCCACCATCAAAAAAGATTTAACAGAAGATATCGATGCGGTGTTCAACCGTGATCCTGCCGCGCGTAACAGTCTAGAAATCATCCTAACCTATCCTGGCTTTCATGCGCTTATTTTGCATCGCGGTGCCCATTACCTTTGGAATAACGAACAAAAACTGGCAGCACGTGTCGTCTCTTACGGCTCACGTATCGTTACGGGTATTGAAATTCATCCAGCAGCCAAGATTGGCAAACGATTTTTTATCGATCATGGTGTGGGTGTCGTCATTGGTGAGACGGCTGAGATTGGCAACGATGTCACGTTGTATCATGGCGTCACACTCGGCGGCGTCTCTTGGAATAATGGCAAACGTCACCCAACGCTAGAAGATGGCGTCACGGTTGGTGCTGGCGCAAAAGTGTTAGGGCCATTCACCGTTGGCAAAAACGCCAAGATTGGTTCAAACGCTGTGGTGGTCAAACCAGTACCAGCAAATGCAACGATGGTGGGCAGTGCAGCACGTATGATTTCAGACCATCATGATGAAAGAGGCAATCCCATCACGACCAAAGTTCAAGATGCCAAACAGCAAGAAAAAGTGGCACAAGCATCAGGTACTACCGATAAAGATCAGGCGAAAAACACGGCGTCAAATACCAAGCGTACCACTACTTTTCAGGCGTATGGTGTCGATCCTTCTTCACAAGACCCCATCACAGAAGCCTTTGCTAAAATGCTGGAGCATATTCAGCAGTCAGAGAATCGTCTCGATCAGCTACAAGCCGCGATGTGCCAAATCGATCCTGAGTTTTGTAAAAAAGAATATGATAAGCTAAGTTTAGAGGATTTTGACATGATTGATCGGTCTGATATGGATGAGGCAGACGCTCAGTCAAAGTAAAAATTTACTTAATGATTAGGGCTTGTGCTTAGCGTAACTAAGCATGCGCCCTGATACCATACAGTTTACGCATTTTTATTACTCTAGCTCTGATGGTTTTTCCTGTGCTAAATTGAAATAGCAATTAACTCTCTACGCTAAATCGCCATTCTTAATCAATTCTTCGACTCACTAACTCTTCGACTCACTAATTCTTCGATTCCTACTGCTTCATGCGTTTTAAATGGATAACGATTTGCCATAACAATCCATTTAGAAATATTTATTTTGCTTAGGCTATTTTTGTTTATATATAAGCTGGTATATAAATTGACAAGCAATATATCAATGTCCATGGTCACTTGTTTTATGGACATTGATCGCTCTGTCAAACGCTGCCTTTGACAATCACATTCAATCTGTCTGAGTGTTTGTTGTAGCTGCGCCAATGTCAGGGGCGATTTTAAGGCCAAATAGGCGCATTGATTGGTATAGTCAGGTTTTGGCAATGCCAGCGTCGCTGTAAAATCAGGATTTTGAAATGCCGTCGACAGCTCTATCTCGCCTAACTCTGCTAGACGTGATAGAGCAATCGGCAAGTACGTGTCGGCATGATAATTACTGCCCAACGCGAGCAGCACTGCTGTCACCTCATGCGTTTGCAGCACTTCAGGCTCGTATCTGTCTAATGCCTTGATGTTTAAATCAGCCAACACGTTATGCATCATTGGCTGAAACTTTGGCATGTCGCGTGATTTGCACACCGACCGCATCCGCTTGCTTAATCGCAGTCGGTTTGGCAATACTTAGTGTGACTTTTTGACTGGCGTATTTTTCGAGTAACTTGTCCGCAATTTGCCCAGCTAGATGCTCAAGAAGCTTTGCTTTGATTGCTTGGCACCATTCACTCACATCATCGCAGACGGCTTTATAATTCAGCGCATCGCTGACATCATCTGACACGGCAGCGCGGCTAATGTCCGTTTCAAGCACAATGTCAATCAATAGCGGCTGAGTAATCGCGCGCTCCCACTCATAAACGCCAATCACCGCCTCTACTTTCAAGCCTTTTACAAATACGACATCAGACTGGGTATGAAACATGCTTTCATCCTTGTTTGCTAATTTTATCATTCGAGTTTTAATTAAAGTATAGTCAATCCAAGATAAAAAAGGCACAGCGAGAATGGGACTCATTTTTTGATGCCTCTGTCTGCGAAGGCACAGCAAGCAAGAAAAATTGGTTCCAGTCTCGCTCTATCATTTCTTGTATTCATTTTATTTAGAGTCAATTATATTTAGTCCACCAACTATAATGCCGTTTCCCGTAAACGCTCAGCTTTCAACACTTTGCTTGGACGATGACGCCACAAATCAATGCTAAATAATAGCAGACCCAGCCAAATCAAACCAAACACGGCCAAACGATGCAAGTCAAAAGGTTCGTTATAATAGAACACCGCCAAGAAGAAAATAAAGGTCGGCGTCAGATAATTCATAAAGCTTAAAATACTAAAAGCGACCTGCTTGGTTGATTTATTAAACAGCAAGAGCGGTATCAAGGTAATAGGGCCTGCCAGCATCAATAGCCAAATGTTTGGACTAAACCAAAAGCTCAGCTGGCTACTAACCACATCTGCCTGCCAAAACCACCATAGACATATTGGCACTAGCATCGTCGTTTCGACAAACATGGCATCAACAGCAGTCAAAGGCGTTTGCCGTTGAATCGTACCATAAGTACTAAAGCTAAACGCTAATATCAGCGATATCCATGGCAAACTCCCAATCATCACCACTTGAATGACGACAGAAAACAGCGCAAAGCCAATGGCGATCCATTGTAGAGGACGCAAACGCTCTTTAAATAAGATCATCGATAGCGCCACCCCTACCAATGGTCCGATAAAATACCCCAAACTGGCTTCAAGAATGCGGTCATGATTGACTGCCCATACATACGTGAGCCAATTGGCAGCGATAATCAGACCAGAGATGAAAGAGAATGCGATCCATCTTGGATTTTGTTTAAGCGTCTCGATCCACTGCCAGCGTTTGGTCGCTACCAACACGACAAGCAAACAGGCAAACGTCCAGATGATACGGTGACCGATAATCTCAGTCGCATCATAGGCTGCTAGCTGCTTAAAATATAGTGGAAAAATGCCCCAAATAAGAAAAGCACTCAGCGCGGTTAAAATACCACGTCTGGTGGTTTGGATAGGAGCAGTAGGTTTTTTGGTGACGTCTTGGGTAGCCATATTACAGTACAACGTTTTAGAGCAAAGCGCCTCCTAACTTATGCGAATCTTTCATATCAACACAGGGGTTAGAAGGCAGGGTCACTACAGATAAGATATAAGTTAAAAAGCAATGTGTGAATGCCTATGTAGACATCAACACATTGCTAAAAACAACCACGAATTTTAAAAAATTTACCGATAACTACTTAAGAATTAAGCGGCTCACTCATTGATAGGTTATACAGTCGATCTACTTCAAAAAGAGTACGGTGCTACTGGAGTAAATTTTACGAAGCATCTGTCACGCCTCCGAACAGCAAGCGAGGAAAATTTATACCAGTAGAAAGCTATGACCGTATTTATTTTGGATGAACGGTACAGTCTTAAGCACTTATGCTATCAACTTGAATAGCCATACCAATTTGATTGGCAAGTTCTGCAAATCCTGGGAAGCTGGTATTGACGGTTTCAACTCCTTCGATGGTGATTAGTTCCGATGCTCGTAAGCTGGCAACCGCAAAGCTCATGGCGATGCGATGATCATGATGTGAGGTGATGTGACCGCCACCAAAGACAGGTTGGCTATTATTAATTTGACCGTTTTGACTATCAGTTCCTTTACCCCCAATGCCCTTACCCTCAATGCCCTTACCCTCAATGCCCTTACCCTCAATGATTAGGCCATCGTCCGTCACAGTACAATCAATACCAAGTGTTTGTAAGCCTTCAGCCATGACTGCGATCCGGTCAGATTCTTTAACACGCAACTCTTTTGCACCCGTTAATACCGTACGGCCTTGCGCGCAACTAGCCGCAATGAATAGTACTGGAAATTCGTCAATCGCTAGTGGCACTAGATGCTCTGGTATCTCAATACCCACTAAGTTAGAAGCGCGAATCGTAATGTCTGCAACGGGTTCGCCGCCCACATGCGTCTCATTGCTCAAGCTGATATCGGCTTGCATCAATTTTAAAATATCGAGGATACCTGTACGTGTCGGGTTGATACCCACTTGCGTTAAGGTCAACTCACTACCTTGACTGATGGCGGCCGCCACCATAAAAAAGGCCGCTGACGATATATCAGCAGGTACAGCGATATCACCACCCGTTAATGTACCGCCGCCTTTCACACTGATGCGATTGCCATCGACCGTGACTGGATAACCAAAAGCTGACAGCATACGCTCGGTGTGATCACGGCTGACTTCTGGCTGAGTAATGGTCGTTGTGCCTTCGCTCCATAGACCGGCTAACAATAAGCAGGACTTAATCTGAGCAGAAGCAACTGGCAGCTCATAATCGATACCTTGTAGTGGCTTGCCAACCGAGTCTCGGCCTGTGATGCTGAGTGGCGCTGTCCCGCTGTGACCTGTGCTTTGAATAACCGCACCCATTTCACGTAGCGGTGCTGCTACACGCTCCATTGGACGTTTATTTAAACTGGTATCGCCTAACATCACACTATCGAATGGTTGCGCGGCTAAGATACCAGCAAGCAGACGCATACTGGTACCTGAATTGCCCATATATAGGGGTGTTTTGCTTGGCTTTAAGCCATTCATACCGACCCCATGAATGGTCAAATTACCGTTATGAGGTCCTTCAATAGTCACGCCCATGTCGCGAAACGCTTGCAAGGTTGCAAGCGCGTCCTCGCCTTCCAAGAATCCTGTGACATGGGTAACGCCCGTTGCAAGGCTACCCAGCATGATGCTGCGATGAGAGATGGACTTATCACCAGGAATGGCAATCGTGCCAGAAACAGTGTTGCTGGGCGTAATAATATAAGAAGCTGACATGGCAGAAGTATCCGTATAAGGGGTGCTGGCTAACATATGGCCAAAATGTCGCCGTGCGGCTTGCGCGCGGCCCAAAAGTCCCATCAGGGCGGTTGAATCTTTATCGATGATAAGCTGGCGCAGCGTCTGCAAATAGACACCATACTCATCAAGTGCATTGACAATGGCGTTTTGATTGGCAAAAAATATGTCATGCCACATTTTAGGGTCACTAGCCGCAATGCGGGTAAAATCGCGAAAGCCACCAGCAGCATAGCGAAACATATCCAAATTGTCGTCGTGACTTGCCAGCTGTTCGACCAAATTAAATGCTAGCAAGTGCGGCAAATGACTGGTATGTGCCAATATGGCATCATGATGGTCCGCCGCCATCGGCATGACTTTTGCGCCCACCGCTTCCCATAACAGGCGTAGCTTAGCAATGGCTACCTTGTTGGTCGTGGGCAATTCACAAACGATGACACTATGATTGACAAATAAGCTGGCGCGGCGAGCATGATATCCTGAATCCTCAGCGCCAGCAATCGGATGCGCGGGCACCAAGCCTGTTGGTAGCGGATCAAAAACAGATTTGGCCGCCTCAATGATATTGACCTTGGTGCTACAAACATCGGTAATGATACAATTCGCAGCAAGTTGTCCATCGTCCATCGCCTGCTTAATATCAGCAAATACTGCTTGTACTGCCTGTACGGGCACAGCAATGATAATCAAATCACTACCACCGATCACATCTTGTAGATTTGAGCTACCCGCCTCCAGTAGCCCTTGTTTGATGGCCTCTTCTATACTTGGCATATGTCTATCGACTGCCACCAAACGCGAACTTAGGCCATTGTCTTTGATAGCTTGGGCAAGGCTGGCACCGATTAGCCCAAGTCCAATCACGCAAACTTGCTTGAACAACGCGTGCTTCGTTACTGGCGGCTGAGTATTGATAAGTGGTTGATTCTTATTCTTTTGATTTTTTTGCGGACGACTCACGGTTTTTCCCGTTGTACAAACGAGCACCTAGATAAAACAATCTAGCATTCGTATTATAAAATTTATTGATGGACTGACGTGTTCTTCAAAGAACACTTGGCAACCCTATCAGTCTTCACTCAAGATAGATTGCAAGGTATCAATCAAACGTAGATTGTCTTCTGCTAACCCAACAGTAATGCGCAGCCAGTTAGGAAGACCATACGCTGTCAATGGGCGCACGATAACCCCTTGCTCGAGCAATGCTTGATAAATCACAGCAGCCGTGGTGTCCTCCATCTCAACCTCCACTTCTACCATGATAAAATTGGCATGCGACTTGATAAACCCCAATCCTAACGCATCAAACTGCTTTTCAAGCCAACGCATTTGCTCGTTGTTGGTTGCGCGAGTATCGGCAATGAAGGCTTGATCCTTTAGGGCCGCAGCAGCGGCAGCCAGACCAATACGGCTGACGTTAAATGGCTGACGAATTCGATTGAGCAAATCGGCTACTGCCACTGAGCTTAGGGCATAACCGACGCGCAGACCCGCCAGTCCATACGCTTTAGAAAAAGTGCGGACAATGACCACATTGGCAAATTCATCTAACAGCGCGCGATTGTTACTTTCAGGACTGTATTCGATATAAGCCTCGTCCAATACCACCAATACTGAGCTTGGCACACTGGCCACAAATTCGTGCAACGCTTTGTGTTCAAGTTGTGTGCCCGTGGGATTGTTTGGATTGGCAATAAATACTATTTTAGTATTTAGATTGTCTTGAACGGCTTGGCTCATGGCTTTTAAATCATGACCAAAGCGCTGGGCGGGTACCTCGATACCCTTAGCCCCTTGCATCTTTGCTAGCATCGGATAAACGATAAACGCATACTGACTATAAACAATGGCATCATCAACGCCTGCAAAACTACGCGCTAAAATATCAAGCAAATCATCAGAACCATTACCGAGGGTAATCTGATCGACACTCACCTCATTAAAATCCGCCAACGCTTCCTTGAGATAATAGCCATTACCATCCGGATAACGCGCCAGCTGACCCAATTGCTCCGTCACTGCCAACGTTACATGCGGCGAGCAGCCCATGGGGTTTTCATTGCTCGCAAGTTTGACCACATCTGAGATGCCATACTCACGTGTCAACTCTTCTACTGGCTTGCCTGTTTGATACGGTGCCAACGCTAAAATACTATCATAGGCCGGTTTGAGCGGTGCTAAACTTGACGCTGTCGATTCAGTAGGCTGCATGGTTTATCCTTAGCTGTGGTCAGATATCCATTATTGGTCATGGCTGATGTCAGTCATGACCGCTATTAATACTAAAAATTTGGCATTTATAAAAGTTACAATACCGCTTTTGGATAAGAACCCAGTATACGCAAATCTTTGACCAATGGACGAATATCATTGATGGCGGCGCTCACATTAGCGTCATCGACATGACCATTCATATCAATAAAGAACACATACGCCCATTTATTAGGACGTTCAGGGCGCGTCTCAATACTGGTCATCGAAACGCTATGATAAGACAAGGGCTTTAAGATTTCGATCAATGCGCCCGCTTTGTCGTGTGCTGAGACAACAATTGAGGTTTTGTCTTGGCCAGATGGGGCAATGGCTTCGTGACCGATGATAAGGAAGCGCGTGGTATTGCTTGGGTTGTCTTCGATGTTTGAATACAGTTTATGCAAATCATATTCTGCAACCGCCACATCGCCTGCAATTGCTGCTGAATGCCATTCATTTTTTAAACGACGGGCCGCTTCTCCATTGCTGGATACGGCAACGCGCTCTACATTAGGGAAGTTCACATCGAGCCAATGACGGCACTGAGCCAATGATTGCTGATGCGAATAAATGCGGCTTAAACCATCGATTTTGGTATGCTCAGCGACCAAGAAATTTTGATGAATCGGTAGCTCAACTTCGCCAATAATCTTGAGACTAGAAGATAAGAAACCATCCAATGTATGGTTCACCACGCCTTCTGACGAGTTTTCGACCGGTACGACACCATACATCGCTGTCCCCGCTTCTACTTCACGGAACACATCCGTAATCGTCGTCATTGGCACCGTATCAGCAGCTTTGCCAAAATGTTTGAGCGCGGCAGCATGGGTAAAGGTGCCAACTGGCCCTAAAAAAGCAATACGCTGCGGCGCTTCTAAATCCAAGCAGACCGACATGATTTCACGGAACAAACGCGCCATTTTTTCGTCAGCGATTGGCCCTTCATTACGCTCCATAACCGCTTTTAATACTTGTGCCTCACGCTCTGGACGATAAAAAATAGGATTACGACTGTCAGCAGTTGCATTATTGGCGGTATGGCTTTTTTTCACCGCGGCGACTTGTTGAGCCAATTTCGCGCGGTTGTTGATTAGCGTCTGGATTTCACAGTCTACTGCATCAATATTTTGGCGAATGTTATCCAAAAACGCTTTTTCAGTTGTAGTGTCGCTAGTGCCTGCGATGGTTTGGTTTGGATTATCCATGTTTTGCTCTGTTGACTGCTCACTCATTACCGCCCATCCTTCTTAGATTTTATAATCTGTTAAGTATTACTGTGTTAATTTTAATATGCAAGAGACCAGTCTATCAAAAATATTGTGCCCTGCTAGTCCTATCTTTTATGGTTGCTGCCTACTGCTCTTACATTAAACAGTAAATGCCGTAGGCAAACCGCTGACCGCCTCTACTATAACAAAAACTGTGCTCAGTGCCCATGTGTAAATGGGTGTAAATGGGCGTAAATGGGTGAAATGAGCGTAAATCGACGCATACTCATAAAGCCATATAGCTGATTCATTTCAAAAAGGATAAAGTTCTACTGGGATTAATTTTACGAAGCCTCTGTCACGCTGGCGAACAGCAAGCGAGGAAAATTTATGCCAGTAGAACACGATGACCGTACGTACCACTTTTATTTTGGATTAACGACACCAAGGCACCGTAACGCACGGTCAAACTATGAAACAACACTGACTCAAAACTATGTTACAGTTTAAAGCCAATAACAAATTGTATTATTAATAAAAAAACAACTTTATATTTGAACAAGGATATCTGATGAGCGCATTACAACAACTTCGCACCATGACCACCATTGTCGCTGATACGGGTGATCTGACCGCCATTGCCCGTCTCAAACCTATCGATGCCACTACCAACCCAAGCCTTATTACCAAAGCGCTTATTCATCCTGACAATCAAAGCATGCTCTCTGAAACCATGAGCCGTCATAATGGCAATGTGGACGCGGTGATTGATGCGCTGACCATACGGATTGGCTGTGATATTTTGGCACTGATTGACGGTAGGGTTTCTACGGAAGTTGATGCGCGCTTGTCTTATGATACTCAGGCGACAATTGATAAAGCTTTGGAGTTTATGGACGCTTATCAAAAAGCAGGGATCGACTCAGAACGTGTTTTGATTAAAATGGCAGCAACTTGGCAAGGCATCGAAGCCGCTCGCTATCTTGAAACCCAAGGCATTCACTGCAATCTGACCTTGTTGTTTGGTCAACATCAAGCGATTGCTTGTGCGGATGCAGGTGTAACCTTGATATCGCCTTTTGTTGGTCGCATTTTAGATTGGCAAAAACGCCAACAAAACCGGCAAAATGTCCCCGCCTCTGATGATATGGGCGTACAATCTGTCAAGCGCATTTACCAATATTACAAACAGCACAATTACCATACGCAAGTGATGGGTGCCAGCTTTCGCTCAACAGAGCAAATATTGGCACTTGCAGGTTGTGACCTATTGACCATCGCGCCTGACCTTATTGATGAGCTTGCCGCAATGGATACCGAGGTGGTTCAGCAGCTATCCCCCAGCATGTCGCTCGATATGGCGGATATGACTCGGGTAAGCTTAACGCGTGAAGAGTTTAGTGCCGCTTATCAGCAAGATACGGTCACACAAGATTTACTGCCAAAAGGTATTGATGGGTTTATCGGAGCGCGTGACGAGCTGGCAAAAATGCTGGCAACGATGCGCAATTAATCCAAGCGCTTAGTAGATAGAGTCGATTTATTCTATAAACTAATAAGTAAGACTGAGATGACTGTTTTTGAGATAAATGTTTCGCAGTCTCTGTCGGCGTAGGCAGGCAGTCATAAAAGAGATTTGCCTGCTCATAGTAAGTTGGTTACTATGACTCAATCTCAATAAGAACAAGCAAGGCTTTATTATGAAACGGCTATCAGTGTTATTAGCAGGAGGCGCGCTAGCAGTCAGCGCGCATGCAGTGAACTGGTCAAAAGTGTCAGAGAGTCCAAACGGAACTATTTTTAGTTTGGATTTGAGCTCTATTGAAAGCTCAGACATCAATATCATAGATGAAAAGTCTGTCGAAAATATCATGGTGTCTATTCGTAGAACCTATCCTGCGCAAAAACCTGTTGAGCAAAAAAGCGACACGAAAGAGGCAAAAGTAAGTAAAGACGCTGCTATTGACCATAGCGATCAGCAATTACTCATCTCTTGCAAAGACGCCAGTTACTATAAGCGAGCTTACGTGGATTATGGCGCTGACAATAAAGTCATCAAATCTTGGCAATCAGAAAAACCCATTCTGACCACAAAAGACTTTACCATCACTAGCCCCAAAACAAGTGGTCGCAAGCTGATTGAGCAAGCCTGCAAAAGTTATGAAAAAACCCAACAAGCGAACTAACCGCTTTAGATAATCGATAAAATAAAAGCGCACTGACATGGTTCAGTGCGCTTTTTTTGTTGCCATAGCCGACTCTGAGACAGCAATCGTCTAAAATGCTAAGTTTAAGCTTTTAACACCGTATAAACAGGTACTGGAAATTCGCCATGCAAATCGACCAAGTCTAGTAGTACCAAGGCACCAACCACGGTATGACTTGCTGATTGACACAGCTCATGAGCCGTCGTCAATGTGCCGCCTGTCGCTAAGATATCATCAACCAATAGCACGCGCTCAGGTGGTAGATTGCTTTGCATCTCAAGCGTGTCCTTGCCATATTCTAATGCATACGCTTTATTGGCAACAGGTGGTGGTAATTTACCCGGTTTCCGCAACAAAATCATACCTTTACCCAAACGACCAGCCAGCAAACTTGCAAAGACAAACCCACGCGCTTCCACCGCTCCTAGACAATCTACCTCGTCTATCAACCCATCTGGCAACGCGGCAAGTAACGCATCGATGACATCGTCAATGTGGCTGCGCAGTAATGGCGTAATGTCATAAAAATCAATGCCAGCTTTTGGAAAATCAGGCACAGTACGAATAATTTGCCAAAACCGATGGTCCGTATTGAGCGTATTAGACGAATCGGTTGTGTGGTCAGTGGTTGTGGCAGCATTGATGCTCATAATAACCCTTAGTTTATATGGCGTAGATAACAGTATTTATAGTCAGGTCAATATAAAACACACCGTGTCATTGAGATAGGTTTTGTGCCGCCTCTGTCAGCAACGCCGCAACAAGCAAGCAAAATTCATCTCAATCACGCATTATAATGGCGTGTATTCATTTTATTGAGTATCGACTATAGAGAACATTTTTTGAATGAGAGTGTTTAGACAGCAGTATTTACCATACCGTATGGTGGTCGCAATTCCTAAACCTCACTAGGCGTTTTTCGGCGGTATTATAGCACAGCTGATACAAATGTCGTGGCAAAGGCGCCACTGATGACCTTGATAAAAGACAATCCATCTCAATATACAAGTGTAAACTTAAACTACGAAACCTTGGTCATATAATAATGGTTATATGCTAAACTACGTGCGCTTTTGCAGTCTGCTACAATGACTGTCACTCTAGATATGCACATTAACCATTTATTTTATTGTCACACTGGTAATGATTGATAGGACTACTTATGAAACGTTATGAATGTATTGTCTGCGGCTGGATATATGATGAAGAACTTGGCTGTCCTGAAGAAGGCATCGCCCCTGGCACCAAATGGGAAGATATCCCTGATGACTGGACTTGCCCAGAGTGCGGCGTCGGCAAGCTTGATTTTGAGATGCTTGAGATTTAGTAGACGATTCTCTAATTAGGATATTTCATGACAAAATCAAATGACATCAATGACACCCCATTGTCTGAAAATTTAGCTGAAGACTCAAGTGCCTATCCAATACATGAGCCAACGCCTGAGTGGCAAAAATTTGGTACGCATCAATGGTGTGAATCCGACCTAAGCGAACATCTTTATCAAGCCATGATTGATATTGGAGATGGCATCGAGCTTTGTGTTGAAGCGGGTGGCAACCCTCATCATCCACCTTTATTAATGGTGATGGGACTTGGCTCACAAATGGTGTTTTGGCCGGATAATTTTATCAAGCGCTTCATTGATGCAGGTTTTTTTGTGATTCGTTTTGACAATCGCGATATTGGCTTGTCCTCTAAAGTCCAGATTGAGGGTCTACCCCGTATCAGTCAATTCAAAATGATGATGCGTTTGCAAACGGGACTGTCTAATAAAGGCGCGCCCGTTGCCTACAATCTGACAGACATGGCAGAAGACACGGCGCGTCTCATTAAAGCGCTTAACCTCGGCCCCACTCATCTGCTTGGCGCGTCTATGGGCGGGATGATTACCCAGATTGTGGCGGCTCGTTACCCAAGCCTTGTACAGCGCATGGCCTTGATGTTTACCTCGACCAATCGTGCGTTTTTGCGACCACCCAAACCCAAGCAGCTATATACTCTCATTAATCGGCCTGAGAGCCACTCTGAGCGCGATATTGTACGTCACAGTGTCTGGTTTATGAAAACGGTGGGAACGCCGGGCCATGTCAATGTGCGGATGGTACGTGAAATTGCCAAACTGCGCTATCAACGCAACTTTCACCCGCTCGGTACGGTGCAACAGCTCAATGCCATTCTAGCATCAGGCTCTATCAGTCGATTTAGCAAGCAAGTCAAAGCGCCCACCATCGTGCTGCATGGTAGCGCAGATGGGCTAATTCCTCCCTCGCAAGGGCGCGTGGTTGCCAAAACCATTCCTAATGCTAAGTTTCATCTGATTGAGGGAATGGCGCATGACATTCCCGAATACTATCAGCCTTATATGGTCGATTTGATTAGCACGCATTTACTGGCGAAATAATTTTCAGTAGTGAGTGTCTAAATGAATTGGCATAAAAAAGAGCGTAGAACCTATTACTCATAATAGGTATTACACTCTTTTTTTGTGTCAGTCGTTTAATATTGTCCATTCAATATAATAGAGATACGATGGACATAATGCTCTGCTGGTATAAAATTTCCTCGCTTGCTGTGCGCTTTGCACGCCAGAGGCATCAAAAACTCATACCGGCATCGCTGTATTCTTTGCTGTATTCTTTTTAAAGTGAATCGACTATATCGGGCTGTGCTTATCGTCTAATCACACCTCACACCCGTGCCTTCTTTGTCGACACACATTTTATTACCATTCTTTAGATTACCGATCCAAGCTTTACCACCTGTAAATACAAATGCTGGCTGACCTTTGTAACGATCACCAGTCGATACCCCGCTGTTGGCAAAGCGAAAAGGTATCACAAGCTCACCGCCAAGATTAATAAAGCCCCAATCTTTACCAATACGCACGCCAGCCAAACCCTCAGAAAATGGACGCGCCTCATCAAATGAGTACGTAATCATAACCACCTCGTTGTCATCGATGTATCCCCATTTACCATCTTGCTGACGCGGCTGCAATGTGGTAAAACGATTGGACGCGGTTTTTCCAGACGATAATGGGTTGCGGCTGGTATCAGGCGCTGATGAGCGAGCGGAAGATGGCTCATTATCAGCGCGCTTAGGCTCGCTGATGGTTTTACCATTCTTATCCAGCCAACTGACCGCCTGATTTTTACGTACTTGCGCCCTACCACCCTGATAATTATCAATGTCACTAATCGACGCCGAAAACGGTACGATGATTTTATTGGCTGTATTAATCACGCCATACTTACCGTCTTTTTTTACCACGATTCGCCCATCAGATACAGGACGCGCCCAGCCTTGACTATCTGTCAGCACATCATACATCGCAGGAACGACTTCACGACCCTGCATATTGAGATAACCTACCTGATTATTACGCTGCACTGGCAACAAACCGCCTGATAGCTTGTCGACATCAACTTTTTGATAACGTGATAAATCAACCACGCTTTTCCCTTTATTATTGAGCAGGGCAACTGGTGCGCCGAAGTCTTTTATCGCCAAAAAATAACCACTGTTTGCCGTACAAGAAACGTTTTTATAGTAGCTTTTAGGGATTTTACAGCTAGCCGCTTGCGCCGTTGGCATGATAAATAACGCACCGAGCAACATACTCGTTGCCAAACCATAATGCGACTTTTTGAAGCGCACCGTAAAGCGCAAATTGGATACAAAAAAACGGGGTTGTTTTGATAATGAACGTCGAAACATAAGTAAACCTAGGCTAATGGTATGAAAGGTTTTGATATAAATAATGGCGAAATAAGACCATTATAAACCACTAGATTAGCAAACACTGTTGTTTGCACCAATGTCATTCCTGTAAGGATGTGACGCGACTGTATACATCGCCATCTTTGATAAACTGCTTCCTTATTAGCAAGTAACGTAAACCGTCATTGAATAATGAACATAAATTATTATTTAAACATTTCAATTTTGGTGTAAACCCTCGACAATATGGTCTGTGCTAGCAGTCGTATTCATACTATGTTGGTAGATAAAACAAAAAAATAATACAGATTTAAGGACCGTCTATGACTATCGCTTCTTCACGCTCTGCACCTATTGGCTTAGTCATTGGTTGTATCATATTTGGTTTGGGTAGTTTGATTGTTGCCCATGTGGATATTGGTGGTTGGGCCATGTCATTTTGGCGATTGCTGGTGTCAGGTATCGTCTTTGCCGTTTTGGCAAAAGTCATGGGACAACGCTTACCGCGCTCCAAACGTGCAATATTATATGCCTTATTATCAGGTGCCTTCTTGAGCTTAGACTTGGCGCTTTGGCACGAAAGCATTTATGCCGTCGGCCCGGGTATTTCGACCTTGCTCAACAGTTTACAGATTTTTTTCTTAGCGGCGATTGGGTTTTTATACTTCAATGAACGCCAATCTATCGTACAAATTGTCAGTTTGTTTTTAGCCATGCTGGGCGTGGCTATGATTGGTAGTCCTGAGTTTGCTCATAATACGGCAGCCACTTGGGGATTTATCACTGGTATCTTATCGGGTGCTATGCTGGCGGCGTCCATGACCTTTATTCGTAAGACTCATGATACGGAACCAACGCCCATATTCATGCTCATGCAACTGATTAGTATCGGCGGCGTTTTAGCGATGATGGTTCCCATGTTTGTTTTTGATATGGGTCATATTTTACCCAATACGTGGTCTGAGATTGGCTGGGTGCTGATTTATGGCACGGTGATGCAATGCTTGGCATGGGGTTTAATTGCTTACTCCATTCCTAAGCTCTCGCTGGCGTTGACTGGATTATTACTATTGACAGAGCCTATTGCCGCATTGGTGATAGATTATAGCTGGTTGGACAAACCGATTAACACGTTACAATGGAGCGGCGCGCTGTTGACCATGTTTGCCATTTATTTAGGGTCCCTAAAACCTAAGCCGCGTGCGCTACGTCGCTATCGATTTTTTTCACGGTTTTATAAACGCAACTATAAATAAATTGGTTATTGTTTGATAAAAAAAGCGCTTCTCCTATAAATAAGAGAAGCGCTTTTTTAGCGGCATGGCTTAATGAAAAGTGACTTAATTGAAAGTGGTTTAATGAAAAGTGGCTTAATGAAAAACGGCGGAATCAAGACCGATTATTTAGCCAAATTTTTACTGGTATCTTTAGCCTCAGATCCTTGATTAAACAAGGCATTTAGCAAGATAGCGGCCAAAGTTGCGGTACCGATACCACCCAAATCAAAGCCGCCTATATGCAGACTAAAATTACCCGTACCCATGATCACGGTGACAGCGGCAATAATAAGATTGCTGTTTTTGCTAAAATCGATATGATTGTCTATCCAAATCTTTACACCTGCAACCGCAATCAAACCGAATACGACGATAGAAGCACCGCCCAATAAAGCCGCTGGTATAGTTTGGATGATGGCACCAAATTTTGGTGACAGTCCCAGTAAGATTGCGACCAGACCGGCCACAACGAATATTGTGGTGCTATACACTTTAGTAACCGCCATAACACCAATGTTTTCAGCGTAAGTCGTTACCCCTGTTCCACCAAACCCTGCCGAAAAAGTCGTCGCAAGACCATCAGCAAAAAAGGCGCGACCCATATAAGGTGTCACGCGTGCCTTAGTCATGCCCTCCACTGCTTTAAAATGACCTAAGTTTTCGGCCACCAAAATAAAGGCCACAGGTGCAATTAAAATAATCGCACTCATCTCAAAGCGCGGCGTATGAATACTTGGTAAGCCAAACCATGATGCCGCGGCCACACCGCTAAAATCAATCGCTGCGCCAAAGCCCAGTACATTGGTCATCACAAAATAGGCAATATATGATAACACTAGGCCCACCAGCAGTAGTAAACGACGTAGCATCCCTCGTGTAAATACCGCTACAACGCTGATGAGTAGTACGGTCAATGTTGCCATCCACGCATCGAACTGATTGGCAGACACCCCTTGAATAGTCACTGGCGCTAAATTTAGACCAATAATCATCACGATGGCACCCGTCACAATGGGCGGCATTAAACGCTCAATCCAGCCTGTGCCCGTTTTCATCACCAACAGTCCAATGAGCGCATAGATGATACCGCAGGCCATAATACCGCCCAACGCTACATTTAAATTGGCGTTGAACCCTGCACCTGCATAGGCCGTGACAGCGATCACTGGCCCAATAAACGCAAAACTCGATCCCAAATAGCTTGGCATGCGCCCACCTGTGATGATAAAAAACATCACCGTACAGATACCAGACATCAAAATCGCTAAGTTTGGATCAAACCCCATTAAAAGCGGTGCCAGTACGGTCGCACCAAACATCGCAAAGGTATGCTGTATGCCTAATAGCACACTTTTTGATGGTGGTAGATACTCATTAATACCGACCGGATCACGATCCAAGTCGCCTTTATAAGGTCGCCATGTTGGAAACCAACGACCATTTTCAAAGTCGGGATTATGGGAGTGACTGATAGTAGCTGAGTCAATGCCTGCTGCTTCTAAGGCGTTATGATCTGAATGGTGTTTAGCGCTGTTTTCTAAAGGGGTTGAAGGGTCTTTTTGAGATGGCATACGCGCTTGTCCTATGTGAGCTTGGCGAAAATAATAGGCGAAAATAACTGCTGAAATAAAAATGGTGTGCCATTGAGAAGATAATTAAGAGGACGTTATGGTTATCTATTTTTATCAATAGCAACTCTGTATATTCCCATTTATAATGTCCCATCCCAATTCATTCATTTATGTTGTAATATGACAAACCAAAAGTATGATTTGATATGATGATTACTACTCAGTGAATTTGTAGGATTAAATAGCCTCTATTACTAATGGCTTTATCGTTTGTGATTTGGGTACGTTATGGTAGTAACTAACTTACAGGATGTTACATAGTTGTCGACTCAGAGCATGATAGCGGAGTTTCAAAACAAATAAAAGTTATTATTCAATCAACACCAACCCATTTTGACGGCCATATTTCTATAGACAATGCCTTGTACCTATCCATGACTGATAGGTAAGAGCGACATCTGTCTATTATACTTTCATTAAAAGTGCCTTAAGCAATGGATTCACTATGCTAAAGCGCTTAAAATTTTCGGTAACTTATTATGATTAGCGTTTTTGATTTATTTAAAATCGGCATTGGTCCATCCAGCTCGCATACTGTTGGGCCTATGGTGGCTGCCAATCTATTTTTAGCATCATTGTCCAAGCAGGCAGAGCTAGCCGCTATTAAAAAGGTGGAGATTGAGCTTTATGGCTCGTTGGCAGCGACGGGAAAAGGACATGCAACCGATACCGCTATATTATTAGGATTGCTTGGTCATACGCCGAGTACTATTGATACTCGTATGACTAGCAGCTATTTGACGCCTATCTTCTCTGATAAAGTCCTAAATATCTCAGGTGTGCATACCGTGGCCTTTGATACAGAACAAGATATCTATTGGTACGATGATACCGTCCTGCCCTATCATCCCAATGCCTTAACGCTTCGGGCTGTATTGACAGACGGCACCCGTTATCAGCAGACCTATTATTCAGTCGGTGGCGGCTTTGTGATCAATGAAGAAGATGCGACCAACCCAGATGAAGATCATGCCAACCCAACAATTGGCCGTGTCCCCTATCCTTTTAACAATGCCTCAGAGCTGTTAGAACAGTGCAGTCAATATGGACTCAGTATCAGCGACTTAGTATTGGCGAACGAATGTCATTTTCGTGATAAAGAAGACGTATTTGCCTATTTAGACAGCATTTGGGACGTCATGCAGGACTGCGTCAAACAAGGCTGTGAAAATGGCGGTATTTTACCGGGTGGCTTAGATGTCAAGCGCCGCGCTCAAGATTTGCACTCGCAATTGTGTGCTGAAAAAGATCAGCCCATCACTAAGACGGATAAATTGGCCGCCATGGATTGGGTCGATTTATACGCACTTGCCGTCAATGAAGAAAACGCCAATGGCGGCAAAGTAGTCACGGCTCCTACCAATGGCGCTGCTGGTATCATTCCCGCCGTCTTGCATTATTATCGCGATTTTTTGCCCAATTATAGCCAAGACGGTGTGCGTAAATTCTTATTGAATGCCACTGCAATCGGTAGTCTGATCAAACAAAATGCCTCAATCTCTGGCGCTGAGGTGGGCTGTCAAGGAGAAGTCGGTTCCGCTTGTGCCATGGCAGGTTCGGCATTGGCAGAGATTATGAACGGCTCGCCAGCCAAATGTTTGAACGCCGCTGAAATTGGTATTGAACACAATCTAGGTTTGACTTGTGACCCTATTGGCGGATTGGTGCAGGTACCTTGTATTGAGCGCAACGCAATGGGCGCAGTAAAAGCCATCAATGCGGCGCGTCTTGCCTGTAGAGGCAGTGGTCAGCATTTCGTATCATTAGATAAGGCGATAGAAACCATGAAGCAAACGGGTGCGGATATGTCTGATAAATATAAAGAAACCGCTCGTGGCGGGCTTGCCATCTATGCCGACAATCGTATTCCGACTGCGACTCGCGGTGTTAGTGTGAACTTCAGTCAGTGTTAATATAAAGCACTCATATTGCTGCACTAAAAAAGGCCTCTAACAGATTAGAGGCCTTTTATTATTATCTATAGTTGATTCTAAATAAAATGGATACAAAAAACGATATAACGAGACTGGAACCAATTTTTTCTGCTTGCTGTGCCTACGCCGACAGAGGCATCAAAAAATCAGTCCCATTCTCGCTATGCCTTTTCATATTGGATTGACTATATATTGTTACTGTCATTGTTGCTATCGCACAATACTGTCTGTTTATAAACTAGACTTATTATTCAGCAGTTTTTGACACAACTTCATTTAAAATCCAAACAGGCTGAACCTTGTTAGAGCCTTCAGCAGTTACTGCTTCTTGACGCACATCTAGCACATAGCGGTAGTTTGGCTCATAAGTGAAGCCTTGGATATTACCATTTAAAGTGTTGAAATTTTTCTGATAAGTTTGACGATACTGTAAGCACTGTGATTCAACTTTGCTGCCATCAGTAGCAGTTAGATCACATACAGCTTTACGTGGTGCAATCTCTACTTCAAAACTTGGAATGTTAACGACTTTGACATTCATAGGCTGGCCTTCAACAACCATGGTACGCTCGTTATCCATACCCATAGTAGAACAACCTGAAAGGGCAAAAGTGGTCATCAATGCTGCAAGTGCTAATTTTTTCATTATTAAATCCTCAGTTAAGTAATATAAATACGGTACTGCTTATTTCAATTTATTGTTCTAAACGTTTTTCATTGCCCGACATCTATTCAAAACACCTCAAGCAATATCAGTGGCTATTATAATGTCTATAAACTCAGTGAGTTTTATAACGTTACTGCTATAGCGCTACTGTGACTAAAAACTTAGCCAAATTGCTTCTACGTTCTATCAAAATATCAACAACGTCGGTCATTGCTTACTGAGGCTAGTATAGAGCGCATAACCTAATTCTCTCTATGACTGCTTTGTAAAGTAACGTCAGCTTTTGCAACTGATGTTAACAAAGCGTATTGAATGACCATATAAACCAGTCATCCACGATAGAGACCATAAAAAGCCAGAGCAATATTTGCTCTGGCTTGATGACAACACCACTACCAATACCAATAAATTTTGAGTTAAAAAAAACTAGCTACGGTAATCAGCATTAATCTTGACATAATCGTATGACAAGTCACAGGTATAAACGATGTCGCTGGCATCGCCGCGCGCAAGATCGATATGAATGGTAATCTCAGCACGACTCATGACCGTCTTGCCCGCTTCTTCGGTATAGTCAGGCGCAACGCCCCCGTTTTGGCAAATCATTACTTCATCTAAATACACATCGACCTGCTCTGTATCTAAATCTTCAATACCAGCGTAACCAACGGCTGCTAAAATACGACCCCAGTTGGCATCACTGGCAAAGAATGCCGTTTTTACCAGTGGCGACTGCGCGACGGCGTATGCCACATCGCAGCATTCTTGCGTCGTCTTACCGCCTGTCACTTTCACGGTCATAAACTTGGTCGCACCTTCACCATCACGCACGATCAGTTGTGCCAAACGTACAAACACCTCGGTTAGAGTGGTAAAAACTGCCTGATAATGCGGGTGCGCCTTGCTATCAATGACGTCTGAGCTGGCAGACCCTGTGGCGATTAATACACAACAATCATTGGTAGAGGTGTCTCCATCAACCGTGATGCGGTTAAAAGATTGCTCATTAATGGCGCTTAGCATTTCTTGCAACAAGTCAGCGGCAATATTGGCGTCGGTTGCCACATAACCTAGCATGGTCGCCATGTTTGGACGTATCATGCCAGACCCTTTTGACATACCAGTGACATGATAACTGACATCATCAACATCAACTTTTTGGCTAGCAACTTTGGGAATAGTATCCGTGGTTCGAATACCATTCGCAGCGGCCAGCCAATGATCAGGAGATAGGTTGGCAAGCGCCTTGTCCAGTCCGGCAATAATAGCGTCGCTGTTTAAAGGCTCGCCAATGACGCCTGTTGAGAATGGCAATACGGCACTAACGTCCACCCCAGCTTTATTAGCAAGTGCTTGACAGATATCGGTCGCACGGCGTTTACCATCCGCGCCAGTACCTGCATTGGCATTGCCTGTATTGGTCACCAAATAGCGCGGACTGGTCTTACTAACGTGCTCGCGTAATAGGCGTACAGGGGCAGCACAAAAAGCGTTTTTGGTGGTTACAACGGCGGTAGTGGCCGTATCAGCAATCTCAATCACAACCAAATCGTCACGATTTTTATAGCGTACACCTGCTGCGGTGGCGCTTAACTTAATGCCTTCGATAGGATAGATCGTATCAGGTACTGCAATATTTCCAACAGCCATCGTTAAATCCTTATTATTCAGTTTTTGGTATTATTTATAAAAAATGGTTTAGAGTTTATTTAGATCAAATGCTGACCAAATTGGGGCGTGATCAGAAGGTTTTTCCATACCTCGTAATTCATAACTGATACCTGCATCAACGCACGCCTCTACTAAATCAGGAGTACACAAGATGTGATCGATACGCAGACCACGCTTAGGATCATCGTTGAAGCCGCCGCTGCGATAATCAAACCAGCTATACAAGTCTGTGCTCTCTGGATAGTGTAAGCGATACGTATCGGTCAACTCACGCGACATCAAATCGCTATACCAAGCGCGTTCTTCTGGCAAAAACGACGTCTTTCTGTTCTTAAGCCAGCGCTTGGCATTGGCCTCACCAATTCCAATGTCGATGTCTTCTGGCGCGATGTTCATATCTCCCATGATAACAAGCGAGCGCCCTTCTGCCTTTAGCGTATCAATGTAAGCCATCAAATCAGCATAATACGCGCGCTTCATCGGAAATTTGGTTGGATGGTCTTGGCTTTCTCCTTGTGGAAAATAGCCGTTGAGCACATCGATTTCGCGTCCCTCTAGCTCATAACGGGCATGGATAAAACGCTTTTGCGCTTCCTCATCCTCACCCGGAAAACCCTTTTGTACGAATATAGGCGCAACCTTAGATAATAAGGCTACGCCATAATGCGCTTTTTGCCCAAAGTATTCTATATGATAGCCAAGGCTTTCTATGTTTTTGAGTGGGAACTGCTCATCGTGAACTTTCGTTTCTTGTAGACCCATCACATCAGGATCGATGACCTCTCGTACAGCCTCAAGCTGATGTTGACGGGCGCGAATACCATTGATATTAAAACTGACAAAACGGGGCATAAACCATCCTATACTGATTGATTAGACTACTTGATTGGACTACGGGGCTAATACGAATACGTGAAATGCAGCCACCCATAAACGGCTATGATAGCAGACGCAGGCGCGCCTTTCTGTTGCGCGCCTTTATATCTTAAGATAGAGTAGCCTTTATTGGCACCTATATTATTCTTTACTATATTGTTTTTATTAAATCACATTTATATTGAGCTACTTTTATTAAGTCGCTTTCACTAAGTGATCCTTCTCAACCCTCTTTACTAAGTACCGTAATGGCAGACACTATGAATAACAAGACAAGCGCAGCCCCTATTAATAAAGCAACCAATCAAGTCACTTCTGATACTGCGACTAAGCCCCTATTTGCTACGAACTATAACGTCTATATTAACCATACTGATGCCGGTGGTATAGTTTATCACGCCAATCATTTGGTGTTCTTTGAAAACTGCCGACGCGATTGGTTTACCAAGCTCGGTATCAATGGGTATTTTTTACAGACTGATACGGGTGACGTTCAGCATTTTGTCGTGAGCCAAGCCGACTTACAATACAAACGCGCCATTCTTTTAGACGAAATCATCAATGTGCGTATCGACAAAGTCGATCTAAAACCTGCCAGCATCACCTTTTATCAAAGCATCCATCGTCACCCATCAGATAGTAACTCTGCTAATGGTGACTCTGTTAATAGTACTAATGCTAATAGTAACTCTACTAATAGTAACAATGCCAACCACAGCTTATTGAGTCGTAGCAAGATTGTTATCGCTTGCGTGCAAAACCAAGTAACCGCAGAAGCCATATCTAATGATGATCCAGCCACCACTCATGCCGTGCCAATGCGCCCCATTCGTGTGCCGCAAAAACTGCGTGATGCGATTCAGCAAGCCATCACTCAACATGCTGATGAATAAAGACTTTGATCTGCTGGCATACCTAAGAAGAGCGTTATGCTAGCATTTCACGACCTTTGGGTACATAGTAAACGCCCTACGACAGAAAGTCCCAGTCATGAGCGCCTTTCTACGTCCGCCCCTACTTTGTCTAGCACATGTCACGATTGGCTTAGCAAAATAACAAAGCGTTCCGTGGTAGATAAGCCTTTGTCTGTCAATAAACGCGTTTTGATAAGGGGTATTAGTGGCACGTTATTGTCAGGACAAGTGACCGTTTTGACAGGAGCATCTGGCAGTGGTAAGTCCGTATTGTTACGCGTGTTGGCAGGTCTATTACCACTCAGCAGCGGCGACGTCCGTTTGCGCGCTGAGGACGACTCCAACAGTCTCGTCCCTTGTACTAAAGATATTGGTACTCACAATATTGGCGCTCGTGATCTTAGCATTAGCGATACTAGCAATCACAGCATCAGTATTTATGACAGTTCTCCTACAACATGGCGCTCGCAGGTTTCTCTACTGGCACAGCATCCTCAACTGCTAGAAGGTCGCGTCCTTGACAATTTGCAAATGCCTTATGGTTTGCAAGCCCATCAGCATCGCCGTTTTGATGTTGATTGGCATATCAACCAACTTGCCCATTTAGAGCGCAGCCCTGATTTTTTATACCAACAAACCACTCACCTATCCGGTGGTGAACAACAGCTGGTCAATACCCTACGTCTTTTGCAGTTGAACCCGCAAGTACTGTTATTAGATGAACCCACAGCGGCTTTAGACAGCGATACCTCAGCTCAGCTAGTCAAGTTACTCATGTGCTGGTTGCGAGCAGATTCGCGGCGGACGTTGTTATGGGTCACCCATGACACACAAGATATTATGCCATTGGCCGATCATCATTGGCACATGCAAGCAGGTGAGTTAAAAAGTATATTTTAGGGAGATGATTTTTAATAACAGGTTTGAATAATAGGTTTTAATAGTAGGTTTTAATAGTAGGTTTTTTAGTATAGTCCGTCCTAAATAAAGCAGATACGCAGATAATAAGGTGATACTGACATACCGTTTTCTTGCTTGTTTAACCTCTATTTAACCTTTTCCTTTTTATCATGAGTGGCTAAGCGCAGTATGGACAATATGCAAATATTTCTAACTTATGGCGACATTGCTCTTGCCAGCAGCTTAATGATTATCGTCCTTATTTTGTCTTGGCGATTACGCTTAGCCCTCACCAAAACGCTATTGGTCGCTGCCGTTCGTACCGTCGTCCAGCTTAGTTTTATTGGGCTAATATTGGCATGGATTTTTGCGCGCGAGCAATGGTATGAAGTACTACTCATTTTAACCATCATGACACTGATTGCTGGGAGCGCTGCCAAGAACCGTGTCAAACGTCACTATAAAGGCTTGTTGGTTGATACCCTACTTGCAGTCGGTATCTCTGGCATATTGGTGACCACAATAGCCATTATCGCCATTTTAAACGTCCAACCTTGGTATACGCCGCAGTTCATCATTCCCATATTGGGTTTGATATTGGGCAATTCTTTAACCGCTATTTCGCTGACGAACAATCAGCTGATTGAAGCGTTTCATGAGCAACATCGACGTATTGAGATGATGCTCGGTCTTTCTGCTCAACCTTTCGAAGCCGTACATGAGCCAATACGCGCTGCCATTATCAACGGTATGACGCCGACCTTAAACTCCATGCTGGTCGTCGGGATCGTCAGCTTACCCGGTATGATGACAGGTCAAATACTGGCTGGCGCCGATCCCACACAGGCCGTTCGTTATCAGATAATCACAATGTTTTTGATTTGCGTGAGTAGTACGCTTGGTTGCACAATTAGCGCTTTGCTCATTTATCGACGCTTTTTTAATAAAAGTAAGCAACTTATCCTTCCTTCATAAAGCAAAAACCCTGAGATCGAGCAACATCTCAACGGGATAATGACGAAAGAATTTACGGCACTAACTTTATCCAAACTCTGTGTATTTGCCACGATAAATCAATCCTTTTCTTATAATATTGGCACTCACTTTCAAGCTACAAAAACACGGTCGTGTTAATATTCTATAATCACATAAATTGTATTTTTCAGCTTTATTTATGTACTGCTCAGTATTTCTTACTATTAATACATTCTTCTTTTTTCATGCTAATGTGTTGCTTAAATGTATTGATTTTTATATTAGGACAGTACACAGTAAAGTATGCTTATTAAGAGAAAATTTGTTTTACCATGACACTATTTGTTGGTTCATATTCCTTAACGGTGAGCGAGGAATAATGCAAACAGCAATAACCATTTAGCGGCCAGTCAATAAATAAGGATTTTATTTCTCTCAGCGACCAATGCTATATGTCAGCGCTGATGAGTTTTGTTGACACGGATATGACTGCTTTACCATAAAATTTTAACTTATTTTAAATCTCAAGGACGCTGACTATGATGCTGAATAAACCTTGGCTTAACCAATATCCTAATGGTGTACCTAAGACCATTAACCCAGATAAATATGGCAGTATAATGGAGCTGTACGAAGAGTGTTTTGATCGCTTTCGTATGCATCCTATGTCGATTTGTATGGGTGTGACGCATACTTATGGTGACGTTGACAAAGCATCAATTGCCATAGCAGCATGGTTACAAGCACAAAACCTGCCCAAAGGCAGCGTTGTGGCACTAATGATGCCGAACGTTCCTCAGTACTTACCGACCATGATTGGGATTTTGCGTGCCGGTTATGTCTGTACACCTATCAATCCTTTGTATACAGGTCGTGAGCTGCGTCATCAATTAAATGACTCAGGCGCTCAGGTTATCTTTGTGGTCGATAACTTCGCGCAAGCGCTTGAGCAAGTGGTCGATGAAACCAGTATCAAGCGTATTGTATTGTCTAAATTGGGCGATATGATGGGTCTCAAAGGCATGTTGGTCAATACCATTGTCCGCCAAGTCAAACGCTTGATACCTAAGTACAAGCTGGACGATCCAAAACACGAAGTAACCAAATTCCCTGACGTACTCAAAAAAGGCAAAAGCTTACCTTTCCAAGCGCCGCAAATGAGCTTGGATCAATTAGCGATTTTGCAATATACGGGTGGTACGACAGGATTGTCTAAAGGCACTATTCTGAGTCAGCGCAATATTGTGTCTGCCGCTTTGATGGCAGAAGCTTGGTATCGTCCTGTCACCTCAGAGATCAATGAAGTTTATATTAATATGGTTATGGCCTTGCCGCTGTACCACATCTTCGCTTTTTCGCTCAGCCTGCTTGGTATGCGCTCAGGCTACACATTTATTATGGTACCGAACCCGCGCGATATGCCGGGCTTTGTCAAAACCTTATCAAAACAGCCATTCCATATTTTCCCAGGTGTGAACACGCTATTTAAAGCGTTACTTGAGCAGCCAAACTTTAAAGATTTGGATTTTGGTCCGTTAAGTATTACCCAAGCGGGTGGTATGGCGGCCACTGAACAAACGGCCTCACGCTGGTTGAAAATCACTGGCTGTCCCATGATTGAAGGTTGGGGTATGACAGAAGGTGTCGCTGGCGGTACGGCGAATGTCGTCACTGATCGCAAGTTTAATGGCTCTATTGGCTTACCCGTGCCTAGTGTTGACATCATTTTGATTGATGAAAATGGCGAACGTGTGGGTGTTAATCAAGCAGGTGAGATGTGCATCAAAGGACCAAACGTCACGTCAGGTTACCTCAATAGAGACAATAGCGACGACTTTACCAGTGATGGTTACTTCCGCACGGGTGATATCGCCAGTATGGATGAAAAAGGTTACTTTAAACTGCTCGACCGCAAAAAAGACATGATTTTGGTATCAGGCTTCAATGTCTTCCCAAATGAGGTAGAATCCGTCATGCTCGATTGCGATGGCATTATTGATTGTGCCGTCATTGGTATCCCAGATGAGCGTCAAGGTGAAGCGGTTAAAATTTATATTGTCCCAGCAGACAACAACGTAACCAAAGAAGTCGTTACAGAATTTGCATTGGACAATTTGACTGGTTACAAGTGCCCACGTCACATCGAGTTTGTCAGTGAATTACCAAAAAGCAATGTCGGTAAAGTATTGCGTCAAAAATTGCGAGAGAAGCATCAGGCAGATCACTCTTAATAATCAAAGATTAATAAGCGGCGTCTAGCCGGCTCTTAACTTGTCTCATATATGAAACGCTATTAAAAAGCGTCTTACACTAAAGGTAGGACGCTTTTTTTATCTGTATAAACCTACCTTGTCTATGTCAATGCCAATGCCAATGCCAATGCCAATGCCAATGCCAATGCCAATGCCAATGCCAATGCTGACGATATCATGATTCTTTTATTAGACAGCTATTTTTATTGGGTTTATTGGACTTATTATGCTTATGCGGTTATTGGTTCTATAGGTATAAATGGTTGCTATAGTTGATTCAATGTAAAAGCGAGTCAGAGCGACTGGGATGAATTTTCCCTAGCCTCTGCATGAGCAGCAAGCAAGGAAAATTTATACCAGTTGCCTATGGCTATTAATGTATCGATTTCATTTTAATAGCCTATAACGACTTAGCTGACTTCAGTTCACGCTTGTTTACTCTGCTACATACATTTGTTTATTAAGCAAATTTAATTATAAACTAGCAAGTTCTTTCATAAAAATAACCGATTTGGTTGTCATTATGTTAATGTGATGCGGAAATATGTCACGATAATTTCTCGTAATTTACATGAAGGTTTTTTTTGATTCTTATCAAGTTACAACTGCTTTTTGGATGACATGCTCTCAACGCCAAAAATAGTAATCAGCCGTTTAATCTACTTACAGTGCTTACTCTTTGTGGTTCAATTAAATCTTATAAAGGTTCTTATATTTTAGCAGTATGTGAATAGACAGGATAGCACTCAACAATTTATTGCTATTAAAGCAAGGACTCTTATTGTTGACATGGATGTGACTAACTTTTTATAGACCCTTAACTTATCTTAATTTAAGGACGCTACGCATGACAGTAGATAAACCTTGGCTCGCTCAATATCCCAAAAACGTACCCAAGACGATTAACCCTGATCAATATGGAAGCCTGATAGAACTGTATGAAGAGTGCTTTGATCGCTTTCGTATGCATCCTATGACTGTCTGTATGGGTGTTACGCATACTTATGGTGATGTTGATAAAGCATCACTTGCCATAGCAGCATGGTTACAATCTCAAAACCTACCTAAAGGCAGCGTCGTGGCTCTCATGATGCCAAACGTCCCCCAGTACCTGCCGATCATGATTGGTATCTTACGCGCAGGCTATGTCTGTACGCCTGTTAACCCACTGTATACAGGTCGCGAGCTGCGTCATCAATTAAATGACTCGGGTGCTCAGGCAATTTTTGTCGTTGACAACTTCGCTCAAGCCCTAGAACAGGTCATTGAAGAGACCAATATTAAGCGCATTATTTTGTCAAAAATGGGCGATATGATGGGCCTCAAAGGTATTTTGGTCAATACGGTTATCCGTCAGGTCAAACGCTTAGTACCCAAATATAATCTGAATGACCCTAAGTATAATGTCACCAAGTTCCCTGACGTACTCAAAAAAGGCAAAAGCTTACCTTTCCAAGCGCCCCAAATGAGCTTGGATCAATTAGGTATATTGCAATATACGGGCGGTACGACAGGTCTATCTCAGGGCACGATATTAACTCAGCGCAACATCGCGTCTTCTGCAATGATGGCAGAAGCGTGGTATCGCCCTATTACCTCAGAGATTAATGAGGTATATATCAATATGGTCATGGCTTTGCCGCTCTATCATATTTTTGCTTTTTCACTGAGTTTACTAGGTATGCGCTCGGGCTATACTTTTGTCTTAGTACCAAATCCACGCGATATGCCGGGCTTTGTTAAAACCTTATCAAAACAGCCGTTCCACATTTTCCCTGGCGTCAATACGTTGTTTAAGGCATTACTTGATCAGCCAAACTTTAAAGATTTAGATTTTGGTCCATTAAGTATTACCCAAGCGGGTGGTATGGCAGCCACGGAGCAAACTGCGGCACGTTGGTTAAAGGTGACTGGCTGTCCTATGATTGAAGGTTGGGGCATGACCGAGGGCGTTGCGGCTGGTACTGCCAATATCGTGACTGATCGCAAGTTTAATGGTTCTATTGGCTTACCCGTACCGGGCGTCGATATCATTGTTGTCGATGACAATGGCAAGCGTGTTGCATGTAATCAAGCGGGTGAGATGTGTATTAAAGGGCCGAATGTCATGTCAGGTTACTTTAATAAAGACAACACCAACATATTTACCAGCGATGGTTATTTCCGTACGGGTGATATTGTTAGTATGAATGACAAAGGCTACTTCACCCTACTCGACCGCAAAAAAGACATGATACTGGTATCAGGCTTTAATGTCTTTCCAAATGAGATCGAGTCTGTGATGCTCGATTGTGATGGCATTATTGATTGTGCGGTAATCGGTATCCCTGATGAAAATCAAGGCGAGGCTGTCAAAATCTATGTCATTCCTAGAGACAACAATGTGACCCGAGAAGATATTAAAGAGTTTGCATTGGACAATTTGACTGGTTACAAATGTCCGCGTCATATCGAATTTGTCAGCGAACTACCAAAGAGCAATGTCGGTAAAGTGCTGCGTCAAAAGCTACGTGAACAACATATGTTAGACAATCCTCAAATGACGTAATACGTATGTTGTCATTTTAGAACAAGCCGTAAAAATAAAAGCCCACTATCGCTAATATAGTGGGCTTCTTATTGGTTGGTTTTTGTGGTGCTTGTACTAGGGTGTGTCCTCAATTCAAGCGATAGTTATCTAAATGGACTACAAATGAGGACATGCCCTAACTAACGCGATTGATCACTTGTAGCGGCAGACGCTTCATCGCCTGACCCACAATCGACCAGGGTAAGCTTGGCACGCACGCTTCATCTACGCCTGCCTCAATCGCTGCCACGATGGCTTTGGTTCCTGTTTCTGCATCCACTTCAAACGGCAATGGCTTGGCGTTTTCATTGATTTCAGTACGAATATAACCCGGATAAATGGTAGATACTGTAATCGGCAGTTTGGTCAAGAGCATATCGGCCCGAATGCCTTCTGCTAAGTGGGCAATTCCAGCTTTACTAGCGCCATAAGCGGTCAAATGCTTAGGCAATCCACGCAGCGCTGACATACTAGATATCACCACCAGATGACCGCTGTTTTGGGCGCGAAAGATATTCATTGCCGCTTCACATTGTGCCAATGCTGATATGAAGTTAATTTCTACCGTGCGGCGGTTGGTATCAAAACGACCTTTACCAATACGGCGGCTGTCCCCAATTCCTGCATTGACGACTACCCGATCAATGGTGCCAAAATCTTTGGCAAAAGCGTCAAACACTGCAAAAATAGCCTCATAATCACTGACATCAAGCGTACGATACTCGACGCGGATATTAGGATATTCTGCCATAAGCTCCGACTGTAGAGCTTCTAAACGATCGACGCGGCGCGCACAAATAGCCAAATTATAACCCAGTTTGGCAAAGAGTCTTGCCATCCCTTCACCCAAACCCGAACTGGCACCCGTGATAAGTACCGTTTTATTTTGACCAGCTTGCTGTTTACTCAAGTCCTGTAAATAACGTGATGGCTGTACAGCGCTAAACAGCTGATTTTTGCTTTTATTGGCACTTTTGAATACTGAATGTATCAATTTACTTTGCATAGACGATCCTTTTTTATCGATATGGGATAAAGTCGATAGTCTATAATAGCGCAAATCTACAGATTGGGTTTGTCCGTTATGAAAATAAATCCTTCACCCACTTATCGCCACGTGACAAACTGCTTGCCTTCAGAAAATAAATGACTGTATTCGTTCAAAGACAGTAGTCGAACACGGTCACCTTTTAAGGTCAAAGACGTCACGCCTGTATTGACTAGCGTTTTATTCAACTGATACGCCGTCTGACTGCCTTGTTTTAATAACTGTGCCGTAATCGCCGCAATGACACCGCCTGAGGTAAAAACCAATACCGTACTATCACGATCCAAATTGAGATTAACTACTTTTGTACATACCTGTTCCAGCGCCTGCTGCGCACGATTATTGAACTGAGGCCAGCTTTCAATGTAGTCTTGGTCATTGTCACCGCCGTGCCAACGCGCCATCGCATGATCAAATAACTCCGCCAATCGCAGGTTTGGTGTCTCTGACTTAGCCAGTTCAGCGGCAACGGCTGCTCGACTGCTAAAAGCAGGATCAGATTTGGCAAATACGTCTTGATGATTAAACTCATCGAACTGCGGCAAAACATAACTGTCCGGATCGTTAAGATTGAGCGCTGGTGATAGCGGCACACTGTTGCTGTTGCTACTGTTGTTCTCATCAAGCGCTACGTGTTCGTCATTAAGAGACGATTGATAACGCTCCCAGAAATATCGAGCAGAGTCCTGTTGTCTCACCAAACTGCCAGTAAGCACAACATCGATTTGGCGCTGCGTGTTGGCATAGTGCTGACCGAGCATTTGTGCTTGTGTCTTTCCCAACTCTGAGAGCTGGTCGTAGTTTTCTTGTCCAAAGGACGCCTGACCATGCCGCGCCAGAAGTATGGTTGTCATAAATAAATCCCTTTTTTTTATTCTTAAAGAACGAATGTTAAGCAACGGCTTTATGACTTTTTAGCCGTTGCTTTTTTAGAAACCAATCACTTTTCAGCGTTATTCGTCGTTTGTGCAAAGTAGCTTTTTGGCAAAATGCTTTTGATCACGCTTTGTACAGGACTTGGTAGCTGCTCGATGGTCGCCGCGTCGATGCCCGCATCCTGTAAATGTGGCTGCACACGGCTGGTGAATAACGCCTCCCCTTCATACTGAGCAATCAATTTAAGACACTTAGCATGAAGCGCATGCACGATGATCCAAAAGTTCTTAAACGCTGGATTGGTGGTTTGTTTATTATAATAACGATAGTAAATCTGTTGCACGATACCCGCTAAGCGGAACAGTCCAAATACTTCATAAAAGGTCCAGTTATCTACCTCTAAGCCCGTTTTTTCGAGATAATAATCCACCACTTCCTCACGAGTCATCATGCCCTCTAAATGGGTGGGCTGACGGCGTGATTGTTGCATAATAATATTGTCATCTTCTTCAATCCAGTACGCCAAGGCACTACCCAAATCCATCAACGGGTCGCCTAATGTCGCCATCTCCCAATCAAGAACACCGATGACTTTGGTTGGTTCACTGGCCTCCAAAATCACATTGTCAAAGCGCCAATCGTTATGGATCACACATGTTTTGCTATCGGCTGGTGTGTGCTTATTGAGCCACTGCCTAACCAGGGCAAAGCTTGGTACGTTGGGCGTCTTTGCTTTGACATAACGCTTATCCCAACCACTGATCTGACGCACACAGTAGCCTTCGCCGCGACCCAAATTCATCAAGTCAGGATGCTGCTCATAGTCCACTTGATGCAATTCAATCAACGCATCGATGACATTGGTACACAAAGCGCGGGTTTGTTCTTTGTCTAAATCAACCCCTTTTGGGAGATTGGCGCGAGGGATAATGCCCTCCATGCGCTCCATAATGTAGAAGTCAGCGCCAATCACGTCTTCATCAGTGCACAGCGCTATCATTTTTGGGACATAAGGATAGGCATCTTTTAGCGCTTTTTGCACCGTATATTCACGCACCATATCGTGTGCTGACTTCGCTTTGGTACCTTTTGGTGGACGACGCAAGATTAGGTCTTGGCTTTTCTCTTCATTGTCATATTGCAGACGGTAGGTCCAGTTTGATGCGCCACCTGAAAATTGAGTGACTGTAGGCTCACCTTGTATATCAATCCCTTGACTGCGCAGCCATTCACTGACGGCTTGAGCGTCAAGCTCTTCACCCTCACGTACCGCGCCACCTTTATCTAACACTTGGTTATCGGCTTGGGGGTTTTTGCTGCCAGTATTGTCGGCATGACTATTTGTTGACATGAGACGTTCCTTATCATGGAGTCATTTATTGTTATAACTTATTAGTATAATCAATCCAATATAAAAAAGGCACAGCGAGAATGGGATTCATTTTTTGATGCCTCTGTCTGCGAAGGCACAGCAAGCAAGAAAAATTGGTTCCAGTCTCGCTCTATCATTTCTTGTATCCATTTTACTTAGGAGCAACTATAGTAACGAAACTAGTAGTGAAGAAACATTGTTAGTGACGAAAACTCACTATCCAATCAGTCATAGTGAATTTTCAATTGACGTTATTACTGTCTTAATTCTGCTGAGGTTTAGACGACGATATCATTAGCAATTCGTACGACTACCATTGTAATTAAGATTTTGCTGGTTTAGAGGAGCGGCTAAAGCCCTGACGTTTTAGCTCTAACTTGGCAATCATGGCTTTATGTACTTCATCAGGGCCATCTGCTAAACGGAGCACCCGTGCTTGCGAATAAAAGTTTGGCAACATTGTATCTTGGCAAACACCCATACCACCATGGATCTGAATGGCCATGTCGACCACTTCTTGTAGTACGGTTGGCGCTACTACTTTGATTGCAGATATTTCAGTGAGGGCCGCTTTCGTCCCTTGGGCATCCATTTTTTGTGCAGCATATAACGTAAGCAAGCGCGCTTGATCAATCTTGATACGAGCCTCGCTGATACGCTCGAAGTTGCCGCCCAGTTGTAGCAATGGTTTGCCAAAAGCAGTCCGCGACATACCGCGTTTAACCGCAAGCTCCAAAGACTTTTCAGCCGCGCCGATACAACGCATACAGTGATGAATACGGCCTGGCCCTAGACGCCCTTGAGCAATCTCAAAGCCCATGCCTGGCCCGCCAATAAAATGACTGACTGGCACGCGTACATTATCAAAAACGATTTCACCGTGCCCGTGCGGCGCATCATAATCACCAAACACTTTGAGCATACGTTTGATAGTCACGCCTGCTGTGTCTACTGGCACAAGCACCATTGAATGCTGATGATGACGGTCCGCACTGTCATCAGCCGTATACGCCATAACGATCAAGACATCGACAGCCGGATCACCCAGACCAGATGACCACCACTTACTACCATTGATGACGATTTCGTCACCATCGACCACCGCGGTCGCTTGCATATTGGTGGCATCGCTTGATGCCACATCAGGCTCAGTCATACAAAACACAGAGCGTGTCTCACCTTCTAATAGTGGCGTGAGCCATTTGTCTTGTTGTTCTTGCGTACCATAGCGCCACAATAGCTCCATGTTTCCGCTGTCAGGCGCATTACAGTTGAACACATGAGGCGCAAGCAAACTGCGGCCAGTCAGTTCTGCAATAGGGGCATAATCAGTGACTGAGAGCCCAGCGCCCAAGGTGTCATTCGGCAAAAATAAATTCCACAAACCCGCTTCACGAGCTTGTTTTCTTAGGTCGTCATAGGCTTCTGGCCACTGCCAACTCTCCCAGTTACCATCAGGATTTTTTTTATGACATTCTTCCCAGAATTTTGCTTCAATTGGTTCAATATGCGTCTCAATAAACGCTTTGACTTTGGCATGCATGGCTTGACCATGCTCTGTTGCGGTGAACATGAGAGTATCGTTAGACATAAATGACTTCCTTTTCTTTGATTGATTATTTTAATCAAACTCCAATAAAACACTGATAGTGTACGTACGTATACTGTCTTTCGTATCCTACATTTATAACACAGCAATTGTGAATAAACAGCAAAAAAGGCGCGACCCGTTAGGACACGCCTTTTACAAAATACAAACATTAGTGAGGTTAGACTTAAAGCATTAGGCTATCAACTACTAAAAACAGTGATAACTTTTAGCAGAGGCAATCAAGATATTTTACAAATCACTATTTCAAGATATTAAGACGACTGTCTAAATCAAAGCGAGCTAATGCGTCTGGCAGCTTATCAACTACTATATTCAAGGTGGCTTCTGCTGCTTGAGACAAGCCCAGTTTTTCCGCTAGGGTTGGCTTCTGACGTGAATGTAGCGCATACACTTCATTGTCCTCTAAACGCGCCAAAATATAACTGTCAGACGTTTGCAAGTTGTCAACCAAGTTAAGTTTCAATGCATCTTCACCATACCAATGCTCACCAGTAGCGACTTTGGCAACATCCAATTCTGGACGATAGGTATTGACAAAGTGTTTAAATAATTCATGCGTCTGCTCAAGCTCTTCTTGATACTTGGCACGATCTTCGGCATCGTTTTCGCCAAATACAGTCACTGTGCGCTTATAATCGCCCGCGGTGAACATCTCATAATCGACGTCATGGTTTTTTAGCCATTTATGGAAGTTTGGCAATTGTGAGACCACACCGATTGAGCCAATAACGGCAAATGGTGCGGCAATAATCTTGTCTGCCACACACGCCATCATATAACCGCCACTGGCTGCAACCTTGTCCACACATACGGTGAGTTTTAGACCCGCCTCTTTTAACCGTACCAATTGCGCTGCTGCCAGTCCATAACCATGTACCAAACCGCCGCCCGACTCAAGACGAACCACTACTTCATCACCTTTGTTTGCGGCGCTGATAAGCGTGCTGATCTCTTCACGTAAGTGCTTAACGGCTGTCGCTTTAATATCGCCATCAAAATCCAAAACAAAAACCTGAGCTTTGGTATCCGCCTCTTTTTTCTTGTTTTTAGATTTTGCTTTTAATGCCTTTTTTGCTTTTTTGGCCATTGCCTTTTTAAACTGCTTAAGTGCATCTTTGCCTTGCGTGGCTTCCATCAAATCTTCACGGCGCTGCTTTTGCGCTTCATTAAGGTGCAATATTTTTAATTCGATCGGGTTTTTGGGGGAATGAAATAGCATAATGATAATTCCTAAAATGGATAGAGATGTCAGTAGATAGTTTAATAGAGCTGTTTTTATTAGCGTCTCGTTGATATGCGCTCATTTGACTGAGTTTTCAAGCAAAAGGAGAATATTAATCCAGTACCACTGTTATTAAGTTGTGATTGAATAATTACTGGATAGCTACTGTAGATAGCTACTGAATAAATACATCGAATGCCGAGATATTCCTGTCTGTTGATTGACGGCATTTGGTTGTATAACAAGGGCAGATTAGGCATAATATGCGTTTATATCAAATCTTCTGTAGCCAACGCGATGACCCTTTGTCTGAATCGCGTTGTTTTTGCTTTTTTTTGCAAATAGCTTGAATTGCGTGGCAATGGCTACATTATTGTACTTTGAATTGGGCTGATAACTGGATAACTATATTATGACGCAAAGCACTATGACGCATAGCGAATACCGAGACGAATATTGCGGAGCCGTAACCGAAAGCTTACTTGAGCAAACCATTAGTGTCGTAGGCTGGGTACATCGTCGTCGCGATCACGGTGGCGTGATTTTCTTAGACATGCGTGACCGCGCTGGTATCTTGCAGGTAGTCGTCGATCCTGATACCCCAGAAGCCTTTGCTACTGCTGATGCGGTACGTCCTGAATACGTACTAAAAATAACTGGTCGCGTACGTCGCCGTTATGAAGGTACTGAAAACAATACGATGACCAGTGGCCAGATTGAGTTGTTGGGTAAAGAGATTGAAGTACTGGCTAAGTCTGAAACGCCACCATTCCCATTGAATGACGAAAAAACCACCGTATCAGAAGACTTGCGCCTCAAGTATCGCTATCTCGATATGCGCCGTCCGCAAATGCAAGAGCGTATGGTTTTTCGTGCCAAAGCCACCTCAGCGATTCGTCGTTATTTAGATGATCACGGCTTCTTAGATGTTGAAACCCCTATTTTGACTCGTGCAACACCAGAAGGCGCGCGTGATTATCTCGTACCATCACGTACACGCCCCGGTAATTTCTTTGCCTTGCCGCAGTCACCACAGCTGTTCAAGCAGTTGCTAATGGTGTCAGGCTTTGACCGTTACTATCAAATCGCTAAGTGCTTCCGTGACGAAGACTTACGTGCCGATCGTCAGCCTGAATTTACTCAGGTGGATATTGAGACGTCTTTCTTGAACGAAGAAGAGATCATGAACATCAACGAAGGTTTGATCAAGCATTTGTTCAAGACCATGATGGATGTTGAGTTCGAGCAATTCCCTCGTATGACTTATGCCGAAGCAATGCGCGATTACGCATCAGACAAGCCTGACTTACGTATTCCATTGAAATTGGTTGACGTTGCCGACTTGATGAAAGATGTTGATTTCAAGGTATTTGCAGGTCCTGCAAACGATCCTAAAGGTCGCGTTGCTGCCCTACGTATCCCAGGTGGCGCATCATTAAGCCGTAAGCAAATCGATGCCTATACCAAATTTGTCGGTATCTATGGCGCACGCGGTTTGGCTTATATTAAAGTCAACGACGCAAGCAGCATCAACAATGGTGTGGATCAAGAATCTGGCCTACAGTCGCCTATCATCAAAAACATGACGAACGATGTACTGGTTAGCTTGATTGAGCGTACAGCGGCAGAAGATGGCGATATTATCTTCTTTGGCGCGGATAAAGCCAGCATTGTGAATGATGCAATCGGTGCGCTACGTCAAAAAATCGGTCTAGATTTGGAAATGATTACCTGTGAGTGGGCACCACTTTGGGTAACGGATTTCCCAATGTTTGAAGAGACGGACGATGGTCGTTGGACGTCGATGCATCACCCATTCACTAAGCCTAAAGGGTCAGTTGAAGAGCTAAAGAACAATCCAGAATCTGCCTTATCTATTGCTTATGATATGGTGTTAAACGGTACTGAAATTGGTGGCGGTAGCTTACGTATCAACACCTTTGATATGCAGCAAGCCGTACTTGATGCCCTAGGTATCGGTGAGCAAGAAGCTGAAGACAAGTTTGGTTTCTTACTTGATGCGCTAAAATTCGGTGCGCCGCCGCATGGTGGTTTGGCCTTTGGTTTAGATCGTCTGATTATGCTTATGGTAGGCGCGGACTCTATCCGTGACGTGATTGCCTTCCCGAAAACCAAAACGGCTGAGTGCCCACTAACGCAAGCACCTGCTGAAGTCGATAGCAAGCAGTTACGTGATCTTGGCATTCGTGTGCGTGAAAAAGCACAGGCCGATACCAATAAACCTGCTCAATAAATGACGTGATAATGTTTGATTATTTCATACAGTGCTTGTTATGTGATTCATTACTGTGTGAATGGTCATGAATCCGTATCATATTTTCAAATACGTGCCCTTGTCTGTCCTACAGATATTGGCACGTTTTGTTGCTTGGATAATTATCAAAATTCCAAGTTTCAGTATTATGCGCACTATCAATACGAATATGGCGCTGGTTGCTCCTACCTTGTCCGACCTTCAGAAAAAAAACCTGACCAAGGACATCGTTTATCACCAATGCCTAACCAGTATCGAGTCTGTTAAAAGCTGGGCGATGTCTCCTGAATGGAGTATTGCCCAAATCCGCGACGTTCATAATAAAAACATTTTACTAGAAGGGCTTGCCAGCCCCAATGGTATGCTTGCCATCGTACCGCACCTTGGTACGTGGGAGATGATGAACGCCTGGCTCAATCAGTTTGGTTCACCAACCATCATGTATAAGCCTGTGAAAGGCAATATAACCAATAACTTTGTGCTAAAAGGTCGAGCGCGGCTCAATGCTACGTTGGTTCCTACCGATGGTAGCGGTGTGAAAGCAGTTTTCAAAACGCTTAAACAAGGCGGTTTCAGTATTGTGTTACCCGACCACGTACCCGATCCTTCAGGCGGCGTGGTTGTGCCTTTTTTTGGTATTAAGACCTTAACCAGCACCCTTGCTTCCAAACTTGCCAGCAAAACCAAATGCGCCTTGGTTGGCTTGTCTTGTATTCGGCGTGAAGATGGTCAAGGGTTTGATATTTATTGTTATAAGCTCGATGATCCCGCCCTATATAACCGTAATGCGGAAATTGCTGCCTACGCGCTTAACCAAGCCATGCAGCGAATGATCGAGGATGAATTCAGTCATTACATGTGGGGCTATCGACGTTTTAAGCGTGTACCTAATCTTGGAAATCCTTATAACGCTGAACAGTCTGAGTTGGCTGCTTTTATTCAGACCAGTCATAACAATACTCCATTGTCAGGTGAGTAATACCGAATCTAGAACGCCTGAGTATTGAGAACTCGAATATTGAGAACTCGAATATTGAGAACTTGAATATTGAGAACTTGAATATTGAGAACTTGAATATTGAGAACTTGAATATTGAAAATATGCCGTCTAGGTTAACTGTGCTGGTATATTGGTATTATGAAAAATGTTCATTCCTTTTAACGTATAGTCAGACCTAAATAAAAAAGATATGCCTATGATCATGCGATACTGGCAACCATTTTCCTTGCTTGCTGTGCGGTTGCTGACAGAAGCGGCGCAAAATGTACGCTCGTATTGCTGTATTTCTTTTATAGTAGATCGACTATATAATCCCTTTTTTTAATATGAGTGCATTATGGCAACTGATATAGCGACGTCGTTACCAACAAATCACATGCAAACCGCTAGCGCGCACGATCAGCGCTACGTCATCTGTATGAAATGGGGTGATAAATACGGTCCTGAATACGTCAATCGTTTGTATAATATGGTCAGTCGCCATCTGAGCTTAGACTTTCAAATGGTCTGCTTAACCGATGACAGCACTGGCATCAACCCTGCTATTACTTGTTACCCCATACCTGAAATGGATCTACCAGCGGGTCCCGAGCGCGGTTGGAAAAAACTCACAACTTTCAAACCTGAGCTTTATGACCTCAAAGGGGTTGCGTTATTTTTGGATATCGATATTGTCATCGTTGATAACATCGATGCGTTTTTCACTTATGAAGCGGCTCACGAAGATAGTGTTGTGATTATCCGTGATTGGAAAAAACCGTGGCGCATGATTGGTAATAGCTCCGTCTATCGCTTCAATATTGGTATGAACACCTACCCTGATTTGTTAGCGAATTTCGAACGCAACTTCGATACCATTCGTCAGCAAGTCCGCCATGAACAAGCGTATTTATCCAACTACTTGCGTGAGCATCATCACCTAGAGTATTGGGATAAAGACTGGTGTGTCAGCTTTAAATACCAATGTATGGCGCCGATTCCGTTTAATCTGGTACGCGCACCAACACTGCCTGATGGTGCAAAGATTGTGATTTTTCATGGCGAAATCAATCCACCCGATGCCATTAATGGCGGTGGCGGCAAATGGTATCGTCATGCAAAACCCAGTCCTTGGTTAAAAGAATATTGGCAATAGGCGTATAGACAGTACCGATGTTCAAACGTTTTACAGCAGTTCAACCGATATAAAGACAGTGCATTACGATGTAAGGCATCTGAAATCAAAGTTAACCACAGGAAAATAGTATGGCACTGTATTTGAGGTTACCTACTACCGCTGGGTTCAATATTGATAACGAGATCATCATCATCAAGGCCTTTAATGCCAATGAACCAGAGCAAAGTCTATATGGTAAAGATGTCAATATTATCGCTTCAGGGCCCTCTATACAGCAGCTATCCTTACCAGATCTACTACAAACACCGACTATTTTCGTCAATGGTAGTTTTAGCTTAACAGAGCATCATGATTTTACGGATATCGCTGGTTATGTTATCAGCGACGCCCGCTTTATCAATCATCAGCCTGAGATTTTACGTCAACATTATACTGGGCAGCCTTTGTATGCAACGTTGGCCGTCTTTGAAGCAATGGCAACCACCCATCCTGACATCATGCGCACTTATCATCAAGTTATGCGTGTACTCTATCCTGTAGATAGACCATGGGGCGTTAAATCAAATAAGCTATCGTTCAATAAGCTACTGTTTAAGAAAAAACGATTGAATAAAAAAATGCCCTTGTCGTACTTCATAAACCATCCAAACTTCATTATTGATGGCAGTCATAGCTCGGCTGAGATCGGCGTCTCTCTTAATATTACTCACGGGTTTGTCGAGGCAGGTACGGTTGCTTATGTCGCCACGCAATTGGCTTTCTCACGTCATGCAGCGACAATTCATCTATACGGCATCGATTTGCTCAATAGCGATCAGCCACGATTTTATGAAGATGACAGCAATCGCGCTCCGAGTATGTTAAACAAAGTCACGAACGAGCGTATTGTGCCTTCGTTTAATTTATTGGGCAAAACCTACAAAGCGCATGGTGTTTCGGTTATCAATCATTCTCCTGTCTCCAAAACCCTCTTCGACTTTCTCTAACTTCTAACACTCATCATCTGATGAATTTAATACTGACCCAAACTCTAAATACTGCTGAGCAATGGAATTAGGCAATAATTGCTGATTTAAGGGGACAATATAATTTTTTGGATCGTCTAACACTTTATCTATCAGGGTGGCTAACCCTTCAATATCTCCTATCGGTACTAAACTTCTCGCTGGTAATAACTCTCTTGGGCCAAATGGACAATCGGTACTGATGACTGGCACGCCGAGCGCTTGCGCCTCGACGATGACATAGCCGAACCCTTCAAACGTAGACGTCAATACCATCAATGCTGCGGCTGCAATCAGCGGATAAGGATTGGATTGAAACCCTAGAAACTTAACACGCTCACCAATATTTAGCTCAAGCACCAGCTGCTTCATCTCCTCTTCTAATTTGCCCTTACCGACCAACACTAATGGTAACGTGCATTCGGTTTTGGCATAGGCTTGTAGCAAATCTCGGTGGTTTTTCATCGTATCAAAAGACGCCACATGAATAATATAGCCGTTATTAGTTAAGCCATATTCCTCATATTCTTCTATGATCGAAAGCGCTGTAGCGGCGTGTCTAATGTCATCAGCCGCACAAGGATTGTATATGGTTGTGGTCTTATGAGAAGTCATATTATTAGGATTATGACCAATCAACGTTAATAAATCTTCGCGCGCGCCAGCACTGACGCAGCTACAAGGATGCGCCCCATAGACCATTTTTAAATGATTAATGGTTTGAAGATAGGATTCTGACAGCTGAGTTTGAAACTGTTTGGAGAGCGCTGTGTGTAGTACATTGACGATATTGGGTAATTGGCTATACGCCATTATCCAGTTTATTTTATAGATGTTCGCCAGTATCAAGTCCGGCGTCCCTATTTGGCTTAGGACATGATCGTCAATACGCTGAGCGACTGCGGCATAAGCTTGCGCTTGCTCAGAATTTGGTGCCAGATTTTGCTCAGAAAAAACCTTATCATATGGCACGACATGATAGTGAACATCAGCATCCAATGGCATATCTTGCGTATTCTCTAAACACAGAATATGAACGCTGTGACCCATTTTTACATAAGCACTTGCTAACGTTGTCACCATACGCTCAGCGCCTCGCCCTTCAAGTGCTTTTAAAATGAACAGAATAGTTGCAGACATTGGTATCCCAGTTTAATGTTATAAAAAAGTATGGCAAGCCGATCAAATGAATGGATCAATGAGCACGATTGTTATCGCTTTTTGACTTTATATGCTAGTCTCATCTACCTATAGATCTCTAATCTGTATTTACCGAAGTATAAGTATGATTCAGTCATATAAACATCATTATCGATCTTTACTGGATAAATCAGTTAAACCTTGCCAATACCCATACGAGTAAATATCATAGCTGAACCAATATAACGACCAAAAAGATCAGCCCATCAATATAACATGATCATAAAAATAGGGTCATAAAAACAGGATCAGTCATGAAACAGTCTGACGCAAAAACATTAGACGTTGTTATTGCTTGGGTGGACGGTGCAGACCCCACACTCAAACAAAAAAGAGAGCATTACAAATCGGGCAAAGCAGTGGCGTCAGATGCGATTACTGCCACTCGTTTCGCGAGTGACGATGAGATATATTATAATGTGGCCTCTATCCTCAAATACGTGCCCTTTTGTCGTCATATTTATATCGTCACAGATCAACAACGACCAGCTTTCATTGATGAGTTTGCTAAGCAAAAAATCTGCACGGCAGACAAAATACGTATTGTCGATCACAAAGAGATTTTTTCGGGTTATGAGGAGTTTTTACCAACGTTCAACACCCGATCCATTGAGACCATGATATGGAATATTAAAGGACTGTCTGATTACTTTATTTACATGAATGACGATTTCTTTTTCAATCAACCAGTGACGGTAACTGACTTTTTAGAGGAGGAAAAACTTGTTATTCACGGTAAGTGGCGTAAAAATGCCGCTTTGAATGCCAAACTTAACTTCCGAAAATCTCGCTTTAAGTTATTTGGAACACCAATACAGCCAAGGCACACGATAGCGCAAATGTTAAGTGCTAAAATACTGGGTATGGATCAATTTTTTGAGATTCATCATTATCCTCATATAGTCGATAAGAATATTTTAAAAGCCCATCTATTGAGTCATCCGCAATTATTGAACGAGCAGATAAAATATAAGTTTAGAGATGTGGCGCAAGTGAATCCTATAACGCTGATGAACCATTTGAAAATTCAAAAGTGCGAAGCAAATCTGAAACCCGATACGGCTATCAACTATTTAAAAAATGAGAATAGCGTAGAAGATTTCGTCAGTGCTTTAGAAGATAAAACCATCAAATATGGCTGTATTCAAAGCTTGGACCTTCTTAAGCCCGACTTACATAAAAAAATTAGTGAAGCCATGAGACAAAAATTTTTGGCTTATCTGCCCGCTTCTGTGATTAAAAATTCCAGCGAGTAGACCTGAATTTATTTGACTCAAGCTTGAACTACCATTAGCATCACCCAATCTTGGTTTAAACCAATAAAAGTTTAAAAATTACGTGGATATAATATGAAAATAGCAGTAGTAGGTACAGGCTACGTAGGCTTATCAAACGCAATGCTATTGGCACAGCATAATGAAGTTGTGGCTGTCGATATCATCCCTGAAAAAATCGAATGGTTAAATGCCAAGCAATCTCCTATTGAAGATGAAGATATCGAAGACTTTTTAGCCCATAAAGAACTCAATTTTTCTGCAACCCTTGATGCTGCGGCAGCTTATAAAGATGCTGAGTTTATTATCATAGCCACACCAACAGATTATGATACCAAGACCAATTATTTTAATACCTCAACCGTAGAAGCGGTGATCGAGCAAGTACTTTTGGTCAATCGAAAAGCGACTATTATCATAAAATCGACGGTGCCAGTGGGATATACAGCGAGTATCAGAGAACGTTATGCGACTGACCGTATTGTTTTTTCGCCTGAATTTTTACGAGAAGGTAAAGCGCTGCATGACAACCTCTACCCTTCTCGAATCATTGTAGGCGCCCAGTCTGAACAAGCTCACACATTTGCTAACCTTTTGCTTGAAGGCGCCATTAACAAAGATGCGCCGCTATTATTCGTAGAATCTACTGAAGCTGAAGCAATTAAGTTATTTTCTAATACCTATTTAGCGATGCGTGTGGCGTATTTTAATGAGCTTGATACTTATGCGCAGACCTTTGGACTTGAAACCAAACAAATCATAGAAGGCATTGGCTTAGACCCACGTATTGGTAACCATTATAATAACCCCTCATTTGGTTACGGTGGCTATTGTCTTCCCAAAGACACTAAACAGCTATTGGCAAATTATGACGAAGTACCTAGCAATCTGATAAAGGCTATTGTCGACTCTAATAGAACCCGTAAAGACTTTATTGCTGATAAAATTATCGAGAGAAAACCAAAAATCGTAGGCATTCATCGACTGGTCATGAAAAGTGGCTCAGACAACTTTAGAGCGTCTGCCATACAGGGCATTATGAAACGTATCAAGGCAAAGGGAATCGAAGTTGTGGTGTATGAGCCCGTGTTGAAAGAAGCGGATTTCTTTAACTCACGAGTGATTCGCGACTTAGAAGCTTTTAAGTCAATGAGTGATGTCATTGTCGCAAACCGTCTGTCTACCGATATAGAAGATGTCGCGGACAAAGTATTCACACGTGATTTATTTGGGAGCGACTAATGAAGATTTTAGTCACTGGTGCGGCAGGCTTTATTGGTTTTCATTTAATCAAAGCGTTGTTAGAAGCAAACTTACAAACGAACATAACTGATGATGGTTACTTTATCGTTGGTGTTGATAATATCAACGATTATTACGACGTGAATCTAAAACAAGAACGTTTGAAAATACTCAGTGAGATATCAGCGCCAGAAAATTTTACGTTTATTAAGCTCGATCTTGCTGATCGCGACGGTATGTCGCATCTTTTTTCTACCTATCAATTTGATACGGTCATTAATTTGGGTGCGCAAGCAGGTGTGCGCTACTCTATTGACAATCCAAACGCCTATATTGATTCAAACGTCGTCGGTTTTGTGAATATACTAGAAGGCTGTCGTCACCATAACATCAAACATTTAATCTATGCCAGCTCTAGCTCTGTCTATGGTATGAATATCAAACAACCCTTTACAACGGCTGACTGTGTTGACTTTCCTATTAGTCTGTACGCTGCTACCAAAAAATCCAACGAACTGATGGCCCATAGCTACAGTCATTTGTACAATGTCCCTACGACAGGATTGCGCTTTTTTACGGTTTACGGTCCTTACGGTCGGCCTGACATGGCGTACTTTTCTTTTACCAAAAAGATTTTAGCTGGCGAGCCAATCAATGTTTTTAATAATGGGGATATGAAGCGTGACTTTACCTATATTGACGATATCATCAAAGGCATCGTTAGAATAATAGATAAGCCTCCCGCGGCCCAATATTCCACTATTACGACAGCGACTGCGCCCTATAAGATTTACAATATTGGCAATAACCAGCCTGTAACGCTGCGACGCTTTATCACTGCTATCGAGGACGCATGTGGTAAAAAGGCTCAGGAGAACCTACTACCAATGCAAGCAGGCGATGTGCCAATTACTTATGCCGATATAGATGAGCTCGTGGACGATATTGGCTTCAAGCCTGAAACCAGTATCGAAGAAGGTATTAAAAGATTTGTGGATTGGTACAAACAATATTATTCAGTTTGAATAAGAACAAAAAATCTTCAATTTCTATACTTCAAGCGTGTAATCTTTACTATTATTATATTTGCTCAAAGGATGCTAAATACATGACCACATCTGCAAATTGGCAAAGAAAATTGCTGTTATTATTCCGAAGTGAAAAAAGATTGAATGCAGGTAAAATTATCAAAAATTACGAGGGTAAAAGTTTTGATGAGATGAAAGCAACAACGCTTACTGAATCAATGTGTGATGTCGAAGCACTGACCGATGAGCGCAAGAGCAAAGATTTAGAAAATCATTTGAATAATTTGAAATACCAATCATTAGGTGAATCTGAGCTCTGCTTTTATCATAATACCCTCATTATATTGATGCGCCGTAAATATAAGATAGATAACACGTTTGCAGAGTTTGAAAGACTGTGGGAAGCAGAGAGCGACTATTTATTAGAGCATCTCTCATTGCGCTGGATAGTTTCTGCCTGTGATACGTTTATCGATCATTCAGACAATACTTATAGAGCGGCAATTTTGATGAATGTTGTGACGTTAATGAATACCTTGCGAACCTATGAGACCAAGAACTTTTTGCAGCTACCCGTTGACGCCGACTCTATGCCATTAATAGCAGAAAAAATCGACATGCTTTATGCTGGTGACTTGCCTCTTTATAATGGTCTGACCTATTTTCGCATAGGGACGGATGACAGCTTGAGAAATATGCGCAAACGTTATCATAAATTCTATAAAGTTGATCAGTTGGCTTCTAGTATGCTGTTGGCTGTCTTTGAAAAACTACAGCATACTGATAGTGCTTTTGCTACGTTACGCGCATTACACAGAGACGACTGGTCTAAATGGTGGACAGATTAAGCATCTGTTTTGTCTTCAAAGCTCGACACAAATGCCAGATATTTTTTGGCTATCGTAACTGGTAGCAGCGACTCATCAAATTCAGAATGGAACTGCTGTGGATTTTCCATCGCTAAGCTGATTTTTTCAGAGATAGCATTTACGTCTCTCATTGGCATCAAGTTATTTTCTGGCAGTAGCTCGCTTGGACCAGACTGGCAATCGGTACTGATAACGGGTGTACCTAGCACTAAAGCCTCAGCAATCACTAGAGCGAAGCCTTCCCAATCAGACGTCAAAATTTTAAATTTTGCGTGCTTTAGATAAGGGAAAGGATTTTCACGAAAACCTAAGAACACAACCTTGTCTTTTAGATTAAGCTTTAACACTAACTGCTCAATATCACTTTTCAGCTTACCTTGTCCTAAGAGCAATAACGGCATAGACTGATCCGTTTGGGCATAGGCTCTTATTAATACATCATGACGCTTTGCGTTTTTAAAGCTACCCACGTGAATGATATAGTTTTCGTATTCAGGAATGAATGCGTCACCTAGCTTTCGGATGTGGTCTCTATCAATTGGATTATGAATCGCAGTCGTTGGAGTAATATCACCAAAAGTATTGATAAAATCTTGTTCAGCGCCTTTGCTGACACATATACAAGGATGCTTAGAGTATATGTTGATCATCTTTGACTTTAATTCGTCAGCAGTATTCGTCTTATTAAGTTTATATAGCAAAGACACCGTATTATGGATCACATAAAAAATATTGGGCAGTTTACTGTTACTCAGAATACTATCTGCACGATCAAGATTAGACAATATTACGTCCGGTTGACCAATGTTTTTTGAAACATACTTATCAACGGCATGAGCAAAAAATTTATCACGACGCTGCGCGCCTGGTATCAATTTATAAGGCTTGAATTTAAGCACATGATAAATCAGGTTCGAATTTAGATCATATTCGGCTCGAGGCTTAAACCTTAAGATATGTACCTCATAACCCAATTCATAAAACCCTTGTCCCAAAGTAAGAACAACTCGTTCCGCACCACCACCCTGTAAACAATTAATCACAAGTAACGCTATTTTTTTATCTTGCTTCATGAACCATAACCTATTGATGAGACATTTCTCATTTGATATAAAAATGACTCTTATAATATTAGACAGATCAACGTTTAAACAATCTTGAAAATAGTGATTTGGAGACGTTGGGACGAGTCACTTTATTGCCTTTATAGTTTTGCTGAGATTTTTTTGGGAAAGTACCAAAGGGATCAACTCTATAACTGTCTAATTCATATCCGCTAGCAAGGGCTTCATCATAATATTTATCAAAAATTTTGACCAAATCCTGTCTTGGATGCGGCATTATCTTACCATCAAACCAATGTTCAAATCCTTCTGCATTCACTCTAGGGATTGCATATTTGTGGCTAAACTGCGTACCCATATCTGAATAGTGTAAAACTCTAATATCTTCTATTGCTAAACCTTCTCCATCGACACAGTTATAACTATCTTGATAAGGCTCGATAAGTTTTTTGTGCCGCTTAAGCATCTTCATCATGTGTTTATGACTATCAGGGTCTTTTCTGAGTTGTTGAACGGGAGGAATGACCTCTTTTGCTTTGTTACAGTCCCAAACGCAAGTACACAGTCGCGTCATGTCAGCATTCGTTTTGGCTGCTACGATAGACCTTCCTTCAATAGGATGCTGCCATAACTTTGCCAAATCATCTAAAATAACAACATCTGCGTCCATATAAATGGCACGTCCTGAGTAATCACAATATTCAGGGATCGCCCATCGAAACCCTGAAAAAGGCGTTGACCATTTAGTAGTATCCCAGCCCTCGCCAGTCTCAGGATTAGAGTACCAATAACTATTAGGATCACGCGATAACTGCATCCATACTATTTCAACTGGTACGCTGGTGTGTTTATGAATACTATAGTCCAATACCATCATCTGTTCCAAATCACAGTTGTTTGGGTCACAACCAACAAAAACGCTAATAGTATCATCTGTTTTCATAATTACATCCATTAACTAATAAGTGCTCTAAAATACTGATTTTCTTCTAATATAGGAATACTCAAACATAAAACTGAGCTTATTCTTTCCAATATTTTTCTATCCATCCCACCGGCAAAATAAAGTGACGCAAATGACGGAGTGGTCTCTTTAGGTTTTTGGGTTCAGCCAGTCTCTTTAAATGGTCTTTGGCATTGTTAGCAGCGTTTTTATTATATCTACCTTCGATAGCGTGCGTCGGATACAAGTCACCAGGAAAGATAACAATACGAGCGCCTGTAGGAATTTTCGGCTCTTTAATGTAGTTAAGCGGGAATGGCTGACGACATTTACGTCTAAAATGAGCAACCCATGCTTTTGGAAACAATTTGACGCCACCTGGCGCATTACGCGTGACAAAACGCTGCTCAAAACGATATTCATCAGCGATACCTTGCGGATCGGCTTTGAATTTTTCTTGTAGTGAAACAAGTGACCCTATTTTAAATCTAAAGCAAGAAGTCTGCCCTAAGCGCTCTAGTGGATTGCTTGGGTTATAAGACAAAATGACATCGTCGGGCTCGCCATATTCAAAGAAAGGGTCAAGGCTGTCTACTATGATGACATCCAAATCTACAAAGAGTACTGTACCTGTCAAATTACCAAGCTTCTCACCCCACAAACGAGATTTTGGCCATTTGCCAAGCGTATTGGTTGGCATAGTGACATCTAACGGAGGCAGTTCCTAACATTCAATTTCTGGACGTACATCAGTTGTATCATCTGTAAAACAAACGAAACGAAATGGTGGCGTAATATTACGAGATACCATGCCGTATAACTTATTAGCATAATCAGCTCCGTATTTTGTACCCCATTTAATACAAATCACTTGTTTGACATTGTTATTGTCGGCTGTACTAGAATCCATTGGCATTGACTGCTCACTTTACTTTAATTGTATGAATAAATATGACAAATATATTAGCATAAAAAAGCTGAACAATTACGCTCAGCTTTTTTTGCAGAATCAAATACGACTGTTTTTAGTCGATGAAGCTTAACCAGTCCATGTACTTCTCATTGCGGCCATGCACCACATCGAAATACAAGGTTTGTAGCTTTTCGGTCAATTCACCACGGCCGCCATTACCAATGGTGCGATCATCATATTCACGAATAGGCGTCACTTCAGCAGCGGTACCCGTCATAAAGATTTCATCTGCTAAGTAAAACTCATCGCGCGTAATACGGCGCTCAATCACTTTGATACCCAAATCAGCTGCAAACTGAATGATAGTACGACGCGTAATACCATCAAGTGCACCGCCCGATAAATCTGGGGTATGCAGCACACCGTCTTTTACTAAGAATAAGTTTTCGCCCGCGCCTTGGCAGACGAATCCTTGTGGATCCATCAGGATGGCTTCATCATAACCACTGCGTGTCACTTCTTGGTTTGCCATAATAGACACAGGATAATTGCTAGACGCTTTGGCTTTGCACATCGTGACATTAGGCATGTGATGCGTATAAGAAGAAGTTTTTACACGGATACCATTTTTGATACCTTCCTCACCCAAATAAGCGCCCCAGTGCCATGCCGCAACCATCGCGTTGATACTGTTGTCACGTGAAGACAGACCGAGCTTTTCCGCACCGACCCAAATAAGAGGACGAACATAGGCTTCTGCTAAGTTATTTTGTTTGACTACCTCTTTTTGTGCTTGCTCAAGAGCGGCTGCGTCGAAAGGCACGTCCATTTGGAAAATTTTTGCAGAACCCAATAAGCGTTCAGTGTGCTCTTTTAGACGAAAAATAGCGGTACGCTTGTCGTCGGTTTGATAAGCACGTACGCCTTCAAAAACCGCCATTCCGTAATGCAAACTGTGTGTCAGTACGTGAACTTTGGCATCTGGCTGTTCAATCATCGTGCCATTCATCCAAAGCTTACCATCTTGTGTTGCCATATTCATTTTATAGTCCTTATGCTAGCGTCAACGTCTAGCTTTTTAGATAAATTTTATTCAACAGTATGTATCAACACCATATGATAACACCGTAGCGTCGAATGTCACGATTAAAAATCTTGCGTCATTATTTTTAATAACAGCTTCTAATAAAGGTTGCTAATAGCTGTAATAACAAGCGCCAATGATGTTGTGATGTAGGAGCGATTATATCACTGGCAGTACGAGCAAATGAAATCTTTTGGTTTGGCCATAGCAGGCTATTATTTATAATCAAAGCGTGTCTTTTAAGGATTGTCTTGCGTTATAGACGTGCCTTTATGCGTCAAATCAACGCCCATTAAATGTTGCCACTGCGCCTGTAACAATGCGCGCGTCTCTTTCCAAAGCGACTCATCAACCAGCAACGACTGCTCTGATAAGGCCAGCTGATGAGTGGCCGCACGAATTCTGAGATAGGCATCGGTCAAATCCTGACAGACTGACGCCGCCCAAATACCCAGCGATGCCACTTCTTCGAAAATACGCACATTGTCACTCCATTTGGTCAAGCTTGGATGCTCATGTGAGTAGGCCAATACCGCAAATTGTGCCAAAAACTCTATGTCTACTATTCCGCCTGCATCTTGCTTAAGATGGAACTTACCCGCTTGCTGCTCCCATTGACTGGTACCCAGATGCTTTTGCATTTTTATGCGCATACTGGTGACCTCGCTACGTACTTGTTCAATCGTACGCGGCAATGCCAATACCTCGCGGCGAATATTACAAAACCGTGCTGTTACGTGCTTATCTCCGCAAATGGCACGCGCTCGAACCAACGCTTGATGCTCCCAAGACCACGCTTTTTCAAGCTGATAGGTTTCAAAAGCGTGACAAGAAACCACCATCATGCCCGCGTTACCGGAAGGACGTAGACGCATATCAATCTCGTAAGCACGGCCATCTCGAGTTTGAGTATTTAGATAATTCATGAGCTTTTGAACCAAGCGCGCCGCGAACTTCATGCCGCTCACTGACGTCTCACCCGTGGTCATGCCCTGCTCTTTTATTTTATGCAAGAACACCAAATCTAGGTCTGAAGAGTAGGACAACTCAAGTCCGCCAAGCTTGCCGTAACCAATAATAGCAAAGCCGCAATTGGCTTCCGTCACCGGATCACCGTCTTGACCAATGGGATAACCATAACGTTTGACAAGCTCTGTAAACGCGCGCTCCAGTGCGGCTTCTAATACTACTTCTGCAATATAAGTGAGAGAATCAGACACCTTCATAATCGGGCGCTCAGCCAATACATCACTGGCAGCCACAGCCAATACTTGGTTCTTTTTAAACAGGCGCAGGACGCTAAGCAGCTCCTCTTCATCATCTGGCTCGACACGCAGTAGCTGTTGACGCAAAATATCACGCAGCTCAGGCTTGTCAGGTAAATGACGGTAGCGCTGTTGCAAAAAGCTGTCGAGTAGCACAGGGTATTGAGCAAGCTCTTTTGCAATCCACGGACTTGCCGATAGCATCGGAATCAGCTCAATCGTTGCGTTGGGGTTTTCAGCGATCATAACCAAGTAAATAGAACGACGACAAATCGCTTCGAGTAAAGCGATCAGACGCGGCAAAGCTGTATTAGCGAGCTGCTGCTGTTCTTGGTGTGCCAATAACGCACGCACAATCACAGGATACGCAGCGTCTAGGCGTTCTCTTGCCTCATCAGTTAAATTAGCAACCATTTTTGATTGCCAAAAACTTCTTAGTAATTCGCCATTGGCTTCTGTCAGCACTTCATACAGCCGCTCAATCTGTGCATCCAAATGCTCAGGTTGAAGATCCGTTTCTTCTTGATCAGGCACTTGGCGTTCAGTCACCATACGCTCAAAAGGAACATTTACGTTGTGTCGATGCTGATTGAGCGTGCTTAAGAGTCCCTCCCAATTGTCAAAGTCCAAGATGACCGCAAGATTGTGTTGCCAATGCGGATCATGAGGTAAGCGCTGAGTTTGCTGATCATTGATGGCCTGAATGCCATGCTCAAGACGACGCAAAAACCGATAAGCCGCTTGCAATTGCTCATACGTTTTTGGCTCTAGATATCGGAGTTCGCATAAAACTTTCATCGCCTGCAAGCACGATTTAACCTGTAGCTGGGGGTGTCTGCCTCCATAAATCAGCTGAAAGGCTTGCACAATAAATTCAATGTCTCTGATACCGCCTGCCCCAAGCTTAATATTATCCAAGTCTTCACGCTGCGCCACTTGATTTTGAATAAGCGACTTCATCTCTCTTAAGGCGGCAAAAGCGCTGTAATCCACATAATAACGAAAGACGAACGGCTTAATAAGTGCCTGTAACTCATTATAAAACGGCTGATCTACTTGTCCAATTACCCGCGCTTTTAGCCAAGCAAAACGCTCCCACGCCCGCCCATGTAACGCAAAATACTTTTGGAGGGCAGATAAATGAATCGCCAAATCACTGCCATCACCCCACGGACGCAGACGCATATCGACGCGAAACACAAAACCATCGGCGGTCTTGTTATCCAACAATTTGATAATCCCTTGACCGAGCCGCGTCATAAAACGCTTATTTTCTATGCTACGGGTGCCGCGGGCTTTATCCCCATTGGTTTCGCCCCGCGCCTGATGGACGAAAATAAGATCAATATCACTTGATAAATTTAGCTCGTGAGCGCCAAGCTTACCCATGGCCATAATTGCCATATCATCGATTTGTACATTGCCTTGATCATTGATAAAAGTCGGTTCGCCATATTGTTTGACCAAATTCTGATAGGTATAAGCTTTGGCAAATGCGATACAGCCATCGGCAAACTCAGACAGCTCATCCGTCAGTTGCTCAAGCGCAATCACCTGTAAGGCGTCTTGCCAAATCCAGCGCATCATAAGTAGCATACGCAGATGACGTAAGCCGCTCATCACTTTTGCTTCATCCGCGAGTTGATAGTTTTCATCCAACGTATAGTCTTGAATCAGATCTTCGATTTGCTGACGCGTTAAGGTCTGATCTAAAGGATAGCTACGCAAAAACGTTTGGCACGAGACCGTTCGACTCTCCCAAATCTGATAAGCAAAAGCACTCGCCATTTGTAATACTTGCAGCTGTGCCGCTGTTGGCTGATAATCTGTCGCATTGTTCATAGGTGAAGGCATAACAGGTAACATAGAGACATAAACTCCTTGCATAGAATGATAAGACTACGTGAAGCTCGCGCATAAGTTTATTGTTTTTTCTTACGAGGCAGTCACTGTATTGAATCACAGCAATTAATCAGTAGCTGATAAAAAAATAAGTATTACGCATAAAACCATATTTCATCACCGTGTGCCTAGTTGATTTGAGTGGCTTTATGGTAGCATAAACAACTTTAGTACAGATGAATGACAAAACTTTCTATGACAACCACAACGCCCCTACTACTGATTACCGCCGATCCTAGTCATCCTCTTGCCAAGCTGGCGCTACGCTATGCTCGTGCCTATCTTCAAAACGCCTCCAACCAAGCAAATGACAGCGCTCAGATCATCCATGATGACGCCAATGCTATTAACAATGACGCCCCTGTCACTGGCAAAGCATTGTTAAATGTCTTTTTTTATGGCGATGCCGCTCATGTTGCCAATGGCTTACGCTGGCAATCTGCCGATCAAGTGGATGTCACCAAAGAGTGGCAAAATCTCGCTAAGCAATATGGATTGTCCTTACCTGTTTGCGTCAGTACCGCTCTTAGTCGCGGGATTAGTGACGCTGATAACAGCACTCGTCATCAACTGGATGGTGACAATCTGGCCGCAGGTTTTAGCTTAGTGGGACTTAGCGAGCTTGCCATGATGATGCAAAATGACGCTCAGGTGATACAGTTTTGATAAAATGCAGATTATATAAACAAACGCTCATATTACTAACTGCTTACTTATAGTCAGGTCTAAATAAAATCGATACGTCAATATTGCTTCGTTGCTGGTATACATTTTACTTGCTTGCTGTGTCTACGCTGACAGAGGCTGCGTAAAATATATCCCAGCAACTTCGTATCGTTTTTAAAGTGGATCGACTATAGCTTAACGCTTGGTTCAGTGACCCTCTTATCAAAACAAATGCAATGCTGCTCCGTGTCAATCAATGAGCAATTTAGGAATCTATCATGAAATTATTAATCCAGCTGAATACGCCTACTGAAATGGCCAGTTATGAAGGCTGTGCGCTTGCGCTAACGCTGGCAACCTTTGGACACGAGGTGCAGCTGTACTTAGACGCTCCTGTTTTTGGCCTGTTGATGCAACCTGAAACCCGTCTGCATGGCATGATTCAATCGCTAGATCTGTACGACATGCCAGCGGCTTGGCTACCTAATGATGTCTTTAGCGGTTGGGTGACAGGGATGTTGCCAACTGACTTGGCTTCGCAATTAACATTGATACCAGAGGTCGTGAACTCACAAGACTTTGAGCAAATATTAAGATTTTGATGGCGTGCATTTTTTATTAGACAGATAAATAGTCACTCACCCTCTTTACCCTAGAATTATTAGAGCAATTGGATACCCTTATGGCCACTTTATATCAATTACACAGCACCATAGACACGCTTAGTCAAAGTGTGGAGGAGATGTCGCGTACATGGCGTGCAGGTGACAGTATTGTTTTACTGGGTACGACAGTTGCTTTTATCGACTGGTTGAATGCGCAGTTAAGCGACAGTGAGCCATACATTGACATAAAGGACATTGCAGGTATTTATGCGCTCACTGACGATGTCGCTCAGCTAACGGCCAATACCAGCGCTAAGCTCAATCTTAACGCCAAATTAACGGCTCTATTAACAGACGTAGAATGGGTCAACCTAACCCAAGACCCTCAATTTGATAAAGTGGTGACCATCGCCTTATGAACAACGACACTGTGACGCCTCATACCATTAACCATACAATTGATGTCGAATTGGATCAAGACGGTCATTTATGTGACCATACTATTTGGACACCTGCTATAGCGCAGCAGCTTGCAAACACGCTAGAGGTGGAGTTAGAAGCTGAGCATTTGCAGGTTTTACAACAAGTGCGAGCATTTTTTGATAAATTCAATCACGCGCCAGCCACGCGTCCATTAATCAAATGGTTGCAAAAAACGTTGCCAAACCACGATATAAGCAACCAAAAATTGCAGCAACTGTTTAAGACAGGACTGGTGGCCCGTCATGTCAATCGTCTTGCTGGCTTGCCCAAACCGCCCAACTGCTTATAAAAACCCTAACTACTTATAAAAATTCAGCCGCGCCCTATCCTTATTAAAATATAGGAGCGCGGCACATTATAGAATGCACCCTTATTTTGGGTCATAAACGGTTAAAGTCTCATAACCGACACTGCGCCCTTCATCGCCCATAAACCCTTGCTGACGCCATATCTCATAGAGACAAATCGCCACACTATTGGATAAGTTTAGGCTGCGCGAATCAGCAAGCATCGGGAGTCTTAACCAATTGTCCGCCCCAATGTCTTCACGAATTTCGTCTGTTAATCCAGCGGTTTCAGAACCAAATACCAGAGCGATACTCGGCATTGAATCCTTGTTTGTTTTTTTAACGTCTGGCTGTCCGCTAAAGTCATAATCATAAAAAGGCTTACTCAGCTTGGTCGTCAAAGCCGTTATCACTTGGCAATCAGCGGCTTTTAATGCCTGTTTTGTGGCCGACCAATCGTCATGTACTTGTAAATGGGCGTATTCGTGATAATCAAGACCGGCGCGGCGCAGCTTTTTATCCTCCAGCTCAAATCCTAGAGGTTTGACCAGATGCAATTGGGCGCCTGTGTTCGCGCATAAGCGGATAATATTACCAGTGTTGCTGGGCATCTTGGGAGCTACCAACACGATATGGATGGTCATACGAATTCCTTGAGTGATTAATTCTAATTAATTGTGACACTTATAGGCTGCATGTAATCAAAAGTTACAGTTTACTGTCAATAATTACATTTTGATACTGTGCAGCGTTTTTAACTTTCACTATGATGTCGGTAACGGATAGCGAGATAATATATACATTATCATCTTATTCACTACCTTCTCAGTGACGCTTGAGCATGATGCTTAGCATTACTGTGATTATTTATAACAACCCATTTGTTTTGAGGATATCCTTATGAAAAAATTAATTATCGCATCTTTAGCTGCTATGTTTGTTCTAACTGGTTGCAACACGTTTAAAGGTCTAGGCCAAGACGTATCAAGTGCTGGCGATGCTGTTAGTGGCGGCGCACAAGACGTACAGAACAAAATCTAAGTGCTAGCTTCTTAGATCACTTAAAAGGTCTATCATTTATTTGATAGGCCTTTTTTATGTGAGTCTATTTTTATAAAAACGCTTGTAATATCTGATTGAGATAGCGCTGTCCCAATACCGTTGGCTGCAACCTCTCAATACTGTCTACAAGCAAGTCTCGCGTGACCAGTTTTTTCACTTGTGGTGCAATATCACTATAAGCAAGCCCCGTTCTGGTTTCAAACAACGACCACTCTACCCCGCTATGTAAACGTAACGCATTAAGCATAAACTCACTGACCAGCTCATCACTTGCAATTTGTTGCCAGCCCACCATTTTTGGTGCATTTGGCTGAACATTCTCCAATGCTTCATTCGTAAACGTATGATCTTTTAGCATATGGTCTTTCGCCATATAATCTTTTGGCAGCCGTGATTTGCTAAAACGATAAATACCTGACGCTGCCAGCGCGTCATTCCCTAGATTTTTCTTGACTCCCAATGGTTTGGGCAGACTTGCATTTGTCGGTGAGGGCGTATGTCCAACCGTCACTTTGCCATGCGCACCAGCGCCAATCGCTAGATAATCTCCAAACTGCCAATAATTGACGTTGTGGCGACAGGGTTTGTCTAACGCACCCGCCCAAGCTGACACTTCATAGTTGCGATAGCCCAATTGTTCTAAAAGCGCTTGACCTGCCTGCTCGATATCGGCCAAATTGTCTTCGTCGGGCAACAGTGGCTGGCTGCGATAAAACACCGTATTGGGCTCAATCGTTAATTGATACCATGAAATATGCGTAGCGCCTGCATCATGTGCCATTTGAATGTCGGTCAACGCCTCATTCATGGTTTGTTGCGGCAATCCGTGCATCAAGTCAACATTGACCCGCTCAAAGCCTGCCGCACGCGCTGCTTGAATAGCACTCAACGCCTGAGTAGGATTATGTATTCGCCCAAGCGTGGTTAATTTGTCAGCGGCAAAGCTTTGTACCCCAATCGACAACCGGTTGATACCCACGTCCAAATATTGCTCGAAAGGCGCGTGCTCAAGTGTGCCGGGGTTGGCCTCCATAGTCACCTCAATATCCTCAGCAAATTTAAAAATCTGACGTAAGCCCAAAAACAGCCGTTGATACTGAGTAATAGGAAGGAGTGACGGCGTCCCTCCCCCTATAAATATTGAGGTAATAGACCGCCCCTGCGCTAATTCCTGTTGCATACTGGCATCTCGTAAGAGCGTCTCTACATACTCGTCGTACATAGATAACTGAGTGTCTTTTGGCAGCTCGTGCGAGTTAAAGTCGCAATACGGACACTTTTTGACGCACCACGGAATGTGAATATAAAGCGCTAAAGGAATGTCACTCACGTCTAACGTACTCACAGAAGCTTCATAAGAAGCATCATTGTGATCTAAAGAATGAACAGATTGATTATTTGGCATAAACAAGGATTTCTATAAAAAGAGATATAAAAGGGCATCTGCTATGATTGGCAGAAAGTAGCGCTAGGATAACGGCTAGATGATCTAAAGAAAAGCTATGCGAGGATAAATTTCTCAACAAAACCACTCACAAAAACCGATGTTAAAACAATGGGCTTACAGGCAAGATATTACAAGTATATTAATAAGACGTTGATAACAAATAATTGATCATATTATAAGGATAAAATACATGGCTTATTGGTTGATGAAGTCCAACCCAAAGTTTTTTGGTATCAAAGATTTGGAGCGATTAGAAACAGATAGCTGGGATGGCGTTCGTAACTACCGTGCTCGCAACTTTATGCGTGATGACATGCAGGTGGGTGACAAAGTTATTTTTTATCACTCCAGCGCCAAGCCGTCCGGAGCCGCTGGTATTATGACCGTTAGCAAAGCAGGCTATCCTGATCCCACTCAGTTCCATCCTGAGCATCGCCATTACGACCCTCTAGCAACTGAGGATACGCCGCGCTGGTACCTGGTAGAAGTCGCTTTTGAGCTGGCTTTTATAGACGTTGTGCCTTTATCAGAGCTTAAGTTTTTACCGGCGCTTGAGGACTCACTATTACTGAGAAAAGGGTGCGAGCAGTTGACCATTCTACCACTTGAGCCCAAGCATTGGCGCGCTATTATCAATATGGCAGACACTCTCAATCTATTGCCAGATGAAGCCCAAACTTATTTGTAATAATAGCGAAAACCGTAACAAAACCATCTAAAACGTTGACTTTACGGGCTCGCTTCTTTACCATCCTATCTACTTATGACCTGTCCATTCTTTTTTGAATTGACGGGTTATTTTTATTTTTGTGCCTTTCATTTTATTCTCATACTTTGCCGTTATAGGCTTGTTCGTATTATTTATCAGAGTATCATCATCGGCACAACGCCTATCTTGTCTTATTGTCTTGCTATTGATTTGTTGATGGCAGTATTTGCGCATCTACAATAAAGATTATAAAGAATAAAAAGTTGCTCACTATGTCTTTTCCATTGTCTTTTAAAGATTTTAAAAGCTACAGCTTACGCTTAGGCGTGCTCGCGCTTCCTATTTTAATTACTCAGTTCTGCCAAGCGGCGCTTGGTGTGGTCGATGCCATTATGGCAGGTCAAGTTTCTGCCCTTGATTTGGCTGCTGTGGCAGTTGGGTCTGGTATTTGGCTTCCGCTATTTTTGTTGGCGACGGGTATTTTGATTGCAACCACACCTCTCATTGGTGAAGCCATCGGCCAAGATCAACACAGTCAAGTGCCACATATCACGCAGCAGTCTTTATGGACGGCAGGCGTGCTGGGTATTGTTGGCTTTATTGTTGTCAATTTAGCGCCCAATATCCTTGGGGTCATGGGTGTGCCTGAAAACATCCAACCGATCGCCACGCAGTACTTACATGGTGTGTCCTTTGGTTTCCCTGCTATCGCTGTTTATGCGGTACTGCGCAGTTATTGCGAAGCGCTTGGTCGACCTGAGCCTGTGACGGTTATTAGTATCATTGGCTTACTCGCCGACATTCCCCTCAACTATATTTTTATTCATGGTTTGTTCGGTCTGCCTGAGCTTGGCGGTGCGGGTTGCGGGGTTGCGACTGCCTGTGTTTTATGGATAAATGTGTTGCTGCTTGCCACTTATACCAGCTTCACGAAACGCCAGCAATTTGCCAGTACTCGATTCTTCTATGGCTTTGCCAGTCCCAATCGTGCCCAGATCAAAAAGCTTTTAAAACTCGGGATCCCAATTGGTATATCTATCTTTTTTGAAGCCAGTTTATTTAGCTTGGGTGCATTGGTCATCAGTCCGTTAGGCGAGCTGGCAACTGCTTCTCACCAAGTGGCGTTGGCGGTCACCTCGCAACTGTTTATGATACCCATATCCGTTGCTATGGCATTGACCATCATGGTCTCCAATCGCTTCGGCGAAAAAAACATCATGGCACTGCGTCAAGTACAAGCCACTGGTCTGATATGGACGGTATTAATTGCGCTTATTTGTATGCTTGGCATTTGGTTGTTTAGGCCACAGTTGGCTGCCGCATTTACAGACAATCCAGCGGTTATCGCGCAGTCTATGCATCTACTCATCTTTGCACTTGCATACCAACTATTTGATGGCTGGCAGGTCAATATCGCTGGTATATTGCGCGGTATGCAAGACACCGCTGTGCCGATGTGGGTCACGCTGTTTTGCTATTGGCTAGTCGCGTTACCACTTGGTATTTATTTGGTGCGCTTCACCAATGTCGGTGCCCAAGGATTTTGGATGGCATTAATCACAGGGTTATTCTTATCCTCTATTCTTCTGACTTTGCGCCTCCTTTATCAGCAAAAGCGTTTAAAAGCGATATGGGCTTAATTACAAGGTTTATTTTATCCAAACATAACTTCGGTAATTGCTGGTGCTGTCGCGTTACATAGACTATGATTGATTGTAGAAAGTTTCTTACACGCAAAACCGCTTGCGTCATAATATGTAAAAAAACTCAGTTAACAACTGTACATCGATTGCTCATTGGCGGGAATATAGGTATCATTAGCAATTATCTACACAATATTTAGTTACACTATTTCTCGAATTTGGTACAAGGCAAAATTAAAACTATGGATATTGAAAAAATACGCACCCTGATCGCCCTCATGGAAGAAAGTGAACTGGTCAATTTGGAAATTAGCTCAGATGATGAGCATATCAGTTTAACTCGTCACTATGATGCCCCTGCCCCAACGATGATGGCCGCTCCTACCGCAGGCGCTGCCCCCATGACTGCTGAAGCAGCACCGGCAGCCGTAAAAGCGGGTAGCGTCGAGACCTCACCTATGGTTGGTGTTTATTATTCAGCCCCTAGTCCTAATGATCCACCATTCGTGAAGGTTGGGCAAAAGGTACAGGCGGGTGATACGCTGGGTATTATTGAAGCCATGAAAATTATGAATCCCCTTGAAGCAACTCAAAGCGGCGTCATTGACGAGATTTTAGTTGAGAACTCTGAAGTGGTACAGTTTGGCCAGCCTGTCGTACGCTATAAAGCTTAACGACTCCATTTGCCACTCTTTACCTCATAATGATAGAGAGGTCGCTATCTTAAGTGCATCAGAAATTAAGTGATATTAAATAAAGTATTATTTGATTTTGTGATGCCAAAATAGCGACTCTATCGTTGACTGCCACTTCGACAAGGATGAACCCATGATAAAAAAACTGCTCATCGCCAATAGAGGTGAGATTGCCCTGCGTATCGTCAGAGCTTGTAAAGCCCTTGGAATAGAAACCGTAGGTGTCTATTCGACGGCTGATGCAAACCTAATGCATCTTCGTTTTGTGGATGAGGCAATCTGTATTGGTAAACCCAATGCCAATCAAAGCTATCTTGATATCAACACTATTTTAACCGCTGCTGAAATCACAGGCGCTGATGCCATTCATCCCGGTTATGGCTTTTTATCAGAAAATGCTGAGTTTGCTGAACGCGTTGAAGAAGCGGGTTTGACGTTCGTTGGTCCCAATGCTGACCATATCCGCTTAATGGGTAATAAAGTGTCAGCTATCAATGCGATGAAAAAAGCAGGCGTTCCAACCGTGCCCGGCTCTGTTGGCGCTGTGACCCTTCACAATGCTGAAGAACAAGCGCGAAATATTGGCTTTCCACTACTCATTAAAGCCGCATCTGGCGGCGGTGGTCGTGGTATGCGTGTGGTTGAGCGTTTTGATGAACTCATCGGACAAGTACAAGCAGCCAAACAAGAAGCTGAGCTTTGGTTCGGTGATGACACGGTATATATGGAGCGCTATCTACAAAATCCGCGCCACGTAGAAGTACAAGTACTGGGCGATGGTAACGGTAACGCCATCCATTTATATGATCGTGATTGCTCACTACAACGTCGCCATCAAAAAGTATTAGAAGAAGCGCCTGCGCCTGACATTCCAGATGATGTGCGTGAACCTATTTTAAGAGCGTGCGTCAAAGCATGTGAGCTAGTGAAATATCGCGGTGCGGGTACTTTTGAGTTCTTATTTGAAAACAACGAGTTCTTCTTCATTGAGATGAATACTCGTGTGCAGGTTGAGCATCCAGTTACTGAAATGATCACTGGCATTGACGTCGTCGTTGAACAGCTTAAAATCGCTGCTGGTTATGGTTTGTCTTATCGTCAAAGCGAGATTGAGATTCAAGGTCACGCTATTGAGTGCCGCATCAACGCAGAAGATCCAGCGACCTTTATGCCTTGTCCTGGTACAGTCAGTCAGCTGTTTGCACCAAGTGGCGCTGGCGTTCGATTTGATTCGCATCTGTATCCTGGTTATGAGATACCGACCTATTACGATTCATTGATTGGAAAGCTTATCTGCCATGGTCAAACGCGCCAGCAAGCAATCTCTAAGACATTACATGCGCTTGATGAGCTAGTAATTGAAGGTATCAAAACCAATATACCTTTACACCGTGATGTGATTTTAGCGGATGATAATTTTGTGCAAGAAGCACAAAACATTCACTATCTTGAAAGAGAGCTTTTGACTGCCAATAAGGCAAAAGACCCATCGTAAGCTAAACAACTTACCTCTTTGAACCAAAAAAACCGCTATTGATTAGCGGTTTTTTTAGTATTTGTTGCCTGAAAATACCCTTAATATCTGCTTTTTTAATTATGGTAATATTCTATTAAAATTCATAAAGCACTCGTTACCATCAGGATCAGCACACCACTGCATCTGATCACCATCATGGTTCAAAAACGCAATCAACGCTTCGTCACTTTGATCAACCTGATTACCAGAGCAATCTACTTCGTTATTGTCATAAATCGTTTTAATCGCGATGACGGGCAATCCTTCTTCACGGTGCGTGACCAAGTAGCGCCCGTACGTCAATTCTTTGCCACTGACTGTCCACATCTCATTGTCAGCGGCAAAGTTATACAATTCGCGGCACTGATTGGCTTTTTTAACCGATGCCATCAAATTTGTATTGGCATCTGATTGAATACTAAGGACACGCTTTTCATCTTGCGTAAGAACCCCGCCCTCTGTGCCCGCAACCGATTTAGGCGCTTCGCTTTGTACCGCTTGCCCGTCTTCTGATGCTGCTTGCCGCGCTCTAGCTTCTTTTGTCATGGTAATACCGCTGTCCAAATCCACCTCCCACTGCCCGGCAATAGCCGGACTAATATGAGTGGTGATCGTCGGTTTACTAATCACTTCACCATTCGCTGGTAATGAAGCCAAAAGCGCTGCTAATGAAAATGAAGCAAATGAGATAGGTTCCATAATTAACCTTTTATTTATAATATAATAATATGCACTATGTACATTAGCGTAAGTCTTAGACACCAAAAATACAAGTAACATTATGCTATCGCTCGTTATGCTCAAACGATGATGGAACCGACTCGATTATTGGCGGCAAGCGGTCTTACTTTTTAAAATAAACTCATTTTTTATGCAAAAAAATAACGCCACCACTTTACTTGTTTGAGACAAGAAGCGATGGCGTTATAAATAGCGGTTACAGGTAATCCAGCATAAAAGTGTACATACGGCTATTATGCTTTACTGGTATCAATTCTCCTCACTGGCTGCTTGCAAGTGTGACAGAGGCTTCGAAAAATTTATCTCAGTAGAACCGTACTCTTTTTAAAGTAGATTGACCTTATAAAAGCTTTTGAAGGCTCTTAAGATTACGCCGCTGTTTTGTCAACCGCTTGAGCAAAGGCAGATAATGCCCCTTTAAGCATGGCAGATACAGTACTGCTACAGGTTCCGATACCTGAGTAGACCTCACCATCAACATTCAATTGAATGTACGCTGCGGCATTGGCATTGGTTTTATTGTCCTTATTGGTATCATCATCAATGCCGTTACCGCTGTTATGGTGCGGGTTGATGGCGTGCTCGGCATAATTGATAATATGTAGCGATTTTCCCGTATGCTGGGCAAGTCCATCCATGAACGATGATAATGGACCATTGCCTTTACCATCAATATCGATGACGTCATTATCTATTTGTACTTGACCACTAAAATAAACGTCGCCGCCTTTATTGTTGACACTATAATCTAATAGCTCAAATCTGCCTTGTTGTAGATACGTGTCCTCAAAGGTCTGCAAGATTTCATCGTTCTGTAATTCGCGTGCTGCGGTTTCCGCTTGCTTTTGTACCACGCCGCTAAAATCAATTTGCATCCAACGTGGTAAGTTAAACCCATAGTTGCGCTGCAAGATATACGCCACGCCGCCTTTACCTGACTGGCTATTAATACGTACCACATCTTGATAACTACGACCAATGTGCGCCGGATCAATCGGCAAGTAAGCCACATCCCAAACATTGTCAGTCTCATCTTGATGCTTCTCGTTGTAGTCGAGAGACTTTTTGATAGCATCTTGATGTGAGCCACTAAAGGCGGTAAAGACCAGCTCGCCCACGTAAGGATGACGCGGATGTAGTGGCAAGTTATTACATTCACTTACCACCTGCACAATCTCACTCATGTTGCTAAAATCAAGCTCAGGATCTACTCCTTGGCTAAATAAGTTCATGGCCATGACCATAATGTCCATATTGCCTGTACGCTCACCATTACCCAATAACGTACCCTCAATACGATCTGCACCAGCCAGCACACCAAGCTCAGCGGCAGCAACTGCGCAGCCACGGTCATTATGCGTGTGCAAACTGACAATCACATGCTCGCGGTGAGTAAGGTTGCGGCAAAAGTACTCAACCTGATCGGCGAACACATTGGGCATAGATGCCTCAACCGTCGCTGGCAAGTTAAGAATAACCTCTTGTCCTTGCTGCGGCTGCCACACTTCACAAACCGCGTCACAGACTTCTACCGCATACTCTGTCTCTGTTTGGCTAAAACTTTCAGGTGAATACTGAAACACCCAATCAGTTTCAGGATATTTTGCTGCGTACTCTTTTAATAGCTTAGCGCCAGTGATCGCAATCTCTTTAATCTCAGCTTTGTCTTTACCGTAGACTTTATCGCGTTGTACACGGCTGGTGGAGTTATAAACATGGACAACCGCGCGCTTAGCGCCTTTTAAAGATTCAAAGGTGCGGGCAATCAAGTGCTCACGCGCCTGTACCAACACTTGAAGCGTCACATCCTCCGGTACATGGTTTTCTTCGATAAGTTTACGAGCAAAATCAAATTCGACTTGCGCGGCTGATGGAAAGCCAATCTCAATCTCTTTAAACCCTACGTCTACTAGCGTTTTAAAAAAGCGCATTTTTTGTTCGATGGTCATCGGATCAATCAGTGCCTGATTACCATCACGCAGATCCACACTTGCCCATATTGGTGATTTCTCTATCGTCTTACTTGGCCAAGTGCGATCTGGTAGTGATGGCGCAAAAGCAAATGGACGGTATTTACGAAAATCAAAAGCGGCACTTTTCGGTGTCATCTTGGCAGTGGCTTCGACGCCAGTGCGTGTGGCTTGGTCAGACATAATCAATCCTTAGATGAGAGTTTGGATAGTTTATTATTAAAGTATGATTTATCAAACGAGATAAACCCTAGTTAGATCATTATAGTAGCAAATTTAATTGTCTAAAAATCTGCTTTTTTTGATTCGATTTGATGCTATTTTAGTGGAAAGTCTCTTATTAATAATTATAATGAGTTAAATTCACTAATAAAGCGACAACTCATGCAAAACAATTATATGAACAGCTCGCTTTTGGTCGATATCGATGAAACCGACCGACAATTACTGCGATTATTACAAACGCAGGCACGTATGAGTGTCACTGAGCTTGCCGAACGCGTCAATCTTTCTGCAACTCCATGCGCACGCCGTATTAAACGCTTAGAAGATTCGGGTATTATTACCGGCTATTACACCAAAACAGATCCACAAAAATTGGGCTATCCGCTAGCGGTGTTTATTGCGATTAGTATGGATCGTCATACTGCCGAGCGTTTTGAGCAGTTTGAATCTAAGGTACAAAGCTTCGATGAGGTGGTTAGCTGTAGTATCGTGACAGGTCGTACAGAAGATTATCTGATCAAAGTACGAGTACGCGACATGGCGCATTATGAGGAATTTCTATTACATAGATTAAATCGTATCGAAGGGGTTACCCAAGTACATACCAGTTTTGAGCTTCGAGAAGTGTTTAATCGCAATGTCGTATAAAGGCTATCAAGCCGTTATCGGCGCTTACCGACGAAACAACCATCGCAATATATAGTCAATCTAATATAAAAAAAGGCACAGCAAGCAAGAAAAATTGGTTCCAGTCGCGCGCTATCATGTCTTGTATCCATTTTATTTAGGATCAACTATATGACAAGGTTATTTTGAAGTGGTTAACAAAAGATCCGCTGTGCTAAAAAAGTCGAAAATAAGAATGAGCCAGTCATTTAAAAAATGACTGGCTCTTAGATACATTCAATTCGGTAAATGTGATCAATTAACCTTCTGTTTGTCCAAGCATTTGCACCCGTTGATCGCTGAACATGTCCATATCAGGCGCGAGCGTCCGCATGAAACGATCAAAATATAACATCTGCTTGGTCAATAAGGCAAAATCACGAGGAAAGTGAATACCATGACGCTTACCCACTTCGACAATCTCAAGCATCATCGTATTCAGCTCATCCGCTTGCTGTTTACTATTAAAGGGAACCCCACTGGTAAAGGCTTTGTCTTCTGCCATGATGGTCTTCATCATACGCTGTAAATCATTGCCCAATGCCACAACATCAACCTGATTGCCACCGTGGGTCATCTCCATATCCACCATATGGCGTGCCATCGCTTGATAATCGTTGTCTTGCATCGCTTGCATCATACCCATACAGGCGCGCCAGCTTTCCGCTTTTAACTTACCGACAATCCCAAAATCCAAAAAGCCAATGCGACCATCCGTTAATAGCATTAAATTACCCGCATGCAAATCAGCATGGAAACTATTGCATAGCATAAGACTGGCAAACCAAGTGTTTAAGGTATCTGCCATGACTTGGGCAGGATCACCACAGTACTGACGCATGAGCGATTCATCTACCATGGAGACACCGTATAAGCGACTCATGGTCAGCACGCGCTTCGTGGTGAGAGCCTCATATACTTCAGGCGCAGTCACTCGGGTATTGCCTGATACCGCCAAAAACTGCTGAAAATCGCGAATATTCTGCGCCTCAGCGATAAAGTCAGTCTCAGCCAGCATCCGCAAACGAATTTCATCAATAATCGGCGCAATACTGGCGAACTTCATCGAGGGCATGAGTAGCTCAAGCAATTTGGTAACGCCGTGCAATACGCCTAAATCCGTTTGCATGATGGTTTCAACGCCCGGCTTTTGCACCTTTAGCACGACCTCATCACCATTATGTAGACGTGCCGCATGCACTTGGGCAATGGAAGCTGACGCTAATGGCTCTGAATCAATATGCGCAAACAATTCATCAAGCGTCCTACCATCGGCTGCCAATTCTTCGTTCAATACTTGCTCGATATAAGCATAAGACAAAGGCGTGGTTTGATCTAAGCAGCTCTGAAAAGCAGTAACGTAATCGCGAGGAAATAATGACGGCGTACTAGCGATGAACTGACCGATTTTGATATAAGTTGTACCTAACTGCTCAAATGTCTCTTTTAATAGCATAGCATCAGGCTTTTCACCTTTTGCGACTCTGAGTGCAGAAAGACCAGCGACGCTTGCGGTTTGGCGGACGCGATTGACAACGTTAAACGTGTGTTTTAATAAATGGGGACGATGAATTTTCATAAAAAACAACTGTGATGATAAAAAGAAGATTTGAGGAGACTACATCAATAAAACACTATGCCAATTATCAACAATAAAAGTATGTGAAATCGGCACTAATAGATTAAGAAGTAGCACAACAGACTGGACACTCGGGGTCTTTGCGATAACCCATCAGCCGTTGCTGCATCCGGCTACCATCCCATATTAATAGTTTGTTTGTCAGTGGATTTTTGGTTAATCCCAAATACTGCAAAGCGGCATTGGCCTGCAAATTGCCCATAATAGCAGTGGTGCTGGCAAGCACACCTGAATTGGCGCAAGTACGCTCATCTGTCTCTATATCGTCTACAACCGACCCAAACACACAGTGATAACAGCCCGTATCTAAATGCGGCTCAAATAACGCCAGTTGCCCTTGCATGGCAATCGCTGACGCAGACAACAATGGAATCTGATAACGCACACTAATGCGATTGATAATGTCGCGCGTGGCAAAATTATCCGTACAATCTAATAGCAGATCGGGCTTGCCCGTTGCTATATCAAGTAAATCATACGCATTGTCTTCGCTCAATCGTGCGACTGTCCCACGAGCTGCTATCAAAGGATTGATGCGCTCCAACATAGTCGCCGCTGTCAACGCTTTGGGCTTACCCATATCGTCGGGTAAAAACAGTGTTTGCCGTTGTAGATTACTTGCCTCGATGACATCATCATCAATCAGATGCACCTGACCAAGCCCTGCCCTTACCAAGGTTTCAGAAGCGGGACAACCTAGCCCGCCTGCGCCAATAATGATTATGCGCACAGACTTCAATCGTAGTTGGGCATCAATATCCCAGCCATCGAGCAATATTTGCCGCGCATAACGCAGCAGCTCTTCATCCAATAATTGCTCTGTCTCCAGTGAGTGCGTCATACTTATTTAAAACCTATGATTAAACAACTTTATTATGATAAAACCTGACTAATACTTAATAGAGACTAGCGGTTAAAAAAGCTTCGACTATGGTCATCTACTAAAGCGATAAATGTCAGCTGTCTGCTTATTGACTCTGACCAAGCGTCACGCGATCATTACCGCCATAATCCTGCACTGTCACGACGGATTCAAAACCATGATCCAAAAACAACTGACGGACGGAAGCGCCTTGATCATAGCCGTGCTCAATAGCCAGCAGACCATTTTTACATAAGTGGTTTGTTGCTTGCTGAACAATCTGTTCGATATCTCCCAAACCATGATTGGGCGCACTCAACGCGCTGATTGGTTCAGCCTTTAGTTGTGCCAGATGCTCGTCTGCTTCATCTATATAAGGAGGGTTTGAGACAATGACATCGAATAACGGTTGATCATGTATAGACAGCTTGTCATACCAGCTGCTTTGTATAAACTCGATATTGTCCACACTATTGAGTGTTGCATTATGCTGGGCAACGTCAAGCGCTTCTGATGACAAATCAACAGCGACCACCTGCCAATTCTCTTTTTTCAATTCATGAGCAAGACTAATAGCGATACAACCCGAGCCTGTACCCAAGTCGAGTAAGTACTTACTCTGTGCCTGAGTTGGCTGAGCATTGATCCAATCCAGTACCTGCTCGATTAGTATTTCAGTATCTGGTCTAGGGATCAAGGTATGCTTATTAACCATAAAGTTAAGCGACCAGAAGGCTTGCTGACCGGTTAAATAAGCAAGCGGTGTCCCCTCTTGCATCTTAATCACACCAGCTTCGAACTGCTGCTGCTCACTTTCTGTCAGCTTATAATCTTCATCAGTGATCAAAAACAGATTAGGTTTATCAATGACATGTAATAACCAATCCGTTAGCCAAAAAGATGGCCATTCCCGAGCGGATTCTGTACTCATCAATTGCTGAATCTGCTGCTTTATTTGACGAATGGTCAATGATGTCATAGATAACTCTTAAAAACACAGTCGGTAATGAGCGGAATATTATATTTACTATTCTGAGGCGCGTGGTGGTTCTTTAGTATCCGTCAAGTTGGGATTGGCCTTGGCTAATTTATTACCAATATGGCTGTCCTCATTGTCACCACTGTCATCATCGTCGCCATAAATATCGTCATTATCACCAATGACAATGTGCTTATCGACCAGATAAATCAGCAATAAAATTGGAATACCGATGGCAAAAGTAAAGATAAAGAAAAACGGATAACCCATGTTATCAACGATAGTACCCGAGTAACCGCCCAAAACTTTGGGCAGCAAGGTCATAAGCGATGAGAATATGGCGTATTGTACCGCAGTAAAACGAATAGACGTCAATGCTGATAAGAAAGCAATAAATACCGCACTGGCCAACCCTGCTGCCAAGTTATCAAAAATCACGGCCAAATACAGAACGGGTAAGCTGCCCTCATGATAGGTCAGTAAGACAAACAATAAATTGGTCACACAGGCCAAAATCGCCCCAACCATCATCGCTTGCATCATACGCAGCTTTTGGGCCATCAAACCGCCTAAAAAACCACCAGCAATCACCATGATGACCCCGACTAATTTAACAGCATTGGCAATATCTGTCTTGCTAAAGCCCATGTCTTGATAAAAGACGTTGGAGATCACGCCAGCGACGATATCGGAGATGCGGTAGAGACCAATCAGTGCCAATAATAGCAATGCTTTTTTGCCATAGCGACGGAAAAAATCTGCAATAGGTTCAATCCAAGTCGCCCTTGCTACTTCCTCTTTAACCATTCCTACTTTTACTAGGCCATAACCGATGACTAATGCTGTCGTCAAACTCAAAGCCAAATGTACAATCTCAATCAAGAAGCCAATTAACGCACTCTCAGTTTCAGGCAATACAGCACCAATATTGGCAAATACTATGACAAACCCAATTACTGACAAGGCAAATACCAAAACCAAACGCGTATAATCTGATGTCTGACGTGGCACACGTACTTGCTCACTTACTGGTTCACGAATGATTAGCGTGGTCACGACCCCCACACCCATCACTGCTGCCATAATCCAATACGTGTTGCGCCAAGCCTCATAGCTATAAAGCGTCTCAGTCGAACCAAAATAGTCAGCCAAATATAAAGCGCCTGCACCTGCAACGATCATACCTAAGCGATAACCTGCCGTATACATTGCTGATAAAACAGATTGTAGACTGGGCGGCGCAAGCTCAATACGGTAGGCATCAACAACGATGTCTTGCGTCGCAGAAGAAAACCCGAGCAATACGGCACCCACTGCCATCCATATCAGGCTGCTTTCATCAATTGGGTTAACGCTTGCCATCAGACAAATTGACAGAATAATCAGTAGTTGAGCCACTAAAATCCAACTACGTCTGCGACCCAGCCATTTGGTCAAGATAGGTAGAGGTACTGCATCGACCAAAGGCGCCCAAATAAACTTGAACGAATAACCCAGTGCCGCCCAACTGAACATGGTCACAACACTGCGGTCAATACCTGCTTCACGCAGCCACAATGATAAACTTGAAAAAATAAGTAGAATTGGAATGCCAGCGACAAAGCCCAAAAACAACATAATAATAGCACGTCGATCGAGATAGGCTTTTGCCGCCTCTCCCCATGATTTTTTGACAATTGGTTGATCGGGTGGCGCAGATTTGACAGCAGACATAGTAACTCACCAACACTTGAAACAAAGAACACAACTGTGCACAATTTTTATCAATCATTATAAGGATTTATCACCAACAAGGATTGATAAAAATTGCCCAACGTTGCACCAACACACTTATCACAACAAAATCCAGTTATGGTACTTGAGAACCTCTACCTTGACTAGATATTTTTGCATTAACTTATCGTTTGGGGCAACTGGAGTGGTACATTAAGAATGCTATGAATGTTGCATTCTTATGATTTGTTATTTAAAACTTATTGTTTTTATAAATTGGTTTTATAAATTAATGGTGTTTGGTTATGCTCTATCTATAAATAATGATTGTCGTGATTGACCTTTAATCTATATCACCTAGGAGTAATACCATGTCTAGCTCAAATAATACGCCCACTGATAAAAATGCCACGCAAGATACGGCGGGTTGTCCTGTGAACCACGCAGGCAACAACTCTGACGCGCCAACCAACACCACTTATGACCAAGGTGACGACCAAGGTCCAACGATTCATAGTGAAAACGTTGATCACGCGCATACACCGCAGCGTCCTAGTATGGGCGGCTGTCCTGTCATGCATCAAGCCCACACTACCAACGCCTCAGCCGCAACCGACTGGTGGCCGAACAGTTTGAATTTAGATATATTGCATCAGCACGACCAAAAAACGAACCCCATGGGCGAAGATTTTGATTATGCTGAAGCGTTCAAGCAGCTCGATCTAGAAGCCGTTAAACAAGATCTAAAAAACTTAATGACCGAATCGCAAGAATGGTGGCCAGCAGATTGGGGTCATTATGGTGGCCTTATGATTCGTATGGCGTGGCACTCGGCTGGCACTTACCGTAATGCGGATGGACGCGGTGGCTCTAATACGGGCAATCAACGCTTTGCCCCGTTAAATAGTTGGCCGGACAACGTCAACTTAGACAAAGCGCGCCGTTTATTGTGGCCTATTAAGAAAAAATACGGCAACAAGCTGTCTTGGGCAGATTTGATGATTTTGGCCGGTAACATGGCTTATGAATCGATGGGCTTTAAAACCTTGGGATTCGCTGGTGGTCGCGCTGATATATGGCATCCAGAAAAAGACATCTATTGGGGTTCTGAGCGTGAATGGCTTGCCCCTACCGAAAACCGTTATGACAACGATGAAGACCGCGCCACACTCGAAAACCCGTTAGCAGCGGTACAAATGGGCTTGATTTATGTCAACCCTGAAGGGGTCGATGGCAATCCTGATCCATTAAAAACCGCTCAGGATATGCGTACCACGTTTGGCCGTATGTCCATGAACGATGAAGAAACGGTTGCCTTGACGGCAGGCGGTCATACCGTAGGTAAGTGTCATGGTAATGGGGATGCCACGGTATTAGAAGATGAGCCAGAAGCCGCTGATGTCAAAGAGCAAGGCTTAGGTTGGCGTAATCCTAAAGGCAATGGTAACGCTGGCGATACCGTCACCAGCGGTATTGAAGGCGCATGGACCACCAACCCAACTCAATGGGATCACGGCTACTTTGAGTTACTTTTAGGCCATAACTGGGCGCTAGCCAAAAGTCCAGCAGGCGCTTGGCAGTGGGAGCCGACGGACATTAAAGAAGAAGATCGTCCATTGGATGCACACAACCCTAATGTCCGCCGCAATCCTATCATGACTGATGCCGATATGGCATTGATCAAAGACCCTATTTATCGTGAGATTTCTGAGAAGTTTCACCGCGAGCCCAACTACTTCGACGAAGTATTTGCTAAAGCTTGGTTCAAGCTGACACACCGCGATTTAGGGCCTAAATCTCGCTACTTAGGGGCAGACGTGCCAGCGGAAGACTTTGTATGGCAAGATCCTATTCCAACTGGTAATGCTGACTTAACAGATGAAGACATTGCCACACTAAAATCGCAAATATTGGCTAGCGATCTGAGTCGCCGCGAATTGATTATTACGGCATGGGATAGCGCTCGTACGTTCCGCGCATCCGACTATCGCGGCGGCGCTAACGGCGCTCGCATTCGTTTGGCACCGCAAAAAGACTGGACAGCCAATGAGTCAGAACAATTGCAACGCGTGCTTGAGACACTGACACGCATTCAAGCCGAGTTTGAAAAAGACGTTAGCTTGGCTGACCTTATTGTATTGGCGGGTAATGCGGCCATTGAGCAAGCAGCAATCGATGCGGGTGTAGAAGTTACTGTACCGTTCAAAGCAGGTCGCGGTGATGCGACTGAGGACATGACAGATGACGTATCATTCTCTGACTTAGAGCCTTTACACGATGGCTATCGCAATTGGGTCAAACACGACTATGCAGTGTCTCCAGAAGAGATGTTGCTTGATCGTAGCCAATTAATGGGATTAACCGCACCTGAAATGGTCGTCCTGATCGGCGGTATGCGCGTTTTAGATACCAACTATGGTCAAAGCCCATATGGCGTCTTCACAGATCGCGCAGGTGTGCTGACCAATGACTTCTTTGTCAACTTAACGGACATGAGCTACACGTGGCATCCAGTCAGAACCGATGCTGACGAAAGCAATACGGCTAACACGTATGAAATACGCGAACGCGGCACAGGCAAAACCAAATGGCAAGCAAGCCGTGTGGACTTAGTTTTTGGTTCTAACTCTATATTACGTTCTTACGCTGAGCTCTATGCACAAGACGACAACTTAGAAAAGTTTGTCAAAGATTTCATTAAAGCTTGGAACAAAGTGATGAATGCCGATCGTTTTGATGTTGCCTAATCACGTTAAATACAGCTACCCAGTTTGCCTACGTGATGTAGCCAAGTAACATATAACCGATTAGCTCCCTTATTAAACAGCTGTCTTTTAGAAGGCAGCTGTTTTTTTGTGTATAGTTGATTCTAAATAAAATGGATACAAGAAATGAGAGAGCGAGATTGGAACTGATTTTTCATATTAAAATCTCTATATTCCCAATAACTATAAATTGATAGCTATTTATTATATACAAGAATAATAGCTTTGTTTTACACTGGTCTCTCACGGATTATTTTCACATTTTTATTTTATGTATACAGACGGGGTTTGTATATTTACACGATAGGATTAAGTTATGGCAATCGATGTAGTGGTCAATCAGCGGCACTTACAAATTCAGCTCAAACAGTTGGAGACGGTATGGCATACGGTGATCAATGGCTATAACTTAAGTCAAGCAGCAACAGTATTGCATACCAGTCAATCAAGCTTATCAAAGCACATTGCCGCGCTTGAAAATCAATTAAAAACCGAGGTGTTTATTCGTCAAGGCAAGCGCTTGACTGGCCTTACCACTATGGGCACAGCGCTCATGCCACACATCGAATCTATCTTTGCTGAAATTCGTACCATTGAAAACCTCAGTCTCGATTTTAACAATCCAAATATCGGCACCCTCACTATCGCCACCACGCATACACAGGCACGTTATGTCTTGCCAAAAGTGGTCAAAGAGTTCAAAGCGCGTTTTCCCAAGGTCAATTTAATCCTACAACAAGCCGATCCTGAAACCATTGCTCAGATGGTCATTCGTGGACAAGCCGACATTGGTATTGCCACCGAGTCTTTATTGCATAACAATTATCTTAGATGCTATCGATATTACGACTGGACGCACCGTGTTATTGTGCCAAGCGATCATGAGCTTGCCAACCAAGAGTCAGTTGACCTACCGACCCTTGCCAGCTATCCCATTGTAACGTATCACGGCGGTTTTACAGGACGCGGCGCCATTGACAAGACATTTGAGAACGCAGGTTTGGAGCCTGATATTGTACTAGCTGCGCTTGATGCCGATGTGATTAGCACCTACGTTGGTCTTGGTTTGGGTATCGGCATCATCGCTGAGATGGCGTTTGAGCCCAGTCATTATCAGAACTTAACGGCCATTCCTGTCGATCATTTCGGACGTTTTACCAGCTGGATGGCAGTACGAGACGATGCTGAAATTCGTCAATATGGACGCGCCTTTATGGAGCTGTGTCAAAAGCAATTTGATAACTAAATACAACCTATGCCCAGCCTGTCAAACGGTTGTTAACTTACAGTAACTTTACCGAGCTTATGTATAAGTGATAAAATAACGTCTAAAACGTGATTCTGCGTTTGATTTGTTATTTATGCATGTATTGATGGACGCCTAGACATTCAATTGTACTGGGTGTCAATCAGTGCATGTCCATTTGCTTTTATGTAAACAGGTTGTACCGCTCATGGAAAAATTCGTAGCGATTATTATGGGAGTTTTTGCCGTCCCTCTGCTTATCGGCGGCGCTTATCTGCTCTCTCTAGGCGGAAGTCCTTATTATCTCTTTGCTGGCATTATGATGTTAGCGACCGCATTTTTATTGTTCAAAAAACATTGGAGCGCTTACGGAGTTTACGCGATATTTATCGTTGTGACGCTGGTGTGGGCGCTTTGGGAATCTGGTTTTTATTGGTGGGCGCTGGCAACTCGCTTGGGCTTCCCGCTAATCTTTGGCCTACTGATGCTTCTGCCGTGGGTCTCTAAAAAGATGAACGGTGCTCATACTCAAGTAGCAACAGACACCGCTCATAGTCCAAGAACCACAGTTACTACTAAAAAGAATCCGCTTTACTATTGGGGATTGCTGGCTAGTGTGGTTGTGGGTGCACTGATTTCTTTCGGTAGTATGGCTAATAATGCCACCGATAAATTAGGCGAACTTGGCTTAACTGCCAAAGATGATGGTGATCAAAACGCCACTTCTGCCAATCTTGGTGATCCATTATCAAATGGTCAGCAAACGCCAGAGGGTGAATGGAGCGCGTATGGTGGTACTGACTACGGGCAACGCTACTCTCCTTTGACTCAAATCAACACTGATAATGTCAAAGACTTAGAACTGGCTTGGCAAATTCAAACTGGGGATATGAAAGGTCCTGGTGATACTGGTGAGACCACTTACGAGGTAACCCCTCTCAAAATTGGTAACGCACTATATGTATGTACACCGCATAATTGGGTCTTGGCTTTAGATGCCGACTCTGGTGAAACATTATGGAAGTTTGATCCTAAAATATCAGGAGACCTACAGCGTCAGCATCAAACCTGCCGTGGTGTGTCTTACTATGCTGGTCAAGCTGGCATAGGTAACACTCCTCCAGCAGTTAATGATCAAGCAGACAGCAATAATGCTACTAATGCAGCTGTTGCCACTCAATCGACTGCGACCAGCAATGTGATGGCACAAAAAGTGGCTGGTAATACCTTTGAAAACGCCTCTAAACAGTGCGATGCCAAGATATTCATACCAACCTCTGATGCTAAGCTATATGCACTTGATCCAAATACTGGGCAACGCTGTCAGAATTTTGGTGAAGATGGTTCGTTAGATTTGATGCACAATATGCCATTCAAACAAGATGGCTACTATTATTCAACCTCTCCACCAATCGTCGTAGGTGATACGATTGTTGTGGCGGGTGCAGTAAATGATAACTACGATGTTAACTCACCTTCTGGTGTGATTCGTGCTTATAATGTCAATACTGGCGAGCTATTGTGGAACTGGGATTCAGGCGATCCTGACAACACTGCGCCTTTCGATGTTAATGACCCAAGTCAGACATACAAAACCAGTTCGCCAAACTCATGGTCAACGGCCAGTGCGGATGAAGAGCTTGGTTTGGTTTATTTCCCGATGGGCAATCGTGTACCAGATCAATTAGGCAGCTACCGAAATGCCGCTGAAGAGAAGTATGCGACGTCTGTTGTTGCTTTAGATATTGCAACAGGGGAAGCGCGCTGGGTTCAACAATTTGTCCATCATGATCTTTGGGATATGGACACCCCTGCTCAGCCAAGTTTGATTGACTTAAATACTGATAGTGGCGTTCAACCTGCCCTTGTTGTTCCTACCAAACAAGGCGATGTGTATGTATTGAATCGTGAAACAGGCGAGCCAATCGTACCGATTAAAGAACGTGCAGCACCACAAGGTTACTTGGTTGCAGGTGAACATGCTGCTCCAACACAACCATACTCTGGTTTGAGCTTTGAGCCTGAGCCTTTGACTGAAAAAGACATGTGGGGTGGAAGTCTTATCGATCAAATGATGTGCCGTATTGAGTTTAATCAACTTAACTATGATGGTCGTTATACGCCACCATCGACGAACGGTAGTTTGGTCTATCCTGGAAACTTCGGTACCTTTAACTGGGGCAGCCTTGCTGTTGATCCTGAAAATGGTGTGATGTTTGGTATGCCAACCTATTTGGCATTTAAATCAAAACTTATTCCTAAAGATACGCTTGGTGATGCCGAAACCAATAAAGGAGAGCAAGGGGTTAATGCTAACGAAGGCGCAGACTATGCAGTCGAGCTTGGACCCTTCTTATCACCTTTAGGTATACCGTGTCAGCAGCCACCATGGGGTACGATCGCGGGTGCTGACTTAGCAACAGGCGAGATTGCCTATCAACGTAAAAATGGTACGGTACAAGACTTGTCTCCAATTCCATTGAAGTTTGAGCTGGGTGTTCCTGGTATCGGTGGACCTATCATCACCAAAGGTGGTGTCGCCTTCTTGTCCGCTGCTACTGAAAACAACTTCCGCGCTTATGATTTAAAAAATGGCGATGTGCTATGGAATGTGCGTATTCCAGCCGGTGGTCAAGCCACGCCCATGACTTATCTAAACTCTAAAGGCGAGCAGATGGTCGTATTGGTTGCAGGTGGACATGGTTCAGTGGGTACGAAGATCGGTGATTATGTGTTGGCTTATAAACTTGCTAAGTAATTAAGAGCAGTTTATAAATTGATGTTTTATTGATTTTACCCCGTTTTAAAAGTTTTGTTTTTTAAGATGGGGTACTTCCAAAAAAGAACAATTCTAATAAAAAGCAGATGACTTATGTCGTCTGCTTTTTTTATGAAACAACGATAATTAAAATTGGTATTTTGTCCTCGTTATAGTAGGTATAAATAACTCACGCTCATTTGTTATGATTTCTTACTGCGTTGTCACTTGACTTGAAATTACTAGCCACAGTGATCATATCAAGAGAAAATAATGAATACTTTATCGGATACTTTATGAGTAATACAATCCCCCTATCTTTCTTAGATCTAGCACCTGTTCCTGAAGGTAAAACTATCGCTGAAGGCATCGCTCAAACGGTTGAGACGGCACAGCAAGCAGAAAAAGTCGGTCTAAATCGATACTGGATGGCAGAACATCACAACATGCCGGGCATCGCTAGTGCCGCAACTTCCGTACTACTATCGCACATTGGTAGTCAAACCAAGCGCATACGTATTGGTGCAGGTGGCGTCATGCTACCCAACCACGCGCCGCTTGTTATTGCTGAGCAATTCGGAACCTTGCACGCTTTATATGGTGACCGTATTGATCTAGGATTGGGCCGTGCGCCCGGTACTGATGGCGCAACGTTTCAGGCGCTACGTCGTCAAATGAAGGATGCTGAGCGTTTTCCACAAGATGTACAAGAGCTGATGTATTTTTTGGGAAATGATACGGATGGCAGTCCTGTGCAGGCATTCCCTGGCGCGAATTCAAATGTTCCTATTTGGATTTTAGGGTCTTCTCTTTTTGGAGCGACTTTAGCCGCACACTTTGGACTTCCTTATGTGTTTGCTTCTCATTTTGCGCCGCAAATGCTGTCGCAAGCCATTGCCGCCTATCGTGAGCAGTTCAAACCTTCTGCCTATTTGGATAAGCCTTATGTGATGCTGGCTGCAAACTTGTTGCTTGCCGATGACGATGCTACGGCACAGTATCACTTTACTTCAGCCCAACAAAGCTTCGTCCGTTTACGTCGCGGTGAAACTGGTCAAATGCCAAAACCGACGCATGATATGGACAGTATTTGGAGTCAAGCAGAAAAAATGATGGTCGATAACGCGTTATCTGTGTCTTTTATCGGATCAGTTGAAACCGTTAAACCCAAACTTGCTGCATTCATAGCCACCCATCAGCCAGATGAGTTGATTGTTACCGCCAATGTCCATGACCAGACAGCGCGTTTGCGTTCACTTGAACTTACATCTCAGCTAAACTTGTTTACTTTACAACCTTGATAAGCAATTGCATAATTGTTGATAAACTACAACGAGAAAAAGGTCATGGAATTTTCTACTTTTATGGGTTCATCGATATTTTTGTACGTTGCAGCAGTGTTCGTAGTAACAATAGCTGGTGTTTATTTTACCTATCGAGTTAGCCCAAAACGTAAGCAGCGTCTTGCCGATAAGCGCAAACGAGATAATCTAAAATAGCAAAAACCCTCTTTTCCGATTGGATCAGAGGGTTTTTTTATGGGGAAACGACTAAACTTTTTCTTTTATTATAGAATACAAAAGTTGCTACATAAGCCCTAAAGCACGTAATATCGCCGCCCCAAATGCCATACCAAACATCCCTACTACGGTGGTAAATGCCAAAATATTTGCTGCAAGCACATCGTTGCCGCCCATTGCCTTTGCCATGACATAACTGGCGGCGGCGGCTGGCGATGCTACCATCAAGAATAGTACGCCCATGTGTACCCCTGATAAGCCAAAAGCCAATCCAATAGCAATAGCTACCAATGGGGCAACGATGATACGACCAATACTGGCTTGCATCGATAATCCCGACAGACGCAGCATTGACTTCATATCGATACTGGCTCCGGCACAAATCAGCGCTAATGGCAATGCCACTGCGGCAAGTAAATCACCAGTAACATGTATGACGCCTGTAATTGGGGGTAACCCCAGTGCTTTATAAGCAAATGCTGCCAACAATGCCAGTATTAGCGGATTGGTCGTCAATTTTTTGAAAACCATAATAATGCGGCTGCTCCACGTATCATCCACACTTTTAGACACGCGGCTTAACGTAATCACTGCTAAAATATTAAATAGTATCGTGACCACGCCCATATAGACAGCACCGATACTTAAACCTGCATCGCCATAAGCATTGTAAACGGTTGCTAAACCTATAATGGCCATGTTGCTACGGAAAATGCCTTGTACAAATACCCCTTGATCAGCAGGTTTGCTAATAAAGTATTTGGCGTAGATCTCTGCACCAATAAACAAGGTAAAAGTCACAAGGATGCCGACCCCTATCAGAGTGATTTGCTTTGCATAATCAACATTACTATCAGCCACACTAAAAAATAGCAGACAAGGCAAGCAATAATTAAAAACAAAGTTTGATGATTGGTCAATAAAGGTTTGGCTGGCTTGACCGCGGCGTTGCATAAAAAAACCCAACCCCATTAGAGCAAGGTTGGGCAGGACAATAGTAATCGCAAAAATAATAGCTTCAATCATAGATAAGCTCGAATCAGCAAGGTTCTCAAAATCACAGCTTTATAGCAATGACCGCCTGCTTTTTATAGGTAGTTTGTATAGTTAGAATGGTTAAAAATTTTAAGTCAAAATAAGGCAATATAGTTAATCCATTTTAAAAGAGCACCATTTTACTGGGATAAACTTTGCCAAACCTCTGTCAGGCTTAAGAACAGCCAGCAAGCAAAATCTAGACCAGTAAAATATGAGAGCACTATGTACTACTTTTATTTTGGATTAATTGTAACACCTATTTATTTGTGATCTGGTTTTTTTACCCATTCGCCGTCAGAGTTTTTCTCATAAACATTTTCAACGGCTGCCCATGCAGTCGCGAACCAGCGAGATTCCTCATCATATTGGTCGCTTGCACTATTAAAGGCGGCTCGAAAGATTTCTTGCGCATGTTTGGGCAAGTTATCTTTTACCTCAGGCGGCAAGTCTGATAGTTTGTCATAAGGCATAAGAAAGCTCCTTTTCTTTTGTCGATTTTTTATAGATACATACTGAACATTAGATAGGTACTGAACATTAGATAGGTACTGAACATTTCCATCTTCCATTTTACCTATTATTTCACCCTAAGATAGTATAAACACACTTTAAGTTGTTTTAGCATTGTTAAAACGTTTAAAAAATAATCTACATTTGAGCCTTTTAAAAATAACTTAAACAAAAAAAGCTCATAACAATATAATGCTATAAGCTTTTTTGAGTCACGATTATTTATTAAATTATTATGACGCGTTTAAAGCCAACGCCGCTTTTTTATTCTTTTTGACGGTCATCGCCAGCAACTGTACAGCCGCTGGTGTTACGCCACTCACACGCCCAGCTTGCGCGAGCGTAGCAGGTCGTACTTTGGTTAGCTTTTGCACAATCTCATTAGACAGACCAGATACCACCGTATAATCAAAATCCGTCGGCAACGCTGTATTTTCGAGACGTTTCATTTGATCGATCTCTTCTTGCTGACGATCAATATAACCTGCGTATTTGACAGAGATCTCTATCTGCTCACCAACCTGCGCATCAACTTTTGAGTCAGTAATAGCAGCAATATCAGCAAAATGAATCTGCGGACGTTTTAGCAGATCATAGGCATTCGCTTCTTTTGACAGAACCTCACCTGTTTGCTCACTTACTTGCTGACCCAAAGTATTGGTTGGTGTTGCCCACATGTCTTTTAAACGCGCAGATTCTGTGGCAATGGCTTCCATTTTTTCTTGATAGGCTTGCCAGCGCGCATCGTCAACCAAACCAAGCTTACGACCCGTCTCAGTAAGACGTTGGTCCGCATTGTCTTCGCGCAATAATAAACGATACTCTGCTCGACTGGTAAACATACGATACGGCTCAGTAGTGCCATGAGTAATCAAATCATCGACAAGCACGCCAAGATAAGCTTCATCGCGGCGCGGTGTCCAAGTTTCAAACTCACTATTGTCACGCGTGACCAATGCTGCATTCGTACCTGCTAACAAACCTTGGACGCCCGCTTCTTCATAACCTGTCGTACCATTGATCTGACCTGCAAAGTACAAGCGATCAATAGATTTGGTTTCAAGCGTTGGCTTCAAGCTTTGTGGATCGAAGTAATCATATTCAATCGCATAACCCGGACGCGTGATATGTGCGTTCTCCAAACCTTTCATGCTGTGAATAAAATCTAGCTGCACATCAAACGGTAAACTGGTCGAGATACCATTTGGGTACAGCTCATGCGTAGTCAACCCCTCTGGTTCGATAAAGATTTGGTGGCTGTCTTTATCCGCAAAACGATGGATTTTATCTTCAATAGAAGGACAGTATCGTGGACCAACCCCTTCAATCTTGCCAGAAAACATCGGTGAACGATCAAGATTCTCACGGATAATGTCATGAGTGCGTGCATTGGTATGCGTGATATAGCAGTTGACCTGCTCAGGGTGCATCGACACATCACCCATATAACTCATGACCGGCAATGGCGTGTCACCAGGCTGTACTGTCATCACGCTAAAATCAACGCTGCGCGCATCGATACGAGCTGGCGTACCTGTTTTTAGACGTCCAACTGGTAACTTTAGCTCACGCAGACGGTCAGCAAGCTTAATCGAAGGCTGGTCTCCTGCGCGTCCGCCGTTTGAGTTTTCAAGACCAATATGAATCACCCCGCCCAAGAAAGTACCTGAGGTTAATACAACCGTTTCCGTCTTAAAAATGATACCAGTCGAGGTAACAACCGCTGTCGCTCGCCCATTTTCTACCAAAATATCATCCGCCGCTTGCTGGAATATATCCAGATTTGGCTGGTTCTCCAATGTATGGCGAATCGCAGCTTTATAAAGAATACGATCTGCTTGAGCACGCGTCGCTCTTACGGCAGCCCCTTTGCGACTGTTCAATACTCGAAACTGGATACCTGCTTTGTCCGTTGCGAGCGCCATTGCGCCGCCCAGTGCATCAATTTCGCGCACCAAATGCGATTTACCGATACCGCCAATGGCTGGGTTACAGCTCATCTGTCCAAGCGTTTCAATATTATGCGTCAATAGCAAGGTCTGCGCGCCCATACGTGCGGCTGCCAACGCAGCTTCTGTGCCAGCATGACCGCCACCGATCACTACCACATCATAATTTTTAGGATATTGCATGCATGCCTCGCTTGAATGACGATATGTTTAGCAACACGTTATTGTCTATAATAAATGTGCTACAAGATTGATAATCGTCATTCATATAATAAGTACGGATGATATAAGTGATTAAAACTTAAATAGATAACCGATAATTATAACAATTTTTTGTCACTTAAAAAACGCTAGAACCAAAACTGTTAAAATTAACGCTAAAAATGAACCAAGCAACTACTAATCTAAGCCACTACTAAACTAAGCCACTACTATTAGCTTTTCTAAGTATTAGTTTTTTAGATATCAGTTTGACTGATTACCAGGGCTTAGCGGTACGATTTGATCCGATTGACCACTGCTCAGCATATGATGACTGCCATAGCCTTCTGGATTAATTTGTAAGTACGCATTCATCAAACCAATTGCCTCGCCGTCATTACTGGCCAAAATCTGCTCTTTTATAATATCGACAGGAGGTAATGGTAAATTCTTCAGAAGCGCTAAAAGCTGTTGATTGTCGCCTTTGTTAACCACCAATTCGATAAGCTGGCGCGCATCAATCGGCAAGTCTGGAGTGCTTTGAGCCAATAGTGCCAAATGATAAGCACCAGCAGGATCTTGATCCGCCACAATACGCTGCTCAATAGCAATATAAGTCGCTTCTGTGGCGCCGCCTGCCACACTTAATTGATGGATACATTTAAGGGCTGAGTTTGCTTCGTTATCTGCAATCTCAGTGATTCGTAAAGATTCATTTTTTAAACGCTCGCGACGCTTTTCGATAGCCGCTTGTTCGGCTGCTTCTTTTTGCGCATCTTGTTGATCATATACTTGAGTATTCATAAGACTCTCTTATTAATAAAGGTACTTATTTTGTTTATATTGAACACTATATGGGGTCAAAACCTGTAAAAGCAATAACGTATATAGGCCATAAAAAACCCAAATAGCCATAAGACTACTTGGGTTCATGGTACTTTAATAGCAAAACTGATTTATGTATCACTGTTTTTTAAAACATCATAAATGCTATCAATAATAATGTTATAAGTTATAAATAGTAATGCTATAAACCATCTTACCTATTACTGATAACTGGTTAAGCAGCAGGACTGTTGGCTTCAACCAATGGCTTTAGCTCACCTGATTGATACATCTGCAAGATAATATCAGAGCCACCCATCAACTCGCCATCAATCCACAATTGTGGAAACGTTGGCCAATTGGCAATTTTTGGTAACGTTGCACGGATTTCTGGGTTTTCTAAGATATTTACAAAGGCAAACGGACGGCCAATCTGCGTCAATACTTCAATAGAACGGGCAGAAAAACCACACTGCGGAAACTGCGGTGTGCCTTTCATATAAATAATAACTTTGTTGTCGCGGATTTGATCACGAATCAATTGTTCGACATCATTTGTAGCAGTATTTGGGGTTTGATCACTCATAAAAACTCCTATTGATAAGGCGGTACATTAAAAAGGCAATAAATATAAAATAGTAATATTGCAAAGTCATTGGATGACAATCTAAATGACGATATGGCTGATACATGGGGCGATTATCGCCATATTACAAGCATGATCGCTATAGATCCAGCTCAAAACAAAATCGTTGCGTGAATATCTAGGTACTAGTGGGATCAATTTTTTGCCGCCTCTGTCACGCTGGCGAACAGCAAGCAAGAAAGATTTATACTAATGGCCCCGTATTGATTTTGAAATGACTCGACTATTATTAGCCTACTGGACAGCCATTAAATGTCGGCTACGTGTCAGCTTTGTTTGGAACCAATAATACCACGGCATTGGCCATGATACCTTCTTGGCGTCCAGTAAAACCTAGTTTTTCTGTGGTAGTGGCTTTGACGCTGATATTACTAACCGCTGTTTGCAAGTCGCTTGCGATATTGTCACGCATGGCTTGATTGTGCGGTGCCAATTTTGGACGCTCACACATGACGGTGATATCAGCGTTACCTAGGACATATCCCGCCTCTTGGACTTTGCTATATACGTAGCGTAATAGTACTCGTGAATCCAAACCAGCATGCGCCGCATCCGTATCTGGAAAATGCTGACCGATATCACCAAGCGCCAATGCGCCTAGTAGTGCATCTGCTAATGCATGTAGCACCACATCACCATCAGAGTGTGCCAACAAACTATGTGTATGCTCGATCGGCACGCCAGCCAATATGACATATTGCTGCTGCTGACCATTGTTATGAAACGCATGTACATCGATGCCTTGACCAATTTTTATCATTATTATTCCAACTCAATTAAAGCATGTTAATTAGGCGTGATTAAAATAATTCAAAACTACTATCTGAATTTCTAAAGGAATTTTACTCAACCTAAGATGCCATAGGTCGCCACCAGTTTCAATTAACTGGTATAATATGACGCTTATTTTATCATAATACCGAATTCAAAAGAAAAACTGGCACCGTTAAAATGCTAATGCTATCCATCAAAGCATCTGTTATGAGTACCACTACGATTTTGAATTAAGTATAAATAATTGAGCCGTTCTATGTCAGCCATTACATCACATTCAGATTCTTTTTCTGCCCATCGTCCTTTAACGCTTGCCGATATTGACAGTCCTAGCACCAAGCATGTCATCGTTGGTATGTCAGGTGGCGTTGACTCTTCTGTCTCGGCCGTCTTGCTTCAGCAGGCAGGCTTTAAGGTGGAAGGCTTGTTTATGAAAAACTGGGAAGAAGATGATGGTACTGAATACTGTACTGCAATGGATGACTTAGCGGACGCGCAAGCCGTCTGTGACAAGATTGGCATCAAATTGCACACGGCCAATTTTGCTATGGAATATTGGGATCGCGTTTTTGAGCACTTCTTGGCAGAATATAAAGCGGGGCGCACGCCGAACCCTGATATTTTATGCAATAAAGAAATCAAATTTAAAGCATTTTTGGACTACGCGTTGACGCTTGGTGCCGATTATATTGCCACTGGTCACTATACCCGTCGTAGCATAAATTATACTAATACAGATGGCGAAACAGTCGCGCAGTTATTACGCGGACTGGATAATAACAAAGACCAAAGCTATTTCTTACATGCTGTTGGCGGCGACAAAATTGCCAAAACGCTATTCCCGGTTGGCGAGCTTGAAAAACCTGTTGTCCGTCAGATCGCTGAAGAACATGATCTGATCACGGCAAAAAAGAAGGACTCTACCGGTATTTGCTTCATTGGTGAGCGTCGTTTCAAAGACTTCTTGCAGCAGTACTTGCCTGCGCAAAAAGGCGACATCATTACTGATGACCATAAAAAAATCGGTACGCATGATGGACTTATGTACTATACGCTGGGGCAACGCGGTGGCATCGGTATTGGCGGTGTCAAAGATCGCCCCGAAGAGCCGTGGTTTGTACTGGCTAAAGATTTGGACAAAAACCGCTTAATCGTCGGTCAAGGGCATGAGCATCCGATGCTAATGAGCAATGAGCTGCACGCTTATAAGCTTGATTGGATTGAAGGCTTACCACCTACTGATATTTTCAGCGATAAAGGCCTACGCTGTATGGCAAAATCGCGCTATCGTCAGCCTGACCAAGCGTGCTACGTTTTTGCCACAAAAGCGGACGGTAGCGAAGTCCGCGTGATATTTGATGAACCGCAACGTGCGGTTACGCCTGGTCAGTCAGCGGTATTCTATATAGATGAAGTATGCTTAGGCGGCGGTGTTATTGCCTCTATCGATGCACCGCGAGCGCTTTGATAACACTAATAGAGCTTTAGTATAGTGGCTATTTTTTGTTAGTAGCTGTAGCAACCTTTGCCACACCATTTGTCGTGCCGTTCGTTGTATTAGGATTGGCATCCTCAACTGTATATATTTGATAAGTCAATTGAGCAACAGGTTCAAGTTCTGATGTGAACTGATAAAAGCGAATATCATAGCTGCCCTGTGTCCAACCATCATACGGCTGAAAACTGACCCAATTTTGGTTCTTATTGGCAACAATATCTTTTTTCTCAAATAACAGCACTTGTCCTGTTTGGTTATTGACCCACTTAACAAATACGTAAGGACTTTCAGGCACTTTACCGCCTGTGTCCAAGTGAGCATATAGTTTTGTATCTTTACCCAAAGTTGAGGTATCAAGTGACACTGTAGGCATAACTGTATCTAGCGATAGTTTCACAGTACCTGCTAAAGGCTGATTGTCATTTTCTTTATAGAGCTCTTCTACTGCTCTTTCAGCGAAACGTCTTTTATCTCCAATCGCACTACTCGCATCTTTTGCCATAAACCTGTCGACGTATTGTCCAAGCATATAGTCTGGCATCTTATCTACGATATCAAGCGCCTGCTGCTGTGAATAGTCATTTATAGATGGATTACTCGAACCATTAGTATTCTGAACACCTACACTATTGGCATACTTTTCCAGCTCGGCCAGTGAGTTATTGTTTTTATTTAGATTGGATTGATCAGCACTAGCTAGTGACGTCTGCTGTTTTGCTTGCATAACCTGATCCATTTGTTGCTTGCTCATCAACAAATAAGTTCCTAAACTACCAAAAATAAAGGCAACTAGAATGGATGAAAAAAATAATAATTTGTCTTTCATAGGGTATCAATAGTCTAGAACAATAGTTGATGCAAAGAGCTTTTCATTAATAGTAATTGATAAAAAACATTGCACGTCATTTGGGATAAATATGTCTCATTCAATTAAGCGCAAAAAAGCCATTTCTATCAGCGATAAAAACGGCAATAATTTATATGAATAAAAGATAGCTTTAGGCTTAGCTGATGTCAACAGCTATCAAATATGAACTAAAATAAACGTTCAATATTATTAAACTCAAATACACAAATAGCCATATTTGCTATCACTGGTAGTCGCATTATCATCTTCTAGATAATCAATAAATTCTTGAATATCGTCACCTATAGAATCAAGATCATCACGGCTATCTCCACCAACCTGATAGTTAAATACTGTTGTATCATTGATAACATCAGCGTTGCATGAGAGTGCAAAAGTTCTACCATTGTTAAGGTCTGGAACTTTCACTAAGCAGGTAGGAGAAGAGTTATTAGATTGTTCCACTAGGAAAAAATCTTGTTTAATTGTAAAAGAATCTTTATCTACTACACAGTTGGGTAAGCCTAGAAATTTAGCGGGTATAATTTCGTTATTATTACTACTACCACTACTGTCACTATCACCGCCGCAAGCGCTAAGCGCCAATGCCGAGCCCAACACTAAAACGCCAACGAATTTATTCATAGTTTGTTTTCCATTTAGTAAACTATTGATTGTTAAAAGTAGTTTATTAAACCACTTTTACATTGTAAAAACAATAGCGTTACAATATAAATTGTTCATTTTAAACAAAAAACTTTCATATCCCCTGAAGGTAAGTCTTTCAGTGATGTAACAAATGTATTATTCATTCTCTGTTTAGGGAATAATCAATAGAGAGTGGGGCTAAAGCTGACTTTTTTATATCGACTTTTGCTATAATTATGCGATTAAAATTTTCCTGCTGTACTAAGCACTCCTTTACTTCCTGTTCATCAAAAGGCGATATCATGACTCCACTTACCGCACTCTCTCCCATCGACGGTCGCTATGCGTCCAAAGCTGATAGCTTGCGTCCTTATCTATCTGAATTTGGTTTGATTAAAGCCCGCGTTACGGTTGAGATTCGCTGGTTACAGTCATTAGCAGATAATGATGCGATTGGGGAACTGGCTGCGTTTGATGCAGATACCAATGCTTTTTTAAATCGTATTGTTGATGATTTTAGCGAAGCAGATGCGCAAGCCATCAAAGATATTGAAGCGACGACCAATCACGATGTCAAAGCGGTCGAGTACTTTATTAAAGACAAGTTCCGTGGTCAGGATGCACTCATTGACTCATTGGAATTCATTCACTTTGCGTGTACCAGTGAAGACATTAATAACTTATCATACGCGCTGATGCTCAAAGACAGCCGTGACATTGTAGTAGCTAAAATGCAGCAAGTAACGGACAGCATCGTAGATTTGGCTGTTACTCACGCTGAGCAACCTATGTTGTCACGTACGCATGGTCAAACCGCAAGCCCAACCACGCTTGGTAAAGAGATGGCAAACGTGGCTTACCGCCTTGCCCGTCAAATCAAGCAAATTAACCAAGTAGAGTTATTGGGTAAAATCAATGGCGCGGTCGGTAACTATAACGCCCATTTTTCAGCCTATCCTGAGGTTGATTGGCAGACCCATGCCGCCCAATTTATCGATGAGCGTTTGGAGTTGACCTTCAATCCTTATACCACGCAGATTGAGCCACACGATTATATTGCCGAATTGTTTGATGCAGTAAAACGTTTTAATACTATTTTGATCGATTTTAACCGTGACGTTTGGCAATATATTAGCTTAGGCTATTTTAAACAGCGCCTAAAAGACGGCGAAGTAGGTTCTTCTACGATGCCGCATAAAGTCAATCCAATTGATTTTGAAAACTCAGAAGGTAACTTAGGTGTGGCCAATGCCATGCTGGCACATTTGGGTGAAAAACTACCAATTTCACGTATGCAGCGTGATCTATCAGATTCAACCGTTTTACGTAATATCGGTGTTGGTCTGGCGCAAAGTATGATTGCTTTTGATGCGTGCTTAAAAGGCGTGGGTAAGCTTGAATTAAATGCCCAGCGTTTAAATGAAGACCTCAATCAAGCCCAAGAAGTATTGGCTGAGCCCATTCAAACCGTCATGCGTCGCTACCGCGTTGAAAACCCATATGAAAAACTAAAAGCTTTGACGCGCGGTAATGCGATGACGCGTGAAGCCATGCTGACATTTGTTGAAAGTGATGAGCTGTCTGCGGTGAGCGATACTGATAAAGCTCGCCTTCGCGAATTGACGCCTGCTACTTATACCGGTAATGCCGCTGAACAAGCTCGCACTATCAAAGAGTGGATAGCCAAGCTTTAATAGTAAATCAATAAGTAGGTGCTCACGATGTATTACTATGTGATGCGTTGCTATGTATAGTCACTATAAGTCAGTCATTGTCAGTACTATGGTGGTATTTATCGTCATGGTACTGGCAAGTATTGAACCGCTAGCGTGGTCAAGCTACCTACTTCATCAGCTTGGTACTTTACTTTTTTTGGCATTGATGCTGAGCGCTTTCCATTATCGCTACATCAGTTCGCGCTCTTATGCGTTCGCTTCATTATTTTTAGTCATTCATATCATAGGCGCGCGTTATTTATACTCGTACGTGCCTTATGATGATTGGATACAGCAACTATTTGATGTACGTTTGGGTGAGTTGTTTGGTTGGCAGCGCAATATGTATGATCGCCTTGTCCATTTCAGTTATGGTCTTTTGCTGTTTAGCGCGATGGTTGAAAGCTCAAAATCCATTTTCGCCATTCAATCAACAAAACTATTAATCGCTATCGCACTCATGATCAATATGTCATCGAGCCTACTCTATGAGCTAATCGAGTGGAGCATTGCCTTAACTTTATCGCCAGAAGCGGCTGAAGCTTATAATGGTCAGCAGGGAGATGTTTGGGATGCCCACAAAGACATGACTATGGCACTACTTGGCGGGCTGATTGCGGCAGGAATGGTTCTGTTTCAGACACGTAAAAATCGAAAGTTAAGCAAATAACAGATTTTTTCTAGTCGTTATCACTATCGCTGTCGCCTGGGATAATGGCTTTGCCAACTGCAACGGTGCCTTTGACCACGCCTTTAGTGGTTTTATAAGCAACTTTAGCAGGCACAGTCACAATTTTGTGCACACAGGCTTGTAATAAAAATACGCTAGCGATGATGACGATGATATGTAAATTTTTCATAAATTACCTACGATAGATTAGATGCTCGATTAGGAGTCATCAGATAGAGGATTATCATAAACTATTAGAACCCTCCTATAAAGCACTCATTACCACTCTCCTCTCTATTCAAAAATACGGATTTATAAATGAACTCTATACCCCTTTGTTTGCCAGAATCTATCACCCCTGAGCAATTTTTGGCAGAATATTGGCAAAAGAAACCCCTTCTAATCAAACAAGGCTTGCCACAATTAGCAGAGATGTTTGAGCCAGAAGATATGCTGGGTTTAGCCATTGAAGAAGACGCTTCAGCGCGTCTGTTGACACAAGCCGATACCAAACAAAAAGGTCAACCGCAATGGCAACTAAAAAAAAGCCCATTGACTGAGTCAGACTTTGATAATCTGCCGAAGCAGTGGACGGTGTTGGTACAAAACCTTGAACAGTGGTCACCTGAGCTTGGTCAATTATGGCAAGCATTTGATTTTATCCCGCAGTGGCAACGAGACGACATCATGGTTTCTTATGCGCCTAAAGGGGGCTCAGTTGGCAAACACTATGACGATTATGATGTGTTTTTGGCACAAGGTTATGGGCATCGTCGTTGGCAATTGGGCAAATTCTGTGATCAAAACACTGAGTTTGTCGCTGATGAACCCATCAGGCTGTTTGATGATATGGGCGAGATTATTTTTGATGAAATATTAGAAGCGGGTGACGTGCTTTACGTACCGCCTAAACTGTCTCATTTTGGGGTAGCGCAAGATGACTGCTTGACCTTTTCTTTTGGCTGCCGTCGTCCAAATTTGATGCAAATTATTGATAGTCTGGCTGATGTGGCTACCAACGATAGCGATTTATTTATCCCTATGCTGCTACCACAAACAATGCAAGCATCAGGTGAGTTGCGAGCGGATAGTATTGACGCGATTAAAACCCAGTTGTTAGCGTTGCTACAATCTGAGCGCGGCGATCATGTTATTCGTCAAGCCGTGTCAGAAGTGGTAAGCAAACGCCAATATGATGCCCTTGTGCCGGAAGAGACATTAGACACCGATGAGCTGATACAAGCTTTGTCAGAAGGCGCAACGCTACAAGCGGACTATAGTAACCGTCTGCTTTATAGCCAAACCAGTGATGGTGCTGTGCTATATGCCAATGGTCAGCGCGTTGATGGTCTTGATGAGGCTGCGCTGTCTATTCTTATTCGTCTGGCTAATGGTGAACATCTACAACAAAGCGATGTGACAGACATTGATCCAGACGATCTCAGCGAGTGGTTAGAAAACGGCTGGGTTTGGGTAAATTTTTCTGAGTAACTTTAAACTTATTCATATTAATCAAGTGATTTAATCCCTTCAATCACAAATGATGCAAACACAAAAAAACCGCTGCCTGAGCAACACTCAGATAGCGGTTTTTTATTGTCTAGCTTTTAATAGGACGGTAATAACGCTTAATTTTTTATCAAAGCTAAGCGCGTCTTTAACGAAAGCTATTACTCTGTACCAAGCTCAAGTAAGCTGGCGTTACCACCAATAGCAGTGGTATTGATTGTTTTGACGCGCTCTGTGACAAAACGGTGCAGATAATCTGGTGTTAGCATTTCTGAAAAGCCTTCCATATCAGTGACAGCAATGACTTGTGTCAAGATACCGTCAGTTTTGGCAAGCTCTTGACTGATGGTTTGGATGTCGCTGTGAGTACCCGCGACAGCAACTTGCGCAAGACGGTCAATATACAAAAGCGTAATGGTTTGTGAGTCGTTAGCGACGCTCAACACATCATCGCTGATGCCAGTCTCATAGAGAATCTTTGCCGCTTCATTGCACATCTCATCTTGACTTGGGCAATGCAAAATTACTTCATTACCTGTCAACAAAGCTGCTACGAGCTGGCCCAATACTGCCATGGCTTTAGCAGAGTCACCGCCAACCACCATGGTTTTACCGCGAGCGGTCACGTACAGATCATTGGATTCACCCGTTGCACCCGTCATACGATGCATCTCATCCAAACTGGGCGCAGCACTCAATAAATGAGTGAACAGACGCTTTGCCTTATTGGCGTCACCCGTCAATAAAGCCAGTTTAGGAATAGCCGCTTGCAAATAGGTAGCGCGATTCACTGCGCCAAGCAGTCGCCAAGATTCACAAACCTGGGCATGATTTTTTTTGAATTCAGTCGCCATGTTGCTACTCCTTATGCGAGTTCTGTTTGAGTGGTTGAGTATGTGTTATTTGCTGTTTGTTCAGTCATTGATTGCTCATTAACTGATGCTTCTGTCGTCAATTGCATGAGACGCGCTACATAATGCGGACCGCCCGCTTTAGGACCAGTTCCAGATAAGCCGCAACCACCGAATGGTTGTACATTCACTACTGCACCAATCTGATTACGGTTAATGTAAGTATTACCAACGAAAGCACGGCGCTCGATATGCTCAGCCGTATTTTCGATACGACTATGAATACCCAAGGTTAAACCAAATCCGGTATTGTTAATCGAATCAATCAACTTATCCAAATCACGCGCTTGGTAACGTAGTACATGCAAGATCGGGCCAAAGTGCTCACCACCAATCACATCAATACTTTTTACTTCAATCGCCGTAGGCAGTACAAAGGTAGATTGTTCTTGGCTAACCACCGAGCTCACACTCATTGGCGTTTGAGCCAAAATGTTTGCCGTGGGTTCGGTACGCATACGCTCAATATGGGCTTCAAGACCTTGCTTGGCATCATTATCAATCACGGGACCGACGTCGGTTGCCGCATAAAGTGGATTGCCCACAAGCAGCTCCGCCATATTGCCTTGTAGCAACTCAATCAAATCATCAGCCATCTCTTCTTGTACACACAAGATTCGGCACGCTGAACAACGCTGACCTGCTGAACCAAATGCAGATAACACAGCATCTCTCACCACTTGCTCTGGCAGCGCCGTTGAATCAACAATCATGGCATTTTGACCACCAGTCTCAGCGATAAACACGGGCAACTCACCGCTGGCTTGTGCATGATCGTTCAAGCTTTGGTTGATACGTTGAGCGGTCTGAGTAGAGCCTGTGAAAATGACGCCTGCGATATTATTAGCTGCTGTCAATGCACCGCCCACGTCCCCAGCCCCAATAACCAATTGCAATGCTTCTGCTGGTACGCCTGCTTGATACATTAATTGTGCACCAAAATGAGCAATCAAGCTGGTCTGTTCGGCAGGTTTGGCCACAACTGTGTTACCCGCCGCTAACGCTGCCACGATTTGACCGGTATAAATAGCCAATGGGAAGTTCCAAGGACTGATACAGACAAAGGTGCCACGCGCTTTATAAGCTTGGCGCGACGGTTGACCGCTTAAATCTGTGAATTCATATACCTTCGTGTCTAAACGCTCGGCTTCATCCGCATAAAAACGACAAAAATCAACGGCCTCTTTAATCTCATCGATGCTGTCTTGCATGGTCTTGCCCGCTTCAACTTGGCACAATGCCATCAGTTCAGCGTAGTTTTCTTCATAAAGATCCGCTATTTTGCGCAATATATCAGCGCGCTTGGCAGCGGATACCGTTTGCCATGCACTTTGTCCAGCAACTGCCACGTCGATAGCGTGGCGAGCCAGTGCGGCATTGGCGTAAGTCACTTCACCTGCACTGACTTGTTGATTCCAAGGAGCGCGTACGGGTTGCACATCAAGCTTTTGAGTGACGCCATCCACGTCGTATGCATCAATAGCTTGACCATTGACAATAGACGTTGCTGACCAAGTTTTGTGCAAATGGCTGTCAATAGCCGACTTAAACGGCAGCCATTGTGACTCTACAAAGATATTCGGACCAAAGCTGGCACGTCTTGACCCATAGATGCCTGCTGGCAGTGGAATATCGGGGTTGTGCAACGTGGCGTTGGTGAGAAGCTTGTCATAAGGATGCACGGTTAGCTTGTCAATCGGATAAGACTTATCTAAAAGCTGATGGACAAACGAGCTGTTGGCACCGTTTTCAAGCAAGCGGCGTACCAAATACGGCAGCAAGTCTTTATGGGCACCTACTGGGGCGTAAATACGAACAGGGATTTTGTATGCTTGTAAAATGTGATCATAAAGTGCATCACCCATACCATGCAGACGCTGAAACTCAAACTCTTTGTGCTTACTCATGGTCATAATGGAGGCCAGTGTATGCGCATTATGAGTAGCAAACTGTGGCCAAATAAGACCACGCAGATGGTCTGACAATAAGAAACGCGCGCACGCAAGATACGCGGTGTCTGTGCCTTCTTTGCGTGTCCAAACCGGATAGCCTGACAATCCTTTTTGCTGAGCAAGTTTGATTTCTGTATCCCAATACGCGCCTTTAACCAAACGTACCGGAATACGGTCACCGACTTCTTTAGATATACGAGCAAGCCACGCGAGAACAGCAATAGCGCGCTTAGAGTAACCTTGCACAACAATACCTAAACCATCCCAGCCTGCGGTTAAGTTGTCACGATATAACGACTCAAACAACTTCAAAGAAATCTCAAGACGATCCGCTTCTTCGGCATCGATACTGAGATCGACGTTGACTTCACGCGCCGCTTCAATCAGCAGCAAACAGCGTTGGCGTAACAGCCCCATTACTTGCGCTTCTTGCGTGGCTTCGTAGCGAGGATGCAAGGCAGATAGCTTGATTGACACAGAAGGCTTTGGCATACCCTCTTTGACTTTGATACTGGCCGTGGCTCTGATCGCATGCAAATAGTCATTGAAATACTTTTCAGCGTCTCGCTGAGTAATCGCCGCCTCACCTAGCATATCAAATGAGTAGGTGTAGCCTCTATTACGGTATGGTTGACTGTTTTTGTTTGCGCCTTCAATGGTCTCGCCTAGTACAAACTGATGCCCCATGATACGCATGGCTTTTTGCATCGCACTACGAATCACCGGTTCGCCCATTTTTTTGGTCATACGATCCAAAAATCCTGACGCCGTGGTATTGCTATCGATACTCACGACACGGCCCGTCATCATCATGCCCCATGAGGAGGCATTGACCATAAAGTTATTGTCGTTCTTGATGTGTTTTTTCCAGTCAGCCACACTCATTTTGTCGTGAATAAGCGCGTCCGCAGTATAATTGTCAGGCACTCGAATCAGCGCTTCTGCCAAGCTCATCAGCAAGATGCCTTCTTGCGTGTCGAGACTGTATTCGAGCAATAACGAGTCAACCATTTTGACCGCTTTGCCATCATTACGTACATGCTCCACCAGCTGGCGCGTTTGTTCAGCCGCCGCATTACGCTCTTCATCGCTAGGCTTAGCCAATGGCAATAACTCTGACAACCAACTCGCTTCATCAACGCTATATAATGGAGAGATCCGCGCGTGCAGCGTGTCTGATGATTGAGTGATATAGTCTGGCGATAGCAAATCGACAGGGTTAAACAAAATCGGTTCTTGCGGGGTAAACTGATCTACTGGGTTCATAACAACTCCATAACTATCGTTTAAAAACCATAATAAATGGTGCTTTAGGACGTTTGATCTTGGTGCTTAAGTGTCTATCACCACTATTGTCTTAAATAGTGATCATTGATTGATACTCACAGCAATAGTCAAAACACCAAACAGCGCCATCACGAAACGGGAAAATCCAGCATAGGCTGGAAATGGTTAAGTAGGTCGTTCGAGTGTTAAACGGGCTACGTTAACAATACAAAGGCAACAACAAAACGTTAAGCGACATTAGTGCCTTCTTCTTGTTAGTAGTGAAAGGAGTGTGATGCTCAGATATGTCTATCACTTAATCAAAATAATAAGAAATAAATAAAATATCGCTTTGATTGGGTTTAGATCTGTCATCTTATTTGACGCTAATTCACTGTAAGAAAAACCTCTACGGCGTTGATTGAGGTGATGCGCTTAACTCGGGCATGGTAGCATGAAAAAAATTTTCAAACTAACACTATTTACCATTTTTATAAATTAATATCATGCGAAAAAACAACCAGTTATCACCACCTTATCTATTGTGACGCTTTGGTTATATTTTTCTGTTTACTATTGTAAATTAATTTTTTTAAATCAAACACTTGCAAACAATAGCAGTCATAAACAAACCTTCTGAGCGTTTTTGACACAAAAAAACCCGCTTCATCGTTTTATGAGGAAGCGGGTTTAAAAGCAAAAATAAAGCTTGTAAGGGTATTCTAAAAGCTTATAACAATACCAACTTAGCCAATAAAATAATCGTTAATACCCAAACTGGAATGGTGATTTCAGAGAATTTACCCGTCATAAGTTTGACTGCGGTAAAGGTGATAAAACCAAGCGCAATACCATCAGCGATAGAATACGTCAGCGGCGTCAACAACAGAACAACAGCGACAGGAGCCGCTTCTGTTAAATCTTCCCAGTTAATATCCTTTAAGGTGAACAGCATCAAAACAGACACATAAAAAATCGCACCCGCTGTGGCGTAAGCGGGAATCATACCGGCTAATGGCGCAAAGAAAATACTTAGGATGAACAAAACGCCCACCGTCACTGCCATAAGGCCAGTACGTCCACCAGAGGCAACGCCTGAGGCACTTTCAATATAACTGGTTGTCGATGACGTACCAAGCATGGCACCTGCTACAGTAGCGGTTGAATCGGCCAATAAGGCTTTGTCCATATTAGGGATATTGCCGTCTTTGTCAATCAAGCCAGCTTTGCTAGTGATACCCACTAAGCTGCCTGTTGTATCGAATAAATCAACGAATAAAAACGCAAAGATAACACTGATCATACCCACGTCAAATGCACCAGCAATATCCAGCTCCATCAGCGTTGGTGCAATCGATGGTGGTGCCGACATAATGCCAGCAAACTGCGTATGACCCGTTATTAAGCTGATCAATGTAATGACTAGAATACCGATCGTAACCGCACCTGGTACCTTTTTATAGACCAGACCAATGATGATAAAGAAACCCAAAGCCGCCATCATAGGTGGAAATGAGCTCATGTCACCAAGCATGACCAAGGTCGCATCACGGCCTACAATAATGCCCGAGCTTTGTAACGCGATAAAGGCTAAAAAAGCCCCAATACCTGCCACAATACCCTGTTTAAGACTGGTTGGAATAGCGTTGATGATCCATTCGCGAATCTTGAACAAGCTCAAAATAATAAACAAACAACCGGATAAGAAAACTGCCCCTAATGCCGTTTGCCATGCATAGCCCATGCCCAGTACGACACCGTAGGTAAAAAAAGCATTCAAGCCCATACCAGGTGCTAGTGCTACCGGTAATCTGGCATAGATACCCATGATAAAGCAGCCTACTGCCGCTGCTAAACAGGTGGCAACAAACACCGCCCCTTTATCCATACCAGCCTCAGCCAATACGTTGGGGTTCACAAAGATGATATAAGCCATGGTCAAAAAAGTGGTTATACCGGCGAGGATTTCCGTTCTGACCGTGGTGTTTTCACCGTTAATCCCAAAATAGCGTTCAATTGCATTCATAGTGTCGCGCCCAGCTTGCTAGTGAAAGAACAAATGTATTGGTGCCTAAAATAAATATGACGTCAGCAAAAATTGCGACGTCATTATCAAAAGGCAGCGGTAACAAAGTGCAACATTTTAGAGAAATTACGGTATAAATTCAATCATTACCCGTGCCTTATGGGTATAAATCTGCTTCTTTGGCTAATTATTAAATAATACCCAGATATGATTTTGAATATGGTTATGCGCTTATAGATCACTTTATGAATGAATATGGACAAATACAAATGTTATTATTGAGTATTTAACACTTTAATAAATGACCTTTTTTGTATTTAGCAGTACACTAGGCGGCTGATAGCACTATGTAAAATAAAAGTATTTGGCTTATTATCATACGTTTAGCTGACAGTTATATTTGGTGCGTTTTGCACAAAGCCAGTCATTATCCATTATCTATGAGTCCCATACATGCCTGAATCATTGAATATTATTGACCTTATCACTCAAGCCAGTCTTTTGGTACAGATTGTGATGGCGTTATTGTTGTTGGCTTCCTTACTGAGTTGGGTGATTATCTTTCGTATGAGTGCGCGGCTTGGTACCGCTAAAAACTTCGATGAGCAGTTTGAGACATGGTTTTGGTCTGGGGAAGATTTGGCCAAACTATACCAAGGTGTGCAAGGCTCACCTGAGCGCCAAGGCCTTGAGCAAATCTTTTATGTCGGGTTTTCTGAATACCTAAGAATGCATAAAAAGCGCCAACCTAAAGATGACATCATCGATGGCGTTGAACGTAAGCTGCGAGTTGGTTTGGGACGTCAGCAGCAATTATTAGAGTCAGGATTGGCGACACTTGCCAGCATCGGATCAGTTGCGCCTTATATTGGTCTATTCGGTACCGTTTGGGGCATTATGAATGCGTTTTTAGGATTGTCTCAAACTGAGCAAGCAACCCTTGCCTCTGTCGCACCTGGTATTGCTGAAGCGTTAATTGCTACCGCTATGGGCTTGTTTGCAGCGATTCCAGCTGTGCTGGCATACAATCATTTTACCGCCAAGTCTAGTCGTCTCTATGACTCACGTGCCCTATTCTGTGATGAGATGACAGGTATGCTTCAACGTGAGACCAGCGCAGAAATCATCACGGGTAAAGAAACCCTCTCTGATAGCACTCAGGTAACAGGGTTATGAAGCAAAGTCCCTATCGCCGCGAGAAAAAAGCGCTGAATGCGGAGATGAACGTCGTTCCTTATATTGACGTGATGCTCGTGCTACTCGTTATATTCATGGTAACGGCCCCAATGCTGATTACGGGTGTTGATGTTGACTTGCCAAAAGAGCAGACCAATACCATGAGCCAAAGCCAGCTACCTGTTATTGTCTCACTGACTGACAGTGGTGAGATCTTTGTCAGTTATGAGAATAATGTGGACTTACCAGTTACTGAGCCTGAACTGATCGACACCTTATCGACCCTTCAAAATCAAAGTAGCGACGCTGGTGCTCAGCCTTTACAAGTCATGATTAATGCGGACCAAAACAATCAATATGGCGCGATTATGACTTTGATGGCAAGCTTACAACAAGCAGGTATTCAAAAAGTTGGTCTATTAACAGGCGCTCCTTTGCCCACGCCTTCATTGTAATGACGCCTATTACTAGCACCACTTGTTATAATAAAGCAGACCATTCGATAAACTTCGTTTTTGAGTATCCTTATCATGCATAATGCTCCTATCGTTTATGTACCGACCCAACCTGAAGGTAATGGCTTAACGTTGCCAATGCTACTCAGTTTGCTCGCGCATGGTCTGGTGATTGGCGTACTCATTTATACCTACCAACACACTGAGGTAGAGCCAACAGGTAGTATCGAAACTGTGATGGTATCGCCTGAGCAATTGGCTGAAATGCAAGGACAAATCTTGGCCAACCGTGCCGCCGCCGCTAGTGCTATGCAGGCCGAGAGCAGCGCTACCAGCATGACGCAAACAGAAACTTTTGATGGTGGCGCAAGCACACAAAACCCCAATCAAACAAGCTCTCAGCGTGTGCCCGTATTTACACGCTCTGATGATGCTAGCCAGCCGATGCTAATGAGTGACGATCAACGTCAGCGTATACTTGATCAAAATCAAGAGTATGAGCGCCGTATGGCGGAATGGGCAGCCCAACTTGATGACTCGGTGACCGAAGAGCATGACCAAGTTGAGCAAAATAGAAGTGATCAGCGCACAGAAGAACAAGAGCGGCTCGGAGATTATCGCGTAAAACAAAACACGCCACCTAAAATTAATCGTCCGACTGCCAGTAATCGTAATATAGAAATTACGACTGGCAGCTCAGGCAAAACTTACAACCTATCAGATGGTGAGTCGAGTATTTCTGGCGATACCTCCAATCAATCTAGTAATAAAGGCAGCGGCAGTCGCTCTATAGGCGACGTAAAAAGTGCTATTGCTGATAAGATCGAGCGCAATCTTAAGGCCCCAACTGACACCCAAGGTTTGACTGCTAGGGTGAGACTCAAATTGGATTCAAGGGGTAACGTACTCTCTGCTGACGCTAATGGCTCTAACCCAAAAGTCAATCAAGCGGCAGAAGATGCAGCGTTTGCGGCCAGTCCACTACCGATTGATTTTGACAACGCTGCTAACTTTGCGGATCTTATTATTAACGTCACCGTTCAATAGAATACTGGTAATCATACTTAGTCTATATATCGTTGATCCATTATGAAATAATTGGGATAAGAGTAGCTTACCTTATAGGGTTGGTTCACTATAAGTAATATTGAGGCCCACTTAATAACTTTCTTTTTAGAGAATCTTTTATGAAACAACTGACCTTGTCCAATGTACGTAGTATTTCAAATATATTGTTATTTACACCTCTATTGTTTGTACCTATCTATGCATCTACTGCTGCGCCGATAGAAATCGATGTTTCGACCACTGCTCCAAGACAGCAAAACCAAGTCGCTTTTGTGCCGTTTGCAGGCGATTCTGTTTTATCGCCCATTATCCTAAACGATTTGAGTAAGACTGAGCTAAAAGTGACCAGTCAAAATTTGCCACAGCAGCCGCATAATAGTAGCGAGTTGGCAGGCTCGTTACCCATTTGGCAAAGTATGGGGATTCCTTACTTAGTAGTCGGTAGTACACGCAGTAATCACGGCAAAATAGTAACGGATTATGAAGTGGTGGATGTCAAGTCTGGTCGCGTTATCCAAGGCAAACAAAGCTTAACGGCTCACAATAACAAAGAAAGCATGCGTTATGCAGGACATGTCATCTCTGATAAAGTGTATGAGCTTATTACAGGCATTCCAGGCGATTTCTCAGGACGTATTGCTTATATTGAAGAGGTCGGCACTGGCAAAAATAAAGTATCCCGCCTAAAGGTCATGGATGCAGATGGCGAAAACGCCAAAACCATTACCGAGGTAGCAGGATCTATATTTTCACCAACCTGGTCACCCGATGGCAATCGCATCGCTTATTCGGTACAACGCGATAAATCCTATCCTGTAATCTATGTACAAAATGTCAGCGGTGGTGGTGCCACACCATTGACGCCGTTTTCCGGCAGTAACTTGAGTCCTTCATTTTCACCCGATGGTAGTAAAATACTGTTCTCAAGCAGCTTTGAAGGCAGTTCCCATATTTATGAGATGAGCGCCAGTGGCGGTCAACCTAGAAGACTGACCAATTGGCCAAGCAGTGAAGTACAGCCAAGCTATGCGCCTGATGGTAAATCATTCGTATTCGTCAGCGATCGAGCCGGATTTAACAAACCGCAGATTTATCGTTATGAGTTTGGCTCAGGTCGTACGACCAAAGTGTCAAATAGTGGCTACGCCACCAGCCCGCAATATAGTAGCGATGGCTCACAAATTGCCTTTTTAAATGGACGTTCAGCTGCCATTATGAACAGCAGCGGCGCTGTGACTGCCAACTTGGGCAATACTGGCATTGATGAAGCCCCAAGCTTCTCACCTAATGGTAAACGCGTGGTCTATGCTTCAACCCAAGGCGGCAAAGGTGTATTGACCATCAAATCTCTCAATGGCGGCGAAGCGTTTGGTAAATCAGGACAGGGTGTTATCCGCTCACCTGTCTGGTCATCTAGCCCTCAATAGTGCTTTTAGCTCATACGCTGATTGATAGATAAAGCAGTGTGTCCCCTCCTAAAATAGATTGATAGTTTATTGGTAAGCCAGATACCCTGAGTATCTGGCTTTTTTACATTAGGGCGCGTTGAACATTCACAAATAGGCACTGCGGATCGCTAAAATGGTGACAGACAAGGCGCAAGTTGAAGATAATGTCGCTACCTTAGCCGATGTTCTCATATTCAAACTAAGATGCGGTCTGATATGGTTGTAAATATAAACAGACTCATCGATAAGCAGTCTAAGCTCACTCATAATCTTTTTGAGTACGCTTCACCTTTATATGCTCTTGCTTATCTATTGATAAACTCCTTTTTCGTAAACTTATTTCAGGACGGGACAACTCAGTGGTACACATATAAGTTAAGAAGTCGCTTGACGGGATTGGCACATATGCATAAAGTGAAATGATTGCTGAATTTGACTATTGTTTATTAGGAAGGGAAGACTATGCCTGACAATACCGAGCCAAAACGCGCTGATCTGCACCAAGCTGATTATGATCACAGTCAACTTGATCCTGCTATCAAGCATTCAAGACTGTATAACGAGGATTTGGCACCAATACAGCAAACAGAACGCACTTGGGGCTGGTTTGCGATATTTAATGTCTGGTCAAATGATATTCAAAGCCTATTTGGTTACACGCTGGCAGCATCCCTCTTTTTGAGCTACGGTTTGAGCGGCTGGTGGGTAATGGCGGCCATTATATGCGCAGGCTTTATTGTCATGCTAATGGTGAACTTGACAGGTAAGCCCAGTGTCAAATACGGGATTCCTTTTCCGGTATTGATACGCTCAAGCCTTGGCATTAATGGGGCTAACCTTCCTGCAATGCTACGGGCTATTATCGGTATTTTTTGGTATGGCGTACAAACGTACTTTGCGTCAACAGCAGTCGCCATTTTATTAACGATGGTAATGGGCGGCTCGGATGCCACCCTCTTAGGTCTCAATAGCACAGCTTGGTTAGCATTTGTCATCGTTTGGATATTTCAGTTGCTGCTTTTTTGGTCAGGTGTCGAGACTATTAAGCATTTTTTGAATTGGGCAGGTCCATTGGTTTATGTGGTCATGGTTATTTTGATGGGCGTTGTCTGGTATCAGTCAGGCTCAGAACTGTTACCAGCGATTGGCTCTATTTTTAGTCGCGACAGTGATTATACTGGAAGTTCATTACAGGCTTTTATAGCAGTGGTGGGTACGATGGTCGCTTATTTTGCGGCCGTTGTTATTAATTTTGGCGATTTCTCACGTTTTTTACGCAGTGAAAGGGACATGAAAATTGGTAATTTGATTGGTTTGCCTATAAACATGGCGTTCTTTTCATTCATAGCCCTTGTGATTACTGCTGGTACTCTCGTATTATTTGGCGAGGCATTGACCAATCCTTCTGATATTGTTGAGCGAGTGGATGCGTTACCATTAACCATCATTGCTGCCCTAACCTTCTTTGCTGCCACAGTCGGTATCAATATGGTCGCAAACTTCATACCGCCAGCATACGACTTGGCAAACCTGTTTCCGAAGCGCATCAACTTTCGCATGGGCGGTTTGATTACTGCTGTCATTGCCTTTTTTGTGGGTGCATTGTGGCTATCATTCATCAGCCAAATTGGTATTGTCGGTTTTGTGAATGCCATTGGTGCAATAATAGCGCCATTCTTTGGTATTTTGATCATCGATTATTACGTGATCAAGCGCCAACACATTAATATGAATGATTTGTTTTCGGACAAGCCAACGGGTGCCTACTATTACTACAAAGGTTGGAACATTCGTGGTGTCATAGCGTTTGCTATCGGGGCTATTTTCTCCTTGTCTACGGTGCTTGTACCAACTTTGACGAGTCTTGAAGGGTATGGGTTTTTGCTAGGTGCAGCCTTAGGCGGCGTCTCTTATTGGCTACTGATGCGCCCTATGTCGCATAGATCAGTAGAAGTATAAACTTGGTAAGAGAAAAATCAGCACATAGACAATCTCATACCATATTGCTTGGTACGGCTCATCTGATATATTTTTACCGTTTTTTACAGGAACATTTTTTATAGGACATTAATAATGATTCAAAAAGTCATCAGTGATTTTGATCAAGACAACTACCCACGCGATCTAAAAGGCTATGGTGATAATCCACCAAAAGCAAAATGGCCGGGCGGCGCAAAAATCGCCGTACAGTTTGTCCTGAACATTGAAGAAGGGGCAGAAAACAGCGTCATTCATGGCGATGGACAGTCAGAACGCTTTTTGTCTGATATATTGGGTACACCGGAATTTAACAACCGTCACCAGTCTATCGAGTCAGCATTTGAATACGGGAGTCGTGTCGGCGTCTGGCGTGTACTAGATGTGTTTAAAGAATATGGTGTGCCAATTACGACTTTTACCTGTGCCGCTGCTGCCGAAAAGACACCACACATTATCGAACGTATATTAGAAGATGGTCATGAGATTGCCAGTCACGGTCTGCGCTGGATCACTTATCAATATATGTATCGCGAGACTGAACGTGAACATATCAGCCGTGCAACCAATATATTTGAGCGCATGCTGGGCAAGCAGCCGCTCGGTTGGTATACAGGGCGCGATAGCCCGAACACACGCGAGCTGGTCGTCGAACAAGGTGGCTATCACTATGACTCCGACTCATACGGCGATGAGCTGCCCTACTGGCTCAATGTCAAAGCCCAAGATGGCAACACAATCACTCGCAAGCCGCATTTGGTCATCCCTTATAGCTTAGAGACCAACGACATGCGGTTTTCTTCTAGCCCAGGCTTCACCCATGCTGAACCCTTTTATCAGTATCTCAAAGACAGCTTTGATACCCTTTATGAAGAAGGCGCAGAAACACCCAAAATGCTGACGATTGGTTTGCACTGCCGCATCATCGGACGTGCAGGACGCATCAAAGCGTTGAAGCAGTTTTTGCACTATATCACCAACAAGCCTGACGTGTGGATATGCCGCCGTGATGAAATCGCCAAACACTGGTATGAAAATCATCCTGCGACGTCAGACAATACTACTAACTGGATGTAATTTTGCCATTACCTCGTGTAGTAAATACACCATAGTGTATCGAATAAATAAAACAAACGGCACTCTATCAATCAAAACTATTAGTAAATAAAAGGAATAACCATGAGTCAAAATACCTTAGTAGCTGGACAAATCATCTCAGCAGATAACTTACCTGAAACCCTGCCAGCTTTTACCAAAAAATCAAACGTGGCTGACAGTCGCTTGGGTGCAAAAGCGCTATTTGCAACCGATGACTTTTTTGCAGACAAGAGCCGTATTCTAAATCCTGATACTCCTGTATTTATGGTGGGTAAATTTGATGACAACGGCAAATGGATGGACGGCTGGGAGACGCGCCGTAAGCGTCACTTAGGCTATGATTATTTGGTCATCCAACTCGCCCGCCCGACTAAGATTGCAGGTCTCGATATTGATACCAGCCATTTCACGGGTAACTTTCCTTCTTCAGCCAGTGTCGATTCCTTATACGCACCAGAACTACTACAGCAGAATGAGACTGAACTTACTGGTTTGAATAAAGAAGACTGGGACGGTAAAAACTGGCAAGCGCTTGTGGGTATGACACCACTACAAGGCAATCACCATGAGTTTGTTGAGATTGATAACGAGCAAACGGTCACCCATATTCGTTTGAATATTTATCCAGATGGCGGCGTGGCCCGTCTGCGTGTCTATGGCGATATCCAGCTTGAGGCAAGTCTTAACCAACAAGGTGAGACAATTGATTTGGCAGGCGCGTTGAATGGTGGTCGCGCAATTGCCAGTAACGACGCACACTTTGGTGCAGCCAGTAATCTACTCCTACCCACTAAAGCCCCCAATATGGGAGATGGCTGGGAGACACGTCGTCGCCGTGAGCCAGGTAACGATTGGTGTATTATCGCCCTTGGTCAAGCAGGTATTGTGGATTCTATTGAAATCGATACGGCCCATTTTAAAGGCAACTATCCTGATAAAGTCTCAATCCAAGCTGTCTATTCACCAAATACGCCAGAACAAACCTTGGTCACCCAAAGTATGTTTTGGGACACCTTGCTTGAGCCGCAAAAAACCAATGCTGATGACATCCATACCTTTGGTAACGACAAACTCCAGATAGATCAGCCTATCACTCATATTCGCGTCAATATTTTCCCCGATGGTGGTATTAGTCGCGTGCGTGTCTATGGTAAGGTTGCGACTGATGCTGATACAAGTATTGATAGTACAGAGGGTAAATAATGAGTGTCATTCTAACAGCTAAGCCTTTGACCAAGGCCGATTTTGCCCCTTACGGCTCGGTTATCGAGCGCTATAGTAATAATGAGCAAACCGCTGACAATACTTATGAGATCAATAATGGCTATGCCGTTCGTCATCATGCATTGGCCGAGAGTCAGCTTGATGGTGGCGCTGTTGGTATCAGTATCTTTCGAGCCAAAAAACGTGAGAACCCGATTGCCCTCTCAGTGATGGAGTATCATCCGTTTGGCACGCAAGCGTTTGTGTCGATGGAAGGTCAAGACTATGTCGTCGTCGTCGCAAAAGCGGGTACGCCGCCGCAATCGGTAGACGATTTGGCTGTGTTCTATGCCAAATCGCATCAAGGCGTACAGTACGATGCCAACGTCTGGCATCATCCATTACTGGCGCTTGGTCAGGATAGTGATTTTTTGGTGATTGATCGTATCAACGGTGACGGTAATAACTGCTATGAGATTGATATCACTGACTGGGATGTGGTTATCGAGTTAAATAGATAACACCTCTAAACTTGGTGAAGTTATACCATTATCAAAAAACTGAAAACCCTCATTTACTCCCAATAAATGAGGGTTTTATAGTCAAATTCATTTAAAATTAAACCGTATTTTTGCCATATACCTTATATTTAAAGCCAAGCCTATTTTTTACTTAAACTGCAATAGCTAAACGATTTTTATATATAATAGGAAGAAATATTTCTCATCCCTTACTTTTCCTGATCCTGCATAGTCGATTTACTATAAAGCGGAAATAGTAATGCTGGGTTAAAACTACCTTTAAGATACTAATATGAAATCATTCACGCTAAGCTGTTTACTAACTTCAACACTACTAATGACAGGGTGCCAATCGTTTCAATTCGTCGACAGCCCTATACCGGTTACAGGGATTGCTGCTAGCAGTACAACCGTGAAAAATACCACGCCTTAACAACGTCTTGTCAAACGTCCTATAAAAACAGCCGCCATAAAAAAACAGACACCAAATTGATGTCTGTTTTTTTGTTCAAAAACTTTATTTTTAAAGAACATAAGCGATTATCGATCAGCTTACCCTAGTCTTTTGAGGATACTGGCTGATGTTTGATAATGGTTTTTGCCAAATGATCGCCGAACCAAATAGCTGTATCGATGTCACCCGATCCTGGGGTTTCTTCAGGCGGGCCGTCCAAAGACTGCGTCATTAAGCCCAAAAAACTGGATAAACGATTTAAATCATGGACGTCATGACCTGTGGGCATGAGCGGCAACCCAATCCAGTTCATACCATGCTGCATGGCATATAAAGAAATCTGCTGTAATACCGCAAGCTTGTCGCCACTGAGCCCACCTGAATTGGCAAAAGCGGCCGCCCACTTACCTTCCCACTTGCGGTTATACCAACGCTTCGAGGTTTCATCCATAAAAGTTTTAAATTCAGCTGTCACGCTACCCATGTAGACCGCACTACCAAAAACCAGCAAATCCGCTTGATCTACATAGGCCCAATCAACCTTGTGGACATCAATCGCTTTGGCTTGTGCGTCGGGTAGCTGCTTGCGCGCGCCTTCGACAATGGCTTCAGCAACGCGCTTGGTATGACCATAATTGCTGTGGTAAATAACCGCAATGGACACATTGGTTGGGTTTTCAGCAGATTTAGATTTTAAAGACGATTCAACAGATGTATTCATACAAACTCTAATAATGATGTGAAATGGTTAGATAAAACGTAATGCGATATAGTCAGGTCAATATAAAAAAAGCTACCGCGTGACTGGTATACCCTATCTATACCTTGTTAATAAAACCAAGGTTTTGTCACCTCTGTTGGCATAGACATAATAGTCGCAGCAAGCTGAGAAAGCTTTGATGAGTCACGCATGATAATGCTATAGTCGATTCTAAATAAAACAGATACGTTATTTTATGGCGCGGAACTAATATAAATTTTTCTGGCTTGCTGTGCCTACACAGGCAAGGGCTACAAAAAATTCATATCTGTCCCGCTGTATCGTTTTTATACCGAACTCACTATAAACGATAAGCCGCCTACTTTTATATAGAGGCTCTACGCACGATGACTAGCGCCATACGCCCAGTGGCTGGCTGCTGCAAATGCGTTTGACGCCGATAGGAATAGTAGCAGTCATCGCCATAACTACATTCCTTTGGTAGCTCATCCGCTAACGTTACTTCAGCCGCTTTTAATTGATCTGCTGCCAGTCTTGGTAGATTTAGCTTAAGTTTGCTGATATCAGTTTCTGCATCTTCTACCGTATGCTTTGCTAATGTATCAGCGGTCTGCTGCAAGCCTTGAGTCTCACGATGAATAACATAACGCTCATCAAACTTATTAAGGTCAGATTGTGTCAATGATTGAGCCTCTGCGCAGCCTGCTAACAACTGGTCACGGACGTGAGGACCAACTTCATAATTCGCTTGACTGATACAAACCCCAATCCACGCTTTGATCTCTCCAGACTCAGTAAAGCGTTGCACGGTCGCTTGGATAATACCGCAGGCCAGTCCTTGCCAGCCTGCATGAATCGCAGCAATCTGACCGCTGGCAGGTTGATATAAAACAATCGGCACACAGTCAGCCGTCATGATTGCCAACCCCAGACCTACCTGCTTACTAATCATGGCATCAGCCGCCAGCGGCTCCATACTTAGAGTGGTATCAACGTCACAAATGTGTTTGCCATGCACTTGATTGACCCAATGCAAGCTTTTGACATTCATATACGATTGACTATCTGATGATACGTTTGCTAATTGCTCATTAATAGCCGCCAACAAGCGCATGCGATTGGTCAATACCTTTGCCGCTTCATCCTTGACGTGTAGCCCTAAATTTAGCTCACCATAGTTGGCCGACTGGTTTGTTGCTGTATTTAGATCTACGTGCAAATGCTCCGAGTCAAGTCTATCAACGCCATTACCCAAAAAAGCCGCTGTCTGAAAAACAGCCACATCCTCTATTTGCGCAAGCAAAGTTACAGGCAGCTTATTGCTCATAATGGATCTACCCTTTTAATGGATCGGTGTTTTATCACTGGACTATGATGACATATTTTTTATTTGCCACAGCAAGCGCAAAGACAATTAGCAAAACGACTTTTTATCATTTATTCGTCATCATAACCATCGCTTAATACTTTCATCAATTGTTGCATATCCTCTGGCAGCGGTGTGGTAACTTCAATATCCTCACCTGTCGTTGGATGTACAAACCCCAAGGTATAAGCATGCAGTGCTTGACGCGAAAAATTATTAATCGCTTGGCGCTGAGCTTCCGTCAGCCCTGATCGCAATTGACGACGACCACCATAGACGCGGTCACCAACGATCGGATAGGTAATATGACTCAAATGCACACGAATCTGATGGGTGCGACCCGTTTCAAGTCCCACATCTAACAAGCAGTAGTTTTCATTAAGCGCTGTGACATTTAATAAATGCGTAACTGCTTCACGTCCGGCGGTCATAACAGTCATCTTAGTACGCTGATTGCGATGACGTCCAATCGGGGCATCGATACGGCGGTGACGAAGCAAGCTGGCGGCATCCCCTGCGACTACGCACTGATAATGACGATAAACAGATTTATCTTTTAACTGCTCCATCAGTGCCATCTGTGCAGGTTTGGTTTTACCAATCAGCAATAGCCCTGAAGTATCTTTATCAATACGGTGTACCAGACCGGCACGCGGTAAATGATGCTGCTGCGGATAATGGTACAGCAAGGCATTGACCAACGTACCTGTCTGATTGCCAGCGCCAGGATGAACCACCATGCCAACAGGTTTATTAATCACCAGTACGTCATCGTCTTCGTAGACCACATCAATGTCTATGTTTTCTGGCTGATCTTCACTATGCTGCTGCAACGTCGTTGAGAGATGTAGGACATCATCGGCTTTGACACGGACTTTTGGTTTTTGCACACTACCGTTATAGCGTAAGCTGCCGTCAGTGATCCAACCTTGTAGCTGCATACGCGAAAAGTCTGCAAATACTTGTGAAGCGACTTTATCAATGCGCAGACCCGACTGATCTTCTGTGACAATGTGGGTCATATCCACCACCACTGGTACAGCTTGGCCAGCTACTGGGGCTTCATCTTCATCGTCGCTGTCATCAATGTCGTCGTCAATCATGCCGTCAATGTCTTCGCTGCTATCCATCATGTCGTCATCTATTGTGCCGTCAAGCATTTCATCGTCTTGCAACGTAAGGTTGTCTGACATCGCGTCTTCTGAGGCCTCTTCTAGAACTTTGTTATTAGGTAACTCATTATTTTTTAAAACGTCATTTGGCATTGGTGACTCTTGTGCTGATGAATCAGTATCTAACGATTGATTCGATGATAAATGGGTAGGCATAGTATTATGGTTCATAATAGATTGGTATAGGGCAAAGGCAGTTAAACCGCTTGTATATCGATAGTTAAAGTAGTTTAGAACATCACTTTAAATATCACTTTGCAAAAAGATAGATGAGCGCTTATGGATCATAAAAGCAATCATCATCAAAAAACATGGCGGAAATATCGCGATAGTGTATCATGCTGAGCGCTCAAGCCCTATAGACGCAATGTGTTATCTGGCGTTTTTTGATGACAATTCAATGAACAATATGGTAAGCAGACATTGAGAGCTAACTCTCTAAAATATGACATTGCTGTAATTTACTGTATATTTACCGATGCTAGAGACATTCAATATCGCTCACGATAGCTGCTCATGCTAAAATACCAAAAAATAGACGAAGTAACCGATATTCTATAAAGTATCGCCATATTTTGCTGTATGCTATGGCACTATATTTTCAAATAATCTTTGAAAATACCCCTATTTTATGAGTATAAAGTGTGATTTTACGCTAATGCATAGTCCATACGAACGATAACACCACTGCATTTGATAAAATCATATCAGCAATGAGTATGAATCCGCTTAATAATGAGCTTACTCAGTAGTAGACAGTTAACTGATGCCATACGCATCGTTTTTTATTATTAACCTTTTATATAGCATAATGGCGCTGCTATTATGCGTCTTGTGTCGGAGAAGAAGTATGCAAGCTGTTGGCAATACGTTTATCAAACTGTCCTCAATAACGTTACTTGCGCTTAGCGTAAACCTCGTGGGTTGTCAGACGTTTAAAAACCTGACTGGTAAAAAAGACGTCGATGCGGTAGAAACTGCCGAAAAATCAGAGCAAGCTTACTATAACGACGCCATCACCCAAATTGATAAAGGTCGCTATAACCAAGCCATCGAAGACTTGACCAGTCTGCGTACCTTTTACCCTACTGGGCAATATTCTGAACAAGCGTTACTCGATATGATGTACGCTCAATATGCCAGCGGTAAGTTTGAAATGGCAGCCGCCAGCGCTGAGCAGTTTATTCGTCTATACCCTTCTAATCCACAAGTCAGTTACGCTTACTATGTACGCGGCGTGTCCAATATGGAAGGCTCATCAGAAGGTCTCAAGCTATTTAAGCTCAACCAAGCTGAGCGTGACACCGCCTATTTACGTATTGCTTTTGCTAACTTCCAAGAGCTTGTCAGCAAGTATCCAAACAGCCCTTATGCACCAGATGCCGCCCAGCGCATGACGTTTATTTACAATCAGTTTGCTGAAAGTGAGATGAGTGCCGCTAACTGGTATATCGAGCGCGAAGCTTATGTCGCCGCTGTCAACCGTGCCAAATGGGTGTTTCAGTACTATCCACTCAGTGAATCCGTGCCAGAAGCCATTGCTATCCTCGCTTATAGCAACAATAAACTGGGTTTGACCGAATTGGCAAACGAGTATAAAACACTGTTGCAGATCAACTATCCCAATTGGTTGACCAATGACGGCCGTGTCAAACTAAAAACCAAACGCGATAGCACTTGGCTCAATAAAATAACCTTTGGCAAGCTTGGTCGCTCTGACATGACTGACACCTCTGCTGCAGCGGGTCAATATACTGGCGCTACTAAGACACAGATGATTCGTAATGCCAACCAGTTAAGATTGCCTAGTGACAATGCGGCTGCTACTAATGCAGCGTCAACTGGTACGTCTATGTCTGGCAACTTTACGTCGCCTACAAATAACAGCGGTCTTAATATCGGTTTGGGATTGCCAGAAGCGTCAACTGAACGCGTGACCAGCCAATCGAGCACTGGCTCTACTGCGAGAGAAGCAGACGTTGATCCGCAAAATATCAACCCAACACGCCGCACGACTCTACCTGAGGCTGAACGTGATGGTATTTTGCTCACACCATCCAATACTGATCTAGATATGACTGATGATTAATTTAATCAGACGCTTTAAGCTTTAAATAAGCGTCCTACTGTCTACCGCGCATAAAAAATAATAAGGTCAACGTTCTGTTGGCCTTATTTTTCTGTCAGCACTATTTTTCTACGACTAATTTATTGTCTGTGCACCAACTCAATTGACCTATGGTAAACTGTTTTTTGTATGAGCATTCCTAACCATATTCTCGAACAATTAAATAGCCAAGCTGATTTGATCAGTATTATTGGGCGTCATACCACGCTTAAAAGAGCGGGAAGCGAATTTAAAGGCTGCTGTCCGTTTCATGGCGAAAAATCACCTTCATTCTATGTCAATCCACAAAAAAACATTTATCACTGTTTTGGTTGCGGGGTTGGCGGTAATGCCATCAGTTTTTTGCGCGATTATGAAAGCTTAACCTTTATTGAAGCGGTCAAAGAGCTGTCAAAGCAAACGGGCATTGAAGTACCGCAAGAAGAGCAGCAAAATGTCAGCTATCAGCGCAGCGCACCTAAACCTATTGCGCCACCTCCTGTGTCTAGTCCGACTATAGCGCACAGTAACGTAAATAAGAGCAACATAGACCAGAGTAAAGTAGAACATACCCCTCAAGCATATACAGACTCGCCTGCCTACAATGATAACAGTGGCTACGACAACTATCCGCCGTTAGAGGCTTATGATTCAGCACCTTACCCAGCTGATACTTATGGTTCAGACTCTTATGGTTCGGATTATCAAAACAGTGGTGGCGATAATAGTGCCAATACCAATGATAATGGCTATCCGCCGCCGTGGTTGACAGGCAATGATGGCGTCACAGATCTGCACGGTATAAGTAATGCTGCTGATGAAGATGGCAACTTATATGAGCTACTAGAGCAGATACAGCAATTTTATCAGCACAATCTTACGACTCACCCTCATGCCAAGCATTATTTTTTGTCGCGCGGCATTACCGAAGACATATTTGAGACCTTTGGGTTGGGTTATGCACCCTTTGGTTGGCAGCATCTCGAGCATCAGTTTCCACAGGATATTGAGGGACTCAAAGCGCTAGGATTGGTGCGCCAATCAGAATCTGGCCGCGACTATGACCTGCTCCGTGATCGCGTGATTTTCCCCATTCGGGACAATCAGGGACGCACCATTGGTTTTGGCGGTCGGGCGCTCGATGACGAGATAAAACCCAAATATATCAACTCCTCAGACTCACCTGTTTTTCACAAGCAGCACGTACTATATGGCTATTATGAATCACGCCAGCAGCGCGCGAATAACTGGCTTGTGGTCGAAGGCTATATGGATGTCATTGCTCTTTATCAAGCGGGTATTTATGGTGCTGTCGCCTCCATGGGCACGGCGATTAATGAGAGCCAAATATCACGACTACTGACCTTGAACCCAACGCTGACCTTGAGCTTCGATGGCGATAGTGCGGGACAAAAGGCGGCTTGGCGCACGCTCGAAGTGGCTCTACCTGTATTGGCTGATGATAAAGAACTGCGGTTTTTGACCTTGCCCAACAACCATGATCCTGACACCTTTATTAAAAGTCAGGGCAGCGATGCCATGCGCGAGCAAATCACCAATGCCATGCCATTGTCACAGTATATTTTTGCTTATTTGAGCGAGCGCTATGATTTAACGCTGGTCGAGGGCAAAGCCAAGCTGATGTCGCAAGTGCGCTCATTAACCACTGCCCTACCTAAAGGCAGTAGTTTCCGCTATCTGCTGAATAATGACATTTATCAAAAGCTTGGCGGCAAACGCAGTCAAAACGTTGAAGCCAAAGATGCGTTATTAGATTTCGATGGCGACATGACCATCAGTCAGCAGCTACAACTGTGCTTTTTGTTTCAGCCGCGCGCTCTTATCGATGATCCTATTGAGATGATTTGGCAGCGAGCTGGTATCCACAGCCTACAATTACCTGCTCACATTAAGCAAAAAGCCTCGCCTGACATCCTACGCGCTGTGGCTTGGGAAGATCTACAAGACACGGCCTTGATCGACATCGTTGGCACCATTAAACGCTGTCTCAATTACTTGCCAAAAGATGCCAATGCCGCCGCGCACTTTGTCTTATCCAATCTGAAACCCATTACCCAAGACACACTAAGTCGCAGTTGGGGCGGATTCTATAAGACTTTGACGGCAAGAAATGTGTTGAGCTTGGATGAGCTGATTGAAAACTTGGTGATGCAGTTACTCAAACTGCATTTGCAAAAGAAGATGCAAGAGCTGATAAAAAATCCCGATCATATTAAGCTGGCTATTGTCCGTAAACAGTCTCAGTTACTCAATGACTGGTTACGCGCTCAGCAAGCCGAGCAGTCAGCACAGATGGTCACTGCTTAGTCTTAGCGCTTTATGTATTCGCACCTTTGTATATTAGTGCCCATATATATTAGCGCTTAGGTATAAAGACGATTCAACCAAAAGGGTAATACGATATAAGGACGCGAGACTGGGACAAATTTTTCTGGCTTGCTGTATCTATGTGTATGCCGACAGAGGCTGTAAAAAATTTGTCCCCGTTTCACTGACGCGCTTTTATAGTGACTTAGCTGGATGAGGCTTGTCCTTGTTTTATTTAAGACTGACTATCCCTTAAATTTTTGTGTCTAAACCAACGCCCCCTTTAAAAGTATTAAGGCTGCCCCCACTACTAGTGATTATGGCCAGTCGCATATGTAAGTCCTTAATCATTCAGCTGATAGCAAATAATCAGTGAAAATTAATGGCTAGGTATCACTACCTCGTGCTTGACTGCGGTGGTCTGTGTTAAACTGTGTCGCTGTATATTGACAGCTCTTTTTAGTGAATGACGATGCACAAGCATGGTGAAACACGAATTTGTAGTATTTTTAGCGATCTTTTAGGCAAGATGATTTTTTGGAAAAAGTTATTTTTAAACAGCGTCACTTTTAAACCCTGTTATTTTGAAGAATTTTTGAATGTTTAGCTGTTTTTTAGCAGTGTTATTGTAATGTTTTGAGCCTTTATTCATATCAACTCATTTTTGATATTATTGACAACCTCTACGCCCCATTTTGATCAATCGATTGATAAGATCAACGCAGACAGCAAGCGATAGCGAGTCACAATATAAAAATGTCCGATGCAAGTAAGCGAGTATTTATGAACGATAAGTCAGTTTCTAAGTCCACATCTCAACTGGCCACCTTAATCCAGATGGGTAAAGAGCAAGGGTATCTTACCTATGCTGAGGTGAATGACCAACTGCCAGACTCTATTACCGAAAGCGATCAGATCGAAGATATTGTGCAAATGCTGACCGATGTTGGTATTAAAATCTTTGAATCAGCCCCCGATGCCGACGACATCTTGATGAACGATGATTCAAGTGATGACGACATGGCGGCAGATGAAGCAGCGGCTGTATTGGCCTCTGTGGAGACTGAGCCTGGTCGTACCACTGACCCTGTGCGTATGTATATGCGTGAAATGGGTACCGTTGATCTACTGACCCGTGAAGGCGAGATTGCCATTGCCAAGCGTATCGAAGAAGGCATTCGTGATGTCCAGCATGCCATGGCTTATTGGCCGGGTACGGTACAGTTTGTCCTTGACGAGTATCAAAAAGTACAAGATGGTGAGAAAAAGCTCTCTGATGTGATCACTGGTTTCTTAGATCCTGAAACCGAAGAAGACAAAATCGCGGCTCAAGAAGCCAAAGAAGCGGCAAAAGAAGAACGCGAGAGAATCAAAGAAGAGAAAGAAAATCCACCGGTTATTAAAGCGAAAGCCAAAGCACTGGCTCTCGATGATGACGACGAAGATGAAGATGAAAGCGACGTCGAGGAAGAAGCCGAAGAAGAAACCAGCGGTATCGATCCAGAAGAAGTGCGTTTGCGTTTAGAAGAGATCGAAAACTTATTTATCAAAGCCAAACAAGCCTTGTTGGATTATGGTCGTGGTAGTGTCGAAGCCGATGACGCTTATGCCCTACTCGCTGAACGTTTTATGATGCTAAAGCTAAACAACCGCTTGTCAGATCAGGTCATGGCCATCATGCATGACGTTTATGATGATGTGCGTAAGCAAGAGCGTCAAATCATGCGTTTGGTTATCCGCCGTGGTCGTATGCCGCGTGAAGAGTTCCGTAAAACCTTCCCAAGCAACGAAACCAACGTCGATTGGCTCATTGAGCGCATCAAAGGTAAGCCTGCATTTGCGGGCACGCTAGAGCGCGTCACCGACGACGTTATCTTATTACAGCGTCGAATTCGTGACTACGAGCAACAGCTCGATATGAAAATCCACGACATGAAAGATGTAGCGCGCCGTATGGCCGTTGGTGAAGCAAAAGCTCGCCGTGCTAAAAAAGAAATGGTTGAAGCCAACCTACGTCTTGTTATTTCTATCGCCAAAAAATATACCAACCGTGGCCTACAGTTCTTGGATTTGATCCAAGAAGGCAATATTGGTCTGATGAAAGCGGTTGATAAGTTTGAATATCGCCGTGGTTATAAATTCTCAACGTATGCTACATGGTGGATTCGTCAGGCGATTACCCGCTCTATCGCTGACCAAGCCCGTACCATTCGTATTCCTGTGCATATGATTGAGACTATCAATAAGATCAACCGTGTCTCACGTCAGTTGTTACAAGAAATGGGACGCGAGCCAACCCCTGAGGAATTAGGCGAGCGTTTAGAGATGGACGAAGTTAAAGTCCGCAAGGTACTAAAAATCGCCAAAGAGCCTATCTCTATGGAGACGCCAATCGGTGATGATGAAGACTCACACCTAGGCGACTTCATCGAAGATGGTACGATCTCAAGTCCTGTTGATGATGCCACGTCTGCTGGCCTACGTGAAGCCACGCGTGATGTACTAGGCAACTTGACTGAGCGTGAAGCGCGTGTGCTAAAAATGCGCTTTGGTATCGATATGCCAACCGATCATACGCTAGAAGAGGTTGGTAAGCAGTTCGATGTAACGCGTGAGCGTATTCGTCAGATTGAGGCAAAAGCGCTACGTAAATTGCGTCATCCGTCACGTTCTGAGCACTTGCGCTCTTTCCTAGAAAATGACTAATTTTAATAGGTTTTAAATCGTAGTTATTCAATCCTATAAAAAAGCTGAGCCTATCTCAGCTTTTTTTGTGGGTGTTATAAAGTCAAACCTAAATGACCTAGTTATCAGTATTTCAACATGCCACTAAGATAGATTTTCCTTGCTTGCTGTGCTTATGCAGACGTAGGCTGCGGCAAAATTATCTTAGTAGCATTGTATTTATCTCATATTGCGTTATTTGCTAATAAAAACGTTACTGTTTTAAGAGAAAATAGGTAAACTATACCAGCTATATTTTACCAACCGAAGTTTTGAAAAATTAGCTATATTATCAGATAAATTCTATTGAGGATAAGTGATGAAGTGGACTGTACTGGTGTGTGCGTTACCCTTGTTGACCGCTTGTATGAGCCTGAAAAATGTAAAGGAGTTACCAGCCGATTTGATCTACCAGCCGCCCTTATCAGGTGCGAGTGCAACTGTCATGGGTAAAATGGAGCCACGACATACCAAACTCGTTGGCGATCGTATCGCCTATATCATGGAGATTGATGGTAAGCGCGTCCCTAAAGATAAAAAAGAGGCTTACAGTGATACTTGGGATAATGTTTATCCCATTACAACGGGTGAGCATACCTTGACGGTCACTTACCGTATGGCAGGACATTATACTTTGCCGACCAAGATTAACTTTGATGCCAAAGCCAACACTAACTATCAGCTAGATTTCGCTACTGATATTGGTACAGCGTGGTTTAGTAAAGACAGCTATGTTGACTTTTGGATCAAAGACAAAGCAACAGAAAAGCCCGTGACCGAGGTAGTGCGAACTGCACCACCACCTGAGCCGAGGGTTGTTTCTTATCCGATTATTATTAATAATTGATTGGGGTAATTTATAGAAAAAACTCTGGCATTTAGTCAGAGTTTTTTTATTTTAAAGTTTTAACTTTTAGACAGATAATTTAGGCTCAAAATTTATCAAATCCAATTCCTTTGATAATTATCTAAAAAATTAAACCAAAGACGGTAGTAATTGTCGTTACAATGCAAAGAATATTATTCATCACTCAAGCGGCTCTAAAAATTAGCAATGTTTTGATTCATCAAAGCATAAAAATTTATTGAACTATTTTTCAATTTTCAAATAGAGTTTCTATCCATAAATAATATCAAGCCCCATTCTTCCAATCAAAAAAATCAACAGGACTAAAAAGCCGATTCGGATAAAACGACTGCCATATCTCAGCGCAAGAAACACACCGACAATTGCCCCAAGAATATTACAGATGGCTACTAGCAACCCCACCTTCCATAGCACATTACCAGAGGGGATAAAGAATAAAAGTGCGGCAGTAAATGTCCCCATATTAATTAGTTTTGCTGAGGCTGAAGCATTTAGGAAATCAAAACCAAATCCTCGAACGAACAGAAATAATAGAAAACTACCACTACCTGGACCAAATAACCCATCATAAAACCCGATCAATCCACCAAAAACTATCCCTTTAGCTATTTCTAGCTTACTCCCTATTAACTGCTGATGTGTTGTCCCTATATCCTTTTTTACAAACGTATAGATAGCCATTATAACAAGCAGAAGAAATACCACGATCTGCATGATTTCCTTGGGTATCAAGGACACTGACATAGCACCTAAATAAGAAAATAAGAAAGCAGACAAAGCGGTAGGTATGACGATTTTCCAAACAATCTTAACGCGTTTCACATATTGAAATATAGAGGACAGTGTACCAGCCCATACAGCAATTTTATTCGTTCCGAATACCGTTGTGATTGTATATTCTGGTAAAGCATGAAGTAAGGCTGGCATCAAAACCAATCCCCCACCTCCAACTGCAGCATCAATTAACCCACCAAAAAATGAAAAAAGACCTAATATATAAAGGTCAATAGACATATTTTAATTTTCTTTGAGGTCTTCCAATTATATTTTCAGCCACTTTAGTCCCTCTAATTAATTTATAAATCCTACTTAGCGTTAGTAGATATCTTTCTCTACTTTAGTAAGGTTAATTTACTAGACAGATAAATAAAAGTGACTTATATTAAGTTGATAACTCATTTTAAGTGATTGTTTATGGAACTATCTCAACTCCTCATGTTTAAGAAAGTTGCAGACTTTGGAAGCATTGCAAGAGCGGCTGAACAGCTCCATTGTGTACCCTCCAATATAACTACGAGAATTAAAAATTTGGAGGAAGAGTTAGAGGAATTACTGTTCATTCGAAAAGGACGAGGACTGGTTCTTAGTCCTTCTGGAATCATATTTTTAGAGTATACGAATAGAATCCTCACCCTTTGTGATGAGGCCAAAAGGTCTATCAACTTTGGAACCACCCCTACAGGTAGGCTTAGTATCGGTGCCATCGAATCTTCGGCGACAAGTCGATTACCTAAGCTATTGTCGACATATCATCAATCCTATCCAGAAGTAAAAATTGAATTTTCTACTGACACATGGAAAAACTTAGAGAGCAAGGTAGTAAAGCACGAAATTGACGGTGCTATCATTGCGGTTAACAGTGCCCACCCTAAGATTAATTGTGAAGCGATTTATGAGGAAGAGTTAGTCATAATTGCCTCTTCTATGTTTGACAATATTGACTCTGCAGAAAGTTTAATCGGTAAGAATATTTATATGTGGCCAGATGGTTGCCCCTATAGAAAAGCACTGGAAAACTGGTTATCAGAGAGTAACCTTTCTGTGCCTATTACTAGTATGGCAAGTTATGGAACTATCCTAGGCTGTGTAAGCTCTGGGGCAGGGGTATCTTTGGTTCCTAAAGGTATATATGAACAGTTCAAATCATTAGATGGTATTAAAGGGTATTCCATTTCTGAATTGGAACCTATCAATAATTATTTCATTTGGAATAAGGATACAGGTCACCACAGCGCGAAAGATGCCTTTCTGGAGCTCATAAAAACAGTGTTTTAAGAGAAAAAAAATACAGGTTCTACTGTTTACCTCTTTAGAAAATACTATTACTCAACCTACGCATTAAATTAATTCCCAATATTTATCCCCTTCAGCTCTCACAAAATCTGATAAAAATTTCGTAAAACCATCTTTTACATAAAACCAATTTTTACGTTCATCATAAGGATGTGAAATAACAATAGCACCATAATCATCAGCTTCTTGATCGCATCTTAAAATTACAAAATCACTATCTCCAAGAAATTCACCAATAATTAAATCTCCTTTGATTAGACTATTCGACCTATAACTCGATAACCAAAAATTTACTTTGTTTTCGAATTCTTCCAAATTATAGAAGTTTAATCCAGCCTGACCATACTTTTTATTCAAAAATAAAAAAGCACCATTACTAATGCGTAAAAACTCCTTATACCCTACAGGTAGTTCTTTAATACTCATTAAATCAAAGGTGTTAATAATTTTTGATTCTGGAGAGCCTTCATTAAACATACAAGTGAGTTCAAGGTCTGTGTTGTGACTTTATTATTAGGAGACTTCACTCTTCATCAACATAGGTTCCAGTACTTGCAACCCAGTAAAGACTCATGTCTTCTTATTTCAAAGGTATCATCTCAAGTGTACGACCTTGATCGTCAATAAATTCAATTTCATAGACGGGAGGAGTCACATCAAAGATATGTACGACCGTTCCAATATCACCTACTTTAATATCGCCTTGAATATTATTTTTAATTTTAATCACATCATTAATCTTTAACATTATGAATCCTTATTTGAAAAAAATTAGAGTCAGTTTAGCGTTAGTTTGAAGAACCTCTATAAACGCTCAGTTTGTCTAATCATACTAAATCTCGACTTAATCTTTACAGATCCCAATTCTGTATTAGAATCATATCGCATACTCAAAGTGTGCTCACCGACTCCACCGCTAGGAAACCCACATGATTGTCCGACAAACACCCCACCCTTTTAAAATATTTTTTACCCTGCGCGGTTCAATCATTCCAAAGATTTACCCCCAGCTTCTACTGGTTACCATCCTTAGCACTGTCATTACGATTATCCAGCACTGGATACCAAACTCGTTTCCTTATTATGGTATCGCGACTTTTACCTTATTGGGCATCGCTTTGTCATTGTTTTTAGGGTTTCGGAACAACGCAAGCTATCAGCGCTGGTGGGAGGCCCGCAGCTTATGGGGACAGCTAGTGTATGAGTGTCGCAGTCTTACCCGCCAAGTGCTCTCTTTTATAGACGAAAATGACGAGACGGGACGACAGGCTCAGCTAAGTATGGTTCATCTGACCATTGCGTTTACCCATGCTATGCGCCATCGCCTTCGGGGTACTGAGCCGTGGCAAGACATCGAGCGTTTTGTTGATCCACAGTATCATACCAGCATGCGTCAAGCGCGAAATGTGCCCAATTATTTGATGCGCTTAATGGGCAAACAGCTTGGAGACATTCGACGTCAAGGACTCGTGTCAGAGCAAGTCATACAAAATATGGATGAACGCCTAACCTCTATGACCATTGTCTTAGCCGCTTGCGAGCGCATTCACAATACACCGCTGCCCTTCGCTTATATGCTATTGGTGCATCGCACGACTTATCTGTATTGTATTATGCTGCCGTTTGGCTTGGTGGCCTCATTAGGCTGGGTAACCCCTCTAATCTGTGCGGTGATTGCTTACACCTTTTTCGGTCTTGATGCGCTTAGTGAAGAGCTTGAAGAGCCGTTTGGGTTGGCCGCCAACCAGTTGCCGCTCACCGCCTTGTCACGCACTATTGAGATCAACTTATTAGAAGCCTTGGGAGAAACAGATACGCCGCCTGATATCGCTCCTATTAATGGCTATTTACCGTAAGCATTGATTTGCCATCTAGCACCTTGCTAATGCGTCATCACCGCCACAGCCCTTGAATAATTTTAGATACGCCACTATAAATAGGAAATAAAACAACTGTCCTGCAAATATGACCGCAAAAAACCGAGTCTATTAAGAGACTGAGTGATTAACTAAACCACTAACTGGGACACTAACTAAGACTGACTCAGATTTTGGTTTTATTAATAGCCGCGTGAAGCGCGATGGTTGCTAATCAGTATTTCCACATTTTTATAAAAAGTAAGGCACACATTATGAGCGATGATTCAAAAGACAATAGCCAAAATCCGGCAAATAAAAAATCGGTCAACGTGACTGAACTGTCGAACGACGAAACCACCTTAAAAGGTAAAAAGACAGATATTCAAAACCCTGAGCTTTGGGATTTCCCAATGAATTATCCTTTAAGCATTATTGGTCATGAAGGCGAGCACGAAAGTTTGCTTAATGAAGTCAAGCTTATCTTGGGCAGCCAGTTCCCAGATTTTGATTTGGCCTCTATCGAAGTCAAACCGTCTAGAACGGGTCGTTTTCACTCAGCACGCGTCAATTTATACCTTACAGCGGCCGATCAAGTAAACAAACTTTATGCGGCACTGGATAATGCCAAAACGGTACGGATGGTTGTCTAAATAGACAAAGCGCCTTTGGAAAATCTCAGCACCTTTTTCTTGCAAATCGTCACTCGCTATTAATAACATACGGGTGGCGATTTTTTATGGTTTGATGTACAATCTGCGCCCTCATTTTTATTGCCAGTACGCTGTTTTTAGCTTGATAATTTGCAAGCGTATAAAAAGCAAACCGTCATTCAATTTTTACAAAAAATTTATTATTTTTCTTATTCTCGTCTAACCCTTATCCCATCTTCCTTTGCCAATTTTTGAGCGGTTAGCAACATAGTTTCTTCCTAAAATCAATATAGTATTTCCAAAATTTTCCCGCTATATTGTGCCTACCTACTGACAAACACGCTATATGTAGTACTCAATGATTTTCATCATTATTCTGAGTAGCGGTAGTTTTTTGCCTAAAAAAACTTCTGTCGTGATAAAAATTATAGCGTTATAAAGAATGCCTGCCATGTATGACACGCGCAGCATCATCATAAGCAATTAACATAAGAGGCCAATATGACACATATCGACAAAATCCAAGTGACCAAACGTGACGGACGTTTAGAGCCTATTGATTTAGATAAAATTCACAAGGTAATTGCGTGGGCCGCGGACAATTTGGATAACGTGTCGGTGTCACAAGTTGAGCTAAAATCGCACATTCAGTTTTATGAAGGTATCAAGACGCGCGACATCCATGAAACCATCATCAAGTCAGCCGCTGACCTTATTTCTGAAACGACGCCGGACTATCAGTATTTAGCGGCGCGTTTGGCGATTTTCCATCTGCGTAAGATTGCTTATAACCAGTTTGAGCCACCGCATCTTTATGATCATGTCAAAACCCTAACGGACGCAGGCAAGTACGATCAACATATCCTAGCCGATTATAGCCGTGCCGAATTTGACGAGTTAGAAGAATACCTCGACCATTGGCGCGATATGAATCTTGCCTATGCCGCGGTCGAGCAAATGGCAGGTAAATACCTTGTCCAAGATCGCGTGACCAAGACTGTTTATGAAAGCCCGCAGTTCTTATATATGCTCGTTGGTATGTGTTTGTTTGCCGGTTATGACAAATCAGACCGTTTGCATTATGTCAAACGCTTCTACGATGCGACGTCACAATTCAAAATCTCGCTACCGACGCCGATCATGTCTGGTGTGCGTACGCCATCGCGTCAGTTCAGCTCGTGCGTACTGATCGAGTGCGGCGATAGCTTAGATTCAATCAACGCTACCACCAGCGCCATCGTGCGTTATGTGTCGCAGCGCGCTGGTATCGGCATCAACGCCGGTCGTATTCGCGCCCTTGGTAGCCCAATCCGTGGCGGCGAAGCGCAGCATACTGGCTGTATTCCATTCTATAAATTGTTCCAAACAGCGGTTAAATGCTGCTCACAAGGCGGCGTGCGCGGCGGTGCAGCGACCCTCTTCTACCCATTGTGGCATTTAGAAGTTGAATCACTACTGGTACTGAAAAACAACCGCGGCGTTGAAGACAACCGTGTTCGTCACATGGACTACGGCGTTCAGTTGAATAAAACCATGTATACCCGTCTGATCAAAGGTCAAGACATCTCGCTATTTTCACCAGGCGACACCCCTGGCCTCTATGATGCGTTCTTTGAGGATCAAGACAAATTCGAAGAGCTATACACCAAGTACGAAAATGATCCTAATATCCGCAGTCGTCAAATCCCAGCGGCAGATTTGTTCAGCCTAATGATGCAAGAGCGCGCCAGCACAGGCCGTATCTACATCCAAAACGTCGATCATTGCAACACGCATAGCCCATTTGACGCGACGGTTGCGCCGATTCGCCAGTCAAACCTATGTATGGAAATCGCGCTACCGACTAAGCCACTTGATAACATCAATGACGAAGCAGGTGAAATCGCCCTATGTACGCTATCAGCGGTTAACTTGGGTAAAGTCGAAAACGTCAGCGACATCGAAGAGCCAGCTGAGCTAATCGTGCGTGCGCTTGATGCCCTACTTGATTATCAAGACTATCCAGTAAAAGCCGCTCAAAATGGTAGTATGCGTCGCCGTACCTTGGGTGTGGGCGTGATTAACTACGCGTATTACCTTGCCAAAAATGGCGTGCGCTATTCAGACGACAGCGCGCTTGGTCTGACGCATCAAACATTTGAAGCATTGCAGTTCTACCTGTTAAAAGCGTCAAACAAATTGGCAAAAGAGCAAGGCGCGTGTCCTGCCTTTAATGAGACCACGTACTCGCAAGGTATCTTGCCGATTGATACATATAAAAAAGACTTGGATAAAATCTGCCAAGAGCCACTACATCTCGATTGGGAAACGCTACGTGGCGAGATTACCGCTCATGGTCTGCGCAACTCTACCCTAACCGCCTTGATGCCGTCTGAAACCTCTAGTCAGATCGCCAATGCGACCAACGGTATCGAGCCACCACGCGGTCTGGTCTCTATCAAAGCGTCAAAAGATGGCATCTTAAAGCAAGTCGTGCCTGAGATTGATAAACTAAAGGATCAGTACGAGCTACTGTGGCAAATGCCAAACAATGACGGTTACCTAAAGCTGGTCGCAGTCATGCAAAAGTTCGTCGATCAAAGTATCTCTGCCAATACCAACTACGATCCGGTTCGTTATGAAGGCAGCCGTGTACCGATGAAGATATTGCTAAAAGACTTACTAAACGCTTATAAGATGGGTGTGAAGACGTTGTACTACCATAACACGCGTGATGGTGCGAACGATGCGCAAGCGGATATGGAAGATGATTGTGCTGGTGGGGCTTGTAAGATTTAGTTTCGCGAGAGAAATTTATGAGATATAGATTTTAGGGCATTTAGTTCTATTAATAACTCCGTTACTGTTTACATAGTAAGTCAAGCCTAACAGGTACTTAAAATGATCCACAATAGTTTGAACCGTTTAGTCAATCGTAAAAAAAATTGTGTATCTAATATCAATACTATAGAAGATAGTAAAAAAATGAATAGCAATACCGATGATTGTGAATGGGAAGCTAAATACGATATAAGCATTTCTATTTTAAAAGAAGAGTATCTTCAATGTATTCAAAGGATAAGGAACGTCGATGAGAAAGCTAATAAATACATTTTAGTTATTTCGATAGTAGCTACAGGATTGTTTGTAGTTCTTTCTAGCTCTGCTGCTGATAGCTTAGTATTTGATCACTTGAATTCGATTGTTGGTTTTCTTTTGACATTGTTATTCGTAGCAACTTCTCTACTTAGTTTGATTCTTGGGATATTAATCTTTAAATATCTCCTAGACTGCTTTGAATTAGTAGAATCTAAAAAGATTAACAATATTGAAGAACTATTAAGAAATACTGTTGAATTAGATGCAAACAAGTATAAGGGAGTATTGATTACTGTATACCAAGCATCAATAAACTCCATGAATCAGACTGTTATTAACAAACAAAATCACATCAGGAAAGTTTCCAATAAAATAAGGTTTTTTATCAGCCTATTGTTTACTTCCTTGCTAATCCTAATCATATTAAAAATAATAGGTTAACATTATGTCAGAACAATCTACAACTCCACCAGGTATGGATATAGCTCATGAATATATTCAAACCTCTGCAACCAGTCAGTCTAATGATACTTCAAGTGAATATATAACGCAGACGTTGACACCTTGTATGGAAGATTATAAGCGTAATATCGATATTCATGTTTCTGTTTTCGATAGTGTAGATGGTAATAGAAATGAGAAATAAAGCTTTTGCAGTAGACGTAGATTGGGTGGAGCCTTCGACACTCAACTACTTCTATTTAATAATTTGTTGAGTGTAGTTCCTCGACGCCAACCTACTTTTAGAAAGTATCAGTTGTTGTAAGTTAAATTCATGATTTTGAAAAAGCAAGATGCTGGGCCAAAGCCTACGCAAAACATATTCAACTCTAAGGCTTATGTTGGCTCGTGATGTAGTGTATGCCTCGCGTACCATGATATAAAAAGTTTAAAGGTGCGCGAGGCGCACCCTACGCCTACTACGTCAAAATATTGGGCTTTGAATTAAATCATGAATAGAGCAAAAAGCACCTGTGATGAGTGCCAATCATCATACGTTATAGATAGCTCAAAGATGGCAAGTTTATGCCCCGATTGCGCTCACAAACTTTATGGCTATCCAAGCTGTAGTCATTATTTCAAAAATGGCGTTTGTGTAAAATGTGGTTGGAATAGTCAACAGTCTGACTATTTAAAAGACTTATAGTCATTACGCTAGCAGATACAAGCGGTAAGCGGGATTGGCTACCGCAAATATTTAATTTAACACAGTAACAAATAAGATCTAATTTTCGTGCTAAAATTAGCCCTATATTTAGAGCATAATTTTAACGGAGAATGCGGCATGCAACCGATATTTGCGACACAGACAGCGAGTATTTCAGAGCTAAAAAACAATCCCTCGGCATTGATCAAACAATCAGATGGTGAGTCGATTGCGATTTTAAACCACAACAAACCCGTGGCTTATTTGGTCTCAACAGACGTCTTTGAGCGCATGATGGAAGCGATGGACGATATGGCACTCAGCCAAACGGTCAGCACACGCATGAATGATGGGCAAACACCTATCAAGGTCTCTTTGGATGACTTATAGTCTTGAGTTTCACCCGTTAGCGTTAAAAGAATGGAAAAAGATAGCACCAAGTATCCAGCAGCAGTTTAAGAAAAAATTACAGCAGCGACTATCAAACCCTCATGTGCCTGCGTCAAAACTCTCTGGACATACTGATACTTATAAAATTAAATTACGCGCCATAGGGTATCGTTTGGTATATACCGTCAAAGATGACTTGGTAGTGGTTTATGTATTGGCAGTCGGTAAAAGAGAAAATAACAAAGTATATGACAGTCTGGCGACGCGTCAGCCATAATGAAAACACGTAAACAGCAATAAGAATAACGGAGGTTATGTGCAATATACCGCAATCATCAAAGACGGTGGGTTGTTTATCCCAAACGTATTTTCAGACCTCAACGATGGTCAGGCGCATGTTGTCCAAGTCACCGTTGATATCGACGACGTTCGTCAGCAGTTAAGTACAAGCACAGAGCAAAAATCAGACGCGCCAAGAGCACCCAAAAAACAAATAAAGAAACAGACCAAAAAAGAAGTACAAAAAGCCGTAGAAAATGCTGACTTGGGTACCCTACGCAAAAGCGCGCTTGACGAGTTAGAAGCTTTAGATGATGGTGAGCTGAGTGAAATTTTCAAAGCTTATATGAATGATGGACAAGAGTCCTCGCAGATATCATTAGAAAATCTATAATATCGTTGATACATTCAACCCAGTATTTTTACAGCAGCATTTTTAACATTCAAATCAATAACCGTATCACTTATAAAGGCAGTCCCATGACTTACTCGATTTTTTCTCAAACGCCAAACAATGCGCTAAAAGAGCCGATGTTCTTTGGTCAGCCAGTCAACGTGGCACGCTATGACCAACAAAAACACCCAATCTTTGAGCAATTGATTGAAAAGCAGTTGTCGTTTTTTTGGCGTCCAGAAGAAGTTGATGTGTCACGCGACCGTATGGACTTTAGCAATCTGTCATCGCATGAGCAGCACATATTTTTAAGCAACCTTAAGTACCAGACCCTACTCGACTCGATCCAAGGTCGTAGTCCAAACGTGGTGCTATTACCGTTGGTGTCGATTCCTGAGCTTGAGACGTGGATTGAGACGTGGTCGTTTTCTGAGACCATTCACTCACGCAGCTATACCCATATTATTCGTAATATCGTCAATGACCCCAACCTTATCTTTGACGACATTATGCAAAACCAGCACATTTTAGAGCGCGCCTCTGACATTGCTCAATACTATGACGAGCTATACCGCAACTCGCAGTTATACAGCTTGTACGGTGCTGGCACGCACAACATCAATGGCGAGCAAGTGATCGTTGATTTGAGAGCATTGAAAAAGCAGATGTATCTCTGCATTATGGCGGTCAACGTGTTAGAAGCGATTCGCTTTTATGTGTCGTTTGCCTGCTCGTTTGCGTTTGCTGAGCGTAAATTGATGGAAGGTAATGCCAAGATTATTAAGCTCATCGCGCGTGACGAAGCCCTGCATTTGACAGGTACACAGCACATGCTCAACCTCATGCGTAACGGCCGTGACGATCCTGAGATGGTCGAGATTGCCGCCGAGTGCTATGAAGAAAGTATCGAAATCTTCCGTAAGGCCGCTGAGCAAGAAAAAGAATGGGCAGGTTATCTATTCAAAGATGGCTCAATGATTGGTCTAAACAAAGACATTCTTTGCCAATATATCGAATACATCACCAACTTACGTATGGAAGCGGTCGGCCTGCCAGCGGCATTCCCTACCTCAAAATCAAACCCGATTCCGTGGATCAATACGTGGTTGTCTTCTGATAATGTGCAAGTGGCGCCGCAAGAGACAGAAATCAGCTCATACTTGGTGGGTCAGATTGACTCTGATTTATCAGACAGTGATTTTGATGACTTTGAATTATAAGAGCTTTAATTATAAAAGCTTTGAGCTATAAGAGTAAGCGATTTTAGTGTTAGCAAGATTTTATTATTCATATAAAGTCTGGTCACTATAAAAGAAATACAGCAACACTGGCATACATTTTGTGTCGCCTCTATCAGCAACGGCACAGCAAGCAAGGAAAATGGTTGCCAGTGGCTTGTTTAAACTTATATAGTACTCAAAAAAATCTGGAACATCATACAACCAGTGAAATAGGATCAATACTATGACTTGGGTAATGACCAGTAAAAAACAGTTCTATCTACATGATGATGAAAGCTTGCTTGACGGGCTACTACGCACAGGGCACGATGTCAACTATCAGTGTCGTGAGGGCTACTGTGGTAGTTGCCGAATTAAACGGATTGCCAGCTCTCATGTGGTTGATTATCCGTTTGAGCCACTTGCCATGATAGAAGACGATGAGATTCTTCCTTGCTGTTGCCGTGTGCGAGGGGTCATTTATATCAATCATGAGCTGATGATAAAGTAACTGTTCATTTATCAAAACAAATCTTCACTTATTAAAACAAGCATCAAAAAAGCGCGCTACCTTTTCAGGTAGCGCGCTTTTTATTGTATAAAACTAGGCTTAAATAAGCATCACGTAGTCATCACGATGTCATTGTAATTTGGCGCTAGGAGGTTCTTTTCTTACTTGCCATATCGTTACTGACAGAGCCTTCGAACATTCATCCTAGCATCACACTATAAAAGCGTTTAATTCTTGTCTTGTTAGATTTGAATAACTATTTTTGAATAACTATTGCGGCGCACCATTTCGTTCAAACAACTTCAATAGCTCTTCCCGCATACGGTCGCGCTCGGCCTCTGACATCATCGGTACTTCTTGCGGCTCGCCCTGTAAGTTTGGTTGACCAGATCCATCTTGCATCATGACGACCGGTTGTTCAATTGCCGCTTGCGCTGGACGCTCTTCTAACTTTATCTTCACTTGTGCATTTTTACCTTGACGCACTATTTGGGCATTTAACTCGCTATCGGGTGCCTTGCGAGCGACATACTGAATTAGCGTATTGGCATCAGTCATCTCAACACCATCAATCGTCAAAACAATATCGCCAACACGCAGCCCGCTTTTAGCAGCTGGACTACCATCAATGACATTAAGCACCTCAACACCCGTCGACGTCTCAAGCTGTGTCGGGTCACGCAGTTGTGATTGTATTTCAATCCCCAACCAACCACGGCTGACGCGACCATTCTTAATCAAGCCATTCATTACTTGCTCTACAATCGATGTTGGAATGGCAAAGCCAATCCCCATCGAGCCACCAGAGCGTGAGAAAATCAAAGTATTGATACCCACTAACTCACCATGAGCATCGACCAGTGCACCGCCCGAATTACCCGGATTGATAGCCGCATCGGTCTGGATAAAATCCTCAAACTTACTGACCCCAAGTCCCGTACGACCCGTCGCTGATATGATACCTTGCGTTACCGTCTGACCCACACCAAACGGATTACCAATCGCCAATGCCACATCGCCCACGCCAGCAGGCTCTTCACGGAAACCTAACGGTGTTAATCCCGTCATATCCACTTTAATAACCGCCAAATCACTGTCGGGATCGGTACCGATGATCTTAGCGCGGCTTTTTCGACCATCATTAAAGGCGACGATAATCTCATCTGCTTTTTCGATGACGTGGGCATTAGTCACAATGTAGCCATCTGCTGATACAACGACGCCAGAACCTAAATTGGTATTACCCTGCCCCTGTGACGGATCACCATGATCTTCAAAAAATCGGCGCAAAACAGGATCATCCATATAGGGATGCTCTGTCATCGTTTGTGTGGTATAAATATTGACAACCGACTGCGACGCACGCGCGACCGCATTATGATAAGAAGAAATAGGTGTCGGTGTATCACTGGTGGGTTCTGACGCTTTTTGTTCAGCTGGTGTGGTTCTCGGCGGCTCCCATGTATCCTTTGACGGTGACTTCATACTCATAAACAACCAGATAAATGCGGCAATCACTATTAGTAATAAAACCCAAGGTATCCATTTTAATAAGGACGCCTTGTTATTGGTGTTTCGAGATGACGACATATAAAACCTCTATAAATTTGATACACAGACGAAAATAATTTAGGTAAAAATGCTTATCCACTGAATATAACGCAGCATAGACTAGTCACTACTAACCATAAATAGCGCCGAACCCTTACATGGCATTCATTGAGCAGGCTCACGTGCGTAAATTATAACCCTCCATATCATCAAATTGTCACGTATCGTGTACCATTTCAGTTATTAGTCTTGTCTACTCTTTTACAGCTGCATGTTAAGATGGCGGTTTTAGCAATATAAAGAAAATAGGATAAGAAAAATGACTGACCACACTACGGCAACCCATACTCTGCCCAAAACCATAAGCGTACAAGACTTGACGACTTTTTGTGACGACTACCTATCGGCCAGCGCCTTTAAAGACTATGCCCCAAACGGCTTGCAAGTCGATGGTGGACGACCTGTTCAACGTATCGTGACTGGTGTTACCGCTTGTGAAGCCCTGATTGATGCGGCCATCGCTGCGGATGCAGATACGATTATGGTACATCATGGATATTTTTGGAAAGGTGAGCCTGCCCCTATTACAGGTATGAAAGGTCAACGCATTCGTAAGCTGATGCAACATGGCATCTCTATGATTGGCTATCATCTGCCTCTTGATGCGCATCCCGTCGTTGGCAACAATGCCAAACTTGCCGACGCACTGAATATGACAATCACAGGAGCGCTTTATCCCAATGAGTCACATCCTGTTGGCAATATTGCCACTTGTACGCCCCAAAGTGCGGACAATCTAATTGCTCAGATTACCCAAGCGTTAGGACGTGCGCCGCTACATATCTCCGGTAATAATAATAAGCAGATTGAACGTGTCGGTATTTGTACGGGCGGCGCTCAAGATATGATCGAGCAAGCGGCAACCATGGGCTGTGATGCGTTTATCTCTGGTGAGATATCAGAGCGTACCACGCACATTGCGCGTGAGCTTGGTATTGATTATTTTGCTTGCGGCCATCATGCAACAGAGCGTGGTGGCATTCAAGCTTTGGGTGAAGTTATTGCTGAGCAGTTTGGCTTACCTGTGATGTTCATTGATATCGATAATCCTGCTTAATTATCTGTACATTTTTTTGATTTTTGCACATTCTTACCAAAATCATGAGAGACAATCTACCAATAATAGCTGAATTTTATGATATTTCTTTTACTTTAGCACTTAGTAAAGAGGTATTTTTTAACCGTTTATAGCTCGATTGTTAAGTTTTATCGCATTTTTCTTAACTCTACTTGAATAATGTACTCGATATCCGCATATTACTCACTGAAGAAAGAACGTCTTGTCATGAGACTTCCCATTTATTACAGCTTCCGGTTATGGCGCTTCGATGATGACAATCTTCTAAAAGCTCGTTATTTTTATGTTTGATGAGTTTGTAGAACAGTCACTTAACGGTATATTTTTTCTGTCTAAAGCATTTTAATAGCGTTTTAGCAGTACAACATACCTTCATCTGAGTGTCTCGGTAACGGTTTTGCTTATCTTGATTGATAGTGTTTTTTAATTATTATCTTCTATCAAGATGACTGGCATACCCTTATGACTGAACAATGTTATATCAGCAGCGGCTGACTCTCCCATAAAAGATTAAAAGAGTCAGTAGAGGTTGATATAAACGTAGTACATTTTGAACGACTATTTTTTATCTATGGTGCTAGCATTCATTGTCAGCTTCTACGTCGTTTAATGGTTCTACGGTTTTGTTTTGATAACTTATTCATGACCTTACCCGTGTTTGATCCATCGTAGTTTTACTATTAGTTTTTTTATTATCGATGAAGGAATCATCTGATCTAACTCCTTCGCATTGTTGCGCGTTTAGATTGATAAGGCGATGCTTAACATCACCTCGCTGAATCTCGACATCGATATAAGACAGACGCTAATTAAAACTGTACCGCCCGCTTTTATAGAGTGTTTAATAGCGGCACGATGGTCAAAACAAGGTGCTTTTGTGCTTGCGGTATTTATAAGTGCACTGTCATCTGAAACGCAATGTGTAGATGTGCATGGTTTCTCAGCATCACCATTGATGTTTTAGGGTAAGCAGGATGGCTAAAATCAGGAGACATCCATGCAGCGTATTACTTATCGTGTAAAAGTATCTGCGCAAGGGACCAAACGTCGTATTTCTTATTTATTGAGTCCCTCTAAACGCCGACTAAACACTAAAAGTAACATCGTTTCATCCGTTACCCCAACTTCGACTCGTTTTGCCAGAACCAAAAAATTGGCGCAAGTTTCCAGTATTGCGCTGCTCTCGCTACCGGCTGAGAGCCTGACGACGATGGGTGTAGAAGTACCAGCTTATGACCGTGTCATGCTAGCAGACACATTGACTATTGCCGCTGTTCCAGGTGATAGCACCTACTTTGCGACCGATGGCTTCCAACATGGCTTCGGCTTTGATTTGGTACGGACCTATGCCGACGAGCTTGGTGTCGATATCAACCTTAAAGCTTACGCCAACGAGGAAGCCGCGCTAAAAGCCGTGAGATCAGGCGATGCGGATATGGCGCTGACAACGGCCAGCACGCAGCTAAAAAGCAAGCTAAATTTGGCGTCTGTCAATGTTAGCTGCGGTTATGACGCCAGCTTAACCAAAAACGGTCTACATCCAAAGGTAAGCTGGACGTTTAGTTCACCAAACGATCAGTTGTCGAAAAAAGCCAGTTATTTTTTATGTGATAGCATCAAGTTGCAAAATACGCAAAAGCTTGCTGCCTTCTATAATCAAAACTTGCTAAAAGACGCTTATAGTCAAGACCATTTCAAAAAGACGCTAACAGAAAGACTGCCCGATTATCAGTCGTCTTTTGAAGAGCAAGCTCGTAATTATAACCACGACTGGGAATTGCTAGTGGCAATGGGTTATCAAGAGTCACATCTCGATGCCAACGCCGTCTCACCGACAGGTGTGCGTGGTCTTATGATGTTGACCAACAACACCGCTAAGGCCATGGGCGTTTCAGACCGTGTTGATCCTTATCAAAGTATTGGTGGCGGTGCACGCTATTTAGAGCAAATGAAAGACGATTTTTCGGATGTACCCAAAACCGATCGTATTTGGTTTGCGCTGGCGGGTTACAACATGGGGCCCAACGCCGTAAAGAACATTCAGCGTCAATTAAGAAGTCAGGGTATTGACGATAAAAGCTGGGCTAACGTTTATGCCTATTTGGCGGATCATAGAGCTTCTAATAGCCGTTACGGTCAAGCCATGCATTATGTCAGCAACATCAGAAGCTATCTTGAAACGATAAAGACTCAGACCGTTTAGTAATGACTTTTTATGGATTGTTTTATTACTCAATCTTGAAATAAAAAAAGCTGCTCTATAAAGAGCAGCTTTTTTGTACGCTAACGTTTATGTCGTAAAGCTTATACTGCCTTCAACAACCAACCGTCGCTAATCAATTAGCGATTGGGTACGGTGAGACGTTGGCCACGCTGCAACATGGCATTGGCGGCGATGTTGTTCATCTCTGCCAGCTCTTGCGTGGATATACCATATTTACGCGCCAACCCAATTAAGCTATCCCCTGAACCAACCGTATAGCTAACCGTTACTTTAGGCACTTTAAGGGTTTGTCCACGCTGCAACTGAGCATTGGTCGCTAAATTATTAGTCGCAGCCAAGTCTTCTACTGATACGCCAAATTGACGGGCAAGTGCAATCAGACCATCGCCTGATTTGACTTTATAGCTTTCTGTATTGCCAAGCTTTTTGCCACTGCTACTCGCTGTGCTCGAAGTACTACTGCTCTGCTTAGTACTATTGGTACTAGTAGAAGCTGGTGCACTGCCACTGGCAGGAATAGTGATGGTACGTCCCAGTATCAGGTTTGAGTTGGTTTTTAAGTTGTTGGCTGAAGCCAAATCACTGATCCCAATATTGTAACGTTGCGCCACACCGGTCAAAGTATCGCCTGACTTCACTTTGTAGCTGACTGCTTTATCATTCAATTGGCGATCGACCAATTGTTTAGAGACGGGCACTTTGATCGTCTGACCGCGTTGCAAACGTGCTTTGGCATCAAAGCTGCTGTTCACTGCTGCAATCTCTGCCGGACTTACCCCTACACTATTGGCAATTCCGATCAAAGTGTCGCCTGATTTTACTTTATAGTTGGTCGTTGCAACTGAACTTGAGCTGCTTGCGCTACTCGTGCTTGTAGGCGCAGAATTAAAATCAACGCTGGCCGGTACTTTAAGCGTCTGGCCAACATATAATGAGTCTGTGCTGCCAATGCCATTCAACGAAGCCAGCGTGTCTGTTGATACATTGAACTGACGCGCAAGTGCGATTAAACCATCGCCCGCTTTGACTTTATAGTTTTTGGTAGCCGTGTTCGATCTGCTAGACGGTGCTGCTTGGGTCACTGCGGGTGCAGACACTTTACCGGGTATTAGCCACAGCTTTTGACCTCGCAGCAAATCAGCACGGCTACTTAAATTGTTATAACTTGCCAACTGAGTGACGGATAAACCAAAACGATTGGCCGTACCGATTAGCGTGTCTCCACTTTGTACCACATAGCTTTCTGGCTGCTTCGATGCCGCACTGCTTTCAGTGCTCAGAGGTTCAATGGTTTTGGCGTTATACAAATACAAGGTACTACCGGACAACAATTTCGCACTGGCATCTATTTGATTCCATTCTGCAATGTCACGCCAGCTCACGCCCGCACGGCTAGCGATATTGGACAAGGTGTCACCGCGTTTTACTGTATATGTGCTGCGCGTGCCTTGTGGTTTTGGTTTGCTCGCTGAAGAGCTGGCAAAACTCAGTTTCTTCTCTTCGCCACTGGCTTCTAAGATAGACTGCTGGGTCTGTACCGCTGATAAATTGATATTACCATCCGCGTTAACGACATTAGTCTCAGAGGTACTGGTTCGAATTTGGTTGGCAATAAAGTCGCGCTCTTCTTTACTTAGCGGTGGTTCTTGGACAATCGTATTGTTCTGTGTGATTTGAGCTGAGGTAGTCGGTAACGTGTTGCTACTCTTAAGCTCAGCATTGATTTTGTTCGTTTCTGCCGTAGTTAATGGTGGCTCAGTACGAACCGAGGTATTGTTGCTATAGCCAGAGCTGCTAGTAGGCGTGACTGACGGTGAAATATAGCTTGTCGTTTGCTGAGGCACGCTGGCATTTGCCGCATAATCAGCCAATGCACTACCTGTAGAAGGCAAAGAAGAGCTGCTATACGGTTTGCTATTATAACTTGGGGTAGTCGATGTGCTAGGGCTGCTCGTATTGTTTGATGCAAGTACATTACCCGTACCATTGCCTTTGAGCGTACTGAGTTTGGCATCGAAATTCATGCTAACGTCATTAGGAATGATGACACGCTGCGGGCCTGAAGAGTCAACACGTCCAGATGTTAGGGCAGTATTCAACCTTTCTAGCTCATCATAGTTGACCCCAGTTAACTGCGCCACTTCTGCCAAACTAACGCCGTAGTTCACTGGCACACTACGGAAATGCTGGCGGTTGGCAATGGCAGGCAAATAAACGCCATATTGCTCAGGTTTGGCAACGATTTCGGCCACTGCCAAAAAGCGCGGCACGTAGTTCATGGTTTCTGTTGGCAACCTAAGTGACCAGTAATCCGTTGGCAATCCACGTGCCGCATTGGCATCAATAGCTTTTTGAACACGGCCAGGGCCTGCATTATAAGCCGCTAATGCCAACTCCCAACTGCCGAATTGATTGTGTAGTGCTGTCAAAAAGTCATAAGCGGCACGCGTCGATTCGATAACATCGCGGCGACCATCGTATGTGCTACTTTGATTCAGACCATAAATCCGGCCAGTACTTGGAATAAACTGCCACAAACCTGCTGCTGCTGCAGTACTGGTACCACTTGGATCATAAGAGCTTTCAATCACAGGCAATAGCGCAAGCTCCGTTGGAATATTGCGACGCTCTGCTTCTCTTACCGTGTGATAAATATAGCGACTGGCACGTGCCGTTAGACGATTTAAGTAATCTTGACGACTGGTAAACCAACTCTTTTGTGCTTCGATACGCTGGTTATAAATAGGCTGACCACCATTCATGCGATAACCCGCCCGCAAGCGATTCCACAAATCACCATACTGCTGAATAGCCAACTTATTGCCTTCTACCATGGTCATATCAGAGGCTTCTAACAAATCTGCCAACTCATCCAAACTCTCCGCATCCAAATAGGCGGTTGAGTAGTCATTGCTGCCGCTTGGTTTGGCAGTCTGAGTCGTAGGACGTTTGACAATGGCTGTTGAGCTATTGGTCGCACCATTGTTTTTTACCGCAGACGTATTACTACAAGCACTAATAAGTAAAGTGGAGACCGCAAGGGTCAGTGGCAATGCAATGAATGAGCGAGAATTTGATAGCACAGTAGACATGGTATTGGAATTTTCCTAACGACGAGAAGTGGTAAGATAAAGTTGTTTGATAGTATAGTATGCAATGTAAAGCAAAGACTACTTTAATATTCGAAGACAGTGGCCAAAACTGATCTCAGCCTTGATATGACCCAATCAAAGCATTGAACCATTTAATCCTTTAAATGTTCAATGGACATACGAATAAACGTTGTGAGCCATTAACTATTGAAAACCCATCCTAAGCTATTAACTTATGGATGATCAATGATCAATTAATAGTAACCTGCGAGACTGCCCGCAATAGAACGGCGTTACCAGTAGACAAGGTCAACGTCACTCTTGATGTGGTAACAAATGAGACTTTTTGTCCATTTTTCACCCAGCTTTCATTGGTTGTCACATTGGCTTTGGCCTGTGTACCTGTTATAACGATATTATCGACAGAAATATCATAATTATAGTTAGACGTGTCGCTCCAACTGGTTTGCAATAATTTTAAATAGGCATCTTTGTCTAAGCTGGTGGATTTACCTTTTCTTGATAATGAAATCAAGGCATCATCAGAGACCAAACGCGCCACTTGATTGGTACTTTTGCTATTCGCAGCGGACTTCATGGCGGCGATATAGTTTTGTACCAATGCTTCATTCATGGTTGCTGCTTGCGCACTAATACTCACAGTGCTAGCTAAGGCAACCGCTGCTGCAACGCTCATACTTTTTATTGATAGCGCTAACCACTTTGTTTTCCATAATTGTTTCATGATAATCCTTAGCGATACTGTTTTTGTGACTGTCAAATAACGACTGCCAATGTATTTTCACTATTCTTTTAGGCTTTTGTAATTGCTCAAACGGATTAAATGCTTATAGTCATGGTGTGTTGAATGCAGTACACATTCTTACTTTAACACTCTTCATTCAACGCTTTGACTTTCCACGCTATTGTTTTAAATATTTTAAAATCCTGTTCTTTAAAACCCTATAATACTGATGGTGAGATACATGTATCATAGCGTGAGCGTATCATTCAATTATCACAGCTATGTGACACGCTGTGTAATTATTGCGACGGTTAAACGATAAAACCGATGGCGCTAAAAGACCGCTAGTCTACAGTTTGGTATTGCTACCATTGTCTTCGTAGTGCTCATCATCACTCAACTTCATACCCAAACGCTCTACGCGTCTGTCCATCATTTGTCGAGCCAACGCCTGCATGTCTTCGACACGATCGATCTCATCCACGATTTCAAGACCCAATAGCGTTTCAAACACATCTTCTAGCGTGACCAACCCTTTAACTTCACCGTACTCACCCACCGTAATCGCAATATGAATCCGATTTTTTAGCATCAGCTCAAGTAAATCAAACAGTTTCATTTTTGAAAACACAAAAGTGATTTCTCTTTTAAACTGCGTCAAAGGCTTATGCATAGCGTGGTTGACTTTTGCCAATAGCATGTCAGTTTTTAAAACAAAACCCGTAATATTATCCAAGTCCCCATCATAGATTGGTAACCGTGAGAACGTCAATCTTGGACGGTCAACCAGCAATTCCGCCACCGTTCTATTTTCTTCAAACGCTAACATCACCGAACGCGGCGTCATGATGTCTTCCACCTTGATCGCACCAAACGCCAGTAAGTTACGGATAATACGCGACTCTAACGGATCAATCTGTCCTGACTCTTCACCAATACTGGCAAGCGCCGCAAACTCACGACGACTAAACGCTTGCGGCTCTTTACCGCGTACCAGCAGTTTTGTCAGACGCTCTGAGATCCAAATGAGCGGATACAATAATAAAATAATACCGCGTACAAAATAAGCCACTATTCCGCTTATCTGACGCCAATACATTGTTCCAAGGGTCTTTGGAATGATTTCAGATAAAAATAAGATGGCTAATGTCATAAGCGCGGAGAATAATCCAAACCACGCACTACCAAATACGATAGTGGCTTGAGCACCTGCGCCAATAGACCCCAAGGTATGAGCCACTGTATTTAAGGTCAAAATAGCCGCCAACGACTGATCGATATTATCAACTTTCAAGCGTCTTAGCATATCTGCTTTTTTGGGATTGTGTTCTTGTACATCAGCGATATACGACGGTGTCATGCTGAGCAATGCAGCTTCCGACAAAGAACAAACGAAAGAGATACCGATGGCAATAACCACAAAAAATATCAATAGCAACACACTGGTGGCGGTTGGCTCTGCTATTACGTCGGTTGCTACTTCTCCCGCCCCTACTGCAAAAGCAGAATAAGGCAATAGCAACATCAGCATCGCCATCAATGCCGATAGACTACAAACGGATTTGAGCCTATTAAGACGTATAAAACGGCTTGTCGTCGGAGGAGGTTCGGCAGACGCTTCTTTATGAGCGCGCGGACGACATAATTGAGATACAAACATAGAAGTGTTGAACAAGTTGGGTAACCTAAACAGAGAAAAGGAAAAGGGAATATAAATAGGCAAGCTACATCAGAAACTAAAACAAGTATCGAATTAAATAAAGATGTAGGTAAAAATATCTGCAAAAGCGACTATCAATAACTGCCCAAAACTGATTTATTATTTCATATTAGACTTTATCACATCTTAGTAGATCGCATGCTAAATACAAGTAATTATTACTATTTGATAGTAGCATTGATGATTGTATTTCACAATAATTCGCTATTTTAAACCGATATTTTTTTACAATTTTTGCTTTATTTCTTATAGAGGCTTGGGTATTACTCTTACCTAATAGCCATTCTATAATTGAAATTTGCTATACTCACAACGCTTACTCCTCCTTTATACACCAGTAGCTACAGGCTCTATATGTAGAAAACCACCTGCTGCTAAAATAAATTTTCTCGCGGTGCTACTGATGCAGAGATGACAAAACATTTATCCCAGTCAGGCTGTATTTTTTGTATGGTACTAACTATAGTTAATCGGCTATATAAAGATCTATAAAAACATTATCATCATAAGTAACCGCTCCCAGCACTGTATCGCGTTAAGAAAAATAGGCTCAGCCTATGATTAACAGTTACCAAGACTGGGATTTTTTGTTACTATGCGTTTAATTTTATTATTATCTATGACTCACTGAGAGAAATTATGTTTTCATTCATTCAAGCCGCTCATGCTGCTGAACCTGCTGGCGCAGCCTCGTTGTTCGGTCAAATCCTATTGCCTGTCGCTTTTTTTGCCATTTTTTACTTTTTGGTTATTCGTCCCCAGTCTAAGCGTACTAAAGAGCATCGTGCAATGGTCAACTCATTGACCGTTGGTAGCGAAATCATCTTTGCTGGCGGCTTGATGGGTCGCATCAAGGCATTAGAAGGCGATTACGCCGTTGTTAGCTTAAACAACAACACCGATGTCAAAGTACAACGTGCGTCTGTTATCTCCGTATTGCCCGCTGGCACGATCGAAAGCGTTTAATTCTTAATAGCGTCTGGTTAATGATTATTTGCTGGTTGGATCGTATCTTTAGTAGATACCGCACCCATAAATAAAATAATAGATACCAAGATTAAAGATGACTGTACATTGTTTACGGTCATTTTTCGCTATTGATCATGTTGTTTTATAAGCTCGTCATATTTTTGATGAATATATAAAGAGACATCTGTATCATTTGTCTTTTTGTTTGACGCTTTACTATTATCGCGGATGATCGCAGCGGCGTTTGATGAAGGTGCTCAATACGGCACATTCAACCACTGCTATCGCTAACTTCCCATCTGCTAACTTGTGGCTCATGTCGCCAGTCGTTTATCAACCTAAAGAAGTGATTATGCAATATCCCGCTTGGAAATACTTACTTATTACCGTCGTGCTAATCATTGCCGGTCTATATGCTGCGCCTAACCTATATCCTGACGAACCTGCTGTGCAGATTACCAGTGCAGCGGCTGGTACACAGCTGTCAGAAGGTGTCTTGACTCAATCGCAAAGCTTGCTTGAAGAGGCAGGTCTTGAATACCATGACGGTACGTTTGAAGACAATAGTGCGCTGGTGCGTCTTAACAATCCAGTTGATCAGCTAAAAGCGCAAGAAGTGTTACGTCAGAACTTGGGCGAAGACTATGTGGTCGCACTTAACTTGGCACAGACGACACCGCAGTGGCTACGTGATATCGGCGCAAGACCGATGAAGCTTGGTCTTGACTTACGCGGCGGGGTACGTTTTGTACTAGAAGTCGATATGGACAAAGCGCTTGAACAACGTTTGGACAGCGCGAGCCGTGACATACGTCGTGATTTACGTGTTGAGCAAGTGGCGATCAAAGGGATTAAGACCGAAGATCGAAGCGTGATCCTGCATTTTGCTGATACAGATACCCGTAACCGGGCACAAAATGTCCTGCAAGGTTCAATAGGTAATACGTTTAATCTACAGTCATCAATTGATGCCCAAGGCCCTGCCCTCATTTTGGCATACAACGATGCCACACTTGATGAGATCAATAGCTACGCGGTCAATCAAAACTTAACGACGCTCCGTAACCGTATTGCCGAGCTTGGTGTCACTGAAGCCTTGGTACAATCACAAGGCGCCAGCCGTATTGTGGTCGAGCTACCAGGCGTACAAGATACGGCTGAAGCAAAGCGTGTTCTTGGCCGTACGGCAAACCTTGAGTTCCGTTTGGTGGCTGAAGACAGTGCAAACTATACAGGCGGCATTCCGCCAGCGGGAACCGAAGCATTCCCATTTGAAACCCTTGATGGTCCACCAGTACTATTGCAACGTCAGGCGATTGTCACGGGCGATAAAGTAACCAATGCCCAAACAGGCCTTGATGAAAATGGCGCTCCTGAAGTCAGCATTACGCTAGATAGCGCAGGCGGTAAACTGATGCAAAATGCTACTCGTACTTCGGTTGGCAAGCAGATGGCCGTATTGTTCATCGAAAACAAGCAAAGAATTACTTATGAAGAAGACCCTGCCACTGGGGAAACTACCGAAGTAAGAACGCCTTATGCTGAGACCAAGGTCATCAACCGCGCCAATATTCAAGCAGTACTCGGCTCATCTTTCCGAATCACGGGTTTAGATAGTAGTGCTGAAGCGGCTGAGCTTGCTCTTCTATTACGCTCGGGCGCGCTTGCTGCACCGATGTACTTTGTTGAAGAGCGCACCATTGGTCCTTCATTGGGTCAAGAGAACATTGATAAAGGCCTATTCTCTACTCAGGTCGGTTATCTGTTGGTCTTTGCCTTTATGATTATTTTCTATCGTCTATTTGGTGTCATCGCCAACGTGGCGCTTGCCGTAAACGTTATTATTATCATCGCCATCATGTCGATCCTAGGCTCATCACTGACGCTACCAGGTATTGCAGGTATCGTTTTGACCATCGGTATGGCGGTCGATGCCAACGTGCTTATTTTTGAGCGGATACGTGAGGAGCTTGCCAACGGCGTGAGACCAAAGTCCGCTATTGTGGCAGGTTTTGATCGCGCTTTTAGTAGTATTTTCGATGCCAACATCACCACCTTATTGGTCGCGTTTATTCTATTTGCGATTGGTACAGGTCCGATCAAAGGCTTTGCGATCACGCTCGCTATCGGTATTGTAAGCTCACTATTTACCGCTATTTTGGTAACGCGAGCGCTGGTACAGATTGCTTATGGTAAGCGTAAATCTATCAAACGTTTGAGCATCGGTTAGGAGAACACTATGACGATCGATAAGAATAATCCTCTAGAACAGCAGAACAATCCAGATCGTAATGGTTCAGGTGGCTCAAATACTGATGCTAACAGTAGCAGTACACGCCGCCGCAAAAAACCACGCCGTGATGGCAAAGGCAGTAATAATAAAATTAGTAATCCTGCCACATCGACGTCTGGTAAGACTCGCCGTGGTGGAAAAGCTCAAAGCAAAGACAATCAAGCACTCGCCACGACCACCGCTACAGATGCTAATTTAGTGTCGAGTGATGCCGCTGAAGATGCCGCAGCACAAGCTGAAGGCGGTATCAAAGCGGTTGGTAACCAACGTATCATTCCATTTATGAAGATAGAAAAGCCCATGGCGCTTTTGTCTTTATTAATGGTCATTGGTAGTATCATTGCCATTGCCGTAAACGGTCTGAACTTAGGGCTCGACTTCACGGGTGGTGTCTCAGCAGATGTACGTTATGAGCAGCCCGTTGAGCAGGTAGAAGTCGTACAATCATTGGCCAATAACGGCTTTGATGATGCGGTGGTGCAGTATTTGGGTACGCGACAAGAGCTACTTGTACGTCTGCCGCCTCAGTCTGATAGTGTCGATGGATTGAATGCCAATCTGACTAAAGCCTTGACGTTGCCCAATAATAGCGTTGAAATCAGTAATGTAAATATTATCGGTAGCCAAGTTGGTAATGAGGTTTATTTAAACTCAGTCATGTCGCTCTTCCTAGCTTTGGCCTGTATGTTAGGTTATGTCGCGCTACGTTTCCAGTTTAAGCTGGCGCTTGGTGCAGTATTGTCACTATTCCATGATGCGATCGTGACCATTGGCTTTTTTGCTTTATTCGGCTTTCCGTTTGATCTCACGGTTTTGGCAGCAGTCTTGGCCTTGATTGGTTATTCTCTCAATGACACGATTGTTGTTTATGACCGTATTCGAGAGAATTTCCGCCGCGTCCGCGGCATCTCACCGCGTCAAACCGTTGATCTGTCGTTGACCGAGACCTTACGCCGTACCATCATGACTATCTCGACCGTCTTATTGGTCGTACTGGCGATGTTATTCTTGGGCGGTGATGGCTTATTCTGGTTCTCAGTGGCATTGTTTATCGGTCTGCTGGCTGGTACTTACTCATCAACCTATATTGCAAGCTCGATTCCACTGCGTATGGGACTGTCTCGCGATGACTTTATTGTCAAAGTAAAACCAGAGTTCGAAGAAGAGATCGTGACCTTTAATGATCCAAAAATGTTTGAGCAAGAAAAATTGTAATATCACACCATAGTGACTGTTTACCCAGATAAACAGTCAAGATAAGGTTAATCAGTCTTCTTTATATCTAACGTTGATTGAGCAATACTTATCATTAAATAAGAGCACCTGACTTATTCATAATGAGTCTAGGTGCTTTTATCTTTATAGCTATTTTTTATTTAGCGTCAAATACACATCGCTTACCTCTTTCGTTCATTCACGACAACATCCCATATACCAGTACAGACGAGTCATCAATGTCAATGAATACACCGCCATCTACAATGCCGCCGATTGATACACGATACGCGCGTATCATCGCCATTGCTTTGCCCGTATTGTTGGCCAATCTGGCAATGCCACTACAAAGCGTGATTGACACCGCCATTGTCGGTAACATGAATGACACGGCCAAACTTGCTGGTATGGGACTGGCAATACAGTTATTGTCTTTGTTGCTGGTGAGTTTTAACTTTTTGCAGTACGCCTCATCTGGATTGTCCGCTCAAGCGCTCGGACAATTGGCGCACTCTACTGACAGCTCTATAAATGATAAAACGGTCTCATTGAACTCCGCACCATCGCCGCTTTTGTCCATTTTACAGCGCGCTTTATTACTAGCGTTTGTGATCGGTACTCTTTTACTATTGGCAAAACCTTGGTTAATCGATTTTGGTTTACAAGCCTTATCTGCCAATCCTGCTAGTGGCCTGGCGGCAAAGACTTATTTGGATGTAAGATTTTGGGGCGTTATCGCAGAGCTGATGAACTTTGCGTTTATTGGCTGGTTTGCGGGTCAAGGCAAGACGCGCTATATGCTTTATCAGCAAGGATTTATTGCTATCCTTAATATTGTTTTGACTTTATTTTTTGTGTTTGGCTTGCAGATGGGATTGGTTGGCGTGGCATTAGGCACCACCATTGCCTTTTGGTTGGGCGTTTTACTGGCGTTATGGCTAAGCCGTCAACATTTGAAGATTTCTTGGTCATCGTTATTTAAGACTGACCCACAACACTTTACTAAAGAAAAAATACTTAGGCTATTTTCGCTCAATAAAGACATTTTTATTCGCACGCTTATTTTAACGTTAAGCTTTGCTTGGATTACGCGTCTTTCTGCTCAAAGTGGTGACGTCATACTGGCTGCCAACGCTATTTTACTGCAAGTACTCAGCATCTCAGCCTTTGCGCTCGATGGGGTCGCCGTATCTGCTGAAACGTTAAGCGGACAAGCGGCAGGACGACGTGACTGGCAACGGTTCCGTGTTATCGTGAAGCGCACAGGTATCGTCAGTTACGGGCTCGCCATCACTTTGAGTGCCATTTGGTGGTCATTGATGCCAACTTATTTGCAGTTTATGACCAATATCGAATCGGTCTTTACACTTGCTTCTGACTATCGCTTATACGCTGTGCTGTTGCCTGTTGTTGGCGTTGGTGCATATTGGCTGGATGGCATATTTTTTGGCCTAACGGCAGGCAGTGTGATTCGCAATGCTGCCTTAATACTCGCCGCCCTGTTTTTCCCCATCAGCTGGTTGCTTTATCAGCAATGGGATATGACGGGCATTTGGCTCGGCGTCTGGTGTTTGTTGTTATTAAGGCTCATTATTTTGGGAGGCTTCTTGTACCGTGGCCATCAAACAGGCAGTTATGAAACACTGCAGCCTGAGGTTTAAAACCCTTTTATAAAGTTGATTTTGTCATAAAGAATTAAGAATTAAGAATTAAGAATCAAAAACTATAGCAAGAAAAATTAGGATTTTACGTGTCTACTCATTCAAATGAATTAAACGAATCATTCAACGCTCACTCCGATTGGATTGGAGGGTTTAAAAAAAGCTTACCAGTCGCCATGGGTTATTTACCGGCAGGCATCGCTTTTGGTGTGCTATCACAAGTGGCTGGCATCCCTATGTGGGCAGTCTTGATGCTCAGTATCGTATTGTACGCTGGCGCTGCACAGTACGCCTGTTTGCCAATGCTAAGCGCCGGTTTACCCATTGGTAACATCGCAACCAATATTGCCGCCATCAATTTACGCCATGTGTTTTATGGTATGCCATTATTGCCCTATCTGCCCAAACAAAAGATTGCCAAGACCTATTGCTTGTTTGCGCTTACTGATGAGACCTTTTCTATCATAACCAGCTTGCCTAACGCCTCAAAGCAGGCATTAATCCTGCCCATCAGTCTGTTTAACCAAAGCTGGTGGGTAATAGCCAGTGCGATGGGTGTGATGATCGGTAGTGCGCTAAGCGATCTGGTGCCACATCTAGATTTTGCCTTAGTGTGCCTGTTTGCTATCTTGGCTTATGAGCAGTTTCAAAGCATCAAACGTTATTTTCCAATCGTTGTGGCCATCATCTCTTTAGTCATCGCGTCTTTATTTACGAGCAAATGGTTACTGTTAGCAGCGATTAGTGTTTGCATGGTATTGATTTTGGCGCGTGGCGTTTGGACGCAGCGCAATGTGTTAGGAGGAAACCATGACCAGTAGCTATCTGATTTTTGCAACCTTAGCGATGGCCGCGGTTACCTTTGTTATTCGCGCCCTTCCCGCTTTGATACCAAAAAAACTCTTGGACACCCCTTGGCTACATCGGTTGAATGAAAGCTTACCTTTGTCTGTCATGGTACTGCTTATTTTAACCAGTCTGTCTTATCAAGATTTATCTGCATCAACGGGCATTAGCAGTCCAGAATGGCATTTATTGCTAGCACAAATTGGCGCACTGCTTTTGGTGCTATTTATTTATCATGTCAGTCGTCAGTTATTGGTTAGTATGGTGGTTGGTATCGCAGCAATCAACGGCCTACTGTGGCTGTTTACTGGTTTTTTAACCTAACCTTCAAACGCTCGATCTACCATCTGAATGTCTATACGATAAGACAACCATAAAAAAAGGCCGGATCCTATTAGGATCCGGCCTTTTTTGAGCATAGGTGAGTCGTTTAAAGACAGCAATGGTTGCTTACTTAAACCTCTTCGACACCCATCATATCGACTGGCGTATCGGCCACGATTTGCACACCTTTTTTACCAGTCTTAGCAGTGTCGTTACGCTGTTCTTGTAGATGGTCAAGATACGCTTCGTTGATTTGACCTGTGATATAACAGCCATTGAATACGGCACAATCAAAACCTTCAACGCGGCTATGCTTGGTGTCTTTGACCGCATCGATCAAATCATCCAAGTCTTGGAAGATCAGGCGATCAGCGCCAATGATTTCTCGTACTTCCTCTGTCGTATGACCTGAAGCAATCAGCTCGCTACGTACTGGCATATCGATACCGTAAACGTTGGGGTACTTAACCGGTGGCGCCGCACTGGCGAAAAATACTTTATTAGCGCCAGCATCACGCGCCATCTGAATGATCTCATGGCACGTCGTACCACGAACGATAGAATCATCGACCAACAACACGTTTTTGCCTTTGAATTCTAACGGTACGGCGCTAAGCTTTTGACGAACCGATTTTTTGCGCTGCTGCTGACCTGGCATAATAAAGGTACGACCGATATAGCGGTTTTTCATGAACCCTTCACGGTATTTGACATTCATTTTGAGCGCCAACTCCATCGCTGACGTACGCGAAGTATCTGGAATAGGAATGACCACATCGATATCGTGATCTTCACCCCATTCGGCAAGGATCTTATCAGCCAGTTTTTCGCCCATACGCAAACGTGATTTGTACACTGAGATGTTGTCCATGATTGAATCTGGACGAGCGAAGTAAACATACTCAAAGATACAAGGCGTATATTCTTTCGGTTCTACGCACTGATGTGTATGTAGCTTATGGTCTAGGTCAATAAAAATGGCTTCGCCTGGTTTGACGTCACGGATAATGCTAAAACCAGAACCTGTCAAGGCAACTGACTCTGAGGCCACCATATATTCGGTGCCGCCATTTTCTGCCATGCGTTTACCAAAAATAAGTGGACGAATGCCATTTGGATCACGGAACGCCAGTAGGCCATGACCGGTAATCAAAGCCACCACACCATAAGCGCCTTCCACTCGGCTGTAGACCGCCTTGACCGCTTCAAAGATATCATTAGCGGTTGGGTTGGTCTTGTTTAGATTTTGCATCTCGTGCGCAAGTACGTTCAATAACACTTCTGAATCTGAGTCAGTATTAAGATGGCGACGATCTTCAATATACAAAGACTTGGCCAAGCTCTCAGCATTGGTCAAATTGCCATTGTGCGCAAGCGTAATGCCGTAAGGTGAGTTAACATAAAACGGCTGAGCTTCCGCGCTACTCGATGTGCCCGCTGTTGGATAGCGCACATGACCGATACCGAATTTGCCAACCAATTTCATCATATGGCGATTCATGAAAACGTCACGTACCATACCATTTTCTTTGCGCAGATAGAGTCGTCCATCCTGCAAAGTCACGATACCCGCTGCATCTTGTCCACGATGCTGTAACATCGTTAAACCATCATAAAGAATCTGATTAACTGGCTCATGAGCTGCAACCCCAATGACTCCACACATAGTTATATCCTATTTTGACCCATACATTAGTACTACAATACCGGTAGATTTTTTTGCCAGTATGCGATTGATCATCACAACTGCCACTTACCGCCGACCTGATGATGTTAGAAAATATTTATCCTCTCGATCATGAATAGATCGAATAATCAATATGTTACCTACCATCATTCATCACTATTAAATGCTATCGAAAGAATTTTTATCAAGCATAAATTACAAAGACAAGGTTATAGAGATCATAAAAACGAAAATCACAAAAAAGAAGTGGCTAAAGTCTGCACAATAAAAGACTTACGATTGATTGACCTGATCCCAAGCCACACCTAACACATCTGACACCAACTCGCGGCCCATGGGTGCATACGGCAGTAGCTCGGGGGCAAGCACGGAGGTTTGCCATTGCGGCATTTGTACCAATAATGGGGCACTGACGCTAAGAATGACCAATACCATAAGGATGTTTTTACCCGCCCCTAAAACCCCGCCCGCCATTTTGTCCAATAGCCCTAGGCGTAGGGTTTTTAACACGCCTGAGAACACAAACGCAACTAAATGCATGATCGCTAAGATGATAATGACCACCAATAAAAATGCCATGGCCATTTGTAGAACCGGGTTTTGTACAATACCTGATAACTGAGGCGATACCACGCCTGCCAAACGCGTCGCAGCGATAAGCGCAATAAACCAACCAGCCAAGCCCACCGCTGTCCGAATCAATCCCACTTGAAAGCCGCGCCATAAGCCAATCAAGACAACAATAGCAATCACAATATCCAGACCACTCATGTTTTATGCCTCGTACCTTATTCATTTTATCGGGTGTTTGTTTAGCAAGTGATAAGGTAAACCATTAGTCATCTCACAGATAATCTTGCAACCTTGCGCTCTTACCTAAACACTAGCGATCTAAACCTCAATATTTGAATGGTAGTATTTGAAAACCTTTTTTAAAAAATAGTATTTGCAAAGCCGTTATTTGACTCAGAGACTAGCTTTCCATGGCGTCATAATAGCCGCCAATCGCCTGTATACAAGACTGTACCAGTCCGGGCCCGCGGTAGATAAGACCAGTATAGAGCTGTACCATATCAGCACCTGCCTCAACTTTCTTAACCGCCTTGACCCCGCTATCAATACCGCCCACGCCTATCAATGCCACTTTATCATCCAGTTGATCGGCGAACTGTTGTAAAATCTGAGTACTAATATGACTCACCGGACGTCCTGACAGACCACCCATCTGATCACCATCACGCAAGTCTTCGACACCCACACGGCTCAGGGTCGTATTGGTCGCAATCAAACCATCAATTTCAAAATCTAACAGCTGCTGTGAGATATAGTCGACTTGTAGGGGCTCTAAGTCTGGCGCAACTTTAAGTACCAACGGCACATAAAAGCCGTATTCCGTGGCCAATTGACTGTGGCGGTTCTTAATCGTATCCAACAGCTGAGTCAATGCATCGCCACTTTGCAGATCACGTAAATTTTTGGTATTTGGCGATGAGATATTGACGGTAATATATGAGGCATGCGGATAGGCACGTTCTAAGCAATACACATAATCATCCGCTGCTTGCTCGACGGGTGTATCGGCATTTTTACCGATATTAATACCAATATTGCCTTTGTATTTACAGCGTTTGACATTCTCAACCAGATAATCAATACCTTGGTTATTAAAGCCCATACGGTTGATAATGGCATCTGCCTGTTTGATTCTAAACAGTCTTGGCTTATCATTGCCTATTTGCGGACGCGGCGTGACCGTTCCGACTTCTATAAAACCAAATCCAAGCTCAGCCAATGCATCAATATAGTCGCCGTTTTTATCCAATCCTGCGGCTAGACCAACTGGGTTTGTAAACTGGAGTCCCATACAGTCGGTTGGCTGCATAGACTGACCATATACCAAACCTAGCGCCCGCGCTTTATGGGCTTTATCTAATAAAGATAAAGTCATCTCATGGGCGTGTTCTGGATCCATTTTAAACAAAAAAGGACGAAGTAAGGCATAAGACATAGTAAGGACAGACCCTGCTCAAAAGAAATAGTGAATGAGATGTGCGAATAAAATCAAGCGCTGCGATTATATCAGCTTAACAGAAATAAGAGCAAAGTTTCCTGTGGTAAATTTCTGTGTTTAAACCGCCGCTAACTCATTTAAGTGACAATGAATAGATATGATAAGGCGTGATTTTTTATCGGCGTTAAGGTACAGGACGATTGTCTGTTAACGCAATCCAGCCTCGAACCACGCGGTAAAGGTGCCAAATAAAGGTAAAGGTCATGATAATCAGACCCAATCCAGCCAATAGTATCGAACCAATGGCAACATTGCCACTATCCGCCAATACACTAACGCCCACCCCGCCCAATGCAAAAGCGATGAGGATGATTCCTAGAATGAACCAGACAATACTGTACCAAAATGTCTTAATCTGCCAATCAAAATGCGTGGATATCCATGAACCATCTGCATCATGCCGCTTCACGTAATTCATGACAATCGGCACGATCCATAACAAGCCCGCCGTAAAATAGCTGATGACATATAAAAAATAGGTAATGTGATTGTAGGTAATCAAGGAGCGGCGTTTCTTATCACTCATCATATGGGAGGTTCCTCGCTGTGCAATTTCATAATCAGACATTACGCCAACAGAGTCACGATGATAAGAATCAACAGGCTCAGTCTGTTGACGTGTACGCTCATCAGGTTTGTGTTTTGGCGTAGGATTACTCATAAATGTCCATGTCTGATAGTGGCTAATAACTATTTGATTGTACCAGACCAGCGGTTTTTCAATAACGCTACTAATAAATGAGGACAAATAAACAAAGCCATTGATTTAAACAGGACGCTAAGCGTGAACGCATTATGACGTAATCGTCGCTTGCACCTGAATGGATTTGTCCGTTAGATCTTGCTGCATCGACAATTGAGTAAATTGCCAGCCTTGTTGTTCAAGCTTACCCAGTGCCGCACTAACGACGGCTTGACTGGCATGGTTGAAGCTCAACTGAATCGCATCACCAGCGGCCACGACTTGAGCGTTTGCAATACCTGAATTGTTTAACAGTGTACTGACAGCACTGGCAGGCGGCATGGCGGCCTCACCATCTGCCGTATTAGCGGCCTGCATTGCATTGCTATCGATATTACTGGCTTGAGCACGCAACCAAAAGTAATCAGCCACTTGCGCTTGATAGTCATTCTTACTATTGTTTGCGGCTTGATGAACGCTATATCCGCCGTAGCCACCGACAAACAATAGCAAAAACGCAGACAATATAGCCAAAGCCAGCTGATCACGTGGAGACAATGACTGCCAACGCATAGACAACACATTTTGATAACGGTTCATCAGCGTGCCGAGCGCATGATTTTCAATGCTACCGATGACATCAGGATTGACTTTAGTAAACTTCATACGGCGTTGTAATCGTTTCATTTTCTGACCTTTTTGCCATCATTTAAGTGGCCAATAGATTATGATGCCGCTGTGTCCGCTGGCGTACCACTACTTTCTGTAGCACTGCTGTCTGCAACATTTACAATGATTTGACCACTAAATTGTCCCTGCTCGCTACCGTTTACTTGTTCAAGCTTGGCATTCAACCCTTGCGCCGTCAGCGTACTGGTAAATTTATCAAGACTATCGCGATTAGGTGCGATCAAGGTAAAGCTAAGTGACGAGGGCTGCATGACCAATCCTTGCGCTCGCAATGAGGATTGTTTGATTAAGGGCGCTATCCGAGCCAATGTTGCCATGTGCGTGTTTGGTGCTTGGCTATCACTCCGCAGCTTAGGCTGTAATTGTACTTGCAGCTTGTTACGAGCGTTCAGTGGTTCATCCGCAAACCACGATTGATACTGCTTCGCCACTTCGGTTCTGGTTGCGACCGCGGCCTCTTTGTACTGATACCACTGGACGGCATCGGTCGCCATTTGCAGCACTAAGGCTGATAACGTAACCATCATAGCAACTCGCAAATACGGTGAGACTTGTGAATCCGTTGACTTGATAAAGAAATTAAGCGCGTGACGATCAGGGTTGTCAACAGGTTTTGGCGTCGTTGCCAAAGTGGTCAATAGCAACTGCTGCTCAGTGATCAGGGCTGACGTTTGCGCCATAAAATCATTAGGCGTCGGTTGCTGATACAGCTCTCTGTGATTAAATTCTAAGTCATCGCTACTGCCTAAAACACTACCACCTGAAATACTATTGCTTGAAATACTGTCATCTAAAATACTATCACTTGAAACACTGCTGCGAGACTCTGCAAAAGTATTGCCAGTAGACAGATTTGACGCCTCATCAAAAGATTCGATGGGCGGTATTACATTGACTTCATTTAAATGCGGAAAACGCTCAAAAATTAAGGGCAAATAACTGACCGCCATGCCTTGCCGTACGGATTGGCGTAGCAGCATGGTTTGTGTATCTTGATACAGGGTGACTTGCTGTCCAGCACCTTCTTCTGGCGTTGGCAGCAATAAAAAATCAGGAAGTAATGCCACGATTGTCATGCCAGCAAGCTTGGCGCTTTGCTGCCATGACTCGATATCACTTTGCGCCAGCGCGTACAGTTGATGATGATCAGCGTGAGTGAGTTGTCGAATTGCCAATTGCTCGATGGGCGTAAGCGACATGTCTTCAAACAGATATTGCTTACCTGTATTGCCAAGCTGTTTTAGTTGAGCCGTATTTAATGCAGTCTCTACCTGCAAAACATGGCTTGAGGGAAAGTAGAGACACAATGTTTTGTGAGCATTGGTCTTGTAACTGCCATAGATAGATTGCAGCTGCTGCCATCCATCGACGGTTTGCCATTTTTTTACGTCATCATGCCAGACAGCTAGTGGGCTATGCTGCGCTCGTAACCAAACATGTAACACTAAGCATATCCTCAATCATTGACGCTATTATAGACATTGTTGTAAGAGTAAGATGTTGTTATAAAAGTACGGTTGTTCATCGTGCTTACGGTTGCCTTTTATGCTTACGCTTGTCCGTCACGCCTATTATGGCTGCTCAGGTACAAAACGATCAATCTCGGTTGCCATACCGCTCATGACAAAATCCATCTCAAAAATACGCGCTTCTGCCAACGAGAACGACTCAGGATAATCACCCGTCAACAGCCCTGCAATATTGGCAACGATAGACATATGACAAACCACCACAAGACACTCAGCCTCTACATTACCAATGTCTATCAAAGCCTGACGAGCATCATCAGCGGGTGTGATATTGTCTTGTATCGTTGAGGGTATTTTTGGCGCTCGCGTTTGGAATTCTGCCAATGTTTGCTGCGCGCGATCATAAGGACTGACCAAAAAACGATCTGGCTGATAGTTCGTTGTCACATATTCGGCAGTTTGCCCAGCTTGTTGCTTACCAAAGTCAGTCAACTGACGGGCGCTATCTGGACGCGTCTTATCTTCTGCCTGACCATGCCGTACTAATATAATTTTCATAACCGTCCTTGTTATATCTTTTTTAAGTGCAGGTTCTGGGGTAAGTATTGTAAATAAAGGGCTTGCACATCGTTAAATCTCGCGACTGCGCAACAAACTGACGATAAAACCCTATTAATTATCCTTATTTTTTACCATCAGTATCGTTTTTATTTTCTTCAGTATCCGCGTTTGAGGTTTTCATGTGAGCTGTCAGCGCCGCGTTACTGTGGTCATGAGCCATCACAAATTCGACGTCACTACGGAAGCCTGCCTCCATCAAGTGCAGCGCTACCCCTAATGCCGCTTTATCTTCGTAAATGACGGCGTATAGGGCATGAGTGATAGGCATATAGATGCCTTCTTTGGTGGCTTTTTCGTGCACCTGCTGAATGGTATTGACGCCTTCAGCGGTTTGACCCAGTTTTTTTACCGCTGCATCGATATTCATGCCGCGACCCAGCATCGTGCCAATACGGTAATTGCGACTCAGCTCTGAACTACAGGTAGCATACAAATCACCGACGCCGGACAACCCTAAGAATGTAAGCGGATTGGCACCTGCTTCAACACCAAAACGGCTCATTTCTGCCAAGGCACGCGTCAATATCATCGCTTTAGTATTTTCACCGACATCATAAGCAGCCGCCATGCCCATCGCAATCGCATAAATGTTTTTGAGTGCACCGCCAAGCTCGACGCCTTTTACATCGTCGCTGGCAAAGACACGAAAGAAGGCACTGTGGAGCGCCGCTTGTACGGCATGACGCAATGGCTCAGACTCACTGGCAATGACGGTCGCCGAGGGCATATTTTTCATGATTTCTATGGCCAAGTTTGGCCCTGACATCACACCGAAATTCACTTCGGGCAGCTCATCTTTGATAATATCACTCATGAGAGCAAAAGTATCTTTCTCCATTCCCTTGGTCAATGACACAATAGACTGACCACTGATAAAGGGGGCGATATTTTTTAAGGTTTCTCTAAAGGCGAGACCCGGTACAGCGATAAAAACAATGTCTTTGTCTTTTACAGCCGCGGCTAAGTCATGGCTGTACTTGAGACGATCGTCCAGCTTATAACCCGGTAGGTATTTTTTGTTGGTTTGGGTTTTGACCATCGCCTTTACCGTCCGCTTATTACGTACCCAAAGCGTGGTATCACAACCATTTCTGGCAGCCAAGTTGGCCATGGCAGTGCCAAAACTACCGCCCCCTAAAAATGCCAAACGCAGTTTTGTAGGATTGCTATGAATCTCAGCCATATTTTTGGCAACCGCTGACTCTACTGCACTTGGATTCAACTTCTTACGACCAATGCCTGATTTGGTCGCCCGTTCGATGAGACCTACTAGCAGACTGTTTTGCTTCTCAGACGTATTTTTATCGGTCGCACTATCGTCATTATTCATGTCTTTATTGCTATTATCAGGGCTGGTCATGTTCTTTTATCCGTGTTGACTGACTAATGGTTAGTAATTTATCATGATTTGGTGGTGGATACTCATTGTCTTTTTAAAAGGCAAGCACACTCAATACCCAGTATTCGGCTACGTTAAGGCTCGAATCGCACCAATGGCTCGATATCAATTGGCTTGCGCGTGGCTTCTTTTTTAGGGCTGGTACCAGTATAAACAAAAGCCGTCACATAATCATCTGGCCCCACATCAAAATACGCTTTGACAGCAGGTTCGTTACACAGCAATCCAGTGCGCCATACCGTACTAAACCCTTGTGCCTTTAGCGCCAAAATAAGATTTTGTACCGCAGCGCCTGCACTGAGCATTTGCTCAAAAGGCGGCACTTTTTTGTGTGCTTGCATCTTGGTGACGACCGTGATGATAAGCGGCGCACGTAATGGCATAGACTGGGTTTTTTTGATGTTTTTTTCGGACAATACTTCCCCTTCTTGCTGCGCTTGTGCTTGAGCCGCTTCAACCAAAGCGCGACCCAGCTCATGGCGCGCCTCCCCTTCTGTCACGATAAAACGCCATGGGCGAAGCTTTTTATGATCAGGCGCAGTTGCCGCACATTCAATCGCTTCCACTATCTGGGCACGAGTCGGCGCTGGTGTATCCAAATTGCCCATACTACGTCTGGAATTGATCCAACCAATCAGCGTGTCGGCAGTGTCATCATGAGTCGCCAACTTTTCGTCATTCTGTGCTTCGTTATCATTAAATACAGTCATCATCGTTCCTTGTTTATTATTATCTCTTGCGGTTATGTCATCCAAAAGACATCACTTTTAATTCTATTTATTAGGCGGCGTCTTCAATACGATGCGCCATGCGCAAGTAATCTTCTGACTGCATCTCAAGCAGGCGTGAACGCGTACGCTCAATCTCAAACGCCAGCTTCTCTCCTTGATACAGATCCAGTATCGATTGCTCTGCTCGAACCAGCAGCTTCACGCGGCGATCATAAAACTCGTCAACCAAGTAGATAAAGCGGCGCGTCGGATCCCGCAGATCGTCATCCAGCGCTGGCACTGAATTGACCAGTACAGTGTTGAACTGTTTGGCAATTTCAATAAAATCAGCTGCTGAACGCGGCTCCATACATAAATGACGGAAGTCACAAAATAAGATGTCTTCTGTACGAGCATTGACTTTAATCTCACGGCCATTAATCGTAATGGGCGCGTTACTGATTTTTTGATTGTTAGATAAGCTAGAAAAACGGTTGGCGAGCCAGTGGTGATTGGCTTTGGTCAAAGGCGATTCATACAATTCGGCCTGCTGCAAAACACGTAAGCGATAATCAATGCCAGAGTCGATATTCATCACCGTGGTATGACGCTCGACCTCTGCAATAGCAGGTAAAAAACGATCACGGTGTAAACCGTCTTTATACAGTCCTGCTGGTTCAATGTTTGACGTGGCAACCAAAGTAATACCGCGATTAAACAGCATGGTAAATAGATCGCCTAAGATCATGGCGTCAGAGACGTTAGAAACAAAAAATTCATCAAAACAAATAATGATGGCTTCTTCATGGATAATATCAGCGACTTTTTCAAGCGGATCACTCTCGCCTTGCAGTTTATTTAGCTCCTGATGAACACGCTGCATAAAGTGATGAAAATGCAGGCGCATCTTACGCTCAATGGTCAATGAGTCATAAAACATATCCATCATCCATGTTTTACCGCGGCCCACCCCGCCCCACATATACAACCCCTTTGGGGCGGTAGGTTTGGATTTCAAAAAGCTAAAAAAGCCTTTCTTTTGCGGCGCACTATTGATGAGCTGATGATATATCTCATCAAGATAGCTCATGGCTTTAAATTGCTGCTCATCTTGAGTAAAGTCATCCGTACTGACGGCCTGCTCGTAACGTTGCAATGGAGATAAACTCATAATACGACTCATCATTAGATAAATAAATGGTAAAAAATGGATTGATGCTGGCTTATCTTATCAGGATAAAACCCTATCAGTAATATTAACGCTGACTATCAAAACTGTGTTTTTCTAACAATCCTTTGAGCTCTGACAATCGGCCATGAAAAAAGTGACCCGCGCCATCCACGACGCTGACAGCAATGCCTAACCGATCCGCAAATGCCTGCATGTTCTCAGGCTCGATGACTTCATCGGCATTGCCATAAATCTCAAAAGTTTTGTCTACTGGCAGTTGTATATCACTACTGTCGTTTTTTTCTACAGAAGGCGCGATAAGGGCGATTTTAGCCACTTCAAAATCACTGACTCCCCACACATGAGAGGCTTCAAGCACTTGCTCAGCCACACGTGCTGTCACATAGCCACCAAAAGAAAAACCACCAAGCCAGAGTTTGCGCGCATTGGTTTGTTCAGCGATCCATTGTAACACGGTCATGGCATCGACCACTTCACCGTCAGCATAATCATGTTCACCCGTTGACCGACCCACACCGCGAAAGTTAAAACGCACCACATGCATGCCACTGTCGCGGGCAAAGCGGTACATGGTTGTCACCACTTTATTGTTCATTGTACCGTCAAATAACGGATTGGGATGGCAAAGTAGCGCCACGGTATCGGTATTCGGATCATTGGGATTGTTTTGTTGCCATAGCGCATCGACTTCGAGCACGCCCTCAGGCGCAGGAATTAATTGCATAACATTACTTACTGGTTAGGAATGAATAGGTCAATTATCCTAGATATGGTTTATATTTCAAGTGATTTGCTGTGTCAATATAATGGATCAAGGGCAACGTGCTAGATAATTTGGGACACAATAACCGCCTAGACACTCATCGCATGAATGGGTTAGATTCAGTTCGTGCTATTTGTAAAGTGACATATTAAGCACAGTACTATTGTGCTGATACCGTGTTTGCTTAACTTTTATGGTCAATTTACCAGAATCAGGAACCACTTATGACGACTTTTAAGAAAACCGCGACATTAACAGCTACTTTGGCGGCGGCACTTGCTCTAAGCGCTTGTCAAAGCACCACACCGTCCTCACCTGTGATTCAGCGTGCCAACTCTGTTTATGAAACGACTGGTATTGCCGATACCAAAGTTAAAGCCCAACAAAATGCCATCGATAGCGCGCAAAAAACCTGCCGAAGCAAACAAGTCATTATCGTTAATGATACGGCCAGATACAACGGTATTTTAGATGAGCGTACTGGACGTATGGTCGGTCAAGTAGGCGCGGTTGTCGGCTCGATCTTTGGTACGGGCTCACCAGATTTGTCACGTAAGGACGATTACGAGTACATGATTAACTTTCGTTGCCAGTAGTCTGAGTTCATTTTATATTTGAATGTTTTGTATAAAAGCCAGCACGCTTTAAATAGTCTATAGCCAACCAGTTTGCGTGAAATACGCTCATGCGACTTGTTGGCTTCGCTTTTTGTACGTGTACTTTTGAGGTAAACTACCCACTCTAGGTTGTGGCTTTTCTCATTTGTTGCTTATACCTTAGCCAATCTCTCAGCTTTACTCACGTGGTCTACTATTATGCGCAAACCCAATCTCGCAAATGCAAAACAGGAAAAAGTATTGGCGCCTGCCAAAGACTTGGCTACCTTAGAGGCCGAATTGGCTGAGCAAGAGGACCATTTGGAAGATACTGTTCTGCGATTGAGTGACTATTTGGCAGCGGTTGAGATGGTCATCAAGCAAACCTTTGATCATCGCGTTTGGGTAAAGGCAGAGATTCGCAATCTATCGAGCAAAGGTGGGCACTACTATTTTGAGCTGGCCGAAAAAGATGATGACGGTAAAGTGGTCGCTAGCTGCCGAGGTAACCTGTGGCGTTTTAAAGCGGCACGCGTGTTAGCAAAGTTTGAACGCGCAACCGGTATGCCGCTTGATCGCGACTTGACGGTATTACTCAAAGTAGCAGCAGGCTTTCATCCACAATATGGCTTTTCGCTCACCATTGAAGATATTGATCCCAGCTATACCTTAGGAGACTTGGCGCGTCAGTATGCACAAATGGTTGACCGATTAACCGGCGAAGGCTTATTGCATCTGAATCAACAACTGCCAGCGCCATTTGATATCGAGCACGTCTTAGTCATCGCCCCTGAAAAAGCGGCGGGACTCGGAGATTTTCAAGCCGATGCCAATCGCCTAGCCAGTACAAATGCTTGCCACTTTCATTATCATAACGCGACGTTTCAGGGCAATCATGCCCCCGCTGAAATTCGTCAGGCCATTGTAACCGCCCAGCAGCAGTTTTATGATACTTACCAACGTCTACCCGATTTATTGGTTATTATACGCGGTGGCGGCGCGGTGGGAGATTTGGCTTATCTCAACGATTATGAGCTTGCCGCCCTAGTCGCAGAGCAGCCTGTTCCTGTCTGGGTTGGCATTGGTCACGAGCGTGATAAAGTTGTTTTAGATGAAGTGGCGCACACCAGCTTTGATACGCCATCAAAAGTCATCGCGGCAATCATGAGTCATTTGGCACAATTGGTCACTCAGACGCTGCAATACCAAGCGCAAATTAAACAAACCGCTCAGCGTCAGCTCAATACGGCTGAGCAACAAGCGACGCGCCAGCTAAGCCAAGTACAATCACAAACAATTGGTCAACTCACGGCGTTACAAAAAGACAGTGACTATGCATGGCGTAGTATTGAGCAAAGCGCTCAGCGTCAAGTCAAACAAGCTGCCCGACAAGCCAATGAGCGTCACAAACAGATTAAAAACGCTGCGTATCAGCAGTTATCTGTTGCCGCGACTGCTAGCAAAACTTACCAACATACCATTCGTAAAAACACGCAGCAACAGCTGATTCAAGCACAACGTGATAGCGAGCATTTGCGTGATATTGTGCTATTGCACCGGCCTTCTCGTGTGCTTAAACAAGGCTACGCCATGCTGATGGATGACAAAGACAAGCAGACACTGACCAGTAGCAGTCAGCTTTATCCTGATCAAACTGTTCATATCGTCTTAAAAGATGGTAAAGCAAAGGCGCAAATTGTAGAGATAACGGCTACTTAATCTATTCATTGCTAAGCTCACATTGACCAGATTAATTAATTAACCTTACTAACATTTTTAACATTTATCTTAACATTAGGACATACTATGACCACCCCTACTCGCAAACGTAAAAAAGCCGCCCCAAAGACATTCAAGGCGGCCTACGATATTCTAAAAACCAATGCGACTGAGCTACAGCAACAAGACGAGCCTGATATCGACAATCTCATGACCACGGTCGAAGAATCTATTGCCGCCTATCGCGTTTGCGAAACTCGTATTAATGCTGTACAACAAGCGTTAGATGCGGCTTTCGCTGAAGAAAACAAAACCGAAAATAGCGATAGCTGAGCTATTATTTAGGTTCATCCAATTCAAAAACTTGACGCAAATAGGCAAGATACGTGTCATTATTGATCATGGTCTTGCCTGGACTGTCAGACAGTTTTGCCACGGGCTGCCCATTACACTCAACGAGTTTTAGAACGATGTTAATCGGCGTAATACCGATATCATTGGTCAAATTAGTACCAATACCAAAGCTGGTTCTAATACGGCCTTGGAAGTATTGATGCAGCTCCCATGCTTTTTCAAGCGTTAAGCCATCGCTAAAGGTTAGAATTTTAGTTTTGGGATCTATCTTTAATTTTTGATAATGAGCAATGGCTTTGTCGCCCCAAACATAAGGGTCGCCGCTGTCATGACGCAAGCCATCAAAAAGCTTGGCAAAATACAAATCAAAATCCCGTAAAAACGCATCCATTCCAACGACATCGGTCAGCGCAATGCCCAAGTCGCCCCGATACTCATGCACCCACGCCTCAAGCGCCGCTTTTTGCGAGTCGCGTAAACGCACATCTAGCGCTTGGAACGCCTGCATAAATTCATGTGCCATTGTCCCAATCGGAGTTATACCCAGCTTTTTGGCCAAATAAACGTTGGAAGTGCCTCTTATAATTTTTGGTTCCGCTTGGTGTAACGTCTCGACCACATGCGCTTGCCATGCTTTGCTAAAACGTCGACGTGTACCAAAATCAGCGACGATAAATGGCGGTTTGTCCTGACCTTCTTTTGCTTGTTCTGCCGCATAATGATGCAATAAGGCGACCTTTTCATCGAGTCTGCGCTGGCCTTCCTCAATAACGCTGTCATCTGACAACGCGGTGAAGTACAGCTCATTGACAATCGACAAGACAAAGACCTCAAAGAACATGGCTTGAATCATGGGGCCTTCAATATCGATAAACAGACGACCTTTACTGTCCGTACTGACGGTGATAAAACGGCGCTTGAGCTTAAATAATTCAAGATAATCCACAAAATCTGAACGCATAAAGCGCAAACCACGCAAATACGTCAATTCATCCTCTAAAAAACGCAGCTCACATAAACTGTCTAATTGCTTTTCCAGTTGTTCTTTAATGTCGGCTAATGGATAAACTGTATCCGCGTTGTTACGGCAGCGAAAGCGATAAACGCCATGAGTTTGCGGGAACTGATGCAACATGGCTTGAAGCATGGTGAATTTATATAAGTCATTATCCAGTAACGAGGTAATAATAGGGGTATAGGTAACGGTCATACTATGGCCTTGAAAAACGCAAAGATAAGATATAAACGTCACCCAATACGCAGAGCGACATAATATATGAACAATAGAGCAAGTGTACTCACCAATGATGAGTGACCAATAAACCGTCAAGTATAGCGAAGTTTGCGGTTGATTTCAGAGTTCACGCTTTAATCGCAGCAAAATTACTACGATGATGGCGTATTTTTATTAATCAAAACGAGCTGCTATAAAACAAATAAGCGGCTACATTGATACATTTTTCTTGCTTGCTGTGCCTGCGCAGACAGAGGCTACGTAAAATTTATCACTGTAGCGTGTTATAACCTTTGTTCTTGTTTTATTTAGAACTGACTACTCACGGACAAAGTTTAACGATAAAAAAAGACGCTAAGAAAAGTCTTAACGTCTTTTTTTATTTACATTATAACGGGCTACTGAAATAAATTTTTCTTGCTTGCTGTGCCTACGCAGACAGAGGCTACGTAAAATTCATCTCAGCAGACCCACTCTTATTTTATAGTGCCAAAAAACTTATGATTTAACCAGCTTGACCAAAGGCGCGTAGCCTGACTGCGGCATCACACTAACGGGGATAAACTGTAACGCTCCGCCATTAATACAGTAGCGCAAGCCGCCGCGATCTTTTGGACCATCAGGGAATACGTGGCCAAGATGTGAGTCTGCGACTCGTGAGCGCACCTCAGTACGCACCATGTTGAACGCTTTGTCCTCATACTGAGTAATCACTTGCATGTCAATCGGCTTAGTAAAGCTTGGCCAACCGCAACCTGATTGATATTTATCGGTCGATAAAAACAATGGCTCGCCGCTGACCACATCGACATAAATCCCAGGCGCGAATAAGTCATCATATTCATGACTAAACGCACGCTCAGTACCCGCGTCTTGGGTAATATTGTACTGGGCTTTCGTCAAGGTGTTCTTAAGGGCGCCTTTATCAAACCCAGCATAACGCTTGGGATCTAGTGCTTCCGCAACCGTACTGACAGGCGCGAGCTTGGCTTGTGTTGCGCCCTCAGGTTTATCAGCGGCGAGACTCAAATCAATATGACAATAGCCATTTGGATTTTTGGCCAAATAATCTTGATGATAAGCTTCTGCCACATAGAAGTTATCAAGCGCTTCATTTTCAACGACAACTTTTTGCTTATACTGGCTCTGCACTCGCTTGAGCGCCGCATCAATAACCGCTTTATCTTCTTGATCAGTGTAATAAATACCTGAGCGATATTGGACGCCGCGATCATTGCCTTGTTTATTAAGGCTGGTTGGATCAACCACACGGAAGTAATATTTTAAGAGCGTATCAAGATCGATTTTATCCGCATCATAAGTGACTTTGACCGTCTCAGCATGGCCTGAACCACGAATCACTTGCTCATAGCTTGGATTGGCCGTATCGCCATTAGCATAGCCCGATACTGCATCTACGACGCCATCGACCCGCTCCATATAAGCTTCCACACCCCAAAAGCAGCCACCCGCTAAATAAATCGAACGCGTATTGATTGGCTTGCCTTTGTCGTTATAATAAACGCCATCTTTTTGCTTAATGGTTTCAATCTTATTGTTATTATCAAGTGCTTGCGCGTTTGCAGGTTTGGCATTGCCAGACTTAAGCTCAGCAAAATCATTATTGGCATTTTCAGCGAGGGCATAGGCTTGTTCAGCGCTGATATTACCTTTAACTAAGTGAACCAAGTTGCCTTTTTTATCGAGAATAGCCCAGCTTGGATATACTTGTACGCCAAGCTTTTCAATCAGCTCACCGGAGGGGTCAGACAGTACGAGCAATTTCGGGTAATCCGCTTGAACGCCTGCATACCACGTAGTGAACTCACTATCTTCTTTCTCATTTAGATGACCAGGGCTTGCTACCGTAACCACATTTAGATCCGCAAATTTGGGATCTTTTCGCCACGTCTCTGTTTCCTCAAGCGTCCCTAAGCAAAGCGGACACCAGCTTGCCCAAAACTTCACCAAGGTTGGTTTATTGGGATCAATGACGGCGGCCCCTGTATCACCCAAACCCTTTGTTAGCTGCGGCAATGCTTGCATCTGTTGCAGCATATCGGAGGGCAACATGTCACGAGAGCTGATCGACTCACTTTTTTGCTTCCCAGTGCTTCCACTCGCTTTGCTTTCGGCATTGCTCATCTGTCCACACGCAACCAAAATCCCAGCGCTTAGTACGGTCGTTATGCCAAAGGCACTGGCATTTTTGAACCAGCGCGATGAGCCTGTCGTGAGCGCTTTGATATCTGTGCGGTTAGTATCGCGAATATTTTTATGTGGCATGACATGTCCTTTTTACGAAGTCTTGTGACCTTACGTTTGATATAAACGGTCACTCCTTGCCTTCTTGCTGTAGCAACTAGGGTAAGTAGATAATGGCTTTTGAAAAAAGCAGATTTAGGGTATGGCTGTCGGCTATTTAAGAAAAAAGCCAATACAACAAAAATAGCTCAGCTGAACGCTTGTATATGATAACGCTGTGAGGATAATACGCGTGGGCGTATTAGAACATCTTAATAGTATACATCGGTGATGGAGTTGATTTTAATAGTAATAATGCCTTGCTACACTTATTTAACAACGCGGTAAGAGTAGCGAGATAAAAAAATAATGACGTGCTCAATTGATGCTTATAAGACTATATATGATGATAAATTGAAAAAAAACAATGGGTTCCGTATTCACGTTAACGGCTGTTAGGTAGTTAGTTAGTTAATTAGTTACCTTCAAACCTTATAGTATGAAGATAGAAGCGGAAAATACGAAATACAGTTCGTGAAACACGGTTATAAAAAGATTCATATTGGTATAGATGTATAGAACGACAATACTTACTATGTTTATCTTCGAATTGTCTAAAAAATCGTCTCTGTCAGTGCCATGGTTGAATGGGCATCACGCCCTAGTTTTTAGCGCTCATAAACTGTGCCACATAGTCATCCGCTGGATTTTGACGCAGCTCGTTCGGTGTCCCCGTTTGTATTAATCGTCCCCCGTTTAAAATGCTAATGCGCTGTCCGACTTTGACCGCTTCATCGATATCATGGGTAATAAAAACAATGGTTTTGTTCAGACGCGCTTGTAATTCTAACAGCTGGTCTTGCAATTGAGCACGAATAAGCGGGTCAAGTGCAGAGAACGCCTCATCCATGAGCAAAATTGGATTGTCTGTCGCCAAAGCACGCGCCAAACCAACCCGCTGCTGCATCCCGCCTGACAACTCATCCGGATAGCTATGCTCTAAGTTTGACAATCCAACTTCATTCAACCAGTGCCGAGCAACATCGTGGCGCTCCTTAACACTCATTTTGCGTACGCGCAAACCGTAGGCCACGTTTTGTATGACGGTCATGTGCGGCACCAAGCCAAAATGCTGAAAGACCATACTGACCGTTTGCTGGCGATACTGTTGCAACTCTTTGTCGTTAAGCGCCAAGACATCAATGGCTGAATGGTTGGTCTCGGCGTTAGAAACGTCTGTCATATCGAGAGGCGCTTGAGTCTTGTGTAAATCAGTGGTTGGCGACTGCGTCTTAGTAATGGCGTGATCGGCCTTGGTAGACCGTTTTGCATTGATAGCAGTATCGACCCATATTTTGCCACTGGTTGGGTCAATCAAGCGGTTGATATGACGTATCAATGTTGATTTACCAGAACCGGATAGCCCCATAATACAATGCAGCTCGCCTGCCTTGACGGTCAGATTGATATCATAAAGTCCAACCGAATAGCCTGTTTGCTCCTTGACTTTAACACTGTCCATGCCTTGTTCTAACAACGCCAGTGCTGACTGTGCTTGCGAGCTGGTGGCATTATAAATCTTACTGATGTTCTCGAGCTGGATATGATTCATCATGGTTCTCGCTATGGGCACTGTTTTGTAAACGTTGTTTTATAGGTGCTGTTTATAGACGTTGTTTTATAAACAGGGTTATAAGCATACAATTCTAAAGACTTTTATTTAGGGCTTTTACTCTCAGGCAAATCGTTAACCAATCGGACGTTTGCCAGCGTCAATGGTTTTTTGACGCGCACGCTTGCCTTGTCCAAACGCTTGCGTGATACGGTCAATAATAATCGCCACAATAACAATAGCCGTTCCTGCCTGTAAGCCTTGACCAATATTAAGCGTTTGTATCGATTGCAATACATCTTCGCCAAGACCCGGCGCACCAATCATTGACGCCAACACCACCATCGCAAGTGACATCATCACCGCTTGGTTGATACCCGCCATAATGCTCGGTAGCGCTTGCGGCAATTTGATCCAAATCAGCAGCTGTAAATGCGTGCTACCGAATGAGCGTCCCGCTTCGACCATCTCATGATTCACTTGAGTAATACCAAGCATGGTCAGACGTATGAGTGGTGGCAAGGCATAAACGATGGTGGCAAACAGCGCAGGGACTTTACCAATACCAAATAACATCAAGACAGGAATCAGATAGACAAAGCTTGGCATGGTTTGCATGACATCCAATATGGGCGTGACGATTCTGCGAAGCCACTTACTGCCCGACATCGCAATGCCGATCGGAATACCAATGACAACCGTAACCAACACCGATACGATGAGCAGCGCCAAGGTGTCAATCAACGCGCCCCATAATCCAAATGCGCCAATTAAAAACAGTCCTACGCCACATGCCAGCGCAAACCAGATTTTGCGTACCCCAAACCAAGCCAATACTGTGACGAGCGCAATAATCAACCAAGGTGGAATGACCGTTAATAGACGTTCTATAGGTAGCAATAAATAGGTCAATGCCAAGCGGCTAACTGTACGAAACACATCGCCATAATTTTGAACGACGCTTGCCAGCGTATTATTGAGTGGAGTCTCAAGCGACCATGAGGGAAAACTGTCTGACCAGCCTAGGGCATTGGCATTGTCGTTAGCGGCTGTAGAGTCGATGACAGCGGCTCCTGTCAAACTGATACCTAGATTTTTAGCAAGGTTAGTAGCGGCTTCATCAGACAACCATGCTTGCCAAACGTCTGGGTGTTCACGCAAGAACGCTAACGCTTGCTCTTCTCCGCTGCGTTTGGTTTCACTCATCTCCAAAATAGCGCCATTGAGCTCATCAGAGGTGAATTGCACTTTGTTGAAGGCTTCTGCCAACTCTGGATTGGTCTCCAAAAACGGGGTCGATACGGCGATACTCAATGGCGAGACAGGAAACCCAGAGATGCAGTCAGAGGTGCCATCTATTTGTAATAAATCTTGCCAGCAGGCCTCATCGTGATCTGGGAATGCCAATGGTGCAAAATCATATTTCGCCATCAATCCTGTGGGCTGCCAGTAATAAAATAATAAGGGTTTGTGCTGCTCAAACGCGGAGGAAATTTCGGCATCAAGCGCGGCACCAGTGCCAGGATGAGCATTGTTAAATACCTTATCCAACCCTGTGTTTTCGAGTAGACGAGTATTAAAGACCTCACATGCCCAACCAGATGGACAATTCATAAAGCGTGACTTACCGGGATTTTCAGGGTCTTTAAACAGCTCAGCGTATTTGGGTAAATCCTGATAGCTACGCAGTCCCGGGTTTTCGTCTAAGACATACTTAGGCACATACCAGCCTTGGGTTGCACCGCCTTTAAGCGTATCGCCAATCACGGCTACCTTATTGTCTTTGAGGGCTTGCTCCATAATTGGCGAGCGTCCCACCCATTGCTCACCGATAATTTGGATGTCGTTTTGTGATAACGCCGTCTCAAGCGCTGGGCCCGCACCGGGCACTTCTTCTATCTCACAATTGTAGCCATCTTCAGTGATGTATTTGAGGACGCCCGAGATAAACTGGCCACTCTCCCACGTTAATGCGCCAAACTTAATAGGCGCATCACAAGCAGCAGAAGCTGATACAGGCAGTAACAGTGCACTCATACACAGTAAACTTAATGCAATCCATTGGCGCATGTTCTGTCCTATTTATTATTGTTATCAACACTGGGATCGTTATTGATGGTTATCGATTGCTACGGCTCTTTTCTTACTCAATCAAGGCGGATCTATATTCGACCCCTCTACAGACCCTTTATCTAAACAGAAATCTACGGATGATTGGCTTTATTGTAAATTTTGTCAGTTTATAAGACTGATAATAGATAATTATTTGCCAATTGTTAATACCTGTTTTTAAACGGTAACACTTATAGAACAGTCGATATTAAATGTTTTAGTTAAGTCCTATATATTTGAAAATTTATAAGTCTCTATATGCTTTATCCCAATCTGGGTGAGTATCAGGTGCCAATATTCGTATAGTATTATCTTCATTTGTAACCTTATTATATAAGTATTTCCAAGCCTTGCCCTGTATTGAAGAAACATTTGTAAAGCTACTATCCTTATAACTAACAGTAGCATCGCTGAAAGACTGTAGAACACCTATTTCAGCTATCTTGTTAGCTTTTAAAGAATACAAGTAAGTTCGATCAAAGGTAGTAATAGCAACACTATTATTGTCTGGGCTTTGGTCAATACTAAACACCCTTAAATTCTTCTCAGTCTGATGTAAACAGATAACATCGTCTTCAGCTATTTGCCAAAGGCTTAAGCCACCATCACCTGCCGTTACTATTCGAGTACCATCAGGACTAAATTCACAGCTTGTAATGTGTTCTTTTTCGATAAAACGATGTAAGCAGATGATATTGTCTTCGGCTATTTGCCAAAGACTGGCGCCGCCCTCACCTGCAGTTACTATCCGAGTGCCATCAAGACTAAATTCACAGCTTGTAATGTGTTCTTTTTCGATAAAACGATGTAAGCAGATGATATTGTCTTCGGCTATCTGCCAAAGACTGGCGCCACTCTCACCTGCAGTTACTATCCGAGTGCCATCAGGACTAAATTCGCAGATCATAGGATCTTCTTCAATAAAACTCTGTAAACAAATAACATTATCTCCAGCTATTTGCCAAAGACTGGCGCCGCCCTCGCTTGCAGTTAATATTCGAGTACCATCAGGACTAAATTCACAGCTTGTAATGTGTTCTTCTTCAATAAAACGATGTAAGCAGATGATATTGTCTTCGGCTATTTGCCAAAGACTGGCCCCGTTAAGACCAGAAATTACTAGCTGAGTGTCATCAGGACTAAATTGGCAAATTTCAGTACCATAATCATCGGAAAAACGATCTAAGCGGATGATATTGTCTTCGACTATTTGCCAAAGATTTATGTATTGATATCCTACAGTTACTAGTCGTGTGCAATCAGAGTTAAAGCTGCTTTTTTTGATAAAAACTTCATCGCAGAAATTATGTAAACAGGTGATACTGTCTTCGGCCATCTTCCAAAGACTGCCGCCATTACGACCTACAGTCACTAGCTGAGTACCATCAGGACTAAATTCGCAGCTCGCGACAGGCTGTTTTTCAAAAAACTTATGTAAACAGATAACATCGTCTTCGGCTATTTGCCAAAGACTGGCGTTGCTATAACAACCTATTATTAGGTGTAGACCATCGCAACTAAAACTGCAAGTTTCAGCACCATAGCCATTAGAAAGTCTATGTAAGCAGATGATATTGTCTTCGATGATCTGCCAAAGACTGGCGCCACTATGGCCAGAAATTACTAGCTGAGTGCTATCAGGACTGAATTTGCAACTTGTGATAAAGAATTCATTATAGAAATCATGTAAACAGATAACATTATCTTCGGCTATTTTCCAGAGACTTACACCTTTATGACTTGCAGTTACTAATCGAGTGCCATCAGGACTAAATTCGCAACCTCTTAATGATATATCATCAGAAAATTTATGTAAGCAGATAACATTATCTTCGACGATTTGCCAAAGACTGGCGCCACCCCTACCTGCAGTTACTAGTCGAGTACCATCAGGACTAAATTCGCAGCTCGTAATACTATCTTCTTTGTCTTCAATAAAACGATGTAAACAGATAACATTATCTTCAGCTATTTGCCAGAGACTTACACCTTTATGACTTGCAGTTACTAGTCGAGTACCATCAGAACTAAATCTACAGCCTCTAATAAATCTCTCATCAAAAAATTTATGTAAACAGATAACATTATCTTCAGCTATTTGCCAAAGACTGGCGCCGCCACGACCTGCAGTTACTATTCGAGTGCCATCAGGACTAAATTCGCAGCTCGTAATACTATCTTCTTCAATGAAACTCTGTAAACAGATAACATTATCTTCAGTTATTTGCCAAAGACCTACACCTTTATGACTTGCAGTTAATATTCGAGTGCCATCAGGACTAAATTCACAGCCCGTGATACTATCTTCTTCAATGAAACTCTGTAAGCAGATAATATTATCTTTGGCGATTTGCCAAAGACTGGCGCCGCCATAGCCCCCTAGTAGTATCCGTATACCATCAGGATGAAAACAAGCTAATCTAGAACTTGGATTTTCATATATAAGTTGTTGTAAAACGTTTAGATTTTTCGAGTTCTCACTTTCATTGGATGGCATAATTAAGTTCGAGTGTAATAGACTAGAGCCTTTCCAAATATTTGGAATTAAACAATCATTGAATCTATTGTTACGAAAAATTGTTGTTTCACTAACCCAGTCTTCAATATTACATGCATTAAATTTATTTTGTCTGAGGTAAGTATTAGTTAAGTTAGTTTTAGAAAAATCAATAAAATTAAAGGTACATTCTTCAATACTAGCATCAGAAAAATTAACGCTACTTAAGTTTAAAGCTTTATTTTTTGATTGTTTATCAAGGTTGATATTCATGAACTTCAAGCCTTGCCAGTTTGGTTTATCTAATACTGTAAATTCTTGATTCTCAATATAGGCGAAATACCATATATCAAATGCGATTTTTCTACTAGTGACATTAGAATCTGATTGCTGGAGTTGCTGCCAATGTCTATCAAATGTATCCTTTTCACTCTTCCTGATCGCTAAACGCCAATCTAATAAAAACTGAATAATTTCCGAACCGAGAGTGTCTTTAATAAAGATATGTTCAAACCCTTTTTCAGTATTATCACAATTGATTACACTATCAAATATACCTACAGCAACAAAGAACTCAAAAAATGACGTATGGGCAAAACGATATTCATCGTCATTATCTCGTACTAACAGACTAGCATTATGTAAATCTTGTAGTATTATTTCAGGTGCATATGAACCTGAAATAAGCTTGATCCTCAGTTGTGGATAGTCATCTAAATTATCTAATAACCATTCGTCTAAAGCTTCTACATGCAAGGTAGTAATGCCTTGTTGCCACAAATGTAGTGCAAACCGTCCTAATAATTTTCTTTTCTCATTTAACGGTATTAAGTGTTTTTCATTATCACGAAGCCCAACTCTATCGAATAACATTCTGTAAAGTGTTGATGCATTAATATGAGGATTATGTTGAAATTCTTTTTGTAGCTCAGGTAATAAATCCCTAATAAGATTAAGCATAAGCGGACGTTCGGACAGCCCTGATAAATCATGAACATTATTTATAAATTTTAACGCCTTATCTGCGTCAGCTTTCCCAAGCCAATTAATAAGATAATTTTCAATTTGTTCTTTCGTAAAAGGTAAAAGGTAATAAATTTGATAGTTTTTTACTTCGCCCGCGCTAACACCTGCTTCATGGCGGTAATAAAGCTGGTGAAATGCTTCCTGCTCTGCATAGTTTTTGAAAAAATGTGTTCGGCAGCTGATTAGAATACGTGAATTAATAGGTACTTCTGACGAATTTTGCTGGTTGCTATCTTTATTTAAGCGGTTGAGATCTTGCTGATAAACGCTTTTTGAGAATATTTCCAATAATTTATTCAATAATCCAGTCTGTTGCTGTGCATTAAGCTTTTGTCCTACCTCATCAAAACCATCAAATATTAGTAGGCAAGGATACTCATTGATAAATTTAATGATGCTATCGCCTGATACTTTCTTAGTAACTCCAGTACTACTAAGCATAGTTTCAAGCAGTGAACTAATAGGCTCGATAGCAATATCTTTCTGGCTACTAAACGCGTTAAGGAGCTTTTTTAAGTCTAAATAGATAGGTAGAACAGGCTTATTGTCATGAATATCATCTTTCGCTATCTTATCATTATAGTTGTCCATTAACTTTTTAGTTAACATCTGACAACTGGTTGATTTACCAGAGCCAAAATCACCTAATAAGTAGAATAGCCTAGTCTCCAGATCTGTTGTATCTGTAGACCAATCATACATAAGATCAACAATATCAATTGCTCCTTCATATTGATGTTGTTGAGTATTGCCTTTCAAATACTCTGGGCTTTGAAAGCCTAACTCTATGCTATTGCCTGTATCTTGCAATGTATTTTTAACATCATAGTATTTATCAAATTTAGGTGGGGTTGGATTTTTATTAAACCAACTGTATATGTTTTCAACCAACTGACCTACCAGCGCCTTTTTGTTAGCAGGTGATGCACTAGTAAAAAAGTCTAAACCGTTAGTAAAGTTATCAGGTGGAGTTAACGCTAGATTCTTTTGGTATCTAGTATCCATATCTCCATATGTACAGTCGAATGGCAATACTAGGGCGCGACGATTAGGAAGGTTTTTGCCATCTTCTGTTAAATAGTAATCTATTTCACGCTTACAAGCTGATGAGTGAAGGTACTTGTGGGTATAGCAGATAACTGCCATAGGTGTTTCTTGGCACATTGCATCTTGTTGTTCAATTTGATCTTCACCCAGCTCAAAGTTCTTATAGTCAGTAAAAAGAGACACTCTAGGACTATCTTGATATTTGGCAGGAGGGTTTTTAAGACCATCTTCTAGCATAGTGGCAAACTGTCTTTGGGCTTTTAACTCTTCTGCATCTGGTTCCCACGAATAGCTGAACAAGACCTGTCTTTTTGCATACGTAGGTTTTGGACTGGCTTTTGGCGCTACCAACTTATCACCATCTAATTTATTGTGAGAATTACTTTGTTTGATAAAATCTGCCGTTTGCTTGTTGAGATTGTCATTAAATTTCTTTTCATCAATAGCAATTACTACGTTATTTTTACTATTGCTAATCTCAATACCTAAGTCATTATCATTAAACTCTTGATTGAGCATACTTATCCTTTTACGGAAATTTTCAAGAGTTACTACGCCTATATCGTCACTCGTTTTTTTCATAAGTGCAGACTTATCAAGGTTTAAGTTTTTAGTCTGCTCAATTAAATCAACAATAACTTCCCATTGTCTTAAAACCGTATTGCCTAATAATTCTTCATCTTTTAGAGTCTGAGTTGTAGCGTTTAAATATCTAATTTTTTTATCTAGCATGACGGCATATCCTTAAATGTTTTTAATAATTTATAAGGATTATATAACATCTTATAAAGACTGTAAATCACGAAATTCACGTTTATTCACGATTTCAGATAATGAATATTTGCTAGTTATGAAGGTTTAAGAAATTGCCTATTGTAAAATCCTAGTTGTTGAGTCAGCTGATAGCACCATTCCAGTCGGACATTCATGATATATAGGCGTATACCTGAATAAAAACAGATTGTTATGATTACAACCACCTCTATACAGCTCTCAGCATCAAACCTGATGACCCATTAATAGCAAATTTTAGACAAAAAAATAGCACCCAATTGAGCAGGTGCTATTGCTTAGACTATCATTATTTTAAAATATAAATATATAACGACTGATTCAAAAATCTTATTTTAAAAACGACTCCTTTAAAGCCATTACTTTAGAAACAGTGCCATGGCTTTTTTAAACAAACCACCATAAGGCGGCAATAACAGATTCAAGCCATTTAACTTGTTTTGAACGAATATAGGTTTCATGTGACTGAGACGCTCAAACCCCGCTTTGCCATGATAAGAACCCGTACCAGACTCGCCAACCCCGCCAAATGGTAAATCATGCTGCGCGACATGGATAATCACCTCATTGATGCACAAACCACCAGAAACCGTATTATCACGTACTTTTTCTATATTGCTATTACTATCTCCAAAGACATATAACGCCAATGGCCGTGGACGTGAGTTGACGAAATGAATCGCCTCATCCAGCGTTTCATAATGAACAAGCGGTAAAATCGGTGCAAAAATCTCCTCTTGCATCACCTCGCTATCAGGCGCCGGATCACTCACAATAACGGGCGGCATAAAGCGCGTTTCCATGTTGGACTCGGCATCCGTCAGTGGATAGATCTCACCACCTGACAATGCATCGAGGTAGCCCTTTACACGCTTAAACTGGTCGCCATTGATAATGCGCGAATAATCAGGATTGTTTTCGATATTAGGATAGTGTTTTTTCATCCACTCTTTTGCCAAATGGATAAACTGATCGTGATGCTGACGCTTCATCAGCACGTAATCAGGGGCGATACAAGTTTGACCTGCATTCAGTGTCTTGCCCATCATCACACGATTGACCACCATTTCCAGATGCGCATCGTCCAGTACGATTACTGGCGATTTTCCACCAAGTTCAAGGGTCACTGGCGTTAAATTGGGCGCTGCTGCTGCCATGATTTGTCGACCCACCGCCGTAGAACCGGTATAAAGCAGATGATCGAAAGGCAGCTTACTAAAGGCGACCGCAATATCTACTTCACCCAATACCACACAGACCATATCTGAAGAAAAATAATGAGCAACCGCATCGGCAAACGTTTGAGCAAATTGCGGCGCCGCCTCACTCATCTTAATCATTACTCGGTTGCCAGCGGCAAGTGCATCGATCATTGGCCCGACAGCCAAATACAAAGGATAGTTCCAAGGCACGATGATACCGACCACGCCTAGTGGCTGTGGCTGGATTTCATTATGCGCAGGTCTATATACCGCCGAGATAGAAACGCGCTGGGTTTTCATCCACTTTTTACCATGCTTTCTGGCATGGCTGATACCCGTAAAGCTGGGGAAAAGCTCAGCAAACTGGGTTTCTGATTCGCTACGATAGCCAAAATCTGCGCTGATGGCTTTAGCAAAACTTTCTTGATTGTCGCTCAGCATCACTTCTAGATTATCAAGCTGGGTTTCGCGGGTGTCCCAATCATTGATGGGCTGGGTGCGACTCAATGTTTTTAGATGGGAAAACTGCGCTTGCATCTCATCAATGGTATTGGCAATACTACGCGTTTGGACCGCTTGTTGTGGCATTACGTCAGTCTCAGCTGAGGTCGTCTCTTGGTGGTCTTGGCCGTTGTTTGTCATTTATCTTCCTTGTCATAAACATGGGCATTACAGAACTTTTTGACTATAAATATGAATATGTTACCACTCATTATCTCTTAATGTAGCGCATCAATAGAACAATGAACAGCATATTAAATGTCCTATTGGGTTTGTAACCCCTTCAAATTTAACAAGCCATTAACATCACGATATTAACGTTTTTTATCGATCCGTTTTTATACCTTATACGAGCACTGGCATCGATCAAAAATACGCTAGTAGAAGATAAGCGTCATAACAGATAGTTTTGGGCGATACGCTCTAAAACTGCTACACTAAACCCTAACAATGAATCTCTTAAACCTGACAACATAAGACCACCATGCTCATGCAAAATGCCACACAACCTCTGAATGATACGCTCATTAGCAAAACGCTGTTAGCCGCTGATTACGTTCCTACGCTCGATGCGATGCTGGCACGCACGCTGGCACGGATCGATCTAAAAAAGCAAGGACAGCGCACGTCTGATGAGCTTTGGATCGTTGATCACAATGATGTTTATACGCTGGGTCAAGCGGGCAAAGAAGAACATATCTTGCAACGGACCAATACGCCTATCATCAAAACCGATCGTGGTGGTCAAGTGACGTGGCATGGTCATGGTCAATTGGTTGTTTACTGGCTGTTTGATTTGGACAGTTTGGGCTGGAGTGTGCGTCATTTGGTCTCCCACGCTGAGCAAGCCATTGAAGATGTCATTAACGACTGTCTGAGCTCAGCCGCTTCTCACAGTACCGATATCAGCGCACATTCGCGCCGTGATGCGCCTGGGGTTTATTTATACGCTGACATGCCTGAAACAAAAAACAATGATGCAGAGCTGTCCCCTCCTATTAGCGCCATTGACCCTACGATTATGCTGGGGAAAATGGCGTCACTGGGATTTAAGATCAAACACGGTTTTAGTTACCACGGTATCGCCATTAATTTAGATTGTGACTTATCAGCGTTTAATGCGATTAATCCTTGCGGTTATGCAGGCATGCAAATGCTGCGACTGTCTGATTTTATGGCAATGAATGGTGAGACAAATAACAATACTGATAACAGTAAAACTGATGAGCAAAGACAGTCGTCTTTAAGCTATGAGCAAGTGACCCAAAAGCTTATTGATAATATCGCCAAGCGTCATACTGGACTGATTGAGCTGCGTGCGCTTGCACCAAAGTAGTTCTTTGAGTCTTTTTTTGCATAATCCTTTTTCGCATAATATCTTGCACGCTTAGACTTAAGCATTGTGAGAAAACTTGAGTCAAACTTGTTATAATCGCAAGCGGCACAAAAATAAAGGGCAACGACCTTATTACAGCGATAATATTGTAGCAATAGTATTGTAGCGCCCAACGCTGAACCCTTTACATCATTTATTATTCAAACACTCAAAACAAAAGCAAATTGGAGTACTTTATGGCAGACTTTAACAAAATTCTAGACGCAGGCGACGTAGATGGCGGCATCATCAACGTAGTAGTAGAAATTCCAGCTGGTAGCAGTCACAAAATTGAGTGGAATCGCGAATTGGCCGTATTTGAGCTTGATCGTATTGATCCACAGATTTTTGCTAAGCCTTGTAACTATGGTTTTATCCCGCAAACGCTTGACGAAGACGGTGATGAGCTTGACGCGTTGATTTTGACTGAACAGCCACTACCAACTGGTATCTTCTTAAAAGCCAAAGTTATCGGTGTGATGAAGTTCGTTGATGATGGCGAAGTCGATGACAAAATCGTTGTGGTACCAGCTGATGACCGTGATACTGGCAATGCGTATAACAGCCTAGCTGATCTACCAAAACAGCTTATCAACCAGTTAGAGTTCCATTTCAGTCACTATAAAGATTTGAAAAAAGCTGGCACGACTGTGGTTGAATCTTGGGGTGACGTGAGCGAAGCCAAAGAAGTAATCAAAGAATCTATTCAGCGCTGGAAAGATTTATAATTTATTGCAGCCAAGTACTTATGAATCTTGATACTTAGGCTCTCAAAGTTAAGTACGATTACAATACCGCAGTCATTCACGTGATTGCGGTATTTTTTTGCTTGAACGTCACTCATGCAAAATGGTTATAATAAACCGACGATATCTCTCTATTTTTATATAGCACCTATATTAGCGCTAAGGACGATCATGTTTAACCCCGACCCTATCTCAAAGCCCATCAATGCCAAGTTGCCAAAAGCAATCATTACCATGATTGAAAAAAACAACTTGGTGATGGCCATCAAAACATTGGCAGCCGATGAGAATATCAGTATGGAGGAAGCCAAGGTACGGATTGATGCGTATGAAACCGCGCTGAAGATAGAGCAGCAACAAAAGCTCAGTAAGATCGCCAACAAACAAGGCATTCCTAATGAGGCCATTAGTTTTGATAGAGAACAAGAGCCTGACGATGACGCCGATCCCTTGGTAAAAAACCGCGTCAAAACCACCCAGTCACATCAGGATTTTCAGACGTTGCAAACGGGCGTGGACAGTCGACTCAAAGATTTGGGCTATAAAAAACCACTAATACCGTTTTGGCTGAAGCGATTGCTTATGATTGCTGTGATTATGCTAGGTATATTTTGGATATTGTGGCGGGTATTTGGGTAAGTAAAGTCTGTTAGGTTTCGCTCGTTGGTTTTAAGTGGTGTATCAATAGATTTGAAGGGTGAGATAGTGGGTTTTGTTGGATATAATTACAAGAAATTGTATCTTAATTAAAAAAATACGATATTTTGTATTCACTACTCGCTTAATTTTTCAGATACTTTATTAGGTTATTTCAATTTTGAACGATTGAAAATCATTTTCACACTCTACTAGTTGATACCCTAATTTTTTGTAGAATCTTATAGCATCTTTATTCAATACAAAGCTTGATAATGTAATACTCTTACGATTGGCAGTCTTAGCTGACTCGTGAATATGCGACATGACTAAATAACCAAAGCCTCTGTTCTGAAACTCTGGAAAAATAATTAATAAATGGATATGCAAACTATTTGCGTAAGGTTTGTAGCACAGCATACCAATAGAAATGTTATCAATATACAACCAGTAGAACCAACTTGGTTCATATTCTTCGAGCAGTCTCTGTTTCTGAAAATCATCATCCCAGCCAAACAATTTTTCTACATAAGGATAAATCCCCTGTTTAACTACCGTAAACAACGTGTCAAACTCTGAAGCTAAAACAGGTATCAATTGAATATTCATAATATTGCTTCTCTTGATTACCGGAGTATAAGTTTAAAAGAATGGTCTAAAAAATATTGTAAGCAAGACTGTTTTTAACTCGTAGCTTTGAAAAAATACTCATATTCGATCCATGTTTTTTATGTTATTTAGACAATCATTGTATAGCTAAATTATGGTAAATAATGTCTATCTGTCTTATCCATTTTTGGTTTTTCGAATTCTTGCCATCTGATAGGCATTGATATATTCGCCGTTACGATAAGCATAATCCACCATCTCGCCTTCTATCACAAAGCCCAAGCTTTTGTATAAACCAATGGCTCCAGTATTATCGGTATAAACAGTAATCTCAACACGCCTTATATTCAGCCAATTATCGGCCAAATCTAACGCGGCGGTTATAAGCGCTCGACCCGCACCCTTGCCTTGTGATGAGGTTTTTACGCTGATCCCAAAACTTGCTACATGGCCTCGGCGCTTTGATACCATAGTTTCAAGCCCTAAACTCCCCACCACTTCGCCCTCAATTTCAGCCACTAATACGTACGTGTTGTCAGGTATATCCGCCAGTCGCTTGCGCCACAAGCTCTTGGACGGCATAGGCAACTGCAAAGTATTTGCATATAAGGCCTCATCGGTATAAATGGCTTGCAACACATCTGCATCTTCTGGTTCGGCATGACGTATGTCAATCTTCATTATATTTATCCTTATACTTAAATTATTATATGGTTAATACATTGACTAGTGTCGACTTTGGTAACGAGTGGGAGCATTATTTTTGTTATCAATATCCAAAATATTTAAGCCTTAATTTATTCTAATTAATAGCAACTTACCATGGAGAGTCAGTCCCTACTAAGGTATTCAATAGTTAATATTGAAGTAAGACTCTACACTAAAAGAGCATTATTTTTATTGTAGAAACTCTCATTTTAATCGATAATAGTCTATTAAAATAGTGTATTTATAATCAAATTTTCTGACCTTATTTTATATAAAATCTCATTTATCAGTACATGATAAGGAAAGCTCAATGCCCAACCTCAGATTGGTAATAGTAGGATTTTCGACCCTTATATTTATAAGTATAGGTTGTAGCAATACCGAGTCTAAAAGCGTCAGTGACCTACAGAGAAATCTACAAAGACATCGACGGAGCAAATTTTAGAAAAAGTAGAGATGCGCGGCAAATTTAGAAGAAGCTTTGAAGTCCATGAACTAGAATCTAATGGCAATATTTACTATGTGTCAGACCCAAAACAGCTATTAGTAAATCACTCAAATGGGCTTGACCAAAAAGGGTATGACAAAGCTTTTGACGCTTGCGTGGTTGGCGTTATTGATTCCAAAGGTGGATATGGCCCTATTGGTAAATACGAAAATAAAATCACTGTCAGCGAACTCTGTTTATAAAAAGATACAGTAGTTAAAAAGGATACGGCGGTATCCTTTTTTATTATTCCAAATATAATAAAAACCCTACGCTAGTGATGCTCACCAGGAAGAATTCTGGCAAAAGCACGCTGAGCAAAGTTGGGCTTACTGTCAGTCGTTTGCGCCGCGGTTGAACTTGGGAAAATACGATAACCAATCGACTGAATACCCACATTGAACGCAGGCACCAACGAATAAGTCGCCGACGCAAACTTGCCCATATTACTGGCAATGCTGTTGGGCTTATCGACGATGGCTTTGGCAACCATCATTGCCGCTTCGTCAGGCATCAACGCTGGCATATAACGATATAGCTTGGTTGGTGCAATCATTGGCGTCCGTACCAACGGCATAAAAATATTGGTAATTGTAATATTATCGCCTTTGACCTCAGCCGCTAGACAACGACTAAATGCATCAAGCGCAGATTTTGAGGCAACATATGCGGCAAAACGTGGACTGTTAGCCAATACACCAATCGATGAGATATTAACGATCTGACCTGTTTGACGTCCAATCATCGTTGGCAGAAAACCAAGAATAATTTTGACAGCGCCAAAATAGTTCACCTCCATCGTGCGTTCAAAATCGTGAAAACGGTTAACTGACTCATGTACAGATCGGCGAATTGAGCGTCCTGCATTATTCACCAGTACATCAATGTGCTTAAAATCAGCCAGTATTTGCTTACTGACTTCCTCAATGTTATCCATATCAGTCAGATCACATGGGTAGTAACTGGCTTTACCGCCCAGCGTTTCGATATTCTCTTTGACTGTTTTTAGTTTGTCTTCCGTTCGGGCCAATAAAATCACATGAGCACCGCATTCACTAAGCAAAAAAGCCGTACGTTCACCGATACCACTTGATGCACCCGTAATGACAATAATTTTGTCTTTAACGGTATCAGCTATCTTTTTTTTCGAGGGGTTGGCCATAAAAAGTCCTTTTTGTTTGTTTTATGCCTATGAATGTTGGTTAATAGAATAGCAAAAAAAGTCTGCCATAAGACAATAAAACCGCGAACTGCATCAGATAAGTTAATAAGGTTAGCCCTCATAGACTTATAATGGCGTTACTGCTAGAATTTTTACCTTTTGCAAACGATTTATAAGGAGTTTGTTTTGATTGCAAGCTTGGCTCACTACATTGACTTAATCGCCAAAATCGTCGAAGTGATTGGCGTGCTTATTATGTTCTTTGGGCTGTTTTTGGCTTTTTATCGCGGTGTTCGTTCAACGGCTGGTTTTAGCCATGATACTTATATCGAGGTCAGACAGACCGTTGGTAAGTCTATTTTATTAGGATTAGAGGTACTGATTGCGGCTGATATTATGGCCACAGTGGTTACAGAGCCCACGTTACGCAGCATTCTTGTCTTAGGATTTATTGTGCTGATTCGAACGTTTTTGAGCTTGTCTTTACAAGTGGAGCTAGAAGGCCGTTTTCCTTGGCAAAAAGGAAAATCGACATCTAAGCAAAAGGTCAATGCTGATTCAGCCGATTAGATACCGCATATTTTAAGAGATAGCAGGCTTTTAGAGCCCACAAATAGGCGCACCTTACTCATGAGCCTGTAAAAAAGCCTCTACTACCTGAAACTGACCCGCTGTGCTTTCCTCTCCGTACATGGCTTGACGAAAAGCATTGGAGTTGGGAATACCCGTTGTATACCATGCAATGTGCTTACGCGCTATACGGCAACCCGAGTATTCGCCATAAAAGTCATACAGCTCCTGCAAATGCGCCAGTACAATCTCTTTTATTTCCCCAACACTAGGCGCATCAAGGGACTCACCCGTCTGCAAAAAATGACCAATATCACGAAACAACCAAGGCTGACCTTGCGCCGCTCGCCCAATCATTACCGCGTCACAGCCCGTCAACTCATACACCTGCTGAGCTTTTTGTGCACTATCGATATCGCCATTGGCAATAACAGGAATACCGATACTCTCTTTGACTTCACGGATGAGCTCATAACGCGCCTCCCCCGTATACATATCCTCACGCGTGCGTCCATGAATAGCAATAGCGGCAATACCTGCCTGCTCAGCACGGCGCGCCACTCGCAAGATGTTCTCGCGTCCATTCTCAAAGCCCAGTCGGGTCTTTAAAGTCACTGGTACATCAACAGCATTGACAGCCGCATCGAGCAAACGCGCCACCAAATCTTCATCTTGCAGCAGCGCAGATCCTGCCAGTCTACGACAGACTTTTTTGGCCGGACAACCCATATTGATATCGATGATTTGCGCACCATTATCGACTTGATACCGTGCAGCTTCTGCAAGCTTATCTGGCTCAGCACCCGCAATCTGCGCAGAAATAGGGGCTATTTCGTTATCAAAATTGGCACGATATAGAGATTTTTTGCGCGCGTATAGAGCAGTATCAGCGATTATCATCTCGCTGACCGCATGTCCGGCACCGAACGACTTACACAATCGACGAAAAGGATTGTCTGTCACCCCTGCCATGGGTGCAACCATAAGGCGATTTGCAATCGTTAAACCACCAATATCCAGAGGCTGCAATAGAGGATGATCAAACGCTGGTAGAGAGGAGAAATCAGTAGGCATAAAAAAACGGCTTGCAGTTAATTGAAGTAAGTCAATGAAAACAAGCCGTTATTCTAAGGATTCGTACGCATATTGCAAGCTATTAACGTGAATAACTTGCAGAAGTGAGAACAAATTTTTATTATTGAACTGTTTATTTATCCAATAAGTTCCCCTGCTCCAACGTGATGTCTTCATCATGTTCTTGCATGCGCCACGGTAAGCTGTCAGGCGATACGTTCAAGAAGTATAGGTATTTTTCGAATTGATCAATAATGTCATTGATGATCGCTTCTGATTGGTAACCGTACAGATCATAAGTTTGACCGCCACGGCGCAGATATACTTCAGCTCGATGATGATGTTCCTGCGGCAAATCACTTGCTTTTTCTTCGGTGTAGTAGTCAGGAATATCGCGTTCAGACAAGCGTACTTCGTACCAAAAATCCACCTCATCACCGCGTTGTAGTTCTAAGATAGCGCGATTATTAATCTCGTCATAATTGACCAATGGCTTCCAACCAGTCTCAGCAAATTTCTCTGACACCTCCTTCATCGATGGCATAACCACTTGCTGAATGTAGCTTAGTACCTTATCGCGAGTGGGCTGATTGGTGATGTAATCAATACGATCACGCCATGCTGATGATTTGAGCAGATGCGGTGGTAGCTTACTGTTATTATCTAGACTCTGATTACGATGACCTTCGATACGTAGCGCACGCCACATACCAAACATGGCAATTAACATAATGATTGCAAACGGTAGCGCACTAACAATCGCGGCGGTTTGCAAGGCTTCTAATCCACCCGCCAGTAACAATACTGACGCCACGGCCCCTTCTGTCACGACCCAAAAGGTACGCTGCCACCAAGGCGTATCACTACGGCCACCAGCGGCTAATGCATCAATAACCAACGACCCTGAATCTGATGAGGTCACAAAAAAGGTGATAATCAATAGAACGGTCAACGAAGACACGATCTGGGTAAAAGGTAGGTTTTCTAACAGTTTAAACAAAGCGATTGCTTGGTTGTTTTGCACTTCACTGATCAATGAATTGTAGCCATCGACCATAATCATGTTGAGCGCGGTATCACCGAACACGGCAAACCAAAAGAAAGTAAAGAACGTTGGTACCAACATGACACCCAGTACGAACTCACGAATGGTACGACCACGACTGATTTTTGCAATAAACAAGCCGACGAATGGAGCCCAAGCGATTGTCCATGCAAAAATAAACAGTGTCCAGTTACCAATCCAATCATTGTGCTCATAAGCCTGTAGGCTAAAAGTACGCTCAACGATGTTGCCTAAATAGTTACCTGTATTTTCCATAAAGGCATTTAGGATAAACAGCGTTGGACCCACGATAAATACGAATGCCATCAAGGCGGTTGCCAGCAGCATGTTTAAGATAGAGAGTCGCTTTACGCCTTTATCCATACCTGCCAGCACTGATACTAAGGCGGCTGCCGTCACCGCCACAATGGCAATGACCTGCACCCCTATGCTTATTGGCACTAAATCTGGTAGTAGATAATTCAAACCTGCGTTGATTTGCGAGACCGACAGACCCAAACTGGTCGCAATACCGAACATAGTACCCACAATGGCAAATACGTCCACCGTATGACCGATAGGGCCGTGGATTTTGTCACCAATTAAGGGATATAACGTCGAGCGCATCGACAAAGGCAGACCATGACGAAAAGAGAAGTAAGCCAATGACAGGCCGACTACCGCATAAATCGCCCAAATATGAAAACCCCAGTGGAAATATGCAATTTGCATCGCTTCTTTAGCAGCAGCAATGGTCTCGGGCGCGGATACAGGCGGGCTGGCAAAGTGCATGACTGGCTCTGCCACACCAAAGAATAACAAGGCAATCCCGTAACCTGCTGAAAACAGCATGGCAAACCATTCAAGGAATCCATACTCAGCCTCAGCATGGTCAGGCCCCAACTTAATCCCTCCATAAGGAGAAAATGCCAATGCAATGATGAATAGTAAAAACAATGCCACAGCCAGCATGTAAAACCAGCCAAATGTCTCAGTGGTAAAACTGAGCACACTATTGAATAATGCGCCCGCCGCTTCGGGATTGATAGCGGTTCCAACGACCAGTAGCAGCATGATAATGGCAGCTGGCACAAAGACTGGCAGTAGAATAGTAGAACGAGGTAATTTACTCATACGAAATGATTTCCTCAAAAAATGAATAATAAGAATAGCAGTGCTTTTTTATAGACAATATTAAGAACTAATTGAAATCAAAAGGTAACAATTCAAACAAGGCTATATAAGTTGGCATAATATTTACCACAATATCTACCAAAACCCCAGTTAAGCATTATATTCGTAACAATAAATTAAGGAATATTACATGATAATTACCAAACAATAAAAAAGGCAGTTAACAATCTGCCTTTTTATGTCTTTAGAAATGTGTGTTGCTGTTTTCTATAAGATCAATCATGAATAGCTGCTGCCAGCTGTTTTGCCATATTGGCAAGCTTATCTGCTGCTACTTGAGTCGCCGCATGACGACCTATTTCGTGAATACTAGAGGGAATAAGATGCACATGGTAATGAAAAACGGTTTGCCCTGCTTGTGCGCCATTTAATTGCATCTGAATAATGCCTTCACGTTCAAACACTTGACGCTGCGCTTGCATGACTTTTTTGCAGGTCATTAAAACAGCCGCCGCATAATCAGGTTCAAGATCTGCTAAATCCACCGCTTTTTGCTTAGGAATGACCAGCACATGACCTTCTGCTTGCGGCATAATATCCATAAAAGCGAGCGTTTTGTCGTCTTCATAGACTTTATGATAAGGAATATCTCCGTTGAGCATTTTGGCAAAGATATTATTATCGTCATAAGTGGCCTGCTGATTATTTTGACTCATTTTTATTCCTTTGATAGTGTGATATTCATTGTTCAGTGGTTTTTTAAGCTGATAAACAGTCAGTAATATAGTGAACGAAATGCGGTTTGAGTACAAGCGATGACAATAAGAGCAACAGCCACAATGCCGTCCATACTTACTCAGACTCACTAATTTATTGGCGGATTGAGCGCTTTAAATGTTATATTAATGCTCTATTTTAAGAACGCGATACTTATGGATTCGTCTACTTTGCCCGCCCTACCAGATATGAATAACAACGCTGTTCCACCTCAGAATGAGGAAGGACACTCTGATATTGATGCTGATGTTGAGAGCACAAACCGTCCTCAAACCATTGATCCTAATGCCATCATTTTGGCTGAAGCCTTAACCGATAAAACCATCAGCTGGCAAATACACAATTGTAAAATCATCAAAAAGACGGTCACTCAAGATTTACCATTACCCTTTTTATATCATTACGATAACTTAGATGACGGTATCAAAACGAGCCACCCACTGACGCCTACATTACTTGCACAATTCAATACGCCCATGCCCACTCATGAGGCAGCAACCTTGATGGGTATTGGTGAAGCGCTCTTTGCTAAGCCTTGGCATATAAAAATCATTGGCTCATTGGTGGTGTTTAGCGAAGCGTTGCAATTGGCCGTACGTCTGCATTGGACCAATACGGGTAAAGAAACCCAGCAGATATATACAAAAAACGAAGCGGACGCTCTCCTTACCGCCTTTGAAGACTGGCAGTTTTTTGGTCGGGTGGACGTGCTTTACAAAAATGACAAACAGACATTGATTAGTATTGATGAACAAGGCTCGCAACCTGAATCGCTATTGACGATTGATGCAAGTCATGATTATCAGCAGTTATTGGCCACTCACGCGTTGGCGGTCATTGTAAAACTAGAAGCGGACAAAGTTGATCTGCCTTGGTTTGATAAAGCCATTTTAGCGCGCATTGAATAGTCCCTTTATTGTATTTTTTATCATAGCCAAATCATTACCATTACTGAGCTATTTTCAATTATTCATATCTAATGGTATGGTAAAGACTTAGTATTATTCACTAGTCTTCATATCATATAAAAAGCAAACTATAAGCATCACACTTGCGGGTTAAAATTTTAAAAACCTCGCCTATTAGTAAGGAAAATCACATGGATTATCGCTCAAAAACCTCTACCGGCGGCCGTAATATGGCTGGTGCACGTGCGCTCTGGCGTGCAACGGGCATGACTGATGGCGACTTTGGCAAGCCAATTATTGCCATTGCCAATTCATTTACCCAGTTCGTACCGGGTCATGTGCATCTAAAAGACCTTGGACAAATGGTCGCACGTGAGATTGAAAAAGCTGGCGGTGTGGCAAAAGAGTTTAATACCATTGCTGTCGATGATGGCATTGCGATGGGACATAGTGGTATGCTTTACTCATTGCCAAGCCGTGATCTCATCGCTGATTCAGTAGAATATATGGTCAATGCGCATTGCGCCGATGCCCTCGTTTGTATCTCAAACTGCGACAAGATCACCCCGGGTATGCTGATGGCCGCGATGCGCTTAAACATCCCTGTTGTATTTATTTCAGGTGGCCCAATGGAAGCGGGCAAGATTTTGGCCAGTACCGTGGGTAAGAGCCACAATACCGATAGTAGTGAAAGCAGTGCCGTCCGTAAACTCGACCTTGTCGATGCGATGATGGATGCCGCTGATGACAGTATTAGTGACGAAGATGTCGCCGCTATCGAAGCCTCAGCCTGCCCAACTTGTGGTTCGTGCTCTGGTATGTTTACTGCCAATTCGATGAACTGCTTAACCGAAGCCTTAGGCTTGGCTTTACCGGGCAATGGCTCACTGCTCGCCACCCATTCGCTACGTCGCGAGCTGTTCTTAGAAGCGGGACGTACCATTGTCTCGCTTGCCAAACGTCGCTATGAGCAAGATGACGATTCTGTCTTACCACGCTCTATTGCCACCAAAGCGGCATTCGAAAACGCCATGAGTTTAGATATTGCCATGGGCGGCTCTACCAATACTATTTTGCACTTATTGGCAGCAGCTAACGAAGCAGAAATTGACTTTAAAATGGCAGATATTGACCGCTTAAGTCGCGGTGTGCCTTGCCTAGCAAAAGTTGCCCCTGCCTCACAAAAATACCATATGGAAGATGTGCATCGGGCGGGTGGTGTTTTTGCCTTACTGGCTGAGCTTGATCGTGCTGGATTATTAACGACTGATATACCGACTATTCATAGTGCGACCATGAAAGAAGCGATTGATAAGTGGGACATCATGAATGCTGATAATACCGAGGCGCGCGCACGCTATCTTGCAGCACCTGGTGGCGTACGTACCACTGAAGCGTTTTCACAGTCAAAAGAATGGTCAAACCTCGACGTCAACCGCGAGTCAGGTTGTATTCGCAGCGTGCAGCACGCCTACTCACAAGATGGTGGTTTGGCGGTACTTTATGGCAATATTGCTGAGCGGGGTTGTGTGGTCAAGACCGCTGGTGTCGACGAGAGTATCTTAACGTTCACTGGTCGCGCCCGTATTTTTGAATCACAAGATGATGCCGTGGCGGCCGTGTTAGACGATAAAATTGTCGCAGGTGACGTGGTCATTATCCGTTTTGAAGGCCCAAAAGGTGGGCCGGGTATGCAAGAGATGCTGTATCCAACCACTTATCTTAAGTCAAAAGGCTTGGGTAAACAATGCGCCCTTCTCACGGATGGTCGTTTCTCTGGTGGCACATCAGGTCTATCCATCGGTCATGCCAGCCCTGAAGCGGCTGAAGGCGGTGCTATTGGTTTGGTGGAGGAAGGCGATACCATTCACATCGATATCCCCAATCGTACCATCAACATGCAAGTAAGCGATGCAGATCTAGCTGCGCGCCGTGAGGTAATGGAAGCACGCGGCCGTGATGCGTGGAAGCCCGTCAGCCGTGAGCGTTATGTCACTCCTGCCCTACGTGCATACGCTGCTATGACGACCAGTGCTGATACTGGCGCGATACGTGACGTCACTCAAGTTGAGCGTTAAGCCTAAAGTATTTTTATAATTTTTAGCCTAATAATCTTTAACATAGATTGCTTGTATAGATTGATAGCACAGATTGCTAGTATAGAGTTTTATAACAGACGGATAGAAATTTATTAAGCCTGCGCAATGCAGGCTTTTTTTCACCAAAAAACAACACATTAACCGTTTTGATAACTATTTTTTGCGGTATTGGCAGTTTTTTATCGTCATGATGAGTAGGCTCTATTATTTTATACCACAGCCTACTATTACAGTCTGTTTCACTATTTCGTTACGTCATTTTATTAACTTGATCGCTGACTGCTATAACCGCTTCTTGTCATCGCCTAGCAGCGCGTGAAACAAACACATCGACATATAAAACCCTTATGATAGAAAACTATAATTTATTCTTATTAATCTGCGGTATCGCCTTTTTATTTGGCGCGCTGTTTCCTATTGCCTTCAAAAAAACCCCTGTTTCTCTACCGATGATACAAGTCGTGATAGGAATGATCGTGGGTTATTTTTGGGTCACCCTGACATTTTTAGATCCTGTTGAAAACGGCGTGATTATCGAAAAGCTCACCGAATTTGTGGTGATCGTCTCCTTAGTGAGTGCGGGTATTAAAATCGACACACCTTTGACTTGGCGACTGTGGCGTCCGACCGCCCGTCTTTTGCTGATAACGATGCCGATCGGTATCTTTTCAATGGCTGTACTGGGTTATTATGCGTTTGGTCTCACGATGGGCGCTGCCATCTTGCTCGGTGCGGTACTTGCGCCGACTGATCCGGTATTGGCATCCAGCATTCAAGTAGGCCCGCCCAATACAGGCGGTGAAGACACGCCGCGTTTTGCTCTGACATCAGAAGCAGGATTGAATGATGGATTGGCGTTTCCGTTTGTTTATTTGGCTATAAAGATAGCGGAAGCATTTAGCGAAGGAAAAGACGTCACCAATGAGTTGCTTTGGTCATGGTTTACGCATGATGTTTTATGGAAAATTGGCGCTGGTGTAGTGGTGGGCGTTATTGTCGGTAAGGCCATGGCCAAGCTGGTATTCTCAAAGTACAGTAAAGAGACGACCATCTCTCAAGGTTATATGGTCATCGCTCTGACGCTGGTGGCTTATGGACTAGCAGAATTTGTCCATAGTTATGGCTTTATCGCGGTATTTGTTGCCGCATTTGCGTTTCGCCGCTCAGAACATGAGCATGCTTATCATGAAAAATTGCACGACTTCGCAGAACAATCAGAAGGCTTGCTCATGACGCTGGTACTGGTCACTTTCGGTATATTCTTGGGTCAAGGCTTACAATCTGGGGTTGAGCTTACATGGCGCGTCTATATCGTCAGCTTTGCTTTCTTATTATTCATACGACCAATCGGTGGCTTTATTGCCCTATCAGGATTGAAGCTTCCTCGTACCGAAAAATATGCAATTTCAGCGCTTGGTATACGCGGTATTGGTACGCTTTATTACTTATCTTATGCGCTCAACCAAGGATTTTTCGGTGAAGAAGATGCTCTCAAATTATGGATTGTTTGTTCGATTGTTATTTTAATTTCAATCTTTATCCATGGGCTTAGTGCCAATAGATTGCTCAAAATGACACCAAACAAGCCCCGATAAATGAACATGATCGGTTAAGGCTATTAATGGTTTGAAAGCTCATCATCGATTAGACCCAGCACGGCTTCTGTTAACGCAAACTGACGGATGTCATTGAGCATAGTGGCATCAAAATTGTGTATAAAAGCAAACGACAACTGGCGTGAAGGGTCGCACCAAGCTACCGAACCATTGTAGCCCATGTGTCCAAATCCTGACGACTGAGGTTTATTTGTCTTTTCTACAATATTGTTGTTAGCGCATAAGCTAAATAGTCTGTGGTAGCCCAAACGCCACTGCATCTGCGCTGGCATAACGGCGTCTGAACCCGTGACCTGCGGTACAGACAATTCCTCAAAAGTGGTACGATCAATAAGTGTCTGCCCTTGCCACTCGCCACCATTCGCTAACATCGAATAAATGGTTGCCAGTGCTTGAGCGGAGGCAACACCATTGGCTGCCGGAATGACCGCTTGTAGCGTTTCGCGCTTGTGGTAATCGACAGGTTGCTTGTTGGCTGGTACTAGGGCAGCTTTATAGTTTTTTATGTTGAGCTGGCTGCTGTCGAAATATAAACCATTAATGCGTGTGGTGTTTAACGCAGGTAGTTCGTGCGGCGCTACCTCGTTTTTAGTATCACTGCTGCGCTTATCTGCTGTCCTGTCTATCATAAGTTGCTGCCAATACGTATAGCTTGGTAGATTTTTATAGGTATCTAAGGTGTTTTGAGAGTCGGTTTTTAAGACAGGCTTTTTGCTATGGCGCTTATGCCCTAACAATGAGTTGCCTTCTTCTGAGGTTTCAAAGTCTTTAACCAGTGCAGCGACTTGCTCTATTTTATTGTTTGGTACCCCAAAGTAACAACTGTCAGCGATACCCAACGGCGTGGTCAAATAATGGCGTAACGCCTGAGCTAGTGACATGTCTGTCACGGCTTCTACCACCCCTCCTAATACCCAACCATATATAAGCGCACTATAGGCACTATCATAAGAGGATGCGTTTTCGGGCGGCGTGATGGACATTTCGGCAACTTTGTTTAGCATGACAGGCCAATTGAGCATCGTTTCACTATCGACATCGATACTTTGAATTGAGAATAGATTGGCCTGATGAGACATAACACGACGCAGAGTGATGCCTTCTTTCCCATTTGCTGCAAACGCTGGCCAGTAGCTAGCGATGGGTGTGTCGTAGTCAAGCATTTGCTTTGAAACCAAGACATGTACCAGCGTTGCCAGCACGCCTTTACCAGTAGAAAAGTTAATGGCCAGCGTATCAGGCTGCCATGGCATATCGACACGCGCCATGCCCACAGCTGCTCTGGCTATACACTTACCTGCTTGATAAACAACCACTGCGCCGCCTGCTGGCGCATCCTCTAATTGAAGATCTGTCAGCAATTGCTGCAAGCGTTGTTGCAACTGATTGTTAATGGTTTGATCACAATCTTGGTTGATTGCTTGGTTGGTTGCTTGGTTGCTATCGGTCATGCTGGTTCTGCTCCGTCTTTATAGAATCCGTGTCATCAAATCTATCGACACTTGCCATACCTGATGTCTATATTCTTATGATAAATGAAAGGTTTACTCACAAAAAAGGCCACCGTTTGGTCGCCTTGTTGTTATAAATGATGGCTATCTCTTAGCGCGATACTTTTTAGCATAGTGCTTTTTAACGCGGTACTAGCAAACGCTTATAAACCTCATCTTCAAGCTTGCTCAGACCATGACTGCGTCCTCGCTCCATCGCCGTGTCCATTTTCCGGCCGCGCAACCAACCTGCTCGCAGCGCAATTGCTGCCCCGACTCGATTGCCAGACCCACAATGAATGGCCATTTTTTTACCATGATATTGACGCAAAATATTGTCAAACGCCAATATTTTGAGCTGCTTCAAGTCCTCAGCGCCGCGAATGGGCAGATGTGCATAGTACATGCCTGCGCGCTCGACCGCAGCTGATTCATCAAAACTCAATTCTTCATCTGGCTGCAAGTTGATGACCACATCAAACCCTGCTTGTGCTAAAGAGGCAATCTTTTCGTCATCGAGCGCACCGCACACCACCGTGTTTGCATCAGGCCGAAAATAAGGCGTAAAAACAGTCGCAAGATCGATACCGTTATCAAATGCACTGTCGGTATTGGCGCTGTCATTAGCCGAGCTACCGCTGGTAAGTTTCTTATTGGCAGCGGTGGTATCGGTTGCTGCTGATTGATTAAATGGTTCAGTATTTGTTGCGTTTTTTTGTGAAGTCATAATGCTAAATGGATTCGTTAAATAAGACTATTGAGATAAAAAACTTCGGATACGATTAGTGACTACTTTGGCGTTTAACCACACCAGCCAAATGCGGCTTGTCATTTTTTGAGCTATACAGACCAAACTGGCAAGTATTTTCTACACTCTCAAGCTGTGCCACAGGGTCAGCAATCAGTTCAACCTCAGCTGGCAAAAAGATAGGCAGCTTAAAGGAGACGTCAACGGTGCAAGCATCAGGCAGCTCATCCATCATGGCCAGACATTTGGCTTTTGACCACATGCCGTGGGCAATCGCTTTAGGAAAGCCAAATGCACGCGCAGATAGCGGATGTAAATGAATGAGGTTAAAGTCGCCAGAAACAAACGCATAACGACGGCCAATATCTTCTGGCACCTCAAAGATACTATGCACCCCTTCTTCATTGACCAATGGCTTAACCGTGACTGGACGCGGGCTGCTTTTCTTGTCTTTGCTGCTGCTCGGTTTTTTGCTACGCGACAGATAAGTCGACGTACCTTCCCAAATCATTTCACCCTCTGATGACTTAACCGTGGTCACAAAGTCAAATTGCTGACCTTGCGCATGATCACGTAAGTTATCAAAAGCAACTGACATAGCAACTGTTTCGCGCTCGCCAACTGGACGATATTGCGTGACACTATTGTCAACATGCACCAAGCCCAACATAGCAAACGGAAACGGTTCTTTGACCATCATATTCATTTGCAATGCTTGAGACAGGACTGAAAAATAAGTAATCGGCACTTTGCCATTATCTGCAAAACCACAAATCTTACGATAGTCGTTTAAATTTTCTTGATCGATGTGCAAATCATCGACGTAATAAGTCGCTTGCGGCAATTGGTCTTTACCAATCTTTCCACTATTACCGATAGGCAGTAAACTTTTTACGATATTGGCGTAGGTAGTATGCGCTTTTGGCAACGCATCATAATGTTTGTCTGACATAAATAAATCCTAAATGGGGCTTGAACAAATTTTTTGGGTGCATCTAAAGACGCTATGAATATGTTGATTAAAGCCTATCAGTGAGCTCAGTGAGCAATGTCACAAACCCTATTTTTAATCAAACGTATCAGCGACCATCACGGCAAAAAACGATCTGGCATATAACCTCTGTGTTTTTATCATAAAAAAGCCACCCTTGGGCAGCTTTATTACCTTTTAATGTCAATTTTTCGTAAGCATATGTGAAGCGAATCAAAAATAGCAGGTTATATCACTTGCTCGCTATTAGATTTAATACTTATAGCTATTCATCAATATACCTACTCATACATACTATTACCTTGATCAATGCTAGGCACCAAGTAAGCTTTGACCACAAACACGTACCGTATTGCCGTTCAAACCACCAGAAGCGGGAGACGCCAACCACGCGATGGTCTCAGCCACATCTACTGGCAACCCGCCTTGGCTCATTGAATTCATACGGCGACCGGCTTCACGAATGGCAAACGGAATGGCTTCTGTCATTTGCGTTTCGATAAACCCTGGCGCAACAGCGTTAATGGTCATGCCTTTAGCATTGTCTTCTAACTGTTTTGCTGTGGCATCAACCAAGCCAATAACACCCGCTTTAGAAGTCGCGTAGTTGGTTTGACCCATGTTACCAGCGATACCTGATATAGAGGAGACACAAACAATACGGGCATTTTCTTTGAGTACATTGTTATCTAGTAAATAACGGTTCAGCTTAGCCACACTGCCTAAGTTGATGTTGATTACCATGTCCCACTTTTTCTCATCCATTTTTGCCAAGGTCTTATCACGCGTCACGCCAGCGTTATGAATAATAGCATCAAGACCGCCACGCTTTTGCGCGGCTTCTGCGATTTGGGCACCAGCATCTTCACTAGTGATGTCCACAGTTAAGGTAGAACCACTGATTTCGCTTGCAACTTTTTGTAGATCCGCTTGCTGCTGAGGAACATCAAGACAAACAACATGCGCCCCTTCACGCGCTAATACACGGGCAATGGCTTCACCAATACCGCGGCTAGCGCCCGTCACAAGCATCGTTTTTCCGCCTAAAGGTTGTGTCCAATCAACATCGACTGACTCACCTTTACCAACACGGACTACTTGACCTGACACATAAGATGAACGGGCTGAGGTAAAGAAGCGTAAGGTTGAATCCAGATTTTCTTCGGCCCCTGCTTCGACATAGACAAGCTGAGCGGTAACGCCGCGCTTAAACTCTTTACCAACCGATTTTACAAACCCTTCAAGCGCACGCTGGGCCAATGCCGTTTCGATATCAGTGATTTTTTCAGGTGGTCGACCTACCACAATGACGCGGCCTGACGCTTCTACGCGGCGCGCGACACTATGAAAGAATTCATACAATGCTTTGAGTTGATCTGCATTGCTGATATTACTGGCATCAAACAATAAAACTTTGAATTTATCATCACCACCTGTGTTGGCTTTGGCTTCTACATTGGCATCCGCTAAAGCATCTTTCACGTCATCGTGGCTGTTAACAAATACGTCAGCATGCACATCTGACAAAACACGAGCGATTGAAGCACTGACACTTTTGTCCTCACCATTAGCACGGCCAACTAACACACTACCACGCACCAGACGCTCACCACTTTCAAAACGGTCAAGGGTCACTGGCAAAGGTAGGCCTAAGTTTTTTGCAACTTTTTTGCCAATAGAAGACTGAACAAAATCACCATAACGGTCTGACATAATATAATCCTATAGGTAATGGTTAAATAATAGTAAACGAAAAATGCAATACCTCGACTTTATAGACGCGCCATCTTCCTAGTTATTGATATTTGAAGAATGCGTCTAAAATTGTCTTAACTATACACTTTCATCATAAACAAGTCCAAAAATCGCTGCTGTCTACAACAATCTGTAAACAAGCTGGTATACAAGCGCCCCACTTTTTCTCACCTCAAAAAACACAACACCGTGCTAAAATTAGAGGATAAGTTATATATGATATGATTATCGATAACAATATATTATCAAAAACATTATTATGCAATGCGATATTTTTGATTATGCATTGACTATTTTAAACTCCAAACTTTATATGGTTTGCTAAAGATATACACGAGCATTGTAAAAAAACCTTATCATAAACAACTGAACGATATCTTGAGTGACGATCGCAAATGGCAATAGTAATGGATAGTAATAAGTAAGAATATCTGCTTGTCATTTATTTTATATTGGTTAAACCGCGTTTTTATTGAGAACCACTTTTTTCTTTCTATTTAAGGATAATATTATGAGTAATAAAAACAATCATTCAGACAGTCCTGTTGTTGAGAGCACTGTCGTAAAAGCAAACGATGACAACAATCAAACGTCTACGACCGCTAAAGACAAAAAAGCAGGACTTGCCTCAGGTCAAAAACGAGTAGCGATCTTAGGCGGCAACCGTATTCCATTTGCACGCTCAAACGGCTCATACGCGGATGTCAGCAATACCGACATGCTAACGGCGGCTTTAGATGGTTTGGTTGAACGCTACAATCTACAAGATGAAGTGATGGGTGAAGTAGTGGCAGGCGCGGTCATGAAACTAAGCCGTGATATCAATCTGACTCGTGAAGCGACGCTGAACACAGCGCTAAGCCCGCACACACCAACTTATGATATCTCGCAAGCCTGCGGTACTGGCCTACAAGCGACATTCGCCTCTGCCAACAAAATCGCATTGGGTTTGATCGATTCTGCCATTACAGGCGGCGTCGATACCACCTCCGACGCGCCTATCGCGGTTGGCGATGGTCTACGTAAAGTTCTTATCAAATTAGGCGCAGCAAAAGACAATAAGCAACGCTTAAAAGCATTAATGGGTCTGAATCCAAAAGACTTGATCGATTCACCACAAAATGGTGAGCCGCGTACCGGTCTATCTATGGGTGAGCATCAAGCCATCACTGCGCTTGAATGGAATATCAGCCGCGAAGCACAAGACGAATTGGCTTTTAATAGCCACAAAAACCTTGCGCGTGCTTATGACGAAGGCTTCTTTGACGATCTAATTACACCGTACAAAGGTTTGACTCGTGATAACAACTTACGTCCAGACACCACATTAGAGAAGCTAGGCAAGCTAAAACCTGTGTTTGGTAAAAAGAATGCCAATCCAACGATGACAGCAGCCAACTCGACGCCATTAACTGATGGTGCTTCTTGTGTTTTACTAGGCACCGACGAGTGGGCAAAAGAACACGGTCTTAAGCCATTGGCCTATATCGTTCATCAAGAAACCGCAGCGGTTGACTTCATTGGTAAATCTGGAACCACCGAAGGTTTATTAATGGCACCTGCTTATGCCGTACCACGTATGCTTGAGCGTGCCGGCTTGACGCTACAAGATTTTGATTTTTATGAAATCCACGAAGCGTTTGCTTCACAAGTCCTATCGACCCTCGCGGCATGGGAAGATGAAAAATTCTGCGAAGAGCGCCTAGGGCTTGATGCACCGCTTGGATCTATTGATCGTAGCAAACTGAACGTGAACGGCTCATCGTTAGCGGCAGGTCATCCATTTGCCGCCACTGGTGGTCGTATCTTAGCCACTGCTGCTAAGTTACTGGATCAAAAAGGGTCAGGTCGCGCGCTTATCTCTATCTGCGCCGCTGGCGGTCAAGGCGTTACTTGTATTCTAGAGAAGTAACTCTAAGCTGATTAAGAAGTAGCATTGGCTTTTAAGACACCCTTTAATCTCTTGATTAAGGGGTGTTTTTTTATTGCCGCCTGTCATCTAAGAGACGTTTCTTTGTGCTAAAGTAAGACCCATATTCAATAAAAACGATAACAATATCTATTAGGAGTTTTTAATGGGCAAGATACCCTCAGCCATTGATCCAAAATCTCTAACACCGCAAGAACGCAAGGAGCTTAGCTCACCAGAACAAGATAATTTTATTGAGCGCATGGACAAAGAAGTATTCAACGACACACTGCGGCGTAAAATGCATGAAGACCTCATTGACAATTATGATGAAGAGATTGAGAGCGAAGTAGACGACTATATACGAGATTTTCGTTTTGATGGTATTGAGATGAGTGAACAAGAAAAATTAAATCGGCGTACCTATTTTCAAGAGTTGGTAAGATTACAAAGAGAGCTGATTAAGTTACAAGATTGGGTCGTTGATCGCGGTGAGCGTATTGTCGTGATATTTGAAGGACGGGATTCTGCTGGTAAAGGTGGCGCGATTAAGCGTATCACTCAGCGCCTGAACCCACGCGTTTGTAGAGTAGCTGCCCTACCTGCTCCCACTGAACGAGAACAAACGCAGTGGTACTTCCAGCGTTATGTGGCACACCTGCCAGCAGCGGGTGAAATTGTTTTATTCGATCGCAGCTGGTATAACCGCGGCGGCGTTGAGCGCGTCATGGGATTTTGTACCGACGCTCAGTATGAAGAGTTTTTTCAGTCGGTACCTGAGTTTGAACGTATGCTGGTACGCTCAGGCATTCGCTTAGTAAAATATTGGTTTTCGATCACTGACGATGAGCAGCATTCACGCTTTATGAGCCGTATTCACGATCCGCTCAAGCAGTGGAAACTGTCTCCAATGGACTTGCAATCACGGCGGCGCTGGGAAGATTATACCAAGGCCAAAGAAACCATGTTTGAGCGTACTCATATTCCAGAAGCACCGTGGTGGGTCGTTGAGGGCAATAATAAAAAACGGGCTAGGCTCAACTGTATTGCTCATTTATTAGAGCAAATCCCATATAAGGAAGTGCCTCGTGAAGAGGTTGAGCTGCCTGATCGTAAACGCGACGACGAATACTATCGTGAGCCGATTCCAGACGATATGTACGTACCGCCGCGTTACTAAACCGAAAGCGTAATTTAGGTAAAGCCTTTCCCTAAAGCCCTTAGCTGAAAAAACAGGCATAGCGAACAAAAGCGCTACTGCCTGTCTGTATTTTCATCCTTTCCTTTTTTGGAAAAACTACATGGTATAAGTGGGCTGGATACCTTCTATTTTGCCCGCCAATAAACGCTCAACTTCGTTTTTAATTCGTTGACCTGCGATATCAGTCCCAATCTGCACGGCAAAACCGGCGGGACGTCCGCCTTGTGTTTTTGAATTTACCCAAACCACTTTACCATTCATCGGCAAGCGCTCGCTCGAGTTTGGTAACGTCACGGCGATGAACACCTCGCTGCCTAGTGGCTGAGATTGGCTAGAGGGCACAAATAACGCCCCATTGTTTACAAAGGATAAATAGCTGGCGTATAACGTTTCTATGTTTTCAATATGGCAGGTTAAAATCCCGCCGCGTCCTGGCATGGCCATAGTCAGCTTCCTATATTGATTGGATATAATAGATGGTATAAGTGATTGGGGAGATGGCAATCAAAGCGATGATGCATTGGCAAGCACTGGCAAGCATTATCAACATTAAATACTGGCAAGTACTGACAAACACTGCCAACAACTCCTGCTAAACAGTCATCATGCGCTATCATACTAATACAAGTTTATAAATAGGCCAACTCTTGCATCAGCTTATCATAGGCGAATTTTTCTTGCACATTTTGTTGTAGAGCAATTTTGGTCTGTTGTAGGCTATGGGCAAAGGCTTCTAGGCCATTATCAGTGGGTTGATACGTCTCTAGCATCGTCGATAAATTAACGTCTGTTTGTAGCTCATTAAGACCGAGACACACACGCTGTATGTCAAGAAGCATCATCTCAGACAGTTGGATAAAGTCCTCGATACTGAGCTGGTTTTGCCAATAGTCACTGGCCGCCACGCTACTGCGTTTGCCACTACGTAATGCCTGCCAAGTGGTCAACCAAAGACCGCGCTTGCTATACCATGATGCTTGCGCCATTGCTATTGCGGCTAAAGGTGCGCCATTTGCCAGTTGAATCAGCTGCTCTATCGCAGCGCTACCTACCGCTTCACGATTGACCGTGTGACCAAGCGCGGTTGTCACATAATCAATGGTTGTCGCCGTCTCAATCATTTGCAATGGCAATTGCTGGACACGACTTTTGATAGTAGGCAGCAGCTGCGCAGGCGCATCACTAATTAAGAATAAATGAACCTGTGATTGTGGTTCTTCTAATGTTTTGAGTAACGCATTGGCCGCAGCCACAGTCATTTGTTCTGCTTGATCTAACACACAGATACGTATTCCTTGCCCGCCTTGATAAATAAAAGGCTGCAAAGCGCGAATGTCATCGACTTTAATCTTAAGCGCGCTGCTACTGGTAGCTTTGGTCGGTTTTTTATCTTTGGCTTTGCTGCTCAATTTTTCTGTATTATCAGCACTGTCTGCATTGATTGGCATACGTGTGAGGGGCAACACTTGCAAGCTTGGATGCGTTCCTGACCTTAGCCACTGACAGCTTTCGCACTTACCGCAAGCACCCGCTGGATGAGTACTTCGCTCACGGCATAACAACCAAGCAACCAATCGCCATACAAAGGCACGCTTACCCATACCTTGCATACCTGCTGCCAGTAACGCATGAGGCAACGGCTGCTGTATTGTCAATACTCGCGTCGTTAGTTGTGTCCAAAGCGCTTGCTGCCATGGCAACAGTGGCGCAAAATAAATACTGTCTGTGGTGTCTAAAGCGCCTTTGTTTTCCATCACATCACTCATGGCTATTACTCTATCATTTTACTCAATCACTGAGATGGTGTAACTGACTTATTTTAAAGCGCAGCATACGGCTTGGATACGCTTATATATTTCTATCCACTATGTCTAATCGGCGTTTTGAAAATCAGTCAGGCTCATCGCATTCAAACGGTCGAGATCTTCTTGGGTATCGACGCCTGCTGGCAGTTGACAAGCGGCAGCGGTAATCGCAATATGCTCGCCATTTTCTAAAACCCGCAATTGCTCTAGGCTTTCGAGTATTTCAAGTGGCGTTTGTGGCCAATGCACAAACTGCTGTAATAGGCTGACGCGGTAAGCATACAACCCCAAATGACGATAGGCATTTTTTGGCGGCTGCTTGTTATTGTTGTTAGACAAAACAACATCACGATCGCAAGGAATCGGTGCTCGGCTAAAGTATAAAGCACGCTCTTTATCTTGAGACTTATTATCTTGAAACTTATGACTAACCACTTTGACCACCGATGGTCGCTGAAAAGTCTCGTAATCCTCGATAGGCTCACACAATGTCGCCATCACGCTGTTCTCGTCGGCTACCAACAGCGCTTTTACCTGCTCCAATAACAGGGGCGGCACCAAGGGCTCATCCCCTTGCATATTGACCACAATATCATGATCAGCCCAGCCTTTGATAGCAGCGACTTCTGCCAGACGATCCGTGCCTGAGACGTGTTCGCCACTTGTCATTACCACTTCAAAACCTGCCTCTGTACATATCTGAGCAATACGCTCGTCATCAGTAGCAATACACATGTCGTCAGCGAATTTGGCAGCTTGTGCCTTTTCGGCAACCCAAAGAATCATTGGTTTGCCGTGGATATTCAATAAGGGTTTGCCGGGTAATCGCGTGCTTTTAAAGCGAGCAGGAATGACAATATGTGTTTTGGGCGACGTAATGACTGGTGACATAATTGATTCCTATAAAAGGGTTATATGGTTTAGGGCGCATTGGACATTCACAAATAGGCACTGCTAATCGCTAAAATGGTTATAGATAAGGCGAAAGTCGAAGATAATGTTGATACCTTAGCAAGACTTGTAACATCGCCTAAAAAACAGTCTCTGTCAGTGCCATGGTTGACTGTTCAACACGCCCTAGTCTCGATGCCCAAGTGACTCAAGCGCTGCTGTAAATTTGAATAACAGTTGTCAGAGAGCACAGCCATGACGGGTAACACCCAAAGCCTATCTATAAGCATTTGATACTCAGCGGTCAACGACTGCCTATCTGTATGCTTGAAGATTAGCGCTTTTATTTTGACAGCATCTTTGGTGGTCACTACGATTGGATGGTCGCTGTATTGCAACAGCTCAGTCAAGCTAAAATCATAATGATCCGGATAAGGATGTCCAATAACGTCATAACCAAGCGCGCTTAAGGTATCAAAAAAACGCTGCGGGTAACCGATACCGCTCACCGCATGGACTTTGCTCCCGGTTTCAAGCCCTTCGCGTTTTGCTTGACGGTTAATCGAGGTAGATGGCCATAATCGCTGCATACCATCCGCTTTTAGGTGCATCGTCAGACGACTTTGTGGCTGATAGTTATGGTCTTTATGATAAGTTGCTACCGTCTCTAGACTTTCATGATAAATGACGTCTGCCCCTTTTAAGCGCGACATAGGCTCACGCAAAAATCCTGTGGGTAGCAGTTGCTCGTTACCAAAACCCCGTGCCGCATCGACCACAATCCATTCTATGTCGCGTTGTAGCGCATAATGCTGTAAACCATCATCGGCGATGATCAGTTGCAACTCAGGATAAGTGGCTAACAAAGTCGTAATGGCTTGCTCGCGGTTCGGGCAGACAGCCATTGCCACGCCCGTCACATTGACGATCAAACAAGGCTCGTCCCCGACTACGTTCGGTAAGCTTTTTGTCGTAACCAGCGCTGGCATCTGACTGGTGTCACCACCATAACCACGGCTAATGACGCCAACGTTGACCCCTTGCTCCTGCAAATGATTGACCAAAGTAATAATCAATGGCGTCTTGCCACTGCCGCCCACACTAATGTTGCCAATAACCATAACTGGTAGCGGCGCACGATAGCTTGAAAGTAGACCCATCTTATAGGCCTGACGACGCAGCATCGTAATCAATCCATATAACCAACTGATCGGTAGCAGCAACCATAACCAAGCAGCTTGACGTTGCCACGCCTGCGTCACTGTCGTCTCAATACTCATCATTGACCACTTATCTTATGCTATTTTGTGCGATTGGTTTGGTATTTCTTAAACGCCAAAGCTCTTTAATACCTCAGTTTTATTCAAAATCTCGAGCATACATTTGCGCATAATGGCCTTGCTTTTGTATCAACTCATCATGTGTGCCAAGCTCGACAATCTGCCCGCCATCTAATACGGCGATACGGTCGGCAGACTCAATGGTCGTCAAACGGTGGGCAATTACCAATGTCGTACGGTCTTTCATCACATTATCAAGCGCTTGCTGAATGTAGTACTCTGACTCATTATCAAGCGCACTGGTCGCTTCGTCTAAGATCAAGATGGGCGCATCTTTTAGCAAAGCACGAGCAATTGACAAGCGTTGACGCTGCCCGCCTGACAGTTGCAAACCTTCAGCACCGATTTCACTTTGATAACCATTCGGCAGCTTCATAATAAAATCATGAGCAAAGGCATCCTTTGCCGCCTTCTCGACTTCAGCCTGTGTTCTATTTGCCAAGCTACCATAAGCGATATTGTTAAATACCGTGGTGTTAAAGAGCACCACTTGCTGATTGACCATCGCAATTTGTGAGCGTAGGCTCTCTAACGTGATGTCCTCGATGGGCAGTCCGTCTAAGGTAATCTGCCCTGACGTGGTCGATAAAGTACGAGTTAATAAATTCACCAAAGACGACTTACCAGCACCGCTACGTCCGACCAATGCCACCGTTTCACCCGCTCGTATATCAAGCGTAAAATCACGTAATGCGATGGTCGAATCTGGATAAACCAAACCAATATTGTTCAGACGAATCTCACCTGACAAGGCAGGACTAACCACTCCTGTGTCTTCTTCTTCTGGCTCATCGAGTAGTGCAAATATTGACTCGCCAGCGGCAATGCCTTTTTGCAGTTTTTGGTTGACATCCGTCAATGAGCGCACAGGCTTACTCAGCAAACCAGCGGCAGCGATATACGAGATAAAAGCGCCTGCTGAGATATTGTCTATTACTGCTGGACGCAAAGCCAGCCATACCACAACCGACATCGCAATTGCCATTAATAACTGCACAAGCGGCGTATTGATGCTGTTGGTAACAACAACTTTCATGCCTTGACGTAGATTTCTCTTCGATGTTTTATCAAAACGCTGGGCTTCATAAGCTTGGCCGCCATAGTTTTTGACCACTTGATAACCACCAATGATTTCATTGGTAATATGACTGACGTCGCCCATCGTTTCCTGAATGCCTTTAGAAAGCTTCAGATATCGTTTGGAGGCCAACCGAATGAGCCATAATATAGGCGGCAACACCACAAATAAAATCAGGGTCAGACGCCAATTGCTATAAAGCAAAAAACCTATCAAGGCCACGACGGTCAAGCCATCACGGAGTAAGGTTTTCATAGAGTCGGTACTAGCAGCCGTCACTTGTTCCACATCAAATATCAGCTTGGAAGAAATAGTACCTGCTGGATTGGCAAGATAAAAAGAGCTTGGTAAGCGCAGCAATTTATTAAAAACTTCGACTCGCAGCTCATAGACAAGATTGCGTGAGACCAAAGCAGAATAATAGTTTCCCAAAAAGCTGCCGACACCGCGAACAAAAAACAGGCCAATGATTAGCAACGGAAACAAGTCTTGTTGACTTTGATCATTTTGGTTGATCGCATCGGTGATATATTGCAGTAATTTGGCAATCCAAATCTCTGTTCCTGCATTGATAGCAAAACCCAAAACCGTGAGGAGCAATGCCCACCAGTATGGTTTTAAATAGCTCAGTAGACGCAGCAAGGTTGCATACCTTGAGACAACTAATGGGGCTGCTACTGTTTTAGCAGGCATTTTCGTAGAGTCAGATGGATAGGTTTGGCTCATAAAAGCCTCAATTTGGATATTATTATAGAAATAGGCTGCACTTAGCGCACAGTTTTATGAGAGTGTTTTTGCTCAAAAGCGACCATATACTATGGTGGTAGAGGCTGGCCAAGCGGCACGACTGTACTGATATTAAGGTTTAAAAATCCCAATTTACCAGCGACATCCATCACCCGCACTACTGACTGGTGGGTGGCATTGGCATCCGCTGCAATGACAAATAACATGTCACGGTTACTGCCCGCCTCTTGTTGTAACATGCTGGTCAACTCAGCTTCATTACTACTGGCAAGAGTTATGCCATTGACCAAATAACTGCCGTCTTCTTGAACCGCTACCTCAATACTGTTTTTTTGTTCTGTCTGTGCAACGCCTTCCGCTTCAGGGAGAATGATGTTTAAACGACTAAAATGATTGAATGACGTCGCTAGCAATAAAAACACAATCAAAAACAACAAGCAATCGATCATCGGCGTCAAGTTAATTTCGAGTGGCTCAACCGTTGGTTTTCTAAAGCGCATATCACTCTCTTTAATTTCCGTAATGTCCATGTGCTCGGAAAATGCTGCACATAACTGTTGATGCGAACCTCTTACTAAGGCGCGATTGTTGGCGCTTTGTTTTGTCCTGAGGCTCTCATTGGACGCTCATGATCCAAGCCTTCCCCATTTAGTGCCGTATGGCGACGAGACTGATTAAAACCAGCTGCATGAGTATGTTCTAGCAACTGATAATCATAAAGCTCTTGAATCATAAGCCCCGCTTGGGTTTCAAACTGGGCATTGATATCAATGATACGACGCTGAAAATAACGATAGGCCACCAGTGCCGGAATCGCCACAATCATACCCGCTGCAGTGGTGATAAGCGCCTGTGACACGCCAGCTGCCAGCATTGTTGGGTCTTGCATCGCCCCATCGGTAATCGCCAAAAACGAAGAAATGATACCCAATACCGTACCTAATAGACCAAGCAATGGTGAAATTGCGCCTATGGTGCCGAGCATATTGATGTTTTTTTCTAGCTGATGAACTTGTACGCTGGCTCGGTTTTGCATGTGCATCGTCATCGACTCTAACCCATACTGACGATAAAGCAAACCTGTTGCCAAAATATCACCCAATGCGGTTTTTTCTTTGACATTCATTAATTGTGTGCGACCAATATCACCGTTTTCACGCAAGCGAGTAATAAGCTGTTCACGCAAGCGACTTGGCACAATTTTATTAAACTGTAAGGTGTGGCTACGTTCGATGATGATGACCAATGCCAATATCGAACACAACACAATAGGCGTCATCAACCAACCACCTGCTTTTACCAACTCCCACATAGCGACTCTCTTTTATTTTTCATAAAAACAGGGGTGATCAAAATGATGTAAAGAAAGAAGAATAACTGTAAGCTCTTTCGATCTTTTACGCTTGTGCTTCTATATGCTTAATGAGGGCAGCCAATTGGTCTTGGCTATGGAAGAAAATCTCAACGCTGCCTTGGCCATCTTTTTTGTGTTTGAGTTTTACCTCAGCGCCTAACATGTCTGTCAATCTCTGCGTTAACTGCTCAGCATCACGCGATTGTACTTGTTCAGTGCGCGTTACTTTAGGCGCAGGCTGCAAGATCGATTTGACCAGCTTTTCAGCGTCGCGTACGGTCATGCCGCCGTCAATGATTTTTTGTGCAATGATAGGTTGTTGCTCAGATGACAACGCCAAAAGCGTGCGTGCATGCCCCATGTCTAGAGCACCGTTTGCCAAATGATCTTTTACGGTATCGTGTAGTTGATTCAAACGCAGCAAATTTGACACCGTTGTACGCGCCTTGCCCACGACCTCAGCAATCATTGCATGACTCATACCAAACTCTGTATGAAAGCGCTGTAAGGCAGCCGCTTGCTCGATGACCGATAAATCTTCGCGCTGGATATTTTCAATTAATGCCAGTGCAATCGCCAGCTCATCAGACAAAGCACGTTCTATCGCCGGAATGACTGATTTTCCAGCCATTTTAGCCGCACGCCAGCGGCGCTCGCCTGCAATGATTTCGTGAGTAACGAAGGCTTCACTCTTGTCTTCATTCGCTAGTAAGGGACGGATAACAATCGGCTGCATCACCCCATGCTGCTCGATAGAAGAAGCAAGTTCTGCCAGCGCCGTTTCGCTCATGTCGCGGCGCGGTTGATATTTACCAGCCTGCAAACGCGTCACATCAATTTGTACCAAACTGATTTGATCTTCTGTAGTGCCTGCATCCGATCCGGTAGCGCGCACTTTATTAGCAGGTGCTTTATTATTAACCCGCGGCAAACGCGCTTTACGTTGACTATGATCAGACGTTTCCGTAGTACTTGATTGTACGACCGGTTTTTCATTGGTTTCTATACCGTCTGTCTCAGTAGATACCTGAGTATTTAGCGTGTCGGCTGGCGAGATTTGGTCACGCGCAGCCATATCATCTTGCAAAGCAGAGGCAGTAATTTGCTTTTCTTTTTTGATTGACCCTAATAAGGCATCTAAGCCTCGGTTAGCGGCCAACCCTCTTTTCTTTGCCATGATTACCTATCCTCTAACGCTAAATTAAAAGCCAATTGATTGTTAATGCGGCTTACTAAAAATACAATATTAAATGTTTTATGATGCAACTGGCATCTTAATGGCTTTGTTTCATTACTTCTGCTGCCAGTTTTAGATATGCACGTGCGCCTTTCGACCATCTCTCGTAAGCAATAACGGGCAAACCATGGGCAGGCGCTTCTGCCAAACGGATATTTCTTGGAATGTGAGTTTTGTACATAATGTCGCCAAAGTGCGCTTCGAGTTCAGCGGACACATCGCGCGCCAATGTATTGCGCGCATCAAACAAGGTTCTCACCACGCCGCGAATATACAGATTGGGATTGAGCTCGGTTAAACGCTCAATGGTTTGCGATAAGTCTGCTAAGCCCTCTAAGGCGTAATACTCACACTGCATCGGAATGATAACACTATCGGTCGCCACCAAAGCATTAATGGTCAGCAAATTCAAACTGGGTGCACAGTCAATAATGATATAGTCATAAGCGGGTTTTTGCGAAGCCACTTGACTAGCAACAAGATCCGCCATCGCGGTCTTGAACAACTCATGGCTATCGGACTTACTCATTAGAGTGATGTCCATACCTGCCAAATCACGATTGGCACCGATAACATCAAACCCAGCTGGGCTGGTAACAATAGCATCAGCTAATGACACGCCATCGAGCAGCACATCCGCTATTGTTAGTGCCAACTCATTTTTATCCACGCCTGTGCCACTGGTTGCGTTTCCCTGTGGGTCTAAGTCAATCAGTAGTACATGCTTGTTTTTAGCAGCCAAACTGGCGGTCAAATTTACCGCTGTTGTGGTTTTACCCACGCCGCCTTTTTGATTCGCAATTGCTATGATTTCCATACACTCACTCAATTTAATTGGGGTCTGTTACTTTGACACTTTTATGCTTTATTAATTTTATGCTTTCGTCATTATATTATTTGTCGATAGTTTGGTCATTCAATAGTCACTCAGCTTTATGTTTCACAAAATAGTTAATACGTTCCATATTGCCACTTTCATCGGTAAAGTGCTCATAGCTTAGACATTTTTAACAGACAATTCAATTAAATGACGGCTGTCATGCAAATACGGCACTTTTAGTGGAATGGTTTTGATTTGCCAATCACTCTCAAGCGCTTGTAATTCATCATCGCTTGGTGCCTTACCTTTCATAGCGCACAGATAGCCGCCATTTGCCAAACGCGAGTGCGCCACATCGACAAAATCGATCAAGCTGGCAAAGGCACGGGATGTGACCACATCGTAGCTGGCCTCATGCGCTTCGATACGAGACGCAATCGGCTGCATATTACTCAAACCAAGCTCGCTACTGATTTGCTTGATAAATCGTATTTTTTTCTGATTGCTATCTAGTGCTGTACATTGGCGTTCAGGCTGACAAATGGCGATAATCACCGCCGGCAACCCTGCACCCGTCCCAATATCGAGCAATGATCCTGATGGCAAATGCGTTATAATAGCCAAACAATCAATCACATGCTTGATCAGCGCTTCTTCTGGATCAGTGATGGCGGTCAGATTATACGCTTTATTCCACAACAAAAGCTGATCTAAGTACCGTAATAAGGTGCGCTGCTGCTCTGCACTTAATGATAAACCCAATTTGTCTATCGCTTGCGCCAAGGTATGAGCAAGCGTTGGTAATTGTGAGCCAAGCTTCACAAAGCCAGTCGGATCAATATGAACATTGCTCATGTTAGCAGAGGACGAAGAAGTTTTAGCGGAAGCTGACATATAGCAAGTTATCCAGTTATGACACGTGAACCGTCTATTTTATCATGCAGTCTGCCCATTGAATAGTTGCAGATTGCGCCAATGTGAGACATCTTATACTATCTGCCCTCGTATTAAGTGCGTTATTCTCTTTTAACGAGCTTAAACTAACCATTTATTTACTGATGTTTGCTATTATTTGCTTGCCTACATTCAGCGTTATGGCTTCTGACGATACAAAATTGCCTGTAATGACTTGTCTCAAGCATAGTGATATCTTGTAAGATGTCTAATTTACTATTAAAAATTAAGCATAAATAATCAACTATAAAATGCTAAGCACTACATTTAAGTACAATAGTATAAGCACAGCAAGCGACGTAAAAAGCTCAGATATAACAAACGAATCCATCAATACCATTCCATTATTTTAAGACGATTTACCAGACGCCTATGACCGAACAACGCCGCACGCCTATCCCTCAAGTATCAAAAGACACTCATGATACGGCAACACCCACCACTGAATTAACCGTTACCGAGCAAGCGACAACAGACACGCCGCATCCTAGCTTTATTGAAGTCAAAGAGCGCTGCCTTCTTGCTGCTGAGCAACTTAAGCGTTATAGCGAGCCAGATGAGCTGCCACTAGACACACGCACGGCACCTGATTTGGATGTTGGCTTTGGTCAACAGCGTGCGCTTAAAGCCTTGCAAACAGCGTTAGATATTAAGGCCAGTGGTTATCATGTGTTTGCCGCTGGCGAAAACGGGCTTGGCAAACGAACCATTATTAGCCGCCTGCTCAATCGCATCGCAGCAGATGCCCCGACACCGGACGATTGGGTTTATGTACATAACTTCACCGATCCACGCACGCCTTTAGCGCTACGTCTGCCTGCTGGTCAAGCGGTGCTGCTGCAACAGCAAGTGAATAACTTATGGCAACAAGCCAAAAAACGACTGAGCCAACGCTTTCGCAGTGATCAATATCAAAGTAAAATCGAAGCCATCAAAAACAACACGCATGAGCAAGAGAGTCAGGCGTATGAAGTGTTAAGCGCCGAAGGCAAGCAATATGACTTAGCGCTCACGTTTCGCTCGTTCGATAATAAAGCCGTTTTTGTACACCCAAGCCAGCTGCCAGCAGAAGATCATGACAATCATAGCGATCATGCTGATACCAAAGTTGCTGACACCCAATCTTCTCGCAATCTTAAAAATAAATCAGCGATAGACAACCATAAAAAATCAACCAACGCTGGTACGCAGAATGACAATAGTGAATATGACGATACTAAATACGGTAATAGTGAATACCAAGCGGAACTGAATAACTTTGTACAAAAAAATCACATGCAAAAACGGCTTAGCCAGCTGACCATAGCGTTAGAAAAGCTAGAAGATGAAGCCAATGATGCCATAGAGACACTACATCGCAGCATTGCACGGCGAGCATTGCAGCCGTTGTTTGCTCCTGTTTATGAGCAGTTTTCTACTCACCCGCTTGTGATTGATTATCTCAAAGCCGTATTTGCCGATATGGTCACGCATGTAGAGCGCATCGTCAACGGTGATGATGAAGAGTTTGTGACAGCGGTGCTCGCCACGACGCCAAGCCGCTATGCGGTTAACGTCATTGTCAGTCACGAACCTGACAATGGTGCGCCTGTGATCTTTGAGGACTTGCCGACGCATTTAAACTTATTGGGTCATGTCGAGCAAATCACACAACTGGGCACAGTGACCACTGACGTCAGCATGATTCGAGCAGGTGCGCTACACCGTGCCAATGGCGGTTATCTGCTACTAGAAGCCAGCCACTTGCTAGAGCATCCTTATGCTTGGCAAGGGCTTAAACGCGCTCTACAATCACGCAAAATTAAGCTGTCTAGTCTCGAGCAAATGCTGACGCTAACAGGTAGCTTATCGTTATCGCCTGCACCCATTGATCTTGATATTAAAGTGATTTTATTGGGTGAAGCAGATTTGTATTACGAACTGTTAGAGCTTGAGCCTGAGTTTGATGCCGTATTCAAAGTTCGCGCCGACTTTCATGATGACGTGGTTCGTACCAGCGAGCATGAGCTGGCATTGGTCGCAAAAATGGCGGACATCATCGATTACGCCAATCTCTGTCCTTTTGATCGCTACGCCCAAGCCAATTTGCTTGAACATTTAAGCTTACAAGCCGAAGAGCAAGACCGCTTGAGCTTACATAGCGACTTGCTCATCAAGCTGCTTCATGAATCAAACCGTCATGCACGTTTGAACAATGAATGCATTGTCACAGCTGAGCACGTCACTCAAGCCATTGAGGACATGGATGAGCGCTCAGGCTACTTGCGCGATCTATATTGGGATGAGCTAAAAAACGGTCAGCAATTGATCCAAACCCAAGGCAGTGCGGTCGGACAAGTCAATGCCCTAACCGTGGTCAGCTATGCGGACAGCGAGTTTGGCATGCCAGCGCGTCTGACCGCCGTCATTCAACCAAATATTGGCGCAGGTGAGATTCTTGATATTGAGCGCGATGTGGACTTGGGTGGCAGCTTACACGCCAAAGGCATGCTGATCATGACCAGCTATTTGCGTGCCTTGTTCAGCCAACATCACGCTTTAAACTTTAGCGCCTCACTTGCTTTTGAGCAAAGCTACGCGCAGATAGATGGCGATAGTGCCACCGTCAGCGAAGGCTGCGCACTTCTGTCCGCTTTAGCAAACGTTCCCATTGATCAATCTCTTGCCATCACAGGCTCCATGAACCAGCTGGGTGAAGTACAAGCCGTTGGCGGTATCAATGCAAAGATTGCCGGATTCTTCGATGCGTGCCGTGAGCAAGAGCTGACGGGTCAGCAAGGCGTAGTCATTCCCATGGCCAATGTCAAACAACTAATGTTGCGCGACGACATCATCGATGCGGTAAGAGCGGGTAGCTTTCATATTTATGGCGTGCATACGCTAAGTGAAGCCTTAACCTTAATGACTGGTCTCCCTATCGACACGATGAATAAAAAAGGTCGTTACCGCAAAGAAACCTTATTTGGCAAAGTATTAAGCCGCTTGATGTTGTGGGATGACAATCAAGATGGCGAGGATGACCTTGATGATAAAAAGTCAAAAAACAAAGATAAGAAAAAACGTAAAGCCAAACGTCAAAAAAAAGAGGATAAAAAAAGAAAAGATACAGGTCAGGACGAAAAAGACGATGATAAGATCGCAAATGATGGCGATGCACCTGTCAGCTTGGAGATCAATCATTAAATGGGCGTAATCAAAAACATAATCAAAAACGAACGTCCCTAGACGCTACGACGCTTTTCTGCGATGATAAATGATTAGGGCGTGTTGAACACGCCCTAATGGTGCGCTAAAAACGTGTAAAACTGACTGTGACTTTGTAAAGGTTAATAAAGGTTATTTTTCATGACGGTACATTCTACTGACGCCAACGTTCTTCAAACTCGGACAGATCCTGATACCAAGGCCAGTACTCTGGTGGCTAGCGACAATCAGGCTGTAGATGAGTCAGGCAAAAATCGACACGGCGCGGCAACCACAGCGCGGCAGTGGCAAGTATTGTCACAGCTCCAGCGCAATCGTTGGGTGGGCACCACGCATATATTTGAGCAGCTTATGATGGCAGGCTTTGATATCAGTTTGCGCACCGTACAGCGTGACTTGAATGCGCTCGCCAAGCGTTTCCCCATTGAAAAAAACAACGCCAATCCACAAGGGTGGCGCTGGTGCGATGACGCGCCATTACAAAGCTTACCGCATATGAATCTGTCGCAAGCAGTTGCCTTTAATATGGTAGAAGCCAACCTCACCCAACTACTGCCTCCTGTCATTTTAGATGAGCTATTTCCTTGGTTTGATTTGGCCAGACGACAGCTTAAAAACAGTAAAGTCACCCATTCTTGGATAGATAGAGTGCGGATTGAACCTGCCACGCAGCCGTTGATTGCGCCGCATATAGATTTAGAAAGCAAAGACAATATTTATCATGCGTTGTTTTATCAGCTACAAATCAAAGCGGCTTATACTCGCGGCGACAAGTCACAAGCCAGTGAATATACCTTAAACCCGATTGCGATTATTCAGCGCGGGGTGATTATTTATTTGGTAGCAACCCGCATCGATGACCCAGAAGCCATCATTCGAACCTTTGCCTTGCATCGATTTGCCAGTGTTGAAATTCTCGAGACGGCTGCAAAAACACCGGATAATTTTCAACTGGATACCTATTTGGACTCAGGCGGTATGGGCTTTAGCCATCCGTTATTTAGCGTGTTACCGGATCATGGCAAAAATACGCCCATTGAGCTACAATTTACCAAACAAGCAGGCAGAAGCCTCACTGAAAGTAAGCTGAGTGAGGATCAAACGGTGACATTCAATGAGGACACACTGACGATCAAAGCCACGGTTAATTTGACCTCGCAGCTGGTGTGGTGGTTACGAGGTTTTGGTAATGGGTTATTAAAAGCCGAGCCTGAGCTGCTCTATCAAGCTGTATTAGACGAACCTTTGAATAATAAATAGCCGCTGATGATACTATTTAACTGATGTTTAAGTTTGTCTGTATCCGAATCATCTCGACGCCCCAAAAACAGTATTACGACCCTATAAAAAACTAAGAACTAAAAAGGAATATTATGTCGACCCCTGTGCCATCACCCTTATTGTCGGACAGTTTAAAAGGACTGGGCTTAGATGCAGGTGCCTTATTTTTTGCCCTGAACTACGAGTTTACGAAGATTCAGTCAAAAGGCCTGTTTAAGCGCTTTAAGAAGAATAAAGAAGCGATCGATATTGATTTGGCATGTGTGCTATACGACAACCATTCCAGCATTCATGACATCGTCTGGTTCAAACAATTGCGTGACAAAGCTGAGTCCGTAAGGCATCAAGGTGACAGTCTAAATGGCAAGGATCGCGGTGAGCAAGCAATGTATCAAGCGCCACTTGACCAAGAACAAATCAGACTGTACCTAGATAAGATACCCATCCGTATCACCCATATTGCTATGATTGCTAACTCTTACCATGGTCATCCTTTTTCTAGAGTCGAAAAAGGCGAAATTCATCTCAGTGATGATGAAGGCAATCGGTGTTTTGAAGTCAATTTAAAGCAACTTCCAAAAGATTGTACGACGCTTTGGGTGGCACATTTGCGCCGAGAAATAGACGATTGGCATTTGACCTTGCAAAACTTACCGCTTGTTGCCGAAGATATCACGGATGCAGCACAAGAAGTCGCTCATGAATTGGCACGGGCACTCCCTATTCCACAAGGCTTATAAAATCGTTCTATTATTCTGTCAACTATTATATATAAGAAATAACCACGTATAAAAAAGGTGCTGTGTTCAATAACGTAGCACCTTTTTTATCATATCAAACCTTATATTAAATTACGGCGATAAAAACTTATGAGATAGCGCTTTATAAGCACTATAGTCGATTCTAAATAAAACAGATAGTTATCTTATGACGCGGAACTAATATAAATTTTTCTGGCTTGCTGTTCCTACACAGGCAAGGGCTGCAAAAAATTCATATACGTCCCCCTGTATCGTTTTTATATCGAACTCACTATAGCTTGCCATTTATTACAACGCCTCGCCGCAATTGGGACAAAAGTTCTTCTGTTTTACTTCTACCTCTTTTTCGCGGCGCTCAAGCTCTTGCTCTCGTAATACTTGTAGAACAATACTTTGCGCCTGCTCTCTATCTAATCCAAGCTCGCGGCGAATCTTATCAATCATCATCTGGTTTTGTATCAAATCAAAATCACTGTCGATCAGTTGTTCGCGAAAATGCTGTTCAAGCTCTTCACGCCGCTGAGCAAGCTCATTTGCCAGCCCTGTTGCCAAAATACCTGCAGGCAGTGCCGCCAAACCCACACCCAATATGGTAATCACTGCACCCAATATCTTACCTGCGGTAGTGATTGGGATAACGTCGCCATAGCCCACTGTCGTCAGTGTCACCACCGCCCACCACATCGCTTTGGGTATCGACTCAAACTCTTGCGGCTGCGCATGGTTTTCCACCAAATAAATACCACTAGAAGCGGTCACAATCATAATAATTAAAATAAAGATAACGGCCTGAAATGAGCCTTTTTCTTTATTAATAACTACCAGTAAAATACGCAAAGAGGCAAAATACCGTGTCAATTTAAGGATGCGGAACAAGCGCAAAATACGTAAGAAGCGCAGGTCAATATTGACAAAGAAGTTTAAGAACGCAGGGGCAATGGCCACCAAATCGATTAATGCTGAAGGACTTTTTAACCACTGCCAACGCTGACGCCAAGTGGTATGCTCAGGCTTTGCCTCAGCCACGCTCCAAAGACGCAGCAGATACTCGATGGAGAATATGACGATGGAAAAATTTTCAAACCAAGTAAAATACGTTTGATAAGGGTAATACCACTGATCGACCGACTCAGCAATGACGGCTGCGACATTGGTCATGATTAAAAATATTAAGAAGTAATCTACGCAGCGACTGAACAATGTGTCATGCGCATCGTTTTGCAAGATATTGTAGACAAAAAGACGCAAGCGCCGAATAGATTGGAATATCATGCAATCCCTATGCGGTGTAATACCGGTCTTGAGTTAATTATAAAATAAAGCAGTCATCACAAGGTGTGTTCTGAGTGTGTGAGCAAAATAATTCCTGCCAATCGTTAGTTGCGTTTGTACTAAACAGTATTAGCGCGACTTATATCTAGTGTGGTTTATGCGCGATGAATAGTGGTCACTCATCATAAGTTATATAAAATCTGAATAGTATATATAGATACTGGCAAACAGTATAAACGCAATGACTAAGACCGCAAACAGTAGCAACTTCTCTTCAGCGCGTAATTGCTGGCTGATGTCTTGAGCTGGCAACAAAAACAGATGGCATTCAGGACAACAAGAATCTGCTTGATTCAATAGTTCCATAGAATGCGCTTTTTCACAGCGTAGAGGAGAGTTACTACAATAACCGAGCATAATATATTACGCCTCTTTTCCTTTTGTACCCTATCTATCAATGCAAAAAGCTACGATTGGGTCATTACTAACTTTAAAATTCCAAAATCAATGGCAGAAATCTAAAGTTAATAATTTTAAGTCTACTTACGATGTATCAATGCGGATAACTCCTTGCTTACTAATCAATATTTCTACCGGAATCGATTCTGTCAACCATGTCGATTACTCATAAAGCCAATACTAAACGTGATTAATCGAATAAAAACCCTTTATACTCAATTAAAACCTTACAGAAAGAGGGGTTTTATATTATAATACAGTTATAATGTTACAGGTTAATCAACCACCATAACATTGTGTATCGGTAACTAACTGATGTCATCCCTCATTAGGCAGTTACCACCAACCATTTATTATGTTGAGGAATCGAACGATGAAACTACAATCCCTAGTTTTAGCCGCAGCCACTGCTCTTACTATGACTACCGCTTTTGCTGTACCTGCTGGTACATGGTCTGTTGCCGCAGGCGCCCATATGGTTGATCCCAAGAGCGACAATGGCAAGCTTTTAGACGGCGCACTTTCTGTAGAAGTTGATGACGATATCCGTCCAACCATCAGTGGCGAGTACTTCATTGCCAATAATGTAGGCGTTGAGCTATTGGCAGCGATTCCGTTTCATCATGACATTACCTTGACAGATAATGCTGGCAACCAAATTGATGCAAAAACTCAGCACCTACCGCCTACCCTATCTCTACAATACCATTTCGATGACTACAATATGCCAATGAATGTGAAACCATTTGTAGGGGTGGGTGTGAATTACACGACTTTCTTTAAAGAAAGAATCTATAACGGCAACGGCAGTGACTTAGAGCTTGACGACAGCGTTGGTGTTGCAGGTCATGTTGGGATTGACATTCCGTTTGCTGAAACCGAAGCCTTCCGTATCGATGCACGCTATATGGACATTAAGACAGACGCAAGCTTAAACGGTGATGATATCGGTGAAGTTGATATTAGTCCTTGGGTATATGGCGTGGCGTTCGTCAAACAGTTTTAAGACCGTCAGATAAAAGCGTGTCTTAATTGAGATAAATTAGTGCAATAAAAAAGTCAGCGTCATAGCTGGCTTTTTTGTGCCTATACCATTGTTATATGAGCATAATAAATTGACATAAAAATCATTCTGCTAAAAGTTATTCCGTTAAAAATTATCGAGCATAAAAAAGACCATCCGTAGACAGTCTTTTTTAAAATAATAGGCTTATTTATATAATAATAACTAACAGTTAACAGCTACTCTAGAGCAAGATACGACGCGGATCAGCCAATAGCGTTGCGATATAGCGGGTAAACACAGCCGCATCTGCCCCATTGATTACGCGATGGTCGTAAGACAACGACAGCGGTAGCATGAGACGTGGCTCAAAGCTTTGCTTTTTATCGTCCCAGCGCGGTTGCATACTGGCTTCAGACACACCCAAAATACCTACTTGTGGCCAATTTACGAGTGGCGTGAATGCAGTACCGCCCAAGTTACCTTGGCTTGATATGGTAAAGCTTGCGCCTTGTAAGTCTTTGGTACTGAGCTTTTTATCACGGGCTTTGACAGCAAGCTCGCCAATCTCAATAGCGATTTGCTTAAGACCTTTGTCTTGCACGTCTTTGATGACAGGCACGATAAGACCATCATCCGTTGCCACAGCGATACCCATATTGACACTTTTTCGTAAGATAATTTGCGTATTATCGTCGCTCAAATGACTGTTAAAACGTGGGTGCTGCGTTAAGGCATAGGCGGTTGCTTTGACCACAAACGCCAAGATGGTAAAACCAATACCTTCCGCCTTCATACTACCTTTTAGCTCACCGCGCAGTTTTTCAGTATCAGTGATATCTGACAAATCAAACTGAGTGACTTGTGGCAGTAGCGTATTGTAATTAAGCTGCGGTATCGAGACTTTTTGTAGACGGCTAAGGTCTTGTGTTTCCGTCTCACCCCAAATCTCAGTCTTACTCATGTCAGGTAAGCTTGGTAGACTGGCACTGGCTACATTACCGCTAGCAGGTGCTGCTTTTTGAGTACTTAGGCTTTCTTTGACATGGGCAAACAAGTCTTCTTTTAGGATGCGATCATTAATTGCAGAACCACTCACCTTTGTGATATCTACACCAAGCTGACGGGCAAGCTTACGCACTGCAGGGCCTGCATAGACATCTGTTAACTTTTCATTAACTTCCGCTTCGCTTAATTTTTTATCCGCAGGTGCAGCAGTCGAGGTCGGCGCAGGCGCTTGCTTTGGCTCGCCTGTTGGTGCTGGCTGTGACTTGCTTTCAGCTTTCGGCGTAGGCTTGTCTGTTTTATCTTCTTTATTAGCAGTATCCGCTTTCGGTTTCGCTTTGGGACTACTTGCCGCTTGAATGACAATAAAATCTTGGCCATTGGCGACCATGTCACCCGCTTCAACCAAGATTTTCTCGACCACGCCTGCTTCTGGTGCAGGTACTTCGACTGAGGCTTTATCAGACTCAATCAATAGAATAGATTGATCAGCACTGACCGTATCGCCGACACTAACCATAATCTCAGCCACTTGCGCTTCATCAACGCCAATATCTGGTAATGCATGGGTAGTTGATGCGCCTTCGCCAGTATCATCAGTCGCTTCTTCTACGTCTGCGTCATCTTCGACAGGGGCGTCTTCAGTACTATCATCTACTTGTTCTGCCTCAGTAACTTCTTCGGCATTGTCGTCAGTATCATCGCTTGCATCAGCACTCTCACTATCACTATCAATCTCAATCAGAACCATGCCTTCGCTGACTTGATCGCCAACTGCGACACTGATTTTGGCGACTTTACCAGCGGCAGAGCTTGGTACTTCGACCGAGGCTTTGTCAGACTCTAGTAAAACGATGTTGTCATCTTTTGCGATGACATCACCAACCTCTACCATAATTTCGCTGACTTCGGCGCTATCAACACCCAAATCGGGGGCTTTAATGTCCATGTGTTATCTCCTCGTCTTATGATTATTATTCTTTGACATCGCCACTGTTAAGTAGAGTCGCATCGGCTGGATCTTCAGCTCGGCCTTCGCTACTGACTTCGTCATCCTCTTCACCCACAAACTCAGGAACCGGATTTGGTTTGACTTTGTCAGGTGCTGGCGCATCTGGGAAATGATCATAGTGAGGCTGCTGCTGCCATGCGGGCGGCTGATCCGCTTCAATACCGAAGCTTGAAATCGCATCTTTGACCAAACGCATTTCTACTTCGCCTTCATCTGCCAAGCGTTTAAGCGTTGCAACGACGATGTGAGCGGCGTCGACATGGAAGAAACTGCGTAGTTTTTCGCGGGTGTCAGAGCGGCCATAACCATCTGTTCCAAGGGTCGTATAAGGACGATTGTCTGGTAACCAAGCACGAATCTGTTCTGAGTAGTTGCGCATGTAATCGGTTGCTGCGACTACGATGCCTTCATGCGGGGCTAATTGTTCAGTGACCCAAGATACTTTTTCTTCTTCCATTGGATGCAAGCGATTGTAATCATCACAAGCCATACCATCACGCGTCAACTCGTTAAAGCTGGTGACGCTCCAAACGTTAGAAGTAATGTTGAACTCATCTTTTAGAATCTGAGACGCTTTTTGTACTTCACGTAAGATCACACCAGAACCCAATAGCTGTACTTGTGCTGAGCCATTGTCTTCTAGTAAATACATGCCGCGCTTGATACCTTCTTCGGCGCCTTCTGGCATAGCAGGCTGCTCGTAGTTTTCGTTCATCAAGGTCAAGTAATAATAGACGCGCTCGCCTTCGCCATACATACGGCGCAAACCGTCATGCACGACAACAGCTAGCTCATAACCGAAGCAAGGATCATAAGTGACGCAGTTTGGCACAACATTGAACAAAATTTGCGAGTGACCATCTTGATGCTGTAAGCCTTCGCCGTTCAATGTGGTACGACCAGCAGTCGCGCCTAGTAAGAAGCCTTGTGCTTGACAATCACCTGCCGCCCAAGCCAAGTCGCCGATACGCTGGAAACCAAACATTGAGTAGTAGATATACATCGGAATCATCGGTAGTGCGTTCACAGAATAGCTGGTTGCCAATGCAATCCAAGTACTCATTGCGCCCGCTTCGTTGATCCCTTCTTCTAGCATATGACCATCGATGGCTTCTTTATAACCCATCAAGGCTTCGCTGTCTTCTGGTGTATATTTCTGTCCAACCGCAGAATAAATACCCAATTGGCGGAACATACCTTCTAAACCGAAAGTACGCGCTTCATCTGGTACGATTGGTACCACGCGATCTTGGATGTCTTTGTTTTTCAGCATGGCTGACAACAAGCGTACAAACACCATCGTCGTTGATTGCTCTTTACCATTGCTGCCTTTTAACACTCGATCAAACATCGATAGTTCAGGAATGTTCAATGGGATATGACCACTGCGGCGGTTTGGCAGGTGACCACCCAACGCTTCACGGCGACCTTTGAGATATTTCATTTCAGCCGAGCCTTCTTCAGGACGGTAGAACGGTAGCGTCTCTAACTGCTCATCGGTAAACGGCAAGTCAAAACGGTCACGGAAATAAACCAAGGCTTCTTGATCCAGCTTCTTGATTTGATGCGATTTATTGACCGCTTGTGTTGTGCTGGACAAACCATAACCTTTAACGGTTTTAACCAAAATAACCGTTGGCTGACCTTTTGTTTTCATGGCTTCACTGAAGGCTGCATATACCTTTTGAGGATCGTGACCACCACGGTTTAGGCGAGCAATATCTTCATCAGACAGCGCATTAGCCATCTCTTCTAACTCAGGGTATTTACCAAAGAATTCTTTACGAGTGAACTCTGGCGTACGGGCTTCGTACAACTGATACTCACCATCCACCACTTCTTCCATACGGTGTTTGAGAACGCCCGTATCATCATTGGCAAGCAAGCTGTCCCACTTACCGCCCCAGATGACTTTAATCACACGCCAGCCTGCGCCGCGGAATACAGATTCCAGCTCTTGGATGATCTTGCCGTTACCACGTACTGGCCCATCAAGGCGCTGCAAGTTACAGTTGACCACCCAGATTAGGTTATCAAGCTTCTCACGACCAGCCAGAGAGATGGCACCCAAGCTTTCTGGCTCATCGGTCTCACCATCCCCTAAGAATGCCCAAATCTTACGGCCTTCTTTATCCAGCAGTTTACGGTTTTCCATATAACGATGCACGTGGGCATGATAGATTGACATGATCGGGCCCAAACCCATAGAAACAGTTGGGAACTGCCAGTAGTCAGGCATTAGATATGGATGCGGATAGCTCGATAGACCTTTACCACCGACTTCACGGCGGAAGTTATCAAGCTGATCTTCCGTCAAGCGGCCTTCTAGATAAGAGCGTGCATAAATACCTGGGGCTGAGTGACCTTGATAATAAATCATGTCACCACCGAAATGATCACTTGCTGCACGGAAGAAATGGTTGAATCCTGTCTCATAAAGCGTGGCGCTAGAGGCGAATGACGCTAAGTGACCACCCAAATCGTCGTCGTTTTTGTTAGCGCGCATCACCATGGCTAAGGCGTTATAGCGAATTAGAGCACGAATTTTACGCTCCATGCCTAGATCGCCTGGGTACATTGGCTCATCTTCGACAGCGATACTGTTGACATAAGCGGTATCGAGGCGGTTGAACGGCAATCCTTCTTGCACCGCCATATTGTATAAAGCTTTTAGCAAAAACTGAGCGCGATCCTTGTCCGCATGTTTGAGAACAGACTCAAAGGCCTCAAGCCACTCTTTGGTTTCGGTGCTGTCAGCATCCTTATAATAATTCATCATTACTGTCCTTTTCTGTCAGTCAACCCTGCCTAAAAACAGGATGTTGTTAAATCGAAGTATTGTTCAATACTGTCTTAAGTGAATGGTTCGCTCAATGACTTCCTTGTTAATTTAAGAAGAGACATTTAGTGCATGGTGATGATGCGGCGACGTTTGATCAATTCATCACTTGTGCCAGCCAGACATCATTAAAAATGGTATTACTATCCCTTCATATATCCTATATAAAGTGAATAATCAGATAGTAAAACGAGGTTGTCATTTGACTCCTATAATCAATTATCAAATGATAATAACCCTTCATTATAGGCGCTTATGGAATGGTTGTTTATAGCGATAGGGAAATGATGATACGACAAGTATTTCTGAAATAAATAATGATTAGTGATTAGGTAAATATTTAACCTTTATTAGATAACTAATCTTATTAATATGAGATGGATCAGTCTTCATAAACAATATTTAAACATCTCAAGCTTTCTATAATATTATCTGTAAATAGAACGATGTTATTAATGCTAATAAACGGTAATTGGTCATAGAATATCTACCACTTATCGACTCTTTATAGAATTACTCCTATAATTATCTATAAAATATGCTTTACAATATTCATACATGCAGCCATAAGATTGTCAACAGACAAGCTTATGGCTAATTTTGGCTATCGAGATATATTGAAGGAAATAGTACTATGAGTAAGAGTAAAAAGGTCTTAGGCTATAGAAATCTGTATATATCTCGCCGTTTGAAACACTTATCATCGATTTTTATTAGCTTCATAGCTTTGTTATTCGTTAGCAATGCAGCGTTTGCGCTTGCCACGAATCCAGGGGCTGTCTGCAATACTAGCTTTTCTCAAGGTAGCCTAACCAATACTGATTATTCTAACTTAGTAGCCGCTGTCAATACTAATAATTATGTCACTATTACTGGCAATGCGGGAGGCAGTATTCCATTACAGATAAAAACAACCACCGTTGAATCTAGTACTAGCACCGTAAGGTCAAATTTTGGTGTGATTACGACATCGGGAACAAGTGCCCTTAATATTCAAAGAACCTTCCCGAACACAACTGCCTTTACTGACATCATCTTTGACTTTCGCAATGCTTTGACCGCGCAGCCCATCTATTTGACCAACGTAGCCCTCAGTGCTTTCGATATCGATTATGCCAATAGCAATGGCAATACTTTTGATGATTTCGTACAGATTACAGGTATCACTCAAGCAGGCTCTACTATTGCCGGTACATTTCAGCCAATAACTGGCTCAAATATTATGTTTGGTCAGCCGCCACAAGGTTCGCAAGGTTTATTCACTAGAACCGCCAGTGATCCTAACTGTCCAGCGAAAAACTTAGGTACACAATGCCAAGGTTCTGTGCAGTTTTCTCAACCTGTCACCTCAGTGAAGATTCGTTACACCAATACTGGTTATCTTAACGCTGCAACTAACCAAGAAATCGATATACGCTTAGATAACTATTGCTACATACCTCAGTATATTTTTACAGGTACTGTATTCGATGATAATGGCGGTATCACTGATGCACAGGCAAATGCGACCAATGATGATATTACCAGTAGCAGTAGTGTTTATACCAATAAACCCAATTATTTTAATGGCGTTTTTAACTCGCCTCAAGAGTCGGGAATTAGCGGTAGTACCGTTAAATTAGTAAACTGTACGAATACATCGATTACTTATGCGACTCAAACCGTTAATGCAGGCGCTCCCATCGGTCAATATCAATTCAGCGTTCCTCTTTCTACTTTTAATAGCAATACCAATATTTGTTTAATGGAAGAATATAGTGGTACTACCTACCCTATTCGAACCACCAGCGATAATAGGAACGTTGGATTTACCACCACAAAGTACCTTTATCCGAACAATGACTTTGGTAGAGTCATTGCTGCAAACGCAGCTTTGGTGCTAAAAAAAGCACAATATGTTAATAATTGTCCGACGACCCTCAATTATACCGATTCTAATCTAAATACTGCCAATAATGCTGATCCCAAAACCGGATTTAGTACTGGTAACATCAGTAACATAACACCCGGCCAATGTATTGCATATAGGATAACAGCGACCAATCGCGCCAATATAAATATTGATAACTTTATCATGCGAGATGTACTACAGGAAAAGGGAGTTAATAACGCGACTGTAACCTCTGTACTTGCTAATCCAGTGCTCTCGACAGTAGATTACAATGCTACTGAGAATCCTGCTATTGGCGCAAACGGTGAAATTAAAACCAGATCTCTTTCTCTATCTGCTAGATCAAAACGCGACTTTTACTTCAATACAAAATACGGCAATACTGTGAACCCTTAGTACCTGTTTTTTCCTCCCGATTCTATTGCTTAATTACCTCTTTTTACCTTCCAAAAACAAGCCCTATCTGCCGAGATAGGGCTTTTGCCGTTTAGTCACCTCAATAAGCCATTTGTCGTCTTTATAGTGAATCTTTGTATTGTTTACGTGACAATGCAAAACATAAGAAGCATATACTTTCTGTTGGTACTACTTATCAGATTAAAGCCCATTTCGCTGCGATTTATAAGTCAATACCTCACTAGCACCATTATCGAGACAAGGACTTTATATGAAACATTTTAAGCTTTTACCCAGTGTTTTATTAGCAGCGTTGGCTTCTACCTGTGTACTAGGTATCGCTCATGCTGATGATGCGTTAAAAATGGATCTAACTGCTAACCAAGTTATCAAAAATGCAGAAGGCAAAACCGTTTATTCGCCAGTACGTACCGCGCCCAAAGGTACTGTCATCCAATACAAAGCGACTTATACCAACACTATCAATAAAGACATTAACGATTTGATGGTCACCCTACCTATCCCGACCAACATGACATTTACAGGGGAAGTTATCCCAGCCAGTGCACAAGCCAGCACCGATGGTCAGAACTATGGCGATATGCCGTTGATGCGTAAAGTAAATGGTCAGTTGGTAAAAGTTCCTTTATCGGAATATCGGATGCTACGCTGGAACATCAAACTACTGCCAGCTAAGAAGTCAGCAGCTGTCGCACTAAACACGACTGTCGACTAATACCTCAATAGTAAGCAACTTATCACTCTCACTTTATATTAATTAACGTTCCAAAAACTGACGACCTCTCTTGGAGTAATATATGAAATCAAATACCTTTAATTATAGTTTGCTTGCTATTGGTGTTGCTGCTGTGATGGGCATCTCTTCTGGCGCGATGGCCGCTACCCCTATTGGTGGCACTTCTGGTACGTTCAATGTCAAAAACAAAGCCTCAGCAACTTATACTGTCGCTGGAAATAATACCGAACAAAGAGCCGATTCAAACGAAGTAATGGTCAGCGTCTCTGAAACTGGCTCATTTGGTTTGTTGTCAACAGTAGAAGACGGCAATTCAAATGATGATTTCGGTAGAGATCGTCCTATCAATGCACAGGCAAAATCGACCGTAAACTTTACCCACACCTTAATCAACGCAGGTAACATGAATGACAGTTATACTGTCAATATTGCAAATGCTACAGGTGATGATTTCGATTACAATCTAAGCAGCAGTGTAATCCAATATCAAAAAGTTTCTGCCAGTGGTAGTAACATTGGTAGCTCAACCACCATCTCCAATGGCGGTACCATCCCATTAGCCCCAGGCGAAAAGGCATTTATCACTATCACGGCTCAGTCAGATACCAAGCGTGTTGCTGATGCTAACGGTATCTTACTTGTGACGGCAGAAAGTGCTTACTTAAAATCTAAAAATTCAGCGTCAACAGCTTATACCGCAACCAACACTGATAATGCCAAAACAACGGCCCCCATCTATGCTATCACTAACTCAGCTCAAACCAATCTTGGCAACAAAAACTTGGATTTGAACAACGCTGGTGCTTATGTCGATTACACCATCAAAGTGAAAAATGACGGCAACATCAACGGTACTGCCATCGTGATCTCAGATGACTTGCCAGCAGGGTTAGTCGCCATCTTGTCAACTGAAGCAAACTACACAGCGCCAACAACGACTGCATCTAATGGCAGTGCGGCTGTGACGCCAGTGATAACCAACAATGGTAAAACCATTACTGTGACAGGTCAGAACGTCCAAGTAGGCGAAACCATTACCGTCACCTTCCGTGCTAAGAAAGCCGCTGGCGCAACTGATACCAGCGTTTTCACCAACTATGCCGTGGTCAAAGACAATACCAAGAGTGATACAACTACCACTACTCCTGATATCACCGATAGCTCAGGTGACAGTACTGATAAATCAGTCACAGAAAGTACCTATGAAGATCCCGCCAGACCAAATCTTGGTAAAGATGACAATACTGGGGCGACACTGTTACTCAAAAACCAAACTCGTAATTTAACAGTGACTACGGGTACCAATCAGGAAGTTGCGCCTAAGAACGATAATGTCTCTTACAGCTATACCATTACTAATGCAGGTAAAGACATTACGGAAGCTGCTAAAACTGGCGAAGTCCTTTTCACGGTTGCCCCAACCGCTGCGACTGATAAGTCCTACATTACAGTCGAAAGAGTATATGTGGATGTCAATAATAATGGTGCGTTCGACGGTGGTGATATTGAGCTGACGCCAAATGCGGCTGGTAAGTACGACCTTAACCAAGCAAAAACGACAGGTATAGCGCCTAATGAGTCTGTCAAAATCAGTGTGCAGGTCAAAATTGATGGTACAAGTGATAACTCAGGCACCAATAATCTTGGTGAATTTGAAACGATGGCTATTACTGTGGTGCAACAAGGCTCAATAAATGGCACGCCAAAACAAGCAACGGATGCGACGACAACGTCTACGACGACACTACGTGGTATCAACCTACTAAAATCTCAAATTGTCGCTGATTGTACGACTACAGTGGCAAGTATTACAGATAATGACAGCCGCTGGTCACAAGCAGCCACTACTGCACAAGCGGGTCAGTGTGTTTTCTATAAGCTTGAAGCTACCAATACCTTTACAACGACTAGTGGCATTAGCCTTAATAATGTCGTCGTATTAGATACCTTAGACACCAAGGTCGAGTACCGAACTGACTTCACTTCTACACCATCTGCAGGTAACGGTACCATTGCGCCTGTTGTAAAAGGTACTTTTGCAAGCCTAGCGCCTCAAGCAAAAGGAGTGATCAAATTTTCTGCTAAAACGTCTCAAGCAAGTAGCGCGACTTGGTAATTTTTTAAAAAATTATTTTTTGAGGTCTATAGCTGTCGGATGGCAGCTGTAGACCCCTATCACTTGAGCATATTCAAACGATAGGCACCCTACTCACACCCTTTTTACGTTTCATTGGATAAGTGACTTATGAGCAGCAGACCTATGATTACACCTCCTAATCGTCGGACTTTATGTACAGCGAAGATTTCGGCGCTGTCTTTGGCCATGTTACTTATGCAATCGAATGCGTCGTTCGCTGCCACTGACTCAGTCGTGCAAATGATCAATAATATTGCTAATGTTGAATACAGCGTTGGTAATACAAAACAGTTTGGCACATCAAACCTAGTCCAACTTCAATCTTCTGCTTTGGCTAAATACGGTATTAGCTTAAACCAACAAACGTTGCGTACCGTTGCCCCAAATACGTTAGTCAATTGGAATAAAACGCTAAGCAACACCAGTTTTAGTGATGAGACTGTTGAGTTGACTCTTGATGTAGCCCCGTCTATCTCTAATGTCAAAGTTTATCAAGATCTTAATGATAACGGCATTGTAGACAGTGAGGACAGCGAAGTCTTCTTTTACAACTTTAGCACTCAGGTCAAACTTGGTCAGGGCGAAAGCATAAAAATCATTATGCAAACGCTGTCAAACCCTAACGGCAAGACGGGTGATATTGAAGATATCAACATCAAGGCTGTGGTTCTTGAAGATCCATCAGTGTCATTGGTTAATATTACTGAAAAAATGCAGATCGTCGAATCTGAGATAAAATTTACGACGCCTAAATTCGATGAGAACAAAACCACCTCACAACTCAACGAAAACATCTATATTGATGCAAGCTACGCCCAGTGTAACATCCAGCCAGACAAACCGGATCAAGTGTGGTTGACGATCACGTCTTTGATGACAGGTGACAAGATCTCGTGGAAAGCCATCGAAACTGGCAACAATACGGGTAAATATCACTTATCTATGCCAACACAAAACAATGCCAATGCCATCAGCGATAGAATAGTTCAAGCGTTGGCAAACGATACTGTGACAGTAAGCTTGGATGCTTGTATTGCTCCCTCTGTTGGCACGGGTGATGACGAATTACCAAGCGATGGCGACTTGTCATTCCATATCGGTGATTTATCTTCACAGATCCGTATCCTTGATGAAACCCCAAACCTTGTTGTCACCAAAGAAAGTGATGTAAAACGTGCCGAGCTTGGCGATTACGTCAGCTACACTATTAATGTGGCCAATAACAGCAACGCTACCGCTTTTGATGTGCAACTAAAAGACGCTTTGCCACGTGGCTTTGATTACGTCGATGGTAGCGTGCGTGTTGATCAAACCACTGAGATTAATAAAGCTCAAACCACCGAATTTAAGACTGATGGCAAATATCAGGTGCTCACCTTGGGTGACATGCCAAGTGGTGCCAGTAAAAAAATCACTTACCGTGTGTTGGTTGGAGCAGCCTCATTGGGCGGTGATGGTATTAATCGTGCGACAGCGGTGGCGAATAACGGCCAAGGTCAAAGCGTGGCATCAAGAGAAGCACAATGGAAAATTGATGTGGAGCGCGGCACCATAAATACCGATGGTATCATCATCGGTAAGGTCTATCATGATATCAACCGCGACGGTATCCAACAAAAAGAAGACGGCGAGCTTGGTGTCGCTGGCGTGCGTATCTATATGGAAAACGGCAACTTTGTCGTGACCGATCCTGAAGGTAAATATAACTTCTACGGCGTGAGCGCCAAAACGCACGTTTTAAAAGTGGACCGCACCACCCTTCCTAACGCGACCGAAATGGTCACACAAAGCAGCCGCAATGCGGGTGATGCAAGTAGCCGTTTCGTTGATTTAAAATATGGTGAATTGCATCGTGCTGATTTTGGTATTGTGGGCGGCATGGGTAACAGCACCGAGCGCTTAAATACTGAGCTGGCCGCTCGTAGCAAATCCGTTAGCGCACAAAACAATACCCTTGAGCAGGCCGTAAAAACGACACTCGCCTTAGAAACTGATTACGATCGTGACTACAATGACCACATTGAAGCCAGTGGTTGCCTGACCAATGATGATTTAGATTTAGGCCGCAACTGTGACTCAGCCATCATCAAAGAAATGGTTAATCCAGCAGCCAATCGTGTAGATATGGCAGTGACTACCGTTGTACCACCAGTAGAAAAAGACCTTGAAGTCTACTTAAAAGAGGTGACTGACAACGCCGTTGCCTTTATCAATCTAAACGAAGGTCAGCAGCTTAGTACCTATAAACAAATGATGCAGGTACAAGCGCCACTTGGCTCATTATTCACCCTATATGTTAATGGCAAAGCGGTATCAGAAGAGCAAATCGGCAAAACGGCCAAGAAAGAAAAACAAAGCGTCACCGCCTTTGATTACTACGGCGTCAATCTAGAGCGCGGCAACAACACATTGCGCGGTGTGGCAACTGACGTAAATGGTAAAGTCATCTCTGAGCAAACCATCAAGGTATGGACGCCAGAAAAACTACAAACGATTGACTATCGTACCCAAGAGCAAATGGTTATGGCTGATGGGATAAGCGAGTATCAAGTTGTTATTAGCCTAAAAGATCGTGATGGCCGCCCTTATATTGCGTCCACCCCCATCACTATCGACACCAACATTGGCCGCATCAACCTGACCGATAACAGTAAAGACCAAGCAGGTACTCAGGTTATCGTTTCTGGCGGCGAGCTACTGATCCCTGTTATTGCCTCAAGCATACCAGGCAAAGGTGAGATGATTATCGATACAGGTAGTAGCAAACAAGTCATCCCTTTACAATTTACAGCTTCGTTGCGTCCTCTAATTGCTGTCGGTATCGTCGAAGGAGCAATCTCGCTTAAAGATTTTGATGGTAGTAGCATCACTGACGCTCAAGGTGCTTTCGAGCAAGAGTTAAATGACTTTGCCGGTAATGACGCCTCTGGTCGCGCCGCTATGTTTTTAAAAGGTAAGGTACGTGGCGATTATCTATTGACTCTGGCGTATGACAGTGACAAAAAAGGCGAGCGGCTGTTCCGTGATATCGAGCCTGGTGAATACTATCCTGTGTATGGCGACTCATCAGCCAAAGGCTTTGACGCGCAGTCTACCAGCAAGCTTTATGTACGCTTGGATAAAGGTCGCTCGTTTGCGATGTATGGCGATTTAAAAACGCAAATTGATAATGATGAAGGGATCAAGCTTGGTCAGTACAACCGTACCTTGACTGGTTTAAAAACGCAATACGAAAACACTACCACTCGCGTTACTGCTTTTTTGGCAGAAACCAGTACGAGCCAGCGCGTGAATGAAACCCGTGGTTTGGGAATCTCAGGCCCTTACCCATTGGCAAAAAACTTTGATGCGGTACTAGAAAACTCAGAAACCGTTGAAGTCATCACGCGTGATGCAAACAATCCTGGCTTGATCATCAAGCGCGAAACCCTAACCCGTTTTGCGGATTATGAGATTGATCCTATCAGCCGCAGCTTATTTCTCAAAGCGCCCATTGCTAGCCAAGACTTCGATGGCAATCCTATCTATCTACGTATCACCGTAGAAGTAGACGAAGGCGGCGACTCATACTTAGTGGGCGGCATTGCTGCCAAAAAACTGTTATCTGAAAAAGTGTCAATCGGTGGTAGCTACGTCAATAGTGACGATCCTTTAAATAAAGAAGAGCTGAGCAGTGTAAACAGTGTCGTTAAATTTAATGATCAGCTAAAACTGGTTGCCGAATACGCCATTAACCAAGCTGAAAACCCAAACTTTCAGCCGAGCAATCAAATCAATACGACGCCATTAGTAGGTAATGACGTTAAAGGCAATGCCTTACGTGTCGAGCTTGATTTTGATAATAAGAAAAACACCCGTGCCAAAGCGTATTATAAAGACACGGATGAAGGATTTGTCACAGGCGCATCGCCGCAAACGGCTGGTCGTGAAGAATCTGGCGCTGAGCTAACTCATTTAATCAATGACAAAAAGACGGCATTGAAACTTGAAGGCGTACGTACTAAAGACAATATCACCGATGCCAGCCAAGAAGGTATTTTGGCCAGTGTTGAGCAACGCTTAAGTACCAACGTTGTGGGCGAGGTTGGTCTACGCTACTACAAACAAGACGCCACGCCTGCTTCACGTAATACCCAAGCGGCAACCGATGTCGTCGATGTGACTGATGACACTATTTTTAATGATGACATCATCAACCAATCAGCATTGAATGACGTGAACACAGCTGGAAAAGACATCGAAGGCACCACGGCTCGTGCTCGTATTACTGCGCGTCTACCAAAGATTAATAACTCTTTGGTATTTGCAGAATATGAGCAAGATATCGATAATAGCAGTCGTAATGCAACCTCTATTGGTAGCGAAACCCCACTCGGTGGCTTGGGACGTTTGTATGCGCGTCATGATTTGATCAACAGCTTATCGGGTACTTACGGTTTAGACGATACAGAAGAGCGTCAGCGTACTGTGTTTGGCTTTGATGCCAATTATATGAAAGACGGTAAAGTCTATAGCGAATATCGTATGCATGATGCGCTTAGTGCCCGCGAAGCCGAAGCAGCCATTGGTCTAAAGAACAAATGGTACGTCCAGCAGGGTTTGACATTAAATACTTTGTTCGAGCGCGTTGAGTCATTAGAGGGAGAAGCTGGTAACACCGCTACCGCAGCAGGTGTCGGCGTTGAGTATCTTGCAAACAAAGACTACAAAGCATCTGCACGTGTTGAGAAGCGTTGGGGCGAAACCAGTGATACGTTGCTTGGTAGTGCTGGTGTTGCCTATCGCTATAACGATGACGTCACATTACTTGCCAAAGACATCTACTCACAAGTGTCTTACGATGATGGCGATCGTATGATCAACCGTTTCCAGCTTGGCGCAGCTTACCGTGATTACGATAGCAATCAGCTAGACATGCTAACAAAGCTTGAATATCGTATAGACGATAACAGCACAGGCGCCGACGCTTATCAAAAAGACGCGATTATTTGGTCATTGAGCGGCAACTATCACCCAACAAGACCATTCACCTTGTCTGGCCATTATTCTGGTAAGTATACGCAGTTTGATGCGGACAATATCAGCAGTGATAATACCGCACACGCGCTTTATGGTCGCAGTCTTTATGATATTAGTGAGCGCTGGGATGTAGGCTTGCAAGCAGGGACTTACTGGAACAAACAAGCGGATGACATGTCTTATATGTTGGGCGCTGAAGTGGGCTATAGTCCGATGACCAATCTTTGGTTATCATTGGGCTATAACTTCATGGGTTTTGAGGACGAAGATATCGCGCAGGATGACACCACCCAGCAAGGCGGTTATTGTAGATTGCGCTTTAAGTTTGATGAAGCTTTATTCAAACGCGAAAACCTACGTAAAGACAAGGGATTGGCTACTGATCCTGAGTTATAATCTATACTCATGGTTGCACACGGTTATGGTATCGCCTTGATCACATAACCGTGCCAGCACTGGGCGCCATCGACCCTACCTCTTAGAACAGCAGATGCATGGCAATCAGCCATTGAGTCAAGCTTAAACTCTACCACTAACCTTCCTGTGCTTACTACAAGGTGGCTACATCATGTCTCATGCTATTGTCAAAGCAGACGCCCATAAACGGTCTACCTTTATCCTTTTATCAGTTGCTGTATTACTGTCACCGATGCTGATCCCCTCTGCTTTTGCTATGAGCGCAGCGGCGCAGGTAACGACGGTGGAAAATGAGAATCACTCATGCACTGAATTACAAGTATTCTCTCGCCGCTCAAAAGACCAACGCGTTTTGAGCTGTCTGCTAACGCAACTGCAATATTATCAACAAGACAGTATGACTGCTCGTCAACAGTACTTTGCCTACAAAGCTCAAGCTTGGCTTAACTATGCTATTCATAAAAAAAGTATGAATAACCGCTCATCGATTGGTATGCAAGCCGCACAAATTGCTGAAGATATATTATTAGCCTTAAAAAATGGCACTGAAACAGACCTTCCTCTCATTCAAGACATCCCTTCAAACGGTACGCTGATGCGATCTGATCTGTGGGCAACTTTAAGCGCGCTTAAAGCGCAAGGAGGCATAGCGTCAGCACCGCGTGAGATTGCCTTTAGCGAGGTTGCTCTTATTTGGGCGACGAATAACTATTGCGAGCGCGGTGAGCGCGAATCCGGCAGTCTTTTTCGCATGGCAGACCGCTGGGTTGAGCAAGCGCGTGAAGCCTATATCAATAATCATGACTCGCAGACCAATGTTGCCTTGGAGGGGTTAATAGTGTACTACTATAAACAGTACGCGCCTGTAGACTCAAGCGCCCATATTTGTCAGGGACAAATATTGACGACGACGACATAAGACCACAAAAAAAGCCGACACATAATGTCGGCTTTTTTTGTGACCGCTCAGCGCTAGCCAAGCCTATCTATCAACGGTTCTTACGTGGTAGCTTTTCTGGTAGGTAGCAACGCAGATAGGCAATGAAAGCCGTGTTTGCTTCTTGGATATAGTCATTAGTGATGCTTTGATGACGACGATAAGACAAGGTGAATATAGCATTAACAATACTATAAGCCACTAACAATGTGTCTTGAATGTCTTCAAAGTTTGGCATCTCATAACGCTCTGACAAACGCTTGTAAACCAAATCAACAATCTGATGATCCATGTCTTCACCAAAACCATCACCTTCAAAATCAGGCGTGTTGGTATCATAAATAAGCTTGGCCTTGGTTTTATCGTTATGGAATATCGTCACACATTGGTCGATAAGGGCCGTCAAATACCCCTGCCATCTATCATAATTACCAACATCAACGGTTTCTACCATCTCTAATATTTCGATCGCATTTAAAAAACGCAATGCTAAAAATATGGCTTCGATATTGGGAAAGAAGTGATAGGCTGACGCTCTTGGGATGCCCGCTTCTTCACAGACAGCCGCCAACGTAATGTCATTGATAGCTTGCGTTTCACTCAACTTTTTGGCACCAGCCAAAAGTTTTTGACGACGAGATCGACCTTGTTGACTGGTAAATTTAAACTTGTTCGGTACAAGTTTTTTTGCCAGTTCCGAATCTACTAACACGTCTTCAATTTTTTCGTCTTTGTTTTCGCTCATCATAAGTCTCTTAAAATTAAAACCCTATTTGATACAATCATCTTTATTAGATAGCACGCCTTCTAACCTGAAGAATTACTTTCTACTAACCAACAATACCGCTTTAGTCCTATTAAGACTAATAGAAAGTCATAATAAACGCTTGTACACTATCAAGCAAGGAAGATGAATGGGTTAAGAATAATGTACAGATCAACAATGTATTCGAGCTGATCATACAATGCAATTTAATAAAATTAATCGTTAAGTTTGATTTTCGCTCTTATAATACCATGATCGATGACTCTATCTGCATAATCCCACTTTAAATGGTCATTGAAATAGTCGACTCGTTCAACCTGACCGAGCGAAAACTTACTATCAGGCAAGAACTCTTCTGAAACAAACAACTGATCGATAACTTCTGGCATGCCTTGATAGATATGAGTATAAGCCACGTCTCTCATCCAATCATAACGCGATTGGATACGGGCGGCGTCAAACAATGCAACATCACGCATACTCTTATCGTAATTGACCTCGCCGGTCTCTGTCATCAGTTGCGTGGTGACACTGCCAGTCACGTCATTCATATCACCTAAAAGAATTAATGGCTCGCGAGTATGATAAAGGCGCTCAATAATAGACATACGAATAGAGGCTGCTTCTGCAGCGCGCATGCACAAACTGCGAAGTTTGGCACGTACTCGAACATTTGGATCGTCCATATCTTCTAATAAACTGCCGTCTTTATCACGTAAGAAAAAAGCCCGTTTGCTCTTTAGATGCGCCGTGACAATCGTAATGGGCTGACCGTAAGCATTGACACGTAATAACAATGGTGGACGGTTAAAACGACGATAAGGACCAATATCAGGGATATCAATCACAGCTTTAGGTGCTATATCCTCTAACAAACTGCTTTCTAATTGCTCAAAGCGACTGATGATACCCACAGCGGGCGTATCTTGTGCGCCTTGGCCTTGCGTGTACGGGCTGGCACTGTCATTGCTTGCCAGAGGTGCTAACACATGCTCAGGCTCAAACCCTAATGATACCGCTAATGCTTCAAGCGCTTTGCTGTCCCATACTTCTTGTACTGCTATGATATCCGCGTGCGCTTTTGATAATAAACTGGTGATACCGTGAAGCTTATGCTCATACTCATTGTTACTATAAGCAGGTGCATTATCATAATAAATACGGTTTGGGTTAGCAAAATTGAGCAAATTGGCCGTTGCAATGTAGAAATGCTTTTGATTGCCGTTACTCGCGTTACTTCTCATAAATTACCTATAGTTATCGTTCGCAATCAATTGCATTCCAAGATATAAATATACAGTAAAAAAGCTTCCAAAGAAATCTTTGGAAGCTTAAAAATAGCATAAACCTACGGATTTTATCTAGTATTGAGGGGTCATCTACAATCAGACTAACTCTAGTGATAAGAGAGTAAGATTCTATAGTATCCGCTTACCTAAAACAAGCCAGTTATTAGTTAACCTTAATTGTCTTAGGCCTCGAAGCTATGTATGTTTTGTAGATTATACCGTTTTCATCATGGTTTATAATAGCTGATTGTTATTAAGAGACACGATTCCAAGCATCTGCTGAAGCTCGACGTGCTTCGTTCCATTCCATACGAGACTCGCCTTTTACTTCATGCCATGAACGCTCTAAGTCTGCTTCATGATCTTCAAAACGAGCATCGGCAGGATAGCGTGCACGGTTAGCATACCCTACTGCATAGGCTGGATGTAGGTCGCGGTCGAAATCGTAGCCTTCTTTGTAGTAATCAGCATTTGCATGCTCAGCACGCCAATACGCTTCTTCATGTGTTGGATCGATTGCTTCAGCAGCTGCATGACCTGCGCCGCCACCAACGATTGCACCGATAGCGCCACCAATCAATGTCCCTAATGGACCAGCCATTGTACCGATAGCTGCGCCTGCTGCTGCACCGCCTACACCGCCAATACCTGTACCTACTGGGTGCGAGCCTGGCTCACCAGTAATCATGTCAGCATTCAAATCTTTCTTTGTCTCTTTTGACATATGCTTAACTTCACCACGATCAATGGCGTCATGATCATTTACCATATTGTCATTGTCGTGTAGAACGCCTCTATTACCGTCTACCATAGGATCAGCACCTAGCATAGGGTCAGCGCCTGTTTCTCTGCGGTGATTGTCATCAATAATTCGCTCTCTATCACCCACTTCAAGGTAATCATCATCAGCAACCACACGATTGTTAGGATCTGTAATACGGCCATCGTTATTCATAATATCTTCCTTAAATTCATTGTTATATATTAGAGTTATTGAGTGCTGATTCATTAATAAATAAAGAACCAGCGGTCTTGCTTAATTCTTCTAAAGTATAGGAACTTATGGGGGAAGACAGATAGACCGATTATGTAAACTCTGTCCGAATTGCGATTGTCTTGCGTTACAACCTGTATCTTTCTAACTATTTTATGGTATGGCAGAGTAGTTAAAGTAATTTTTAATGTGATGATTATCTTATCTTAACCAATACCCTTGTGTTTTAATTGGTATTCAATGCACTATTGATCGCTCGTTGCCATTTATCAAGATGGCGCTCGCGAGTCTCGTTTGACATGGTAGGTTCAAAGACTCGATCAACTTGCCATGAGGCTTTTATCGTGGCTTCATCATACAGACCTGTTTTTAGACCTGCCAATAGCGCTGCCCCTTTAGCAGTGACTTCCGTATCTTTTGGACGCAGTACGGGGACGTTGAGTAAGTCCGCTTGAAACTGCATCAGCAAATCATTGTTAGCAGCCCCGCCATCCACTCTCAGCTCAGTCAAAGGATGCGGGCTGTCTTTTTGCATCGCAATAAGAACGTCGTAAGTTTGATAAGCCACTGCTTCTAATGCGGCGCGTGCAATATGGGCTTTAGTCGTGCCACGGCTCATTCCTGTGATACTCGCACTGATATCTGAGCGCCAATAAGGGGCGCCCAGCCCTGTAAATGCTGGTAGCAATACCACCTCTTCACTGCTCTCAACTTGCCGCGCCAACCTCTCAATCTCATCGCTTTGCTGAATCATACCCAGATTATCACGCAACCATTGTACGATTGCACCTGCCATAAACACGCTACCTTCTAACGCATACGTCACTTCTCTTTTGGGTGGATGTAACATGCGGCGACCTGATTGCACAATGTGATCAAGCGATAGATTCTCTGAGCGCGAGGGCGAGGATTTTCGTTGCCAAGCAACCGTGGTCAACAGCTTATGTTCGCTAAGCTTGGGCTCTTTGCCAATGTTCATTAGCAAAAAACAGCCCGTTCCGTAGGTATTTTTTGCCATGCCAGCATCAAGGCAACCTTGTCCAAATAAGGCGGCATGTTGATCGCCTAATACAGCGTGGATAGGAATTTGTTTGGCAAACAGACCTTTTTTGGTTTTGCCAAAGTCGCCATCAGAGGGCAATACTTTGGGCAATAATTTCATAGGTATAGCAAAGCACGCGCACAACGATTCTGACCACGCCATTTTATGAATGTCATATAGCAAGGTGCGAGAAGCATTGGTCACATCAATCACATGCTCGCCGCCTGTTAATTTATATATAAGCCAGCTGTCTATCGTGCCGACAGCGATCTCGCCTTTATCAATACGGACACGCCATTTTGGATTATGCTCCAGTAGCCACGCGATTTTGCTGGCGCTAAAGTACGGATCTAGATGTAGGCCTGTCATGCGCTGTATGTCGCTTGCAATGTCAGTCTGTTTGTCCTGATGATTATCCGTTGTCAGCTCGGTGGTCAGTTTTTCACAGTAACTGGCTGTGCGTCTGTCTTGCCAAATGATGGCTGGTGCCAATGGCTTGCCCGTTTGCTTATCCCAGATAACAATAGACTCACGTTGATTGGTAATGGCAATACTGGTGACATCGGTGGCCAGTAAACCTGCCTGATTAATCACGTCATGCGCACAGCTGATTTGCGTCTGCCAAATTTGCTGCGCGTCTTGCTCGACAAAACCTGCTTGCGGCGTTTTTAGTGTCGTTGACTGTTGTGCTATCTTGATCGGACGAGCATGATCATCATAGAGTATCGCTCGACTTGACGTTGTGCCTTGATCCAAAGCCAAAATATATCCTGCCATTCCTCACGCTCCATCTTAATCTCAATCATTTTGTCATTGGTATTCTATAATCATTTTTTCATTACTGACACTCATTTAGGCTCTTTGACATCAATCATCACAGCCTTATGCTAGAAAAGCGCTCATCTCTCCTCTACTATTTTGACTGCCTAGAAAAATAAATCGCATGAAACATAGCCTATATCCGTGTTGTCTATGCTTGATAAACACTCATTTATAAAGGCCACTAGATATAAAATTAGTAGCAACCAACACACTAAATGCTTGATTGGGTTTTTATTATTGAGCCATCAGTAACATCGTGACTTTTTTGAACTCAAAGCACTATCATAAAGTTATCACTCATTCAATGCAAAATAAGCCAATACTGAGCATTGACCCGTCACCATTGTGCCACTACAGTGTACGCTTTATTATGAGTAACAAAATTCTAGTCTCTATGAATGGTCTATAATACTGTCTTTATTCTAATAGACCTTTATTCTACTGGTCGCTAGTGATAAGAATCCGTGCTTTCGGTACGGTGAAGGCTATATGTGATTCTAAAATACTCTGTTTTTTAATTAATGGCTTACATGACTTATGAAATTTGCTTTATCGACGCTATCTACTGCTGTAATGACGGTTATGCTTATGGGCTTAGCTACCTCCGCACATACTCAAGAAAATAGCATTGGGCTGCAAAATGACATAACACCCGTCGCTGTGACGCAAATTGTTGACGCTGATACTCAAAACAACGCTTTAGATGACGTGACCGGCGCAACCACTGTTGCTAGCGCTGACCCTGAGACGGACAACACTGAGCCGCGCGTTGGCTTGACCACACTTATCGATCCGATCACCCACAAAAGCGTTGATAATAGCTATCCATTAGAAGTGTCTAGCCTATTGAGTCTTGAACAGGCTCAAAATATTTTATTGCAAGTGTCACCAAAAATGGCTGCCAACCAAGCCGCGATCGCTGCGAGTGAATACCAAACAGACGCACTCAAAACCATAGACAATCCTTTGGTATTTGCACGGATATCGGCCAATGCTTATAACGTGGATACAGATCTTGATTTATCAACGCTCAAAAACGACATTACTAATCAGGTAAATGAGGATGTGGGCGGTGCAGTACCGCCAGTCGCTTCAGTACCTGACCTACCAAATTTTGGCGAGTTAATTGGTGAACGTATCCCTGACTCTTATGAGCTTAAGCGTTTAGGGTCTACGACCGGTGCAGGTGTGGGTGTGGTATGGCCTATTTATACCGCTGGACGCACCACGGCGCTCACAGGTGCTTCTAATGCGCGAACGCAAGAAGCCGTAGCGGACAGCATACTGGACAAGAACGAGCTTTATAACACGTTAACTGAGCGCTATTTTAAGGCGCAACTGGCCATTATTGCCGCCTACTTGCGTGACGATGCTTATGATACGTTACAGCAGACCGATCATATGGCGCAGCGGCTTTTTGAAGAAGGTTTTATCTCACGTGTGGATCGCTTAGAAGCTCAGTCTGCACTTGCCGATGCAAAAAGTGAGTCGGTCAATGCCAACAACGACGCCCGTCTGGCCATGATGTCGCTACAGCGTCTCTTGCGTACGGATTATCGTATCAAACCTTCAACGCCACTATTTGTGTCAAGTCGCCCTTTACCAGACGTCAGCTATTTTCAGGATTTGGCACTCCAAAATCACCCAGGACTACAAAAAGTCGCTGCCAAACGCGCGCAGGCGCAGCAGCTGCACGCTCTATCGGATACAGGTTATAAGCCGACCGTTATGCTCTATGGCTATGGACAAGTCGAAAAAGACCCAAGCTGGGTAGCTGGGGTTTCTGCAAGCTGGAAACTGTGGGGCGGACTGGATAAAACCGCTTCATTGGCCTCCAGTAATGCCAAAATACGCCAAGCTGATCTGTCTGAGATTGAAGTCAGTGATAACCTATTATTATTGGTTGAAAAAAACTGGCACGATGTCAACAATGCTCAGTCACGTTATCAGGCATTACAAAGCAACGTCGATTTGGCGGCAGAGGTTTTACGCTTGCGGCAATTAGGACTGCAAGAAGGGGTAAATACGCCTATCGAGGTGGTACAAGCACAGACGCAATCGCTTAAAGCACGAACGGAACAAGCACAAGCAGCGAACAGTTATGTACAATCATTGGCAGCGCTGATGCAAAGCTGCGGTACACCCCTTGCTTTTAACGCTTATCTCAATGCCGCTGGCATTCGATTGCCGACTTTATATACTGAGTAATGGTTTTATATCAAAAATCATCGAGTATATTGATAAGGGCTTATACTGACTGGCCTGTCATGAATAACTGCATATAGTCAATCCAATATAAAAAAGGCACAGCGAGAATGGGACTCATTTTTTGATGCCCTTGCCTGCGAAGGCACAGCAAGCAAGAAAAGTTGATTCTAGTCTCGCTTTATCGTTTCTTGTATCTATTTTATTTAGGATTAACGATATAACGACTGACTGCATAGCGACCAGCTGATTGTCTTGCCACTAATAAGTGCCATACTACTAATAAACCTATTGTGAATACCATTTTATGAAAAAAATGACTCCTAAATCGACAAGTTGGCTACCAACTTTACTAGAAACATGGCGTATTGCGAATAGCTCTAATATTTGGGCACATTGTGCAAGCGTCGGTTATTTTGGTTTTTTATCCATTTTCCCCGTCATGGCGGTGTTTGTGCTGGTTTATGGTCTCGCGTTTTCACCAGCTGAGATGCAAGAGCAGATATCATTGTTACGCGCCTTTATACCTGATAGTGTCTATGAAGTCCTTAATTCACGCTTAAGCGACCTAGTTTCTAGTACGACGTCCACCCTAACTTTCAGTCTCGTTATAACGAGCCTACTTGCCCTTTATGCTGGCTCAAAAGGCGTAAAGTCGTTGATAGTTCTGATCAATCTTGCCTTTCACATTAATCAAGAACGCAGTTTCATACAGGGCACGATTCGAGCGCTTGGGTTGACCTTTGGCGCAGTCGTGGTGTTGATTGTAGCAATCTCTTCTATTGCTATTATTCCTTTGGCAGCAGCCTACTTCCCCTTCCCGCAAATAGCCAAGACGATTGCGCTTTGGAGCAGATGGCCCATATTGGCTGGCATTATATTCTTAAGCTTTCTAAGCCTTTATCGCCTAGCCCCAAACCGTGACGCCATCGCCCTAAAAAAACTGATGCCTGGCGCTGCTTTAGCAACCGTTCTTTGGATTGTGTTGTCAGTCGTATTTTCGATTTATGTACAAAATTTTAATAATTATAGTGCTGAGTTTGGTGCGCTTTCAGCAGCCGTGGTTATTATGCTTTGGCTTTATTATTCAGCCTTTATCATCGCTTTTGGTGCTATTTTCAATTCTGAAACCCTAGAAAAAGCCAAACCTCATGCTATCCGCGTGTATTAGCCATTACTCTTTTATCTCCCATTTTGTTGTTTTAGGAACCTCATTGTCATGACTGACTCTACAAACGAACCAGACGACGCGCGCAAGTTAACAGACTCAGAATCATCAACTACGCCAAATAGCCATCATAATGAGCAAGCCCCCGTTGATCCTATCGTTGATGACAGTAACTCTGAACAAGAACAAGCGGTGCCCAATTATCAGCGCACGCCTAAAAAAACGAACCAGTCAGCTAAGATAAAAAAAGGACTGCTCGCCTTGCTGTTTTTAATAGTAGTGGGCGTTATTGCTTACGGTCTGTATAAGAGCAATGAGCAAAGCGAGGCTCAAGTGGTCACTTTGCAAGGGCAGATGCAAATGCAGCAGACGTCTATCGCGGCAAAAGTGCCAGGACGTATTGCTCAGATTTTAGTGACAGAAGGGGATATGGTGACGGTTGGTCAGCAGCTCATTGAGATGGACTCACCTGAGATCAACGCAAAAATCAATCAAGCGCGTGCTGGCAAGCAAATGGCACAAAGTCAGTTAGACAAAGCTGAAAATGGCGCACGCCCGCAAGAGATTGCGCAAGCAAAAGCCGCTTGGCAAGCCAATAAAGCGGCGTCTGATTTGGCTGAAAACACCTATCAGCGAGTCAACCGTCTCTATGAGGAAGGGCTGATGGCGCGGCAGAAACGTGACGAAGCTTATGCCCAGTATTTGGCCACTCAAGATCAGACGGAAGCGGCACGCTTGCAGTATGATTTGGCGATGGAAGGCGCTCGTAGTGAAGACAAGTCTGCCGCGACCGCCCAAGTCGCCCAAGTCGATGCACAACTAGACGAAGCCTTAGTGGCAAAAGAAGAAGCCAATTTAAAAAGTCCGATCGCAGGTATCGTAGATAATGTTATCGTCAATGCGGGTGAAGTCATTGGTGAAGGCGTGCCTATCTTAACGCTGGTCAATACTGATGACCAATGGGTGGTGCTAAACGTCACCGAGACGTATTTGAATCAGTTTGCGATTGGTCAGCAGTTTACGGGTACGATTCCCGCGCTTTCCTCAGCCAATCAACCTTATACCAAGCAGTTCACGGTCTATGCAACCTCAACACTCTCTGACTTTGCCACTTGGCGTCCAACCAATAATGATGATGGCTTTGATGTGCGCACGTTTGAGATCAAAGCGCGGCCGACCATCACTGATGCTCGTATTCGCTCAGGTATGAGCGTTGTCGTCCGTATCGATCCTACTGCCTCTCAGACCCAAGAGTAAGCCATGCGCCTGACTCAGCTCATTAAAGCTTTTGTACGTAGCGCGGCCTATGAGCGACGGTTTTTAGCCAAAAACCCATGGGACTTGAGTATGGTGGTTTGGATACCGCTAGTAACGGTATTGCTGGTTTGGTGGATATTTTCCCAAACCCAAATTACCGACTTACCCATTGGTGTTATAGATCAAGACAATGGTCCTGTGGCCAATACCGCCGTACGCTATTTGGAAGCCAGCCCCACTCTGACGGTAAGACAGCTTTATCATTCAAAAGCTGAGGCAGAGGTGGCTATCTTGCAACGCGATGTCTATGCCATTGTCGTGATTCCTGACGATTTTTCTCGCCATATTTTATCGGGTAAATCCGCGCCCCTAATTTTGCAAGTAAATGCGCAGTACGGTACGCATTCGGGCATCATTCAAACCAGTGTACAAGGCGTTGCTGGCACGTTGTCCGCCGGTGTTAAGATACAGCGTTTGATCAAACAAGGAATGGCGCCATCGCAAGCGGACATTGCATACTCGCCCATTAAAATACAGCGTATCAGCCTGTTTAATACCGCCACTAACTATCAGCAGTTTTTGGCATCGACCGTTATTCCTGCGCTGCTACATATCTTGGCCATGGTCATCGGCGCTACCACGATTGGACGTGAGTTACGTGATAAAAAACTTGGTCATTGGTATCATTTTATTCAAACAGGTCGTCCTAATTTACTAACGATCAATGAGACGCCAAACACTAATGGGACGAGCAATACCAAGGAGACATTAAGTACCAAGAAGACATTAAATGAAAACCCCGAGCAAACGACATCAAGAGTAGAAATAGCTAACACAAACAACAATCAAGGTATTGAGATAAAGGAAAGCCTCTCTCATAAAATCCCTAATCATGTCAGTGTCGCCGTTTTGCTATCTGGTCTGTTGGGCAAGTATTTTTGGCCGATGCTGGCCTATAGCGTTTGGGGAATGCTCGCGCTATGGCTTGCTGCTCCTCAAGACTCTATCGCCATCAGCTCACTTATTGTCACTTATATTGGTTTATTATTGCTCATTATGCTCTCTTTTTGGCTCGGTGCTATCTTTACCTTGAGATCGTTTTCATTACGCATGGGATTGTCTTCTACTGCTTTTATTTCAGCCCCTTCTTATGCGTTTGCGGGCGTCACTTTCCCTTATATTGCCATCAGTAGTAGCGCCCAATATTGGTCAAACGTCTTACCACTTACCCATTATCTAAAACTGCATATTGCTCAGTTGCAGATGCAAGCCCCTGCTACCATCTCATTGCCGATTGTCTATGGTCTAACCATAGCTGCTATGATTGCATGGCTTTTGACAGCCTTGTTAACCAAACGCGCATTGGCGCATCCTGAACGCTGGGGAGCGCGCTAATGCCATTATCAAAAGACCGTTCATCTACCAAAACGGCAGAGTCACAAACTGACTCGTCACAAAGCTTTTTCGGCAGCTTCTTACAGACTGTCAAAGACATCTTTTCAGATAAAGGCGTATTTTTATTATTATTAATTGCGCCCATTATCTACGGCTTCTTTTATCCTTGGCCCTATTCAACAGAAGTCGTCAACCATGTACCTGTAGGTATTATTGATCAAGACAATAGTCAGCTATCTCGAACCATCATTCGCTATGCAAGCGCGAGTCCGCAATTGGATACACAGCGCTTTGTCGATGAACAAACTGCCAAAGAAGCCATGTGGTCAAATGAGATCGCCGGATACATGGTCATACCCACTGGACTTGAGCAACAAGTCATGTCCGGCAAAGCCGCAAGCGTCAGCGTCCTCGGCAATGGTGGCTATCTTTTATTGAATAAAAACGTGCAAACGGGTTTTTTGAAAGCGGTGAGCACTGTCTCAGCGGGTATTGAGGTCAAAAAAAACGTGGCACAAGGTGCTTATTCTGCCACTGCTGCCGCCAATATCCAAGCAGTGCCCTTACAGATCGTTCCTTTGTATAATCAAACTGAAGGTTACGGCGCTTACGTCGTGCCAGCGGTCTCTATTCTTATTTTGCAGCAAACGCTGTTGATCGCCACCGCCATGTTGATTGGCACATGGTATGAGCAACGTCGTCATAGCACCACGATGCGCGGCTGGCTTGGACGTATTGCAGCGCTCAGTATGTTTAGCTTTCTGATGGGCTGTTTTTATTATGGCTGGGCGTTTGAGCTGCATCACTATGCGCGTGGACAAAACATGCTTGGCAGTTTGTTATTTTTGCTGCTGTTTTGCCCAACCGTAGCAACGCTTGGCTGCGTGCTGGGGCTTTGGTTCCGCCAGCGCGAGCGTAGTATGCAGATTTTGATTTTTAGCTCATTGCCCTTGTTTTTTATCAGTGGCTACCCTTGGCCCGCCCATCAGCTTCCAGAATTCTTACAAATCATCCGCTGGTTGATACCGACCACGCCTGCCATCAATACCTCTGTGCAACTGAACCAAATGGGTGCCAGCGTCTCGCAAGTCGCGACAGGGTTTTATGCACTAGCAGCATTGTGGGTGTTTTATTTCACTTTATTAATGCTGATACGCTGGTATGGCTCTATCAAACAGCGCGACGCATGGCAGTAAAAAACAACGTTTCTGACAAGCAATAAATGACGCTTTATTATTAGGATTAACTGATAAAGCGCGAACAAAAAAAAGCGCCTACTCATGCAGCAGGCGCTTTTTTGTCTTTGATTTTTGCGTTTCTTACTCTAGACTTTTATCGCTTAAAAGACGCGGTTCAAACCATTCAATGCCGCCACGCGATAGGCTTCTGCCATCGTTGGATAGTTGAATGTCGTATTAACGAAGTACTCAAGCGTATTGTTACACTTCATCACGGCTTGGCCGATGTGAATAATCTCTGACGCATGATTACCATAACAATGAATACCTAATATTTCTAAGGTCTCACGGTGGAATAAGATCTTCAGTACACCAGTACGCTCACCAATAATCTGCGCGCGTGCTAGGTGTTTGAAAAAGGCTTGACCCACTTCATAAGGGACTTTTTCGTCCGTCAGCTCTTGCTCAGTTTTACCGATACACGATACTTCAGGAATGGTATAAATACCCGTCGGTACGCTAGAAACTGGCTCAGCATTTCTGTCGCCAACCATAAAGGCGGCAGCACAGCGTCCTTGGTCATAAGCAGCAGAGGCAAGCGATGGCCAACCGATGACGTCACCTGCTGCATAAATATTATCAACCTCAGTACGATAGGTATCGTCTACTTTTAGCTGACCACGGCTATTGGCTTTTAGACCAATCGCTTCTAGGTTCAGACCTTCTGTATTACCTGAGCGTCCATTTGACCAAAGAATCGCATCAGATTTGATTTTTTTACCACTTTTTAGATGCAAGATCACACAGTCATCATGCGTTTCTAAATGATCAATTTCTTCATTACTACGGATAAGCACACCAAATTGTCTAAAATCGTGCGCGATGGCATCACTGATTTCGCTATCTAGATAATTGAGCAATTGATCTTGGTTGTTGATCAAATCAACTTTATAACCCAAACCTGTAAAGATAGAAGCGTACTCACAACCAATCACGCCCGCCCCATAAATGATGATTTTTTTGACGATATAGTCCATTTGTAGGATTTTATCAGAGTCAAAAACGCGTGGATGGTCGAAATCTAAAATGTCAGGACGATATGGACGGCTACCAACAGTGACAATGGCTTTATTAAAGGTAATGGTTTCAAAAACATTCTCATCTACTTCAATCCGTAAAGTATGCTTGTCAACAAAGCTTGCCCAACCTTGGATGACCTCAATGCGATTGCGCTCATAAAAGCGGGTGTGCGTATTGACTTGACGGCGGATCACTTGGCGGGCATTTGCCAGCACGCTATTCAAAGGTACTTGCTTATATTCCATCGCCTTGGTAAACATGGGGTCACGGCGAAAGTTAATAAGGTTAAACACGGATTGGCGTAGCGCTTTACTTGGTATCGTACCTACGTGCGTGGAGTTACCGCCGACTTGATCACGCGGATCGACCACCACCACTTTTTTGCCCGATTTTGTCAGCTTCATGGCAGCCGCTTCACCAGCAGGACCTGCCCCTAAGACGACCGCATCGTATTCATACTCATGGTCATCGCTTTTGAGACGGTTTAAATCTTTGGCGAAACCAGATTTGATATCAATCCGCGTGTCATCAAGCGGATTGATAAGGTCAGGATGATGCATGACATCATCGGTGACTTGTTCGTGAGTTTGCTCAATTTTTTGCTTTTTGGCCTTGCTTTCCGTATGCTCAGGGTTTGACGGACGGCCACTTTCTTTATTTGACACTTCAGTATGCGTGTCTTCATTGACATCATTAGTAGCATCGCTATTAACAGCATCGTTTGGATTTTTACTTACCATCGTGTCCTCTTTATATCTACTTATGTATTTAATCTTCAGTTTGTGACTGACTCAAGGCATGGCTCAGTCAAAGCGTGGTTAAGTTAAGGCAAGGCATAGCCGAATCAAAGCCACTTTATTAAGGCATGGCCACCATACGTTGTGACACTACGTTTTGCAGGGTCCAATGTCCGGTAAGACTTTGCTGGCCTTCGTCAATTTGTGGACGCACATTGATCACGTACTCTGTACCAAGAACGGGCTTAAAGTCATCAATCCAATCGTAAGGAATCTGAAACACACTGCCATCTTTGCTTGATTTGGCCAGTAAGCACTGCATTGGCAATGTCGATGCACAGGCAACCCGATTCGGCATAATGGTCAGCGTTTGCGCTTCACCCAATACGATTGTTGGAATATAGCGCGGCTCAGGTACGGGATCACGCGCAAAAAGTGAGCTCTGACAAGCACTGAGTAAGGTCGTCATACTGAGCAAACTGGCCAATAATAAGGGGGTTTTGCTCGACTTATAAGATGCGATCATAATATTCTCTATATGATAATGACAGGTATTAGATGACGTATATTAATATTGTTTAGGTGCTTTAAAGTGAATCAGTATTAGCCAATGCGGCGTTTGAGACCAGTCATTTGTAAGATACGAGTGGCGATTTCTTCAACCGACATCTCAGATACATCCAAACTGGGAATACCATGCGTGATATAAATCCCTTGTATCGCGCGCTGCTCTTGCTGACATTGTTGATAGCTAGAATAACGACTGCCTGCACGGCGTTCTTGACGGATTTTTACCAAGCGATCGGTATCAATAAGCAAACCAAATAGCTTGTCTTTATGCTCACGTAAGGCTTTTGGTAACTGATTGTCGTACAGATCGTCTTCCGTCAAAGGATAGTTGGCGGCGCGTATACCGAACTGTAGCGCTAAGTATAAGGACGTTGGGGTTTTGCCCGAACGTGATACCCCAATCAAAATAATATCGGCGGCATTGTAATGACGCGTACGCGCGCCATCGTCGTTGTCTAAAGCAAAATGCACTGCATCGATACGTTCTTTATAAGTTTCTGAGTCCACATCGTCGTGCGCATGACCTGAATGTCCATCCGGCTCCACTCCAGTCTCTTCTGCGACGCGCCCAATCAATCCCTCGTACATATCTAGATTACAGCTTTCGGCTGAGTTGATTTTTTCGCGAATATCGGGGTTTACTATCGTATCAAATACCAAAGGCAACAGCCCGTCTCGCTGATAAGCCATGTTGATTTGTTCAACCGCATCTTCAGCACGCTCTAGGCTATCTACATAAGGCAGTACCCGTGTCTCAAAAGGCACTGAGGCAAACTGGCTCAAAATAGCACGGCCAAGTGTCTCAGCGGTAATGGCGGTGCCATCTGAGATAAAGAACGCCGTTCTAACGGCTTGTGAGCTGTCCAAATTTAGCGCATTGCGGTTTTGAATAGTGGGGTTCATTTGTTCAGCGGGGCTACTTAAGTACATAACGTTGGCACCTCAATTGGTAGGACAATAGTTACCTGTGCTTAGTGTCAGCTTTCATCCGTCTCTGGCTGATTGAAAACTACTGTGACACTTATAAGAATTTAATACCTATATAAGTGTTCGCATTCGATATCAAAACCGACATTCGTATGTTCGTATGATAAATAATAAGCTTCGGCTATTTATGCTCTCTATTATACGCATATTAGCCTCTTAATAGGAATCAATGTTACAGGCGTACACTTATAGACAAACTTAGAAGTGAACTTCAAAACTGACTATAAAATCCACGCTTTTAGCGGTCTTATTTATCATAACCTATCGTTATAGTCGTTCTATTTTAAAAAGCGTACGTTTCTATTAAGGTGAATGTCGCGAATAAGTGAATGTTGCGAAACCTCTGTTACGCGCCTGAACAATCAGTGAGAAACATCTATTCCAATAGCTAGCATATGACAACCGTATGTAGCACTTTTCTTTTGCTTTAATGACATCTTGTCTTTGTCTTTCTGCCCTACTTTACAAGTGCTTGACCAATAAAAAATAAGATCGCTTCTCATAATTATGTAGCAAACTCGACAATTTGTATCTTTTTAACAAGTTTTTTGGTTTAACCCCTCGAAATTATCAAAATATAGCGGTATAATTTACCGTTATAATCTTTACTAAATAACCTTATTTTCTGGAGTTATCATGGCAGCGCAATCTACAGCACTTGTAATCAATCTTGATCAGCTAGGAAAAGACGATATTGAGATGGTCGGCGGCAAGAATGCCTCGCTTGGCGAGATGATCAGTCATCTTTCTGATCTAGGCGTTAGTGTTCCAGGCGGCTTTGCCACAACTTCAAATGCGTTCAATCGCTTTTTGACCGAAACAGGCTTGCTTGACAAGATCAATAGCGAGCTTAAAACATTAGATGTCAATGACGTCAACAAGCTGGCTGCAACGGGTAAAAAGATCCGTACGTGGATTATTGAGCAAGAGCTGCCAAAGGATCTTGAGCAAGAAGTGCGTCAATCATTTGAAACCATGAGTGGCGGCGAAGACATCGCCGTTGCGGTGCGTTCTTCTGCCACTGCTGAAGATTTGCCAGATGCCTCGTTTGCTGGTCAACAAGAGACATTCCTAAACATTCGCGGTATTGATAACGTTCTACTGGCTATTAAAGAAGTCTTTGCCTCTCTTTATAATGACCGTGCTATCTCTTATCGTGTTCACAAAGGTTTTGAGCACGAAGGTGTGGCCTTGTCTGCTGCGGTACAGCGTATGGTACGCTCAGAAACGGGCGCAGCTGGTGTGATGTTCACGCTAGATACAGAAAGTGGTTTTGACCAAGTTGTGTTTATCACATCAAGCTATGGTCTTGGTGAAATGGTGGTACAGGGTGCGGTCAACCCAGACGAATTCTACATCTCAAAACGCCTGCTAGAAAATGGCAAGCCTGCGGTTATTCGCCGTAATCTTGGCAGCAAGCACAAGAAAATGATCTACGGCGATGAAGGCAGTACATCTAAATCAGTCAAAACCGTTGATGTTGAAAAACAAGATCGTATGCAGTTCTCGTTGTCTACCGAAGAGCTAACCTCACTTGCCAAACAAGCCATGACCATCGAAAAACACTATGGTCAAGCAATGGATATCGAGTGGGCAAAAGACGGTGATACTAACGAAATCTTTATCGTTCAAGCGCGTCCTGAAACCGTAAAAAGCCGCCAAGACAGCAATGTCATGGAGCGTTATATCATTGACACCACTGATGCCAAAATATTGTGCGAAGGCCGCTCAATCGGTCAACGTATCGGTTCTGGTAAAGTGCGTATCGTGACCAACTTAAACGAGATGGACAAAGTAGAAGACGGTGATATCTTGGTATCAGACATGACTGATCCTGATTGGGAACCAGTCATGAAGCGTGCTTCTGCCATTATTACCAACCGCGGTGGCCGTACTTGTCACGCCGCTATTATTGCGCGTGAACTTGGCGTTCCTGCCATCGTTGGTTGTGGTAACGCCACCGAATTATTGGTTGATGGTCAAGACGTAACGGCTTCTTGTGCCGAGGGCGACACAGGCTTCATCTATGAAGGTCAGATTGACTTTGAAATACAGACCAACTCTGTAGAATCTATGCCAGAGCTTGCATTCAAGGTAATGATGAACGTGGGTAATCCAGACCGTGCCTTCTCATTTACCCAAATGCCAAACGAAGGTATTGGTCTTGCACGTCTTGAATTCATCATCAACCGTATGATTGGTGTGCATCCAAAAGCCTTGCTAAACATGAACAGCTTGCCACGTGAAATCTCACAAGCCATTCATGAGCGTATCGCAGGTTATGCCTCACCTGTTGACTTCTACGTCGACAAATTGGTCGAAGGTATCTCAACCCTAGCCGTTGCCTTTATGGATCAGCCAGTGATCGTTCGTATGTCAGATTTCAAATCAAACGAATACGCTAACTTGTTAGGCGGTAAGTTATACGAGCCATCAGAAGAAAACCCAATGCTTGGTTTCCGCGGTGCCAGTCGTTACGTATCTGATAACTTCCGTGACTGCTTTGAGCTTGAATGTAAAGCACTAAAACGCGTACGTGATGAGATGGGCTTGACCAACGTCGAGATCATGATTCCATTCGTACGTACCACAGGTGAAGCAAAAGAAGTCATCGAGCTACTGGGTAAAAATGGTCTAAAACGTGGTGAAAATGGTCTACGCGTCATCATGATGTGTGAGCTGCCAACCAACGCGTTACTCGCAGAAGAGTTCTTAGAATACTTCGACGGTTTCTCAATCGGCTCTAACGATCTAACTCAGCTAACACTAGGTCTTGATCGTGACTCAGGTATCGTCTCACACCTATTTGATGAGCGTGATCCTGCGGTTAAGAAGCTATTGTCGATGGCTATCGACGCTTGCCGTAAGCAAAACAAATACGTGGGAATCTGTGGTCAAGGCCCTTCAGACCATCCAGATCTTGCCTACTGGCTCATGGAACAAGGCATCAATTCAGTGTCATTGAACCCAGACTCAGTACTTGATACTTGGTTCTTCTTAGCAGGTGAAGAAGCAAAATAAGCCATCACGTTAAGTTACAATATTAAGTGATAGTCAGGTCAGAATTCAAAAGATACCGTATGACTGGGATAAATTTTTCGTCGCCTCTGTCAGCAACGCTACCGCAAGCAAGGAAAATTTTTACCAGTCGTGCATTGTAATATCTGGTATCGATTTTCTTAAGTATTGACTATACACGGGTAACTCACACAGTCATTAAAAAGACAACGTTTAGGGTCTATTTGATTTTTTCAGATAGACCCTAATATAATGGCTTAAGATATGACTAACTATGCAGGCAACTATGCAGATTTTCCTTGCTCGAAATAACGTACAAGCTGGCCCCTATAATTTGGAGCAGCTTAATATTATGTTGGCATCTGGTGAAGTATTGCTGGATGATTTGATGTGGCATGAAGGATTAGACCAATGGCAACGCGTTGGTCAATTGACCAACAATCAAACCGTCTATAGACCGGCCCAACCTGCTTCAGAGGTTAATGACTCTATCATTAATAATGTCACAATATTCCCTGAAGACAATGCTAATCATGGACAAAAGGACAAGTCTGTCTCTTTAGATAGATTATATGGTAAGCCTGAACGTCCAAAAGAGTCGAGTAAAGATGCGAAAATAGACATGACAACCAACCGTCATCTCACCCCGCATAACAATGTGTCTTTAAACAAATCTACGCTTAATAAAGCAGGCTCTGATAAAGACAAGGTCGTCGGTGACGTTGTACTTGCGCCCATCATGTCGCGTGTATTGGCAGCGGCTATCAACGGTTTGTTGTATGTATTAGCCATTGTTCCCTTGGTAATCGCTTTGACCAAAATGGATGTGGATTATAGTAAATTCCAAAACATCCAAAATATGGACGTCGCTTACCAATACTCTATGACGTTGATGGAAAGCATTCCTAGTGGCACACTCATGATGTCACAGGTCATGGTTTTTGGGCTATTTGCATTGCAACTGGTGTTTATCACACTACGTGGCCAGTCACTTGGCAAGCTATTGACGGGTATTCGTGTCGTTGATCAAACCACCCATCGTTTGCCCTCATTTACCAAACTGGTTGGCATTCGTACCTTGCTTCTTTTTATTATTTATAACTTGTTGTTCTCATTTACAAGCTTTTTAGGGTTTGTCATTGTTGCTATTCATTATTACATGGCATCGAAAAGCCCTGAAAATATTGGCTGGCATGACAAACTTGCTAAGACGTTAGTAGTAAAAGCAGACAACAGCCAATTGGTAAAAGAGCCAAAGATTAAATAGCGTATTTTCTAATAGAGTTTCTGTTCAATTAATAAAGAAGCAACGCTAAGCGTTGCTTCTTTATTGGTCGTTATTTTTAACCGTAATTTTTAGAAATGATAAAGTATAGCGGGCTTTGATATTAACCTTTGTGTTAATCATTAAGTACTGTTATAATACGGCGCTTTATAAACTAAGCTTCTGCTCTGCTGTATTTGCCGAGATTAAGCTTACCTTATAAATCTCCTTGCTATTAACATAGGGTTAATAGCTACTAATCCGTAAGGAGTCATAATGCGACATTACGAACTGGTGCTACTTGTACACCCAGACCAAAGCGACCAAGTGGTTGGCATGGTTGAGCGCTACATCAAGTTAGTTCAAGACAACAACGGTGTTATCCATCGTTTAGAAGATTGGGGCCGTCGTCAACTGGCTTACCCAATCAACAAGATTCACAAAGCTCACTACGTTCTTTTCAACATTGAAACTGACGGCGAGACTTTGGCTGAACTTGAAGAATTATTCCGCTATAACGACGCGATCATTCGTAGTCTAGTTATGCGCCGTGACGAAGCTGTCACTGAAGAGTCGCAGTTAGCCAAGAATGCCGATGAAAAACGCGCACGCAAAGCAACTACTCGTCGTCCAGACAATCGTGAAAACGATAATGACGACAACGACAACAGTGAAGACTAATTAAAGGAGAATACTCATGGCACGTTTCTATCGCCGTCGCAAATTCTGCCGTTTCACTGCTGAAGGCATCACTCACATCGATTATAAAGATGTTGAATTGCTAAAACAGTATATTAGTGATAATGGCAAAATCGTACCAAGCCGTATTACCGGTACGTCTACTAAATATCAGCGTCAACTAGCGACTGCTATCAAGCAAGCTCGTTATTTATCGCTACTTCCATACACTGATAACCATCAAGGTTAACCGTTAACTAGGAATGACTCATGCAAATTATTTTGTTACAGCGTATCGTCAACCTTGGTAAACTCGGTGAAACTGTCGATGTAAAACCAGGTTACGGACGTAACTTTCTTATCCCTCAGGGCAAAGCACTACCTGCAACTAAAGCTAACATTGAAAAGTTCGAAGCACGTCGTGCTGAGCTTGAAGCTGAAGAAGCAAAAGAGGTAGCGGTTGCTCAAGAACGTGCTGATGCATTGACTGACGTTAATGTAATCATGCGTGCTAAATCAGGTGACGAAGGCAAGCTATTTGGCTCTATCGGTACTCGTGATATCGCTGAAGCATTGACTAACTCAGGTCTAGAAGTTGACCGTGCTGAAATCAAGCTACCTGAAGGCACTCTGCGTCAGATTGGCGAATACAATGTTGATATCCAATTGCATCATGACGTTACTGCTAGCATCTTAGTCACCATCCTATCTGAAGATGGTAACAACGACGATCTAGACAATGATGATGAAGTTGCAGACGAAAACGAAGACTATTCTGAAGAGTAATTTTTTGAATATCTAAGTTTTTAATAAAAAAAGCCAGTGACGTTAAGTTGCTGGCTTTTTTTATGAGCGCTCATTGGCACAATGTCAAGTCAAGCTCCGAGGGCATACAATTTAATAAGTGAATGACTTTAATCCACTCTTTACTTGTTTGTTCAATAAGTGACATAGTCCCGTAACTATTTGCAATAGATAGGATGGAAAGCTTATACTTAACGATAAGATACTGTCTATAAAGTCACCTTTATTACCATTCATTGAGTTGCTATGCTGTTCGTTTCTTATTCACTGACAGGGCAAGATTATATGATACAGACTAATGATAAATTGCTATGTATACGCGGTAACAGTTTTTATTCAGAAGGTGAGGTATACACCGTAGGCAGAATTGTGAATAATAAATATTTTCAGTTATTGACTGATAATAACGAAGATCATTGGTATGCCACTTTGGATGAGCAAGGTATTTATGTGAGCTTTGATTCTTCCGTCGCTGAAAACAGCAAAGCTTGGTTTGATAAGATAGCTTAGTCGCAAACTAAATGGCAATGTGTTCACTCAGAGAATCAGGTACAACAAATCATAGTACATGCTATTCAAAGCCAAAATATACAGGCGTCAATATTGTGGTAAACAATATGGTAGACATAAAATAAAAAGCCCATACTGTCATAGTATGGGCTTTTTATTATCAATAACCTCATATCTGTGTCGAATAGGTTTCCTCGCAGCACGTATTTGCGATAGAATATGCTCCTTTAAAAATACCTATCATTATTGATGCTCAGCTAAGTGAAAGCGGCATGGATAATTAACGAAGATATTAACGATACAGAGGCAGTAATGATCGTATTTTGGCTTGTGCTGACCATTCTTTTTATTATTTTCGCCACCGCAAAACTAAAGTGGCATCCTTTTTTAGTGTTGATTTTATCTGCTTTCTTGGTCGCACTCTTTTATCAAGTACCGCTTAACACGGTTGCTAAGACAATCTCTGATGGCTTTGGTGGTATTCTAGGTTATATCGGTCTGGTCATCGTATTTGGTACGATTATTGGCTTGATCCTCGAAAAAACAGGTGCCGCTATCGTCATGGCGGAATCCGTCATTAAAGTATTAGGCCCACGCTTCCCAACGTTGACCATGTCTATTGTGGGAGCAGTAGTGTCAGTGCCGGTGTTCTGTGATTCAGGTTATATTATCTTGAACTCTTTAAAAGAGTCTTTGGCTGAGCGTTTAAAAGTCTCTAGCGTGGCGATGAGTATTGCGCTCGCAACGGGTTTGTATGCGACCCACACTTTCGTGCCACCCACACCAGGCCCGATCGCGGCGGCAGGTAACTTGGGACTCGAGTCGAATTTAGGCTTGGTCATCATGGTGGGTGTGGTTGTGACAGCAGTTGCTGTATTGGCAGGCTGGTGGTGGTCGAATCGCTTTTTGAATGCCACGCCTGACAACATAGATGCAGAAGACGCCCCAGCAGCAGCAATGCCTGATGGTATGAAAACGCGTGATGATTATAGCCATCTGCCTTCGGCAACCATGGCGTTTTTACCGATTATCGTCCCTATTTTATTAATTTGCTTATCGTCAGTTGCCAATCTTCCAAGTGCACCCTTTGGCAGTGGTATGTTGACAGACATCTTGGTATTCATTGGTAATCCACTCACCGCCCTACTGGTTGGTCTGTTTTTATCCTTCCTTTTGATCAATTCAGAACAAAAAACGCAGCAAATTAGCGACAGCATTTCACAAGGTTTGGTGGTAGCAGCGCCTATTCTATTGATCACTGGCGCCGGCGGTGCATTTGGTGCCATGCTAAAAGTGACCCCAATTGGCGATTACTTAGGTACGACTTTATCGGCATTAGGACTGGGTATTTTTATGCCGTTTATTGTCTCTGCTGCGCTAAAAACTGCCCAAGGCTCAACCACTGTCGCTTTGGTCACCACCTCCGCGATGATTGCTCCTTTGCTGGGTCAAATTGGTCTCGACAGTGAGCTTGGTCGGGTCTTTTGTGTCATGGCGGTGGGTGCTGGTGCTATGACGGTTTCGCACGCCAATGACAGCTTCTTTTGGATTGTTAGTCAGTTTAGCCGTATGAGTGTTGCTCAAGCATATAAAGCCCATTCCATGGCAACTGGTATTCAAGGCGTGACCAGTATTGTGTTTATCTGGTTATTGACCTTAGTATTTATTTAAGATATCCGCTGAGTTACTCAAAGAGAGTTTTATGAAAATTTTAATCGCTCCCGATTCGTTTAAAGAAAGCTTAGAGGCGTTGGATGTTTGCCATGCAATCCAGTCTGGATTTAGTCAGGTATTCCCAAACGCTGAATATACCTTATTGCCCATGGCGGATGGCGGCGAAGGTACTTCTGCGGTATTGTCCTATGTGCTGGGTGGACGCTGGAAAGAAGTGCGCGTCCACGATCCATTAATGAGACCCATTACTGCCAAATACTTACTGTTACCGGATGCCACTGCGGTCATTGAAATCGCGCAAGCTTGCGGATTGCATCTACTGACGGTCGCAGAGCGTAATCCTGTTATTGCTAGTAGTTATGGCGTCGGTGAGCTGATTGCCGATGCGTTGGCTGAAGGTGCCAAACGCATTATTATCGGTCTGGGCGGTAGTGCAACCAATGACGCAGGACTTGGGATGCTAACCGCGCTTGGCATGACATTTCATGGCGCTGATGACAATATGTTGGGTCAAGGTGGCGGCGAGCTTGCCAACCTACAGCGACTGGACAATACGGGTTTTCATGCAAGTATACTAGATACGGTATTTGAAGTGGCTTGTGATGTGACCAATCCTTTATGCGGTGAATTGGGCGCGAGCGCTATCTTTGGCCCACAAAAAGGCGCTTGTCTACAGCAGGTCATTGATTTGGACAAAGCACTTGGTCACTTTGCCACCATCTGTGACGAGCACGGTTATGAGAAGTGTCAGGAAGTCGCTGGCGCTGGTGCAGCAGGCGGACTTGGTTATGCGTTAATGGGCTTTTGCCGTGCTCAGCTAAAGTCAGGTTTTGATACGGTGGCCGAAGTTGCCAGCTTATCACAGCATATTGCCGATTCAGATTTGGTGATTACAGGCGAAGGTAAGCTTGACGCACAAACCGCGATGGGAAAAGTCGCTGGCGGTATCAGTCAGCTCGCTAAAGCTAGCCACACACCTGTCATTGCTATTTGCGGTAGTGTGGATGGGTTAAAGCCTGCTGAGACGACCCAATTCGACGTCGTTATGCCGAGTATTCAGAGAATAGACTCTATTGACAATGTATTAAGCGCGGCTTATCACAATATTGAAACCACCGCTGTTAATATTGCTGCGGCCATGCGATTGGGTCAAAGCGTACGATAAAAAACGTTCTTTGGCATATTGGCGTATTTGTTCATCGATATTGACCCTACTCCAGCTCTCTTTTCTATTTACCCTTAAATCAATAGCACCCTCATTAATTGAAGGTGCTATTTTTTATTGACTACTGTCAAAGACCCGCCATTTTGCGATAAGGCGTGCTACTATTTAGGTAATAATAGATAACATTGCTAAGATGTTGTCTCAAAACCTACTCTCTTTTATCAAGGATGATAAACGATGACCTCTAGCCCAAATAAAACCGAATCCCCCTCCGCGACAGACATAAACGAGCCTTTGGTTATTAGAGAAGACAGCCATGATTCGCGCGGCGTCGTTACTCTCACCCTAAACCGTCCACAACAATTTAACGCCTTATCGGTTGAGCTGCTTTCTGCTATGCAAACTGAGCTGGACAGTATTGCTCAAGACCACCGTATTCAAGTGGTGGTCATCGCCGCCAAGGGTAAAGCGTTTTGTGCGGGTCACAACTTAAAAGAGATGCGGGCAAACACGGATGCGGCGTTCCACCGAGCACTATTCCAACAATGCAGTCGCATGATGCTAACCATCAATAATATGCCGCAGGTAGTCATCGCAAAGGTACAAGGCATCGCAACCGCAGCTGGCTGTCAATTGGTCGCCGCTTGTGATTTAGCCGTTGCTTCTGATAACGCTAAGTTTGCCACTTCTGGAATCAACGTCGGACTGTTTTGTTCCACTCCCGCTGTCACGGTCAGTCGCAACTTATCTCGTAAACACGCCTTTGAGATGCTTATTACTGGCGAATTCATCAGTGCCAGTACAGCGCTACAGCAAGGCCTGATTAATCGTGTGGCACCAAAGAATCAATTAGACACAACCCTAAAGTCTTTAATTGAGGCCATTACTACCAAATCTTCGGTCGCCGTAAAAACAGGCAAAGACATGTTTTATAAACAATTAGAGATGTCGTTAGCAGACGCTTATGAGTATGCCAGCGACGTCATGACCTGTAATATGATGACGGACGATGTCAGCGAAGGCATCGACGCCTTTATCGAAAAGCGCCATGCGGTATGGAAAGGATGTTAATGATTATATGAACACGTTCAAAGGAGAATGACGTTGCTATTGTTATGCAGCTATTATAAATCCTAAGATCATCAACGCAACAGCTATAAGCGTTTTCAAGAATGGTGATTTACATTCTTGCCAACGAGTGATAATAAAATATAAGTTAGCAAATGGAAAAAACAAATACAGTAGTCCCCAAAGTACCGACTCTTGAAAGGCAATGATGATTAACTTGATACTATAAATAAGACACATGATACTTGCAATAACAACTATAACTATTCCTATCGTTTCCACGTAACCTTCCTCAAAATATGTTGTAAAAACACGGTCGTCAGTTAAAAAAGATATTTTTAAATGTATTAATTATCTCAGAATTGTTGCTAGTACATAATAACAGGTAACATAAGAAACTCATAATTTTATAGGACATATGTTTAATATTTAAGTCAATCTTACTTCTATGGCTTGTAAAAAATGCTTGCATTATTAACTGTACTGAGAAGATTTATAAGACACAAAAAAGGACATGATATCGCTATCATGTCCTTTTTTTATACAGCTATTACAATCAATCTATCACTCAGCGGCAATAGCGATCATCTCAACCAGTAGTTCCGGACGTGCCAACGCTGACTCGCCGCAAGCACGCGCTGGTGGCTGGATGCCTTCAAACCATTTGTCATAGACTTCATTCATAGCGGCAAAGTCTGCCATGTCTTTGATCCAAACCGTGACAGATAGTAGCTTCGACTTGTCGCTACCCACTTCTTCTAATAACGTTTGGATTTTTTCCAAACAAGTCAATGTTTGCGCTTTGATATCGTCTTCTGCATTACCGACCTGACCACATAAGTATACAGTCTTGTTATGGACGACAATTCTGCTCATGCGTGGAGTACTATGTAGCTTTTTTATCATGTCATATACCTTCAATTTATAAATTTAAGTCTGTGCTAAATATGCTGAACGCGCGTTTATTTAGAAAAACGCTCAGCACTAAACGGCGCAAGATCAACCAGTAAAGGCTTCTCATGAATCATCTCTTCTACAAGACGTCCCGTCATCGGCCCAAGTGTAAAGCCCTGATGACTATGTCCGAACGCAAACCACAATTTTTCGTGCTTATTCGCCGGGCCAATCACAGGCTTCATATCTGGCATACAAGGACGCGATCCCGCCCACGCTTCACTCTCTACCGCGTCTTCTAACGGTAAGATCTTTTTAGCGAACTTCAATACGGTGTTTAATTGCCCGAAGTTTTTCGGCGCATTCATGGTCGTCATCTCAGCGCCCGTGGTGATACGAATGCCTTGCTGCATCGGACCCATGACAAAGCCTTTGTCCATATCAAACATACTGTGCTTGATCGTATTTTTATCAGTCACTTTAAAGTGCTGATGATAGCCACGCATTGGGAACAATGGCAAATCATAACCAAGCGGTCTGATCAAATCGTTAGACCAAGGCCCTGCAGCAATCACCAGCTTATCGCTATAGTAGGTTTCGCTGTCAGTAATAATTTTCCAGCCATCCGCCTCTTGCACGATGTCTTTTACATCGCTTTCTTTGATCGTACCCTGCATGTCTTGGAAATTTTTGGCATAGGCTTTTACCAATGAGCTTGGGTTGGACACTTGCCATGAGTTAAGCCAATGAATCGCGCCTACGAAATCGTCAAAATTGGCACTCGGCTCCATGGCTTTTAACTCTTCAACGTTCAATACGTTGTGCTCAACGCCTTGCTCGCGGGCATCTATCGCTAACGCCATGGCTTCTTTTAAGGTCTCTTCAGAGCGATGCAATTGCAACCACCCTTCACGAGTAATCAGCTCATCGGCGCCAGATGCGGTAATCATGGTCTGATGCTCACTGGTGCAATGCTCAATCAGCGTCTGCCATTCAGACTCAATCTTTTTGACTGACGCAGGCGTAGAGTATTTCCAGTACTGAAGCAGCGCTTGATGGTAACGCAAAATTGCGGGTATGCGATAACGAATATCAGTCCCTTGGTTGGGCAGTACTCGGATCATCTCCGTCAACTGACGAGGAAAAGGATGAGTGTGAATCGCTTCACGCTGAATCAGCCCAGCATTACCATATGACGTCTCTGACCCTGGTAGCTTCTTGTCTAACAGCAGCACGTTTGAATTGTTTTTTTGCAAATGCCATGCAATTGAGGTACCAACCATACCTGCACCGATAACGATCACTTCATAGCGCATAACCTGTCCTTCTCATAGGATATTAATACAGTGTGTCAAAATATAGGGGTCTAAATTATAAGGTGGTAATATAACGCATTGAGCCAAATATTAAACCCTTATCTAAAAAATATTTTTACGGCGACACATCTTTGGTTATGAATTTAATAGAAAGCCATTTTTAAAAGGAATAACCATTCTCAACTCAACTCTCACCACCACACCGGCTCATCACTTTCTTTAATAGACTTTTTAATCGTCTCAACTGTTACCTTTTCAGCAGACAACTCTGCGATAAACCGCGATACTTTATCAAAGTACCCTGAGTAACTCGCAAAGTAATCTGGCGCGGTTAAAAACAACCGATTTTTAGCACGGCTACAAGCGACATAAAACAACTTACGCTCCTCTTCCAGTGCTTCAAAATCACTCAATGAGCGATGGTGCGGGGTCATGCCATCGACCAAAGAATTCACAAATACCACTGGCCACTCAAGTCCTTTCGCGCTATGAATGGTAGAGATCGTCAACTTGTCATTACTTTCTTCTGCCTGCTCGGTCTTTGCAACTGTGGCGATTGAATCATTGGGTGGATCGAGTGCCAGATTTTCTAAAAAGCTATCGAGGCTGTCGTGCTCTGCCGCTAAGTTGGTTAAAACGCGAAAATCCTCACTGCGCTCACGCCAGTTGTCTTCATTGATTTTTAAGATGGGTATATAAAACGCAAGAATCCGCTCGATAATGGTATCAACGGTTTCTGCTTGGCTGGATTCGCTCAATACTTTATACAGGGGTGCAAGCTGTGTGCTTTTTTTGGCAAACTTTGCGGTTAGTAATGGCTCAAAGGAGTTGTTATCAGCGGTAATGGCTTGGGTTAGACGCGTGGCAGTGACCGATCCGACTCCTTTAAACAAGGTCAAAATACGATGCCACGCAATCGTATCATTGGGGTTATAGAGTATTTTAACGAAGGCCAATACGTCTTTAATGTGACGTCTTTCGATGAACTTGATACCGCCGACAACGATAAACGGTATGCGGCGCTCCATCAACTCAAGCTGTATGTAGTTGGATTGAAACGACGTGCGGCATAACACAGCAAAATCTTTATAGTCATATTCCGATTTGAGTGCCAAAACCGTATCAGCGATGTACTTCGCTTCTTTGGTTTCGTCGCTTAATCGGCAAAATACGGGCTTTACGCCCGCCGTCAGTGCGCCAGAGTACAACTGCTTTTGATAACCCAAAGTAATTTGCGCTGACAACGCATTGACATAATTTAAAACAGCGGGCGTACTGCGATAGTTTTGCTCAAGCTTGATAAGTTTTGCCTCAGGGTACGTCTCGCCAAACAATAGAATATTTTCGTAATTGGCCCCGCGAAAGGCATAAATACTTTGGTTATCGTCACCCACAACCATCAATGACACCGACTCAGGTTGGCAGATCAAATCAATCAACGCTTTTTGGGGGATGTTGGTGTCTTGGTACTCATCCACCATCAGGTAACGATACTGGTTTTGTAAAAGCTTGCGAAACTTCTCATTGTCTCTCAGATGACGTACTACTTGACCGATAATGTCATCAAAATCGTATAAATGATTACTGCGCTTATACTCATGAAAATCAACGGCCAGCTGTTCAATAATAGGGATGTGAGTCGCGATATCAGGATAGCTGCTCTCAATCAAATCACGAATCAAGATGCGGCGATTTCTCGATGTTGAAAATATTTTTTGCAGCGTTTTTTTGCGCGGAAATGCTTGAACGGTGACGTTAATTGGATATTTTTTCTCTTTATTGATCAGATCGATGGCATCTTCGCTATCGCCCGTATCCAAAATCGTAAAGCGCGGATTGATACCAAGTAGACCTGAATATTGGCGCAGTACCCTATTGCAAAATGAATGGAAAGTACCACTGGTAATCCCATTCAATGCTTTGCCCTCTTTTTGACCGTCGTTGATGCGACTGCTTGCCAGCAACGTCTGGGCGCGACTTTTGATTTCATTGGCCGCTTTACGTGTAAAGGTCAATAATAAAATCTCTTTGGGCGACACGCCATTTTCTATTAAGTAGCTGGTTCTATACGTTAGCGTTTTGGTTTTACCAGAGCCTGCTCCAGCGATGACCAATACCTTGCCCTCAATCGTGGTCGCCGCCAACAACTGATCCGCATTTAACTCACTGGCATAATCCACTTCCAGTGCTGAGCTGGCGAGCCGCTGATTTAACACCTCCGCATCTGCCCGTATCAAATTGGCTTCGAGTTTTTCAATTGCCTGTTCAAGACGCGCAAGCTTGGGTTTCATCTCAACGAAGTTTGGCGGATAGTCATAATGACTGGTATCAAAAATCTTAGGTTTCATTATACGGTCTTGCCTGTGACGAAGGGTGCAGCGCCATCTGTCCTTAGCAAAACAGATAGATGGGCGTTTAATAAGAATCATAAGTCGTAGCTTATCATAATAGTGTAAGCGCCAAACCTTGCAGATACAGTGTCATGAAAATGCGCTTAACCAGTATAACAACCTCACCCCTATTGAGTGAAATTTGCTACAATATGCGCAATTTTGATTTACTATTTAACCAAGTTGTTTATCAACTGATTTTATGACTACATTGAGAGAACGTTATGGGTTTTAATTGCGGCATCGTCGGTCTACCAAACGTGGGTAAATCCACCCTGTTTAATGCCTTGACCAAAGCGGGTATCGCCGCTGAAAACTTTCCATTTTGTACCAAAGATCCCAACACAGGTATCGTACCTGTGCCAGATCCACGCCTAAAGAAATTGGCTGACATCGTCAATCCTGAGCGCGTATTGCCAACGACGATGGAATTTGTGGACATCGCAGGTCTTGTCGCGGGCGCTTCAAAAGGTGAAGGCATGGGCAACCAGTTCTTAGCCAATATTCGTGAGACCGATGCCATCGCTCATGTGGTACGTTGTTTTGATGATGACAACGTCGTACACGTTGATGGTCGCGTCAGCCCCATTGATGACATCGAAACCATCAATACTGAATTGGCATTGGCCGATTTAGAAGCGGTTGAGCGTGCAATCCACAACCAAACTAAAAAGGCTAAAGGTGGTGATAAAGACGCGCAAGCATTGCTTGATGTGTTTAAAAAAGTTGAGCCATTACTAGCAGAAGGTAAAGCGGCGCGTGCAGCCAACCTTGATAGTGATGAGAAAAAACTCATCAGAAGCTATGGTTTAATCACCTTAAAACCAACCATGTATATCGCAAACGTCAGTGAAGATGGCTTTGAAAACAATCCATACCTAGATGCCGTACGCAATTATGCCACGGGTGAAGACTCAATCGTCATCGCCCTATGCAACCAAATCGAATCTGAAATCGCTCAGCTTGATGAAGACGATAAAAAAGACTTCTTGGCTGAGATGGATATGGAAGAGGCCGGTCTTGATCAAGTGATTCGTGGCGGTTATGACCTGCTTGATATGCAGACTTACTTTACCGCTGGTGTCAAAGAAGTGCGTGCATGGACAGTCGCTATTGGTGCCACAGCCCCGCAAGCGGCTGGTGTGATTCATACGGATTTTGAGCGCGGGTTTATCCGTGCCGAAGTCATTGCTTATGATGACTTTATCGAGTACAACGGTGAAAAAGGCGCAGCGGCCGCTGGTAAATCACGTCTAGAAGGTAAAACTTACATCGTACAAGATGGCGATGTAATGCACTTTAGATTCAACGTGTAATCTACCGTCATTCCAAAATAAAGACTGTATAGTGAGTTCGGTATAAAAACGAGTCAGCGGGACAGATATGAATTTTTTGCAGCCTCTGTCGGCGTAGGCACAGCAAGCCAGAAAAATTTATATTAGTTCCGCGCCATAAAATAACGTATCTGTTTTATTTAGAATCGACTATACATACAATCATCGTGTTCTACTGGTATCAATTTTCCTTACTGGCTGTTCGCGAGCGTGACAGATGCTTCGCAAAATTTCTCCCAGTAGAACCATACTTTCTTTAAAATCGATTGATTCTATTCTGACTTCGATATAAAAACCAATGTAGAGCAATCTATGTTGGTTTTTTTTATGCTCTTTATGTTATATTATAACGTAGCAATTTTAATACTTATATTCATTTACTTTGTTATTTATTAAGGCATTTTCCATGATAGCGCTTACCCGTACTCATTCTAAGACTGCTCTACTTTGCTTTACCTTTTTATTGATAGGCGTAGGCTGTGAACAAAAAACCGAGACGCCGCAAACCACTGATGATGCTGCGGTAGTAGATGAGGCACACGATGAGCACGAACAAGATCATGAAGGCCACGACCATGAAGAAGATGACCATACTCATGAAGGTCACAGTCATGAAGAGCACGACCACGACCATAGCCATGATGAACACGACGGACATGATCACAGCCATGATGGACACCATCATGATGCAGCAGACATGACCACCTATAACTGTCAGCCCGAACAAACCATTGAAGCTCATTATGACCCTGAGGATAGCACCCAACCTGCTACCAGCGCACACTTATTGATCGATGGCGTTGAGTATGACTTGACAGCGATGGCACTACCTAACTCTAACAATACGGGTGCCGCATATGAGACTGATATTGGGATTGCAAATGATGCGGGTATGAGATGGCAATTGAATGCTGACGCCACCAAAGCCGTATTAAGCAACAAAACATTAGACGGTAGTGTCGCTGAAGGTGAAGAAGCAATTTTATTCGATTGCCAAAAAACAGACGGCTAGAACTTATTAGGGAACATATAGGCAAGCCCCTATAAAATAAATACCGTGCTGCTGAGATAAAATTTGCGCCGCCTCTGTCTGCGTAGGTACAGTAAGCAAGAAAATTTATCTCACTAGCCGGTTGCCCTGTTTAACACCTCAAAAGTGTTATAGCGTTACTAGGATGAATTTTACGTAGCCTCTGTCGGCGCAGGCACAGCACGCAAGTAAAATTTGTGCTAGTAGCGCGTTTAAATTTATATAACCGTTGTATTTTCAACTGACTATATATTATTTACATCCTAGCCTTTGTATAATTAAACCCTTACAAGCGGTCGTTGTCTGACTATAAAGCAGGCAACAACAATAGATGAACCCACGCGACTATTTTGCTATGCTAAGAAGCAATAGAACAAATACGTCCGTTCATCATTGGGATAATTATAATAATGTCTAACCACCAATCATTTTCAAACGCGACCACACAATGGGCACATCTGCTCAGCGCCCAGCGACTTGGATCAACCAAAACGCCTAAAGCGGGCGAAACGGCACGCTCGCACTTCCATAAAGACTATGACAGACTGGTTTTTTCTCACTCCTTTCGCCAGCTCAATCAAAAAACCCAAGTCCATCCTTTAACCAATCAGCTCGGTATTCATACGCGCTTGACACATTCGCTTGAGGTGTCCTGCATTGGGCGTTCTTTAGGCATGATGGCTGCTGAAAAACTCCATGATACATTGGATAATGGTCTTCCAACTGGAGTCTCGCCAGCCGACGTTGGGGTGATTGTACAAGCCGCGTGCCTCGCTCACGATATTGGCAATCCACCGTTCGGTCATGCGGGAGAGTATGCGATTCGTGATTGGTTTAGGCAGCCTAAGCCTCAAGCCATCTTACAAAACCTAGATATCAATGCGCAGCTCGATCTGTTGGCATACGAAGGCAATGCTCAAGGTTTCCGACTACTGGTGCGCAACGAGCATCATCCTGATAAAGATGGTATGCGGCTGACCTGTGCCACGCTGGGTGCGTTTATGAAATACCCTTGGCTTGCGGCGCACAGTAACGATGTGAATAATCACCGTATCAGCAACAACGTACAGAAATTTGGCTGTTTTGAAAGTGAAGCATCACAGTTAGAAGCGTTGGCAGCTACCCTGCACTTGCCGCGCTCCGAGCAGCATGATGGCTTTGCTCGTCATCCTTTGGCGTATTTGTTAGAAGCGGCGGACGATATCTGCTATGCCCTCATCGACTTAGAAGATGGCATTAATCTGAATATGCTAACCTATACCGAGGTGGCCAGTATCTTTTATGAATTGATTGGCGAGCGTCCCAGCAGTATTCATTTGCCCGCCCACATGTCAGTCAGGCAAAGCTTGGCGTCCTTGCGGGCACGCGCTATGATGCGACTGGTCAATACCGTCACCGACGCTTTTGTTACCAATAATGACGCTATGCTGGCTGGAAAGCTAAACGGTAGCTTGTTTGATCATTGTGAGGCAGACGTGCAAAATGGCATCAATCGAGCCAAGCAGTTGGCACGCGAGAAAATCTTCAACCATCCAAGCAAAGTAAGAATGGAGCTAATGGCCAATCAATGTTTGCATCGTTTGCTCGATGCTTTTATGCCCCTCGCTTGGGCTGGTAATCAGGCAGCGCCCATGACAGTACCTATGTCATTTGAGCAGCAGCGATTGCTTAAATTACTACAGCCGCACCTTGATGAGCATCGCCGTGAGCTTTCAGACGACCATTACCACAACGTTTTAAACATCTTGGACTTTATTACCGGTATGAATGATCATGAAGCGTATCGATTGGCACAGGAATTACAAGGACACTGGGGTACAGTCGTTTAGTCGATGATGGGTTAATAGATTAAAACAAGTTATTTATTTTGGTCGTATTTATTCGCTGAAATAAGTATGATAAACCTTTACTGGATAATTCTGAAACATTATGAGCAGTCGCGAACAGAAGAAACTTCAAACTCGGCACGCCTTTTTCAATGCAGTGCTTGATTTATGTATGACAGGGCAATCTTTTAGCTCTATTAGCCTCAGACAAGTCACCCGTGAAGTCGGCGTTGTACCGACTGCCTTTTATCGGCATTTCGATGACATGGAGTCGCTTGGGCGCGCATTGGTGGTAGAAGAGCTTGGCGGTACGCTAGCGATACTAAGTGACAGTTTGCAAATTGGCCGCAAACGCAGCTTTGATCGCCAAATTGCCAAGAGCATTCAGCTATTTTTATATATGGTCAGCGACCAGCCTTATTATTGGCAGTTTTTAGTCAGTGAGCGTTATGGTGGCTCAGAAGCTGTCCGTAAAGCGATCAACGAGCTGGTAAAAAAGCACGCGCACAGTTTGGCCGAAGACTTGGCGCTACAGCCCGCATTTACTCATATTAATACCTATGACCGGCGCTTATTGGCCGAGGCTGGCGTCAACATGTTCTTTTCGTGGATCATCGACTGGTTAGAGCTAACTTATACCGAAGATCATGACGATGAGATTGATCTCAATGTGATTGAAGAAAACAAACAGCTCATGCTCCATAACTGCACTCGCCAAGCACAAATGCTGTTCTATGGCGCTTACAATTGGAAGTCTAGCGAAGAGACACGTTTAAAAGACTGACGATGCGTGCTCAAAATTTATCAAAAACTTGGCCTAAACGCCCACAAACGCTGCGTCACGACTTGAACGTCTTTTGCTTGTTTGTCGTCGCTTGTACCACTGGGATTTGAATTATTAGCACTGGCACCGTCATTGGAGTTGCTGTTATTGGAATTGCTGTTATTTAAATTACTGTTACTGCCGTTCGCTACTGCATCATTAATCGCAGTTTTACTAATCAATACCGTGGCAAAGCGCTGTCTTGCTTGACCGCTACTCGCGTCCACACTGGCAGTGTCAGTCACAGTAATGAGCGCCATAAAAGCCTGACTGTCCACTGCTAATAAGGGCGTGAGATCTCGTCGTTGTGTTTCATCCAACGTGCTTAAAACTGGCAATTGCCACAAATCATCAATAGACTCGAGCGCTTGCTTAGACCTCATATCGACGAGCCCTTGCATCTGTTCGCTGGTCGCGCCATCCATCAATGCAGCAAGCAGAACGGGGCTGGCAGTATTGACGTTAATAGGCACATAGTAAGGCGCTGCTGTAATATAAGGGCGCAGCGTCGTTAATACCTCATCAGTGACGCCTCGAACCTCATGCAACTGGTCAATACTCAAAAAAGGCTGATTTGGCAATGTACTGTTGCCAGTGGCACTCGACTGCTGAGCATATACCACACTCTCATTGCCACCATCTTCATACACTTCGCCGTCTGGATCTTGATAATCAAGTACCGCCACGGCAATATCAGGCTCTACATTCAACTGGGTCAAAAGTCTTTGAAAAACAGCCAAGGCGGCGGTATTCACAGCGCCATTTTGATACAAATTATTGATATTAAAGCGACTGGCCTCATCACGCATTTCGATACCAATACTATGCGTGCCCAAACTATACGGCGGTAAGGGCTGCGCCCAAATGTCCTGCTCACTATCCGTATCATTTAGCTTATCGTCAGCACGAATCATGGTGATGGCCAGCTGTTGACCAACATGGATGTCCTGTAGCAGCTGGTCTTGATCAAATAACAAGCCACTGCGCCTAATCGCTATCTTTTGGCTGGCAAGCATAGCGCCTGCAACCACCGTAATGCTGACCACCAATAGTAAAATAGTGAGCAGCGCGACGCCGCGCTGAGAGTGCGCTGTCATTGACATAAATGGCCTTTCTTATCAATCACGTGATACATTTTGGTACTACCTTTTCAATTAATGCGCCCTACTCAATCACTGTTTTCTATATTGCCATTAGCGTTATCGCTGAATCCATTACTGCTATTATTGTTCTCGTCATTGCCATTGTCGCCATTACTATTATCATTATCGACATTGTTAGGTGCGTTTTGATTCGTACTACGCACGATCGGTGGCGGCGTCAGTGCCCATTGCCAAGTGATTGGCATGTCCTCATAAGTAAAATTCAATGCCACTCCTTTTGGCAACAGTGCGGTCTCAGGCTGTGCGCTCCCTAAACCAGCTGCTTGTCCAGACGGCGCGTCCGTATTATTACTGCCATTTTCATCAGGGAATTTGGGACTCAATGCTGGTAGATACGCTTGCCAGCGTCCGGCAGTTATTCCTTCTAGCAATACGCTGTCTAAGCTGACACTATCACGTCCGCCATCTAAGCTTGTGTATTGACGGCGAATCAAGCGGTCTTCCACAAAAACGTATTCGATACGCTGTATGCTCGCACTGCTCTGGTAGCGCGGATCGGGATCAGCAAAGCGCATAAAGCTTATATGTTCGCCATCTAGGCGCATAAAAGGCTCAGGCACTATATCATTGGTTTGAGCGCCGTTGTCAGCATTGGCAATATTACGATTACTGGCGACACCTTCTTGTTGGGTGCTGGCTGCTTGATAAGGAATGACTTGTCCCATGTCTTGCTGCAATTGCAAATAAGCATATTGCAATACTGCCAAATGATCGGCGTGAAATTGCGCCCGTTCACGTGCTCGGTTGACACCATCAAACACTTGCCAGCCTGCGACCGCTAGCATCGCAAAGATGGCCATGGCAACCATCAGTTCAAGCAAAGTAAATCCATGTTGCTGCCTCACGGATTGCCCCCTGTCTGTCCTGACATACTGGCGGCCTGAGAGGGTATGCGGCCTAGATCTAGACTGCCACTCTCTTGTTTGCTATTGCTAACAACCACATCAATATCTGTCACTACCGTCCCTGTTTGCCCATCTATAATAGGTGCAACCGCGATGTTCACCTTTTTTAATGAGGGCGTAATCGCATCACTAACCGTCATGACTACTTGCCAGTCCCGACCTTGAGCGTTGAGACTCTGCGTACTATTTGCCGTGAGCCAGGTGTCTTGAATACGCAAATCTGCCGCTGCGTTTTGGGCAACAAAATGAGCCAGCGTGCGGGTACGCAACACATCAACGGAGCTAAGATAAGCGCTACTCGCGCGGCTAGCAGCAACAGCAACCACTGCCAAAATGGCCAAAGCCACCATGACCTCGATGAGAGTGAAGCCGCTCTCATGTTTGGATTTAGAAGATGCTCTCTTGACAATAACAGGAGATGATTTGGATAAAAGAGCCATCAACTATGACCCCTGTCCAATCATCATACTGCCATCAGGCATGATCGTAATCACTTCACCGACCAGACGAGAATTGTGGATTACTTCAAGAGTGACAGGCGCGGCTTGCCCTGTACCGAACCATAGTATCTGCGGCACTGCTTGATCGGCAAACCAAGGCTGTAACTGCCTTGTTTCCGTATCAGATGAATTACTAGAAGCCAAACTTTGTACCCTTAAGCTGACACCAGCTGGCAAATCAGGCAGGCTGACTTCTGACTCAACGTCCCAGCTTGGGGTTGGCGGTTGATTGTCGCCCTCTCCTGACATGCCCGTCAGATCAGCAGACAACTCCATGGCGTTTTTTGGGCGACCATCGATGCTATTGGGTACCGTATCTGCGGTTTGATAAGCCACATAAGGGTTCGATAAGGTGACAATCACAGGTTTTACCTGTCCCTCTTTGTCCGCTTGTAAGCTCAAGCCCATAGGCTGCATGCGCTCAGCAGATAGCAATCGAACATAATTCAATGAATCGGTAAGATGCTCATAAAAGGCACGGTTTTTTCGGGACTCGCTACTACCAACGGACAAGCTCATCATGCCCGCAAATATCGATAGAATGACCACCACGACCACAATCTCAACAAGGGTAAAGCCTCTTTGTGATCGACCAGGGTTGGGTGGATATACCATAGACGCGTTATCTATTAACCGTTTTTCACGTCGATAAGGACAACGCAATAAATGACTGTCCGTCTTATCAGGCAAAAAACTTTGACGAATCAAGCCTACATAGCAAATAGTGGCTGAGCTGGACTGAGACTTGGCAGTGACCGGCATATTGCACCTATAAGCCTATGAGTAGGTTGTCGTATGTGGAGAGGTGATGTCAGTTGTCGAGATGATAAAAAATAGAGATTGAAGCGTGCTGCAATATAGAATATGACAACACGAGAAGCGTTGAGTAGCCTTACTAATAAACTAAGCGTCAATAGATTAACAGGTAATAACCACACTAATAACTGGCATTGCGATGCTCTTCTGATTCAGTGTCAATTTGCTCTACGAGCTCTTGCATGTCTTCATCCATAACCTCATTATCCTCAGCAGGATAATGACTTGGCAGCTCAAGCATTTGCTGCACAAAAGCATAACGTAGAGTATCACGGCGGCCCAAATAACGCTGATAGAAGCTTGAGTTCAACAGGCCTGCCCCGCCTTGACCCATTGCCCAAATAGAGGACAAATAATCACGAGTGCTCAGACTACTATGCTCATCCCTTAAATACGCACTAATGATATCGATCAGACGTTTCATACGCTGACGACGAATATCATATAGCTCGCCAAATAAGCGATTAAGACCAGTCACCGATGCCGCTAAGCGCTCTTCAATTTGGTTAAGTAGCATTGCTTTTTGCGGATTGAACAACTGCTGAAAAATCATTCGGGCCACGCCTGCTGATGGACAGTCATCTATACGATTGATATCAAATAATTGCTCTTCATAGCGGATAATAATGCGCAAATAAAGCTCGTCCTTGCTGGAGAAATGCTTATACAGTGTACCTTTAGCCAAATCGAGCTGATCTGCCAAACTGTCCAAAGTAATATCACCATCGCCCGACTCGAGTAGTAGTTGCTCTGCCATCGCTAAGATATTCTCTTCTCGTGCCTTGAACTGATGCTGACGACTCATAATCCCTCCTAAAATCTGACAAGATTAAGCATACCACCGTTGTTTATGTTAGCGCATCAGCAAAAAGTAGAAGTCTATGCAAGGACGGCTTGGCAGTTTCAACAGAAGGTACGCTTATTTTTCTAAATAAACATGGGCAATCACGTATTCAAATTTATCATTAAAATCACTCAGCCTATAAGCCACATAGCGGACTGATAAATGACTGATTGGTCATAGCATAACGATTTTAATGATACTGTGCTAGTAAATTTTCAAAGTTTTTTGCAGTCAATTCGCCTATTTCTTGTGCGTTGCAACCATACATTTCTGCGATATAAGCAGCGACGTATGGTACATAAGCAGGTTCATTGGGTCTGCCGCGTTTGGGAACAGGAGCCAAATAAGGGCTATCCGTTTCGATCAGCATTCTATCTTTCGGCATTTTGCGTGCGGCGTCCTGAATCGTCTGCGCACTTTTAAAGCTAACGATACCTGAAAATGAGATATAAAATCCTAAATCCAGCGCGCGTTTTGCTGTTTCCCAATCTTCAGTAAAGCAATGAATAATGCCATGTTCAGCGCCTTCACTTTTTAAGATATCAATCGTATCTTCTTTGGCATCACGCATGTGTATCACCAGTGGTTTTTTTAGACGTTGACTGGCATGAATATGACGCGCAAGACTGTCTTGCTGCTCTTTTTTATTCTCCGTTGACCAGTAATAATCCAATCCTGTCTCTCCAATTGCCCACACATGATCGGCACTAGCGGTTTCTATCAGGCGTTCAGTCGTAGCTGATTGTAAGACACTGATATCCTCACAAGGATGAATACCCACACTCATACCAAGATTGAGCGTTTCATCCTGATAAGTCTGAACAATCTTAGTGATGTTATCATATTCTTCAAAATCACACATAATAGCCATAGCACGGGTGACATTGGCGTCTTTCATCGCGGCAATCGCGCCAGACAGTTGACCATCGTATTTGGTTAAATCTAAACGGTTGAGATGGCAATGGGTATCAGTAAACATAAGCACTCACATTAAAAAAAGGTTTTCGTTAATAAAACGACTAAATAAAAAAACGAGATTAGGTACTGCTAGGTTAGGGCGTGTTGAAAATTAAAGGTTGTCAGAGTATTTATTGCTCTAAAGAAGGCTGTTTTCAAGTAGGGTTTAACAGTACACTAGTAGAATGGCGTTCGATTTTACTTACCACGGGTCGCTAGTATTGATCGCTTTTGTTGCGAGACCACGTGAACTTGGTTGACTAGTTTATACCGCCTTTCATAATGATAATCAGTGCAATAATGATCAGTGCAGTGGCACAACGCGCATCACCTCTTCTATGGTGGTGATTCCTTCGCTAATACGTTTTGCGCCAGACAAACGCAGCGGTTGCACCCCTTCTCGGTACGCTTGCTGTTTGAGCACGTCTAAACTTGCATCAGCAGCCACCAATTTTTTTAACTCATTGGACAATGGCATGATCTCATATAAGCCAACACGGCCTTGATAACCAGTATGACGACAGTGTTCACAGCCTTGAGCCGTATAAATTTGAGTAGGCAACGTAGCACGCCAAGGCTGCACCAGCTCTTGCCACTGAATGGCAATCTCACTCTCTGGCGTGACCTCAATGGCTTGTTTACAATGCGGACAGAGTGTCCGTAATAAGCGCTGTGCCATTACGCCCAATATAGTCGCTGACGTTAAAAATGGCTGAATACCCAAATCATGCAAACGCGTTAAGGAGCTCGGCGCGTCATTGGTATGCAGCGTTGAAAGTACCAAATGCCCTGTCAATGAAGCTTGTACGGCCATATTTGCTGTTTCAGCGTCGCGAATCTCACCCACCATAATGATATCAGGATCTTGACGCATTAATGAGCGAATACCGTCAGCAAAGTATAGATCGACGCCCGCATTGACTTGCATTTGATTAAAAGCAGGCTCTATCATCTCAATAGGGTCTTCAATCGTACAGACATTGACCTGCTCAGTGGCCAGTTGTTTAAGCGTACTATATAAAGTAGTGGTTTTCCCTGAGCCTGTCGGACCTGTAACGAGAATAATGCCATTGGGATGCGCGGTCAATTCATGCCACGTTTCAAGCTGCTTGCCAGACAAACCAAGTTGAGCAAACGAGCGCACCAGTACTTCAGGATCAAATACCCGCATGACTAATTTCTCACCAAAAGCCGTCGGCATGGTAGACAGTCGCAGTTCAGTCTCTAATCCCTTTGGTGTACGCGTTTTTAGGCGGCCATCTTGCGGTTTGCGTTTTTCGGCAACATTGAGCCGCCCTAGGATTTTGATACGTGCCGTCACGGCCACTATAATGGCCAGCGGCATCTCATAAACGGTGTGGAGCACGCCATCAATACGAAATCGCACTTTACCTGTCTCACGACGCGGCTCTAGATGAATATCACTGGCACGCTGCTCAAAAGCATATTGTAATAGCCAGTCGACGACTCTGACAATGTGCTGGTCATTGGCATCGGGGTTGGTGTTATCACCCAGTTGCAATAATGCCTCGACATTGGTCACATCTGCCGCTGCTCGTTTATGGACACTATTCGCACCTGCTATCGCTTGCGTGACTTGATAAAATTCCCGCCGGTAACGACTAATCTGATCAGGACTGATATAAACTGTGCGGTAGCTTCTAGATTTTATCAGCTTTTCGATACTCGCCTGCCAATCCGTATAAAACGGCTGATCTGTACCGATGATCACTTCATCAAGTTTTACTTCAATCGGTAAAATATGTTGCGAGCGTGCATACTCAAAGGACATCAGTTGCGTTACGGCTGGGACATCGACTTTCAGAGGATCAATACGAATCAGTGACACCCCTGCTTTACTTGCCAGCCACTGGTTCAGCCATGTAAGCGTCAATTTGGTTTCAGCGTTTTGATCAAGAGCATGGCCATTTGGTAAACCAAACTCGCTGATGGTCAATAGTGGATGCTGCGCCTTATCACGACGACTGGTAATGACAAGATTGTAACCACGCTGATCGATTACTTTGTCTGCCAACAATTCATCTAGGCACCAACGCAAATCAATCACGATTGAATAGTTCTGTACAGACATATTTTGCTTCTTTTATTATTGGCAACGAATTCATGTAGAAATGGATTTTAGTGTAAAGCCTTATAAACAATTACTCTATTACTAATAAAGGACTAAGCAATAAGCGCGATGAGGCGTTTTTGGCACGCTACCCCCTCACCTCTACCATATCGGTTATTTGTAAACTCCTTGATTCGACCAACCGAAAGGTCACATCGATAGACTTATAACGCATCACAAACGACGTTTTTGTGTCATCACGGCGATAAGCGGGGCGCGGGTCTTGCGCGATAAGCGCTTTAATCGTATCGATATCAGAGGCGAGTAATTGGCTTTGTATTTGCTGAAGACGAGCAGAGATCGTAACAGATTTTGTATCAGTCGCTTCAGTAATACTTTTATTCACTTGCCCTCGATTAACCAGATTGATAAATTGCTGAGAAGCGGACTCGGTGAGGGTTACGTCTAACGACACAGGCGCAGCTGGGGCAAAGCCACTCTCTGCATAGGTAATAGCATCACTATAAGCGATATAAGGCTTGATATCGATAATCGGTGTGGCATCTATCATGTCTGCCCCACTAATAACCAATAACGCGCGACCTTCTATGATCTCAATACGCTCAAGCTTGACGACAGACAGTCCCAGCGCTGACGGTCGATACATACTGCGACTGGCAAACACCCCTATTTTTTGGTTGCCGCCCAATCTTGGTGGTCGTACTTGCGGACGAAAACCGCTGTCTGTTTTATTAAGCCTATTGTCCTTGTCGATATAGTTGTGATGAAATTGCCAACTGACCCAAATGTGACTGAATGCCTCTAAACCAATAAAAGCCGCTGGCGTATCGTAAGGCGATGACATCTCGATGATACTGGTCACTGCGACCAAATTGGGCTGCCTTGGCGCACCGAATTTTTGCGTCAACGGCGCACGGTGATAACCAATGATTGGCGCACGGTGCTCCTCCTTTTGAGACGCGTTGTCACGACACCTATTGTCATAACCCATAGACCCACTCCATCAATGACAAGATGCTTTTATCAAACCCATCTGCCCAATCTTACAAAATTACTCGCTAACGATATTCCATTTTATCATGCTGCATCACTGCTGCTGGACGGATTTTTATTTTAAAGTTTGGTATGATGAGCAAGCAATTCGATGCCAGCCTTTTCATATCGTACGCTATGGTACGTTTTTATAGACCTTCAAGCCCTCTCTACATACTGACAACATTCCATAAAATGTTAGAATAGCGCTCAGATTTTTGGTCAGTAAATTCATGGTATCATCGAACGCTCACAAAATTAATGTTTGCAAGACAGCTCTGTAGACACTTATCACGGTTCAGAGACTTCTTTATACGCTGTAATCTAACATTGAAAACCTTTATTTAATACTCATCTAAATTTAACGACAAAGATAGCAACTTATTGACGAGGACTTTATGTCAAAACTTCGCACCGAAACGGTCACAGAGGTTCATCATTGGAATGACTCTCTATTTAGCATCAAAACCACTCGTGATGACGGCTTACGTTTTCGCAATGGCGAGTTTGCGATGATTGGCATCGTTGTTGATGGCAGGCCGCTGTTACGCGCTTACTCAATTGCTAGCCCGAACTATGAAGATCATTTAGAGTTCTTTTCTATCAAAGTTCCAGATGGTCCATTGACGTCGCGTTTGCAGCACATCAAAGTGGGCGATGAGTTATTGGTCAGCAAAAAGCCGACAGGTACGCTGGTACTAGACGATCTGCTCCCAGGCAAACACTTATACATGCTCTCAACAGGGACTGGTATGGCGCCATTTTTGGCATTGGCGCGTGACCCTGAAGTTTATGAGCGGTTTGAGAAAATCATTTTGGTTCATGGTGTACGTCACGCAGAAGACTTGGCGTATCGCGACATGTTCGAAAACGAGCTGCCTAATGATGAGATCTTTGGCGAATGGTATCGCGAAAAATTCATCTACTATCCAACGGTGACTCGTGAAGAATTTAGAAACCAAGGCCGTGTGACCGATTTGATGACGTCAGGCAAGCTTTTTGAAGACATTGGATTGCCGCCAATCAACAAAGACGATGACCGTGTCTTGATATGTGGCAGTATGCCGTTTAACGCAGATGTCTCAGCGATTTTGGACGACTTTGGTTTGACCGTGTCACCGCGTATGGGTGTACAAGCGGACTATGCTGTTGAGCGTGCGTTTGTTGGATAATGAGTATTTAAAAGACTTAATTGTAAATAATTTAAAATAATTCTTGACGGCTAAAAATAGGCTGCTATAATACGCAGCCTATACAGAGTTAACCCTGTAGCCCAATTCGATAAGAACTATTATGGCTAATCAATAATAGATATTATCTTCTAACATGCCAGTGTGATGGAATTGGTAGACATGACGGATTCAAAATCCGTTGCCTTTAAAAGCGTGTCGGTTCGAGTCCGACCACTGGTACCAATACATAGTTCTATACTATCTTATAGAATAGCTAAAGCCCCTGATATCAGGGGCTTTGTTGTATCTGGCGTCTTATACTGTCCTGTGTTATCTATCCTAATCCATGCATCTGATGTACACTACTATGTACACTGGTTTTTAAATGTACATTGGGGTATCAGTCATGGAAGCTCGCAAGCCTATTAGCTCCGACCGCAGTATCAGTAGTCATAAAGCCGATGACAAAGAATACCTAGTCTCTGTCAAAAACCACCCTATGCTGTATCTCATGGTCAGACCTAATGGCACAATATATAAAAAAAACCCTAATCATAAAGACTAGGGCTTTTTTATACTTATTTTTTAGAAACTAACACTGTTTCTAATAATTAGTAATTTGCCTTAATATTTATTTCAATAGAATTGGCAACATGTACATTCACTTCATAAATGCAATTAAATCATCCATATCCCAACATAGTTTTCCCTCTCATCTTAGTTTACACGACTACGCTTTTTACTTACAACACGCAACCTTTTTAACACACGTTAATTATAAATCTCGATTTTCAAGGTGCTAATATAATTGAATAATACGTAACTTAGATAACATAAACCACTGATTCTAATAATTTTTTATCTTGTATTATCACAGCTTATTGTTTATCTAGCTTTTGCAATCTTTACTTAATTGGAGAAATTATGCGTGCTCTAACCTACCACGGTGCTAAAGATGTGCGAGTGGACAATGTCCCAGACCCTAAACTGCAAGAAAAAGATGATGTTATTTTACGTGTGACTGCGACTGCAATTTGTGGCTCAGATTTACACTTGTATCGTGGCAAAATGCCTGCAACCGAGGAAGGCGATATTTTCGGTCATGAGTTTATGGGTGTGGTTGAAGAAGTAGGCTCTGAAGTCACTGCTGTTAAGAAAGGCGACAGAGTTGTTATTCCTTTTGTTATCGCATGTGGTAACTGCTTTTTCTGTCAGCATGACCTAATGTCTGCTTGTGAGACTACAAATACAGGCCCAGGCGCTGCTATTAATAAAAAAATAATTCCGCCACCGGCTGCTTTATTTGGTTTTAGCCATTTATATGGTGGGATTCCTGGTGGACAAGCAGAATTTGTACGGGTTCCTAAAGGTAATTTTGGTCCGTTCAAAGTACCTGGCTCACTCTCAGACGAGAAGGTTTTATTTTTATCAGATATTTTACCGACTGCTTGGCAGGCCGTGACTAATGCCAATATTACTAAAGGTTCAACCGTAGCTATTTATGGTGCGGGGCCTGTGGGGTTATTATCAGCAGCCTGTGCCAAAATGTTAGGCGCTGAGCAGATCTTCGTGGTAGATCATAATGACTACCGTTTGCAGTATGCCAAAGATACGTACGGGGCTATTCCGGTTAATTTCGATAAGGTAGATGCTGCTGAATTCATCATTGAACAGACCAAAGGACATCGCGGCGTTGATGGCGTTATTGATGCGATTGGCTTTGAAGCCAAAGGCAGTATGCTAGAAACAATAATGACCAATTTGAAAATTGAAGGGTCAAGTGGTGCAGCTTTACGTCAATGTATTGCAGCTGTGCGTCGTGGCGGGGTCGTTAGTGTTCCTGGTGTGTATGCAGGACCCATTCACGGTTTCTTATTTGGTGACGCTTTTGATAAAGGGCTTACTTTCAAAATGGGCCAAACCCATGTACACAAGTATTTACCGCAATTATTAGAATATATTGAAAATGGTGATTTATCACCTGAAGCTATTATTACTCACCGTATGAATTTGTCTGACGCTGCTAAAGGTTATGAAATTTTCGAAAAGCGTGAAGAAGAATGTCGTAAAGTCATTTTAACTCCTTAATTTTTCAAATTTACCCTTAACTTTTAATATTTAAGAGTTAAGTCATGGCTGCTTTAACGAGATTATCTTAGATAATGATTATCGCTAAAGCAGCTAGTAAAAAAATCTTTAACTTATTCTTCTCTACACACGACAAAAAAAACAAAAAAGTCTGTTAAAGCAAAGGCATAATAGTAATTTTTATGACGAATTAGACCATGCCAAACCTTAACAGACTTAATGCAACTTTAAGCCAAAACCTGAGCATGAACAAGGCAAGAATCACTTGTTTGAGCCTAATGATACTCGCCCTGATTACTGCTCAAAGCAGTAATCTTAAAAAAAATAGCAAGACACATCCCTAATGGTGGCAAGACCGACAGTCACTATCGCAGACTACAACGATTTATCGCCGAAGCGAGGATTGACTACGATCAACTGGCTTTGATGATATATCGACCATTTGGGCTAGGCAAAGTCACCTTAACCATTGACCGTACCAACTGGAAATGGGGTAAAAGAAACCTCAACATCTTTATGCTAGGGGTGGTATATAAAGGTATAGCCATTCCCTTATACTGGCAAACGCTAGATAAGCGAGGTGATACAAACCATCTTGAACGCTGTGAACTTATTGAGCGGTTTATCAAACAATTTGGCAAAGATAACCTTGAGATGATACTAGCAGACAGAGAGTTTGTTGGCGAAAAATGGTTTAACTGGCTCACGCATAATCACATACCCTTTGCCATACGTATTAAGAAGAACAGTAAAGTGAGAAATAATCATGGCAATTTGGTACAGATTAAAGAATTATTGCGCTATGTTAGCCATCAAGAAACATATCGACATGGGTGGATACTGACTGTCGATTTTTGTTTATTTCGAGTATTTGCCAAGCGTGATAAAGACCACGGTTTAGTGATTGTCGCGACCAATTAACTAGAAACAGTGGATGCGATGACGAGCTATGCTAAGCGTTGGGAAATTGAGAATTTATTTGCTTGCTTAAAAGGCCGTGGCTTTAACCTTGAAGATACCTACTTAACCTATCTTGATCGGGTCAGTAAATTAGTCGCAGTTAATGCCTTAGCATTTTGTTGGGCTTATCATGTCGGTATTTATAAAGAGAAAGATAAGCCGTTAAAACGCAAGTTGAAGTCAAACTCTCGCCCTCAAGCTAGTATGTTTGCGCTTGGCCTAGATTTGTTGATTGAGGGCCTTCGTTTGGTGTTTTTTAACAATGATAAGACTGTATTTCGACAGTTAGTTAGTTTTTTAACCCCTAAACCCATGAAAATCGGTTGGGGATGATTTTTTTGTCGTGTGCAGAGAAGATGGGTATAAAAACCATCCATTTTGGCGATATTTCTATATCTTTTTCTTTAAACTTTTTATAATCTATAAAAGAAAATACTACTGCTATACCCCATGCTATTACCCCAATAGCTCCTAGAAAAAAAGCACTTGCAGCTATACCCCATGCCCACTTGTTATTATGACCATCTGTATTTCCGCTGTCACTATTTAGGTTCTGGTTCGTCGGTGGCGGTGAAACTATATCTTGTGCTAAGTCTGTATCTTTTACTGGTACCATATAGTAGTACAAGCAAGCAGTAGTATAAGCAAGTCCAATTAGCCCATACGTCATAAGGGTTGGGGATTTTTTGTTGTCTTTGAATATGTAAATACTTTTATCTCGAACTGATATTTTTAACAGTAAAATTGACAGTAATCTTCTTTATTACTGTTTTATTGATAAAAATTTACTTTTACAACTTGCTTGAACTCTTACTTTCATTTCTATCTTGCAAAAAAAAGCCTCACCTATAAAGGCAAGGCTTCGCCCTTTAATTTCTATTTATAAGAACAACAAGCCCAGCCCAATCACAACGCCACTGACGAATAAAACAATGACACAAAAACCCATGATGTCTTTGGCTTTCAGTCCTGCGATGGCGAGCGCTGGCAATGCCCAAAACGGCTGAATCATATTGGTCCACGCGTCCCCCCACGCCACAGCCATCGCTACTCTTGCTGGATCACTACCAAGCATGTCTGCCGCTTCTAGCATAATCGGCGCTTGTACCGCCCATTGTCCGCCACCTGAGGGAACAAAGAAGTTAACCAGTCCGGCGCTTAAAAAAGCAAAAAGCGGTAAGGTGTCTGCTGTCGACACACTAACGAATGCCTCTGACATAATAGCCGCCAAACCAGACGCGGTCATCATGCCCATAATGCCTGCATAAAACGGAAACTGTACAATGATAGCGCCCGCTCCTTTGACGGCCTCTTGCACCGCTATCAAATACTTACGAGGTGTTCCATGAAATATAATACCAAGGAACAAGAACATAAAGTTAACCAAATCGAGTGTCAACGCAAAGCCATTCTGGACAAAATAATAAACAATAAAAGCAATGCCCATCAGGCCGATGACCATCGATAATGTCCAGCTATTCTCTAACCGCTCTGCTGGCGTCATGTCAGATTTTTCTGGCACTTCCTCAGCGATAGGATCAACCAAAAGCTTGGGATCGACGGTCACCGTGTCTTCTGCTTTTGGCATCATTAGACGGTTTAATACAGGGACAATAATGACCAACGCAACCACGATGATTAAGTTATAAGTGGCAAAGATAGTGGCACTCGTTGGAATAATACCGATCTTATCAGCGAATGGATGCCCCTCTGTCGCAATTGACAAAGGAATGGAGCCTGAAAAACCTGCATGCCAAATAATGAATCCAGAATACGCACTGGCAATCAGCAAGCGATAATCAACGTTTTCAACCCGCTTCGCCAGCTCCTTGGCAAATAGTGCCCCAATCACCAAACCAAATCCCCAGTTTATCCAACTGGCTGCCAGTGATACCAAGGTCACTGAAATAATGGCGCTGCTAGGCGAATTGGCAAAGCTTGCAAGTTTACCAAGTCCCTTTTTAAATATCGGACTGCTTGCGAGTACAAAGCCCGTTACTAGCACCAGCACCATTTGCATAGAGAACGCCAGTAGCGCCCAAAACCCTTCTCCCCAATAGGCAACCATTTGTACTGGTGAAGAGTCGGTCAATCCCAAACCGAGAACGAAAATCACCACGGTTAAGATAATGACGAACAAAAACGGATCTGGCAGATACTTTTCCATCAAACTATTTGAAAAACGTGTAATCCCTTTCATTTTCTTATTCCCTTTTTAGTCAAATCTTGAGCATCATTATGCGTTAGATAACTGATAAATGACCTATAATCAATAAAGGTCGAGATATCGAAGAGTATATATTAATCGATGTTCAACAAAAAAGAGTACCTTTAAATAAAGGCACTCTCTTTAAAGACTCATGTGGATTGCTTATAGTAAGATCACTATAAAAAGAGTCAGCGCGTCTGGGATGAATGTTTTGCCACCTCTGTCAGCCACGCCGCAGCCAGCAAGAAAAATTTGTATCAGCCGCGCCCTATAATGTCATGTATCGATTTTATTGAGTATCGACTATATCAAAAAACAATTCTTATTTTTACCAGTTTTTATCTATATCTCTAAATCCAATAATTTAGAGCTTAGGCTTTTGCCATGCATATCTTGTGCTAATGACTTGGTCACACCGCCGCCTAGTGCCCCATACATGACAAAATTAAAGGCGTTAAGGTTTGCCAACTCATACCGGACAACGTCGCCTTGTACGATGTCTTTAAACCATTCTTTTACAGTCGCTTCTGTCACTTTTTGCTTAATCAACTCGTAATCTTCTGCTTTAAAAGCGATTAGCGAGATATTGGATATATTGCCTTTGTCACCAGTTCGGGAATGGGCTATGTCGCGTAATTTCATTAGGTTACCTCCCAATATGAAACGTTAATATCTGTGTCTGCTTCCGGAATCAAAATGGAACCTATAGAGACAATTTCCTTGATATTCGAGCGAATACCGCCGCCCCCTGCTGGCCCATTGGTGTAAAGAGACATGACTTCTCGCACAATGGCGTTAGCGACTGCCTCGTCGTCTGTTCGTGCGGCAACCCGAAGCCTTGCTTCTGGCACCTCTTGTGTATCGAGGAACGCATTGCTGTATAAAGAGTTGAGACCAATAAAATCATAACGCATCTCAATTGGCTCAATACTTTGGGCAGCCAGTCTTTTTTCGATAATGGTTTTGGCCAATTGCGCTCTTGCCACTGAGCCTGCACCGCCATAGCTGATTTCTGCTTCCGCGATATAACCGTCTTTGTAGCCGATGCTGGTTTTTAGCAAGCCCGTCTTTGGTTTGCCAGAGCCGCCACATACCTTGACGACATCGCTTGCCACTTCTTCGACTTGGACATAAGAAAAGTCAGCAATCACATCAGGCGTGAGATAATTGGCAGGGTCATGGATCTCATATAGCAACTGTTCTTTTACGGTGGCTGACGACACCAAACCACCAGCATCTGCCAATTTGGTAATGTGATAATCGCCTTGTTCGTCGACTTCCATAATGGGGAAGCCTACGTTCCAAAGCTCCGGCACGTCTTTATAGCCGGGGTCTGCAAAATACCCACCTGTGATTTGCGCACCGCATTCCATCAAATGGCCGCCTATCGTGCCTTTACCTAAGAGCTCAGCGTCTTCAAACGACCAACCAAACTCATAAATCATAGGGCCTAGAAATAATGAGGGGTCAGCGGCGCGACCAGTGATGACGATATCTGCACCTGCTTCTAGTGCTCGTACAATACCTGCCGCGCCGATATACGCATTGGCAGAAACGATTGATGAACCAAGGTCTTTGATCTGTTTGTCGTTCTCTAGCAGCGTCTGATTCTGATAGCGGCCGATTTCTGAGAACACATCATCACCTGTGACGGCTGCTATTTTGAGGTTATGCAAACCTTGATTTTCAGCCATTTGTTTGATCATTTCAGCAGCAGCTTTCGGATTGGCTGCCCCCATATTGGTGACAATTTTGACTCTCTTTTCAGCGCAAAGCGGTAACACTTGCTCCATACGGTATTCAAGCAAGCTATCATAGCCATGCTGCGAGTTTTTCATTTTTCGCTGCTGCGCGATAGCAATCGTTCGTTCTGCCAGACATTCAAAAACAATATAGTCGACCTCTCCATGTCGCATGATATCAAGGGCGGGCTCTAATCGGTCATCTGAATACCCTGCACCCGAGCCGATTTTGATAGATTTCATAACATACTTCCCTATTTTTCTATTTATATGACGTTTCTATTTATATAATGACACCTGTGATCACAGCCACGATGGTCATGACGATGGTGGTACCAAACGCCCATTTAAAAACGAATTTTTGATGATCAGCAAGCTCAACCCCTGCCAAACCAATTAACAAAAACGTTGAGGCAGTGAGCGGGCTTAAAGGAAATCCAGTTGTCATCTGTCCAAGCATAGACGCTTGACCAATTTGCACCGGATCAAGTCCATAAGCACTGCCTGTTTCTGCCAAAATCGGCATCACACCGAAGTAATACGCATCGGGTGTAAAGATAAGACTCAGCGGCATACTGATGGTAGCGACAATGACGCCCATAAAGCCGCCTACTGAATCTGGAATAATATTGACCAAAGAGGTCGCCATCGCCGTAATCATGCCTGTACCTGACAGAATCCCTGTAAAGATACCCGCCGCAAAAATAATAGAAACAACGGTAATCATACCCACAGACTGCGATTTGATCTGATCCATTTGATCATTCGGTTTGGGATAGTTGATGAGTACAGCGACGGCAAACGCCACCATAAAGACAATCGGTAACGGCAGCCAAACTTGCACCAAAGCTACAATGGTCAAAACCGTTAAAACCAAATTGAACCAAAACAGTTTTGGACGGCGCATACCGCGTTCTTCTTCCGTCAGCTCGTCTTGTAAGCTGTGCTCCATCTCCTGAATACCCAAGCGTTTGCGCTCTTTTTTGCCGACCAGATAAGCCACAAAAATAATCCAGAGCACACCTGCGATAAAGGCGGGAATAATAGGATTGAATAGCTGGGCGGTACTGACATCCAATGCAGCGGCCGCGCGCGCTGTCGGCCCGCCCCATGGCGTTAGATTCATCGTCCCAGCTCCAAGCGCGACCATACCAGCCAGCACAATACGGCTCATGCCTAGCTTGTTATAAAGTGGTAGCAGTGCAGGAATGGTAATCAAAAAAGTGGAAGCGCCAGAGCCATCCAAGTGAGCGATCATCGCGATGACAACCGTGCCGATGGTGATTTTTACCGGATCACCCTTAACCAATTTTAAGATTCTTGAAATTAATGGATCAAACAAGCCTGCATTGTTCATCACACCAAAAAACAAAATCGCAAAGCCTAACATGATGCCTGTGGGCGCCACACTCACAATGCCATCCAACATAAAGGTGCCAAGCTCACTACCAAAACCGCCAATCAAAGCAAAAATGATCGGTACTAAAATCAGTGAAACTATTACCGACACTCTCTTAGTTAGTATCAGGGCCAAAAATACCGCAATGGTCAAAAATCCCAATAGTGCCAACAAATTCCTTCTCCTCGTGATTGAGCGTTGATCTCTTCCTTGTCATATTTCTACCCGCCAGCCTATCCATAGTCTAATAGGTAGCGTCAGCTCTAATAGAAATATCATGGGCAGCAGATGCTTCCAAGGGTACAGAGTAGCTTTTTCACAGAAAACTGTACCCATTTTTAGTATAATTTTTTGCATTAGGACAGGCGATTGCTGGGAAAATGAGCGATATATCTGACTGAATACATTTACGAAAATATCTGTAAATATCAGCATCTTTTGAGAAAATACAGAGTGATTTTCTCTAGGACGTGTTGAACATTGGACTAAAAACCACTTAAAACATCATTAAAAGTAGAATGGATAGTTTTCAATAACGAGTAATAATAGGATCTAACGATTATTGAATATGATAGTTTTAATAAACTTAACCGTGGTTTTGTCTATATAAAACTTATTCACTCTTAACGCAAAATAAGCCGGATCCGATGGAAAAAAAAGATTGCCTGGCGCGATAAAAATATTGTTGTCTTTGGCATCATTGACCGCTTTTTTGTCATCCATAGGAATACGAAACCACAAAAAATTACCGCTAGGATTGTGCGGGTAAAGTGTGAGTCCCTCGATTTTATTTAGCGCAGTGATAGCAGCGGCTGATTTTTCAGCAGATAGGTGTTTAAGCGCTTGTAGATGATTGGTCAACGTGCCACTGGTGATCAGATGATTGAGAATATTTTCCATGATGGACGAGGTATTAATGACGGTGATCATCTTTAGCCGCGTGAGTGATTTAATCATTGCTTGAGAGGCGACGATAAAACCACATCTGATTGAAGCAGACACTGTTTTTGAAAAGCTGCTGACATAAATAACGGGACAGTTTTGATTGAAAAAATAACTGGCAGCGCCGTCTCTTGCTAATAAAAACGGATCATTTTCAACAATGAGTACGTTATGTTTGATGCATAATGCTTCAATATCCGCCATGTTTTGAACCGTCAAGTCTGTCCCTGTCGGGTTCTGGGCAAAAGGCTGCAAAAATAAAATCTTAGGCTGGAATCGAAGAATGATGGATTCTAAATGAGTCACATCCAAACCAAGTCTAGTTCGCTTAATGGCTTTGATACCAACATGCTGCAACTCAAGCTTGCTAAATAGCGGGTAATAGCCAGGAGACTCTACGATGACATGATCGCCTTTGGACAAAAACTGCCTGATAATCAAATCCAAACTATGATTAGTACCGTAGGTCAATAGTACGTTTTGCGAATCAACCTTTAACGCACGTTTGCTTAAGATATCGACAATCAATCCTCGAAGTAACACATTGCCTGCCGGATCACCATTACCACGGTCGAAGTGTGCCAGCTCAGCGCTTTCACTCCCAAAACTGTCACTTGCCTGCCCTAAGTAGCGCTCTAGGTTTAGCTTGTCCATATACTCCTTAGGATAACGGCCCGCACCAGGTTTATGATGGGACTGGTCGATCATTTGCTGTTCCAATAGATCAATGCCCGTATAAAAAGGAGTCGAGTTTAGCAGCGCTGTATTGGACAAATCTTCACCCACATAAAATCCTGACTTAGGCAGCGCCTTGATCCAGTGCTGATCAAGCAAGACGTTATAGGCTGTGACAACGGTATTTTTAGACACTTTGTGTTTTTCTGCCATCGCTCGGATGGAAGGTATCTTATCCCCCACTTTTTTTCTACCAGATTTGATGTCATCAATGACCAACAGACATATTTCTTCGAACTTCTTCACAAGTAAACTCCGTTTTGAATATCAGTCATGTAGTAATATTTGCCAGTATATGGTTTGTGATAAATGACCACATCACATATGGTTGATACCAAATAAAACGAATGAAATGCTACTAAGATAAATTTTGCGTAGCCTCTGTCTGCGCCGGCACAGCAAGCAAGCAAAACTTATCTTAGTAGCACGTTGCCCTAGTCTTACATACCAATCATTGTACATATTTTATTAAGTGCTAATTTTAGCTTAACCAAATATATGTTTGAGCACTGTTTTTAAATACATAGTTATAGTCAATCCAATATAAAAAAGACACAGCGAGAATGGGACTCATTTTTTGATGCCCTTGCCTGCGAAGGCACAGCAAGCAAGAAAAATTGGTTCCAGTCCCGCTCTATTCTTTCTTATATCCATGTTATTTAGAATCAACTATATATGGCTTGTGGCCATAATTGATACTGAATCAAAGCTTTATGTCAGGTAGAATAAAGTCTATGACAACCTCTAAACCTCCAAGCCCACGTAAGATTATCCATATAGATATGGACGCTTTTTACGCCAGTGTTGAGCAGCGCGACTTTCCTGAGCTGCGCGGCAAACCCTTGGTGGTCGGCGGCGATCCAAGTGGTCGCGGCGTTGTAGCAGCCGCCAGTTATGAGGTGCGTCAGTTTGGCGTGCGTTCTGCCATGTCTTGTTATGAGGCGCGCAAACGTTGTCCAGAAGTGATCTTCGTCCGGCCGCGCTTCGACGTTTATCGAGCAGTCAGCAATGATATCCGCCAAATTATGTATCGCTTAACGCCGCATGTCGAGCCATTATCATTGGATGAGGCTTATCTAGATGTCACCGGACTGCAAGTCCATCAAGGTTCAGCCACGCTAATGGCCAATTGGGTCAGGGCTGAGATCTTAGCGCATACAGGTTTGACCGCTTCTGCTGGCGTATCTTTTAATAAGATGCTAGCCAAGATTGCCTCTGATATCAATAAACCCAACGGTATCGCCGTCATTACACCAGCAGATGCCGAAGCCTTTATCAGTACATTACCTATCGAGCGTTTTCACGGTATTGGCAAAGCTACCGCTCAGCGTCTACATGCCATGGGAATCAATAATGGTGCTGACCTTCGAAGCATGTCAGCCACTGTGTTGGTACAAGAGTTTGGCAAGCGTGGCCAGTTTTATCATGATATTGCCCATGGCCGTGACGAGCGCGCTGTAAAGTCTGAGCGCACGCATAAATCTGTCGGTTCGGAGACCACTTTTACAGAGAATTTAAACGATGATGATGCACTACGAGTACAGATTTATGAGCAAAACGAGGATGCTTTCAGTCAATTACAAAAGAAGCAGCTTATCGCTTATACCATTACGCTCAAAATAAAATACGCAGACTTTACCCAAATCACTCGCTCACACACGCTTTCGACTGCTTTTGATAGTGCCGAATCTGCTCATTATTGGCTTGATAAGTTGTTCTCAGATATCCCGCGTCAGCTACCGATTCGACTGGTAGGAGTTACCTTCTCATCATTAGTACCCGCCGCGCAGGTATTGCCCCAGCTAAACTTATTTGAATGATATTTTTAATTATAAATGGTGAATAGATTTTAATAAGATTTTAAATATTTTGCTTAGGCTATTTGCATGATTTAACTAGCGTCAAGGTGCATCAATTCCTTCTATTAAACGCTGCTTTCACAATCTCATTTCTGCTACAATGACGCCAAAATTTACCTTCCTTTAAAGACTGATTATGACTGATTCTCATCCTCTAGATTCTACGACTCGCACCCAAATTGATAATGATACAGACAACGCTGTCTTAGACTATCTCAGTGTTGATGATTATGACTATGAGCTACCGGACAGTCTGATTGCTCGTTATCCCTTAGCACAGCGCTCCGCCTCAAAACTTCTACATTTAGCCACTGATAATCAGAAAAATACGGCCAGTGTAGAGGATCGTTTATTTGCTGAGTTGCCCGACTTATTAAATGCCGGTGATCTGATCGTGTTTAACGATACCAAAGTGATGAAAGCGCGCTTATTTGGTCAAAAAGACACGGGCGGTAAGATTGAGGTATTAATCGAGCGGTTGGTCAACCTCTCAGAGGTTGAGGCACTAACGTTACACTTAACGGATATGAATGATGAGCCTGTTAATCAAGAACACATCGCACTTTGCCATGTAAAGGCCAGTAAGGCGCTGAAGCTTGGGCAACGCGTGGCGCTTGCTGATGGGCATATGACGGCAGTGATGATTGGTCGTCAGGATAACTTATTTGTTTTGGCGTTCGACGCGCCTATTTTGCCGCATCTCGAGCTCTATGGTGAGCTGCCTATTCCGCCCTACTTTGAGCGCCATGCCGATGATACGGATAACACGCGTTATCAGACGGTTTTTCATGATCCAGCCAAGCTTGCCAGCGTGGCTGCCCCAACTGCAAGCTTGCATTTTGATGAGTCGGTACTGGAAAAACTTGCTGCAAAAGGTGTAAATACGGCGTTTGTTACGCTGCATGTTGGCGCAGGCACGTTTGCTCCCGTCAAGACAGACAACCTACTTAATCACACCATGCACAGTGAATATGCGCATTTGCCACAAGCAACAGCCGAGCTCATTAATCAGACCCATGCAAACGGCAATCAAGTCATTGCTGTTGGTACCACGGTGACGCGCGTCCTTGAAACGGCGTATCAAAAAACCGCGGTCAATGGTCAAGCGCTCTCTAGCTGGTCAGGCGACACGGACATCTTTATTTACCCAGGTTTTAAGTTTGGCGTGATAGATCGATTGCTGACCAATTTTCACTTACCAAAATCGACCTTATTAATGCTGGTTTCAGCATTTTCTGGTAAAGCGGCCATCGAACAGGCTTATCAGCATGCCATTGAAAGACAATATCGCTTCTTTAGTTATGGGGACGCCATGCTGCTTGATAAAAAAGCCGAGTAAACATTGTGCAGGCATTTCTTTATTGGTCACAACAGTTGTGAAATAAGCTGGTAAACTAGACGGTATTTTGTTATAACAGCAAAGATAACTTATATCCTAAAGGGCGGCTCATGTCTTGTCATTTATCTCATCGCTTGACTACCGTACATCGCGCGATATCGATGGCATTACTTTGTTCTATAAGCTATGCCGCGCTGTCCTCAAGCGCAAATGCCGCTACGATTGGTAAAACAGTGGTCACCTCAGCCCAACATGAGCCGCTAGTCGCAAGCATTGTGGTCACAGATATTCGAGCAGCAGATTTTTCAGCCAGTTTGGCAAATTCTGCGATTTATCAGCAAATGGGACTCACCCAAACCGACTCGATGACGGTGCGCTTCAGGCCCACCTCTGCGACCAGCGGTCAAGTCGTTATTACCACCTCAAAGCCTGTCTCCAAACCTTTTGCAGATGTAGTATTGACCATCAATGACAAAGGTCAACGCAATGTCATTCCCAAAACACTGTTGATGCCGTTAAATGACAGTCTGCCTATTAAAACACCCAAAAGCATTGTGACAGGCGCTGCAAAACCGAACTTACCAAGCGTATCCGCGAGTAACGCCAGACCACTGACTGTCAGAAAAGGGGCACCGCCGCCTTTAATGTCAACGTCTGATTTATCAGCGTCTCAGCCATCGACAAATGCATCAGGTACTACTAGGTTGCCAGTGGCTAATGTGCCAGTACCCAGTATTCAGAATCCTGCTGTACAAGCCCCTAGTGTCACAGCACCGACTGCGACCCCATCAGAAGGTGACAACCTTGCCTATGCCCCCAATCGTTTGGATAACGGGCGTTTGGACAATGGACAATTGGATAATGGCCGTCCCAATGCAAATGCTAGAACGAGCGATGCAAATACTATTGGCAGCAATGTAACTGACAATGCTATCAATAATGTCTCTAATGACAATTTCTCTAACGATAATTTCTCTAATGACAATTTCTCTAACGATAATGCCTTTAATAATAAGAACGTTGCCAGCAATATCATTAATGAGACACCTGCGCCAGTCGTTACTGACAAACAGTTGGATATTCTCAATATACAAGTCACTCGTCAGATACAACCAAGTGGCGAAAAAGCGGCAAATATGGTGGCAGCTTCCCCTACTGTAGCGACGACAGATACTGATGCCGTTAATGCTTTGAGCCCCAACTCAGATCCTAGCACGACTACTAATACCACTGCCTCGACTGGCAACATACCTACTAATATCACGGCGTCTGAAGCCATCACTAGCACGGCTGTATCTGACAATAATGCGGTATCTAGTGATGTAAGCGCCAGTAGCGCTACTGCGCAATATCAAGTACAACGCAACGATAGCTTATGGCTTATTGCGCAGCAAATTGCACAAGAAAATAATCTAGACGTCCCCATAGTGATGAAGCAGATTCAAGCACAAAACCCAGATGCTTTCATTAATAAAGACGCCGATCAATTAAAAGCAGATGCCAAACTAAGCTTGCCCAGTTACGACGTTATTCCCTCACAGAAAAAACTAGAATCGGCAATCAACGCGCAAAGACAATATAGCCGCAGAGCGAGTACGCCTGCTGTGACAAAGCGTGCTCAACCCCCTTCTAAAAAACCCTCTGAGATAGCAAAGGCGTCCAAGCCGCCTGAAACACCGGCGGTAACCAAAACTCAGACACTACCACAAGCGCAGTTCTCTGTACTTGCGCCCGATCGTAGTGGTAGTGCAGACGGTACGCAAACCAAATCCGCCACAAAAACAGGAAAAGGTCTAAGCACAGATATATTGGCGACGCTCAAGTCATCGAGACAAAGCACAGCGACGCAAGCTCAACAATTATCAAAGACCAGTAGTGCGCTTGATAGCTATACTAAAAAAATTCAATTACAAAACCAAAAACTGGCTGAGCTACAAGCTCGTCTTAAAAAACTACGCAATCAATAATTGCCTGACTGATCAATGCAATATGCCATGATCATAGGCGTGGGAGTAACTATGGACAATATGCTATATATCATCGCCGGATTGGTGCTTATCGTGTTAGTAGCTGGTTTAGTATTGCGCAAAAAGAAAGCCCAAGAGCCCTCAGTACAACCCGCTATCAAAACAGAAAAGAAAGCGGCGGTTGTAACACCAGCGGTTAAAACGAATAGTGATACTGCGACTCACAGCCGTGAGGATATTGATAAAAAATTCGATCACATTACGATTGCTCAGCGCTTTATAGATCAACAGCGCTATGACAAAGCGATTGAAACGCTTGATCGCGGCCTCACTGAAAAGCCGAATGATAGCCAGCTGTTATTGAAGCTGCTTGGCATCTACGCCACTATTGATCAGCCAGAAAACTTTAACCAAGTTTACGATGCCATTAAAGCGCATAATGACGCAAAAAGTATTGCGCAGGCCAATCAGTTAAAGGGTTTGTTTTTTGAAGAGCAAAGCCCAATTGCAGCGCAAGAATTACCCGTAGAAAATGATGCCAACTTTGAAAGTATTGACTTTGACTTACCTACCGGCCAGTTCGTTGATAACCAAGCAAATAACCAAAAGCCGTCATCGGATCAGTCAATGGCTCAAGATGACAGTCCTACTCTATCGGATGATTCAAGTCATGATGAAATCGCCCTCAGTGAGTTTGATCAAGCCAATTCAAGCACCGACGCGGTAGAAGATAGCTTTGATTTGACGCTAAGCGATTTTGAAGATGATTTCGACCAACCAGCGGCAACTGGTACCACACCTGTCACCTCATTAGACACAGAAAACAGTGAAAGCCTCAATAACCCTACTACCAATGAAACTAATAGCGATGAAACCGATAGCGATATCAGCGACTTTGATTTTAATTTTGACGTATCTGAAGACAGTAGTGCGCCAGCAGAGATCCCTGTCGCTACCAGCGGTTCTGATGACACTCGTGATGAGATAGCGTTAGAAAGCGATGAGTTCATTCTAGATTTTGATGATTTAGTAACGGATACTGAAACCAATACTAATGAAACGCTACCGGAAGCCTTGACTGTTGACTCCATTGAGGACAATGAGGATGACTTTGTTTTATCTTTAGATGATTTTGATGCATCAGATAGCACGGAAACCCCGTTAGAAGATGAGACGCCTCGTACTGAAGAACTTCGTTTGGAAGAGCCTAGTGTTCAAAAAACTAGTAGTGAAGAAGCTAGTTTGGAAGATAACAGCGACTTTGATAATTTTGTGCTCGAAGACCACGATTTCGAAAACACTGGTACTCAAGACAACAACCTTGAAGACAGTCCCGTTGAAAGTAGAGATCTTGAAACTGAGAATCTTACAAGCAACAGCTTTGAAGACATCAACCTTGAAGAAGTACGGTTCGATGACAATGATTTAGAAAACGACCTTACTGAAACGACCAATGTCACCCCAACTGCCCCAACTGACACCTTGGTATTGGATGACAATACGTTAATAGCAGATGACACTTTATTCAGTGATGACTTTGGGTTGGAAGATTCAACAGTACCTACTTCTGTAGCGCCTGTTACAGACAACACTGTTGTTACGACCGATGGCGACGCTGAATCAGCAGAAGACTTCTCATCACGTTTTTCAGCTGATTTTGACTTTGTAAAGTCATTGGATAGCAACCAAGTGACACTAGACTTAGCCAACCAATACATCCAATTGGGTGAATACGATAGTGCCAAGCGTTTATTAAATGAAGTCGTAGCACGCGGTAATGACGAGCAGCAAAACCAAGCAAAAATACTGCTTCAGCGTACGGCATAATAAATAGGTTGGTTCCTATTCAGCAAGTACTCTCCAGCAGGTACTCTTTGGTTGTATAACATAGAGTACTTGCTGTTTTTTTTGCATTCGACAGACATATTCCCTATTATTATCCCCTCTATTTTCTTTTATCGCCTCACAACTAAGCCATCTCTACTATGACAAAGACAATATCCGATCCTATTCAACTGATTTACGCTGGTGGTACTTTTGGTAGTTATGGCAAACCCTTAGCATCGTTATCAGCAGACGTGTTTTTACCTGTGTTACAAAAACTGCTGTCAGATCAAGAGAGCGCCACCCATTTATCAAAAATATCATGGTTGAACAATTCACTGATTAAAGACAGCAGTCAGTTAACACCCAATGATTTTGTGCATTTTTATCAGCTGATATTAGCAGCTTATGAGCAAGGTCATAGGCAATTTGTGTTGATCACTGGGACAGACACCTTAAGTTATTTGGGCGCGTTTTTAGCAGAAGCCTTTGCAGGCAGTGATATTTGTATTGTCCTCACTGGCAGTATGCGTCCGTTATTAGACGCTGAACAGCTGCATACTTATTGTGTCGATGCGCACAGCGACGCTTGGGACAATCTCAATGAAGCTTTAAGACTGGCAGGCGCTGGTGAATCTGGTGTCAAGATTCATTTTGGCGGTGAGGCATGGCCTGCACAAACGGTTCAAAAGATTCACAGTCATGATTTAATGGCCTTTACTGGTCACTCTCGAGCGGCATATCCGGCCAATAGTTATATAAAAAACCTACCAGATACTCGTCGCCAGCATTGGCTTGATGATCAGCAAAAAGTCTTGGGTGAGATACAAGAACGTGCTCAGAGCGTGCGTGTACAAGCCATTTATTGTTTGCCCAATGACGCCGAAACCATCAATCATCAATTACAAGCGGTATTGTCACAGCCACCATCTGGCATTATCTTATTGGGATTTGGGGCAGGCAATGTGCCTTATTCAAAAACATTAGCAGATACATTAGATCTTGCTTATAAAAAAGGCCATATGGTGATAGGTGCCAGCCAATGCCCATTTGGCGGTGTTAGCGATAATTACGCGGCCGGTAGTTGGCAGTACGAGCATCATGTCATTGCGGGTGGTCGTTTAACAATTCCCGCTATTTACGCGCGTCTGCTATGGTTGCTACTCCGTTATGACAGCCCAGCAAGACGCAAACAGCGCTGGTTGAACAATGTCAGCCAAACGGATATCACCATTAAAAAAAGATAAAAACCATTCCTTCTGTCTCACTTTATAAGCTTTAAAAATACAATGTCTAAAATTGAAATCGTGGCTGAAAACCAAACCAGCGAGCTTGACCCTACTCCAACCTATACGTTAGCCATTGCCATTGAGTTTTTGGGCACGCATTACCATGGTTGGCAGCGGCAACGAGAAGTAATGGGTGTACAACAAGCGTTAGAAGTGGCCATCGGTAAAGTCGCCAATGAATCCGTAGAGGTTGTTGCGGCTGGGCGTACCGATGCCAGCGTTCATGCCAGCAATATGATTGCGCATTTTACCACCCGTGCCTATCGCCCTACCCACAACTGGTTACGCGGCGTCAACAGCCTTTTGCCCGATGACATTGCTCTACGCTGGATTCAACCAATGCCAGCTGACTTTCACGCTCGTTTTGGTGCGATTGCTCGTCGCTACCGTTATATTACGCTCAATCAAGCTCAGCGTCCGGCGATACTTAACCATCAAGTCACCCATATTTACGAGCCGCTCGACTTGGCCGCGATGCAGCTGGCAGCGGCTGACATTGTTGGAACTCATGATTTTAGCAGCTACCGCGCGGCAGCCTGTCAATCCAATCAGCCAGTACGCAACGTTAGTCATGCCAACCTTTTTGCGCATGGTCAGTTCATTGTTTTTGATATTCAGGCAGATGGGTTTTTACATCACATGGTTCGTAACTTGATGGGTACGTTATACGCTATCGGAAGACATGAGCTTGCGCCAACAGATTTTTTGAACATTTTGCATAAAAAAGACCGTACTATAGCACCGCCCACTGCTTCTGGTGATGGCTTATACTTTATCAACGCTTACTATCCTGAGCACTTTCAACGATTACTACCTGACGCTCCTGTGACCCCTGTTTGGTTAAACTTACCCGACTAAATAATATAGACTTGCATACATATCACTTACAAGCTGTCAAGTCAAAACCAGGTTCTGTATTGCTTTAATCGACCAACTTACGTATAATATGGGCTTATTTTTAATCGATTGATATAAATTATGGCAAAAGACGATATTATTGAATTTGAAGGTGAAGTCATCGACACCCTTCCAAATACTTTGTTCAAAGTGCGTTTAGAAAACGGACACGAAATCATTGCGCACATTTCTGGCAAGATGCGTAAGCACTATATCCGTATCTTAACGGGCGATAAGGTTAAAGTTGAAATGACCCCTTATGACCTATCTAAAGGTCGTATTACTTATCGTGGCAAAAACTAAATCCTTATTTTTCAACTAAAATGGTTATAAGAGTATTCAGATACTTGCAGGCGATTGTCAAATAACATCACCTTTGATATGAATGCTTGAGTGGTTTAACTGATAATAATAATGAAAATGCTAACCTGCTCATTATTGCCTATCAATGTTTTAGTTTTGATTTAAGTGTTTTGTTTTTACCATAAAAAATACCGCTAGTCTCAGCGGTATTTTTTTGTCTAAATTTTATAAATCATCGAAGTATTACTTTTAATTACTTCTATCCTTTATTTAAATTCAACCGTAGCATCATTGTTAATCACGCCCAAAAGCGCTAACGCATCCCAATTGGTTAGGCGCACACAACCTGCTGATGCTTGGCGACTGATACGAGACGGATCTGGCGAACCATGAATACCATAAGTAGGTTTACTAAGACCAATCCAAACCAAACCAACGGGGTTATTAGGTCCTGGCGGAATAATAGACTTGGTACCATCATCAGCCGTGTACGTATAGTTAGGCTCGTGTACTTTCACCTTTACCGTATGTGTACCGGTAGGCGACGGTGTCGCCGTACTGCCCACTGTTGTTGGATAACTGGCGATTAACTCGTTGTTATCATCATAGGCGTACAATGTCTCAGTATTCTTATCAGCGACGACTCGGCTAACAGACTTGGTATTGGGATTGCCCGGATTATAGACCGTAATCGTCTCACCCGCAGTGAACTTGGCATTAGGATTAAGGGTTTTTAGATACTCCTCACTAACGTGAAACTTTTCTGCTAAGGCTTCCATAAGACTTTCATAGTACATGCCTTCAAGCTCGGCTTTTTCTTCTGCTTCAGCAGGTATCGTGATGGTTTTAACATTAACGTCTGCCTCACTTAACTGATAGCTCACTAATACTGGCTGTGACATCAACTTCTCATTTTTAGTCAGCGCTTGCCATGTCTCATTGTTCAAATCTTCAGTGACACTCAAACCATTGGCTTTTTGGAAGGCTTGCATGGCTTTACGCGTGTTTTTACCCCAGTATCCATCCACAGGTCCCACGCCATTATAGTGCCAGTTTAATAGTGCCTGCAATTTTGCCCCTGTCGTCCGGTTTATTTTTTCACCCGTTTTCCATGTTGCCGTATTTACCTTTTCTGCCATTGCGGGCAAATTGTCTGTCGTATATTTTATGGTAGGAAGTAGCTTATTAAGCGAATTTACCGTCTTACTATCCCCTGTCGGCTGCTGGCTAACACCATTCGTTACCGGACTCATATTATTATTAGTGATCGTACTTGTTGCCTGATTAGTGTTCATATTGTCGGGGGTTGCTGCAACGCTATGACTCATCAAAAAGGCGGTAGAAAGACCAATGGTGGCTATCGCTGTGCTTATCTTCTTTACTTGATACATTGAATGCTCCTAATTTTTATAAAAATACTCAGTTTGATTTTTTATACGATGGCTAAATTTGATTCGGTCACGCTGTATTTATTTTATATTTGATCAACTATGGTTACTTGAATCAAAAAAATTCCAATTCTTTAAAATTTATTGTTCGTATGCTTGGGTTTATTATTCCGTATTAAATAATGATTCATTAAATTGACCATGAATTTCTATTGTTTACAAGCACCCTATATTGTCATATTCTTCTGTGAGCATATAACAGCTTTGTGTTAAAAGGGCTCGCGTTATACAGTAACTCTGTTAATGGCCTTGTCGATTTATAAATATTTTAAATTCTTTTTTATCCATATATATCTTAATAGTAAACTCTCAATTTATAGGCAATAAAAAACCCATAAATTGCTAAACAATTTATGGGTAAATAAAACCATATAAACTTATATAGTCGATTCATTTTAAAACCGATACAATGTTACTGAGATAAGTTTTCGCTGCCTCTATCTATGAAAGCATAACAAGCAAGCAAGCAAGCAAAATTTAAACCAGTAGCACGTCGCTATTCATGTATCAATTGTGTTTGAACTGGCTGTATAAAAGTGATCAGTAGCAGAGCGATTGTACTTATACCAATTTGGCCAATACTGCTTGGCCCATCTCTTTACAACCTACTTGCTTTAGTCCTGACTCATTGCGATCTAAGATGTCTACTGTACGTAGGCCATCGTCCAAAACATCACTGACTGCTTGCTCAATGGCTTGCGCAGCTGCTTCTTGCTTAAAGGTATAACGAAGCATCATTGCCACAGATAAGATCGTCGCCAATGGGTTGGCTTTATCTTGTCCCGCAATATCAGGCGCTGAGCCGTGGCAAGGCTCATACATACCTTTGCCCGCTTCGTCCAAACTCGCTGACGGTAACATACCAATAGAACCAGTTAGCATTGCCGCTTCATCAGATAAAATATCACCGAACATATTGCCTGTGACCATCACATCAAACTGCTTAGGATCTTTGATCAGCTGCATGCAAGCGTTGTCAGCATACATATGAGATAGAGCCACATCACTATAATTGGCTTGTTGTAGCGCAATCATCGTCTGCTTCCACAATTCAGTGACCTCTAAAACATTGGCTTTATCCACTGAACAAACCTTTGGTGCCGTACCCGCTGCTTGCGCCCGCGTTTGTGCCAATTCAAAAGCAACCTTGCCGATACGATTGATCTCACTCGTACTATAGACCATGGTGTTGTAGCCTTGCTGCTCACCATTTTCTAATGTGCGAATACCGCGCGGCTCTCCAAAATAGATACCGCCCGTCAGCTCACGCACGATTAATAGATCGAGGCCTGAGATAATGTCAGGTTTGATGCTTGACGCGTTAGCAAGCTGCGGATACAGCTTTGCCACTCGTAGGTTTGCAAACAATCCAAGCTCACCGCGTATTTTTAGTAGACCGCGCTCTGGACGTTTACTGCGCTCAATTCCATCCCATTTAGGGCCACCTACCGCTCCTAACAATACGGCATCTGCTGCGCGTGCGCGCGCTAAAGTCTCATCTGGTAAAGGCTCACCAGTTGCATCAATGGCCACACCACCGATTAAACCAGATTCAAGTGTCAAACCCAACTCAAAGGTGTTATTGACCGCATTGAGTACATCAATAGCTTGGGTCATAATCTCAGGGCCGATACCATCGCCTGCTAATGTTAAAATCGTTGCCATACTGGTCCTTTTAAACGGGTAAGTTTTTATTGATTAATTGATTTATATTATTGGCGCGAAAGCTGTCGCAAAAAGTGCAGAATAACTTTTAAATAATAATATATGACTTTTATGCGCTAATTTTTTGATCGTTAGACACCTTTAATGACGCCTTACTCATTCCAGTTTCCACAAACTCACCTTGATGTTCAGCGTCCAACTGCTTGCAGAATCGACGCTTTACTTGACTGCCTTGTAGCAGATCAATACATAGCGGTTCAGGAGATGCCGTTTCTAACAAGCTACCAGAATTTGTAGCGGATTTTTTTTGATAAGCACGTAGCTGGTAGGTGCCAGCGTCGACAAAGTCGTGAATCATGGCAAAACGTTCTACATAGTCTCTATTATTTTCTGGATAAAAATTGACATGTACTTCGTGCTTGGCAGGCATGACTCGAGCGTAATAATTGGTCAAACCTGGCATAGCAGATGCGGACAAAGGAACTATTTTTATGTCTTTTTTACCAATTAATGGCTTCATATCGATATTGATTGGTGCGGTTGTCGTATTGTTAACTGTAGGACTTTTAGCGCTGTCGTAACTTGGCAAAGTTGCCAGCATCCTTGAATCAACGGGTTCATGGCTGTCAGACGAGATAACCAACGTTCTATCTATCTGCACAATTTCGCAGTGATATGTACCCACGCAGGCAATATTCACTTCACCATCGATAGGTTGAATCTTATTTGTCCATACCGTTGCGTTGTCTGCCTTGTCTATTTGCTGATACCCGGTTAATACCTGACAGCCTGATAACAATAGGCTTGCGGCAAAAGTCATGCTTGTCCATAACGCATAATGTTTTTTATTCATAATGGCGGCTACTATTTATAAGAAAGATAATAAAATAATATAAAAAATTGTCTCTTATTTTAGCCAGTTCACCGCCATAACTCAACTTAACGCGACATTGTTATTGTCCCACGCATTTATAGGCAATATGAACCGTCGTTTATAAACTTGTCATTTATGCGCGTACGTCATTGAATATCCAAGGCGTTTTTTGCATCATCTTATGTTCATAGTCTTTGATAGCGTCGCTTTGTTGCAACGTCAATCCGATATCATCAAGCCCATTTAATAAGCAATGTTTGCGAAACGCGTCCACTTCAAAAGCATATTCTTTACCTGTCGGCGTGATCACCACCTGACGCTCAAGATCTGCGGTTAGCTGATAGCCTTCATTGGCGAAGGTGGCTTTCATCAAAGTATCAACAATCGCTTCATCCAACACAATCGGTAACATACCGTTTTTAAAGCAATTGTTATAAAAAATATCAGCAAAGCTCGGTGCGATAACCGTACGAAAACCATACTCTGATAACGCCCAAGGCGCATGTTCTCGGCTAGAGCCACAACCAAAGTTTCTACGTGCTAGCAAAATCGTCGCACCTTGGTAACGCGGTTTGTTCAAAACAAAATCTGGATTAATAACACGGGTGCTATTGTCCTGACCCGGATAACCATCGTCGAGATAACGCCAATCGTCAAATAGATTCACGCCAAAGCCTGTCCGTTTAATAGACTTTAAAAACTGTTTGGCAATGATTTGATCGGTGTCGACATTTGCGCGATCAAGTGGGCACACGATACCCGTTTGCGTGTTATAAGCTTGCATAAAATGTCCTATCAACTATATCGTCATTAAAGAATATTGTCATTGATGAGTATTGGTCACTGACTAATGAAAGTAATATCCACCTTAAAAGGTTCTGACATCTACAAAGTGGCCCGCGAGCGCTGCTGCTGCTGCCATCGCTGGACTGACTAAGTGCGTGCGCCCACCATTGCCTTGACGACCTTCAAAGTTACGATTAGACGTAGAGGCACAATGCTCTTGCGGCTCAAGCTTATCGGCATTCATTGCAAGACACATAGAGCAGCCCGGCTCACGCCACTCAAACCCAGCCTCAGTAAATACTGCATCAAGCCCTTCTGCTTCTGCTTGCAATTTCACTTGTCCAGAGCCTGCAACCACGATGGCTTCTTTAATATTATTGGCAACTTTACGGCCTTTGATCACAGCAGCAGCGTCACGCAAATCTTCGATGCGAGAGTTGGTACACGAGCCAATAAAAATACGATCAAGCTGAATATCGGTGATTTTTTGGCCTGCTTCTAACCCCATGTAAGTATAAGCGCGCAACCATCCTTCCTCTTGCGCCTCATCAACAGCTTGATCAGGAGTCGGCACTGACTGCGTAATATCAACGACCATTTCAGGAGAGGTTCCCCAAGATACTTGCGGCGCTATTTGGCTACCATCAATTTCAACGACTGCATCAAATACCGCGTCATCATCTGAAGATAGAGTGCGCCAATAGCTTTCTGCTTGCTGCCATTGTGATTCGTTGGGCGCATAAGGGCGACCTTTAACATAATCAATGGTAGTGTCATCGACGGCGACCATGCCCACACGAGCGCCCGCTTCAATCGCCATGTTACAAACGGTCATGCGACCTTCCATACTCATGTCTTCAAACACTTGGCCTGCAAATTCAATCGCATACCCTGTCCCACCTGCCGTGCCAATTTTTGCAATAATAGCCAACACCACGTCTTTCGATGTCACGCCAGCCCCAAGCTTACCGGTGACACGGACTTGCATATTTTTTGATTTCTTTTGAATCAAACACTGCGTTGCTAAGACATGCTCAACCTCAGAGGTACCGATACCATGAGCCAAACAGCCAAGCGCGCCGTGTGTGGCGGTATGTGAATCCCCGCAAACCACTGTCATGCCCGGTAGCACGAGACCTTGCTCTGGTCCGACCACATGCAAAATACCTTGACGAGCATCGTTAATAGTAAATTCAGCAATATCAAATTTGGTACAGTTATCATCCAATGTGACGACTTGGAGGCGAGATACCTTATCTTTGATACCAGGCACTCCTTCTAATCGTTCTTTGGATACGGTTGGTACATTATGATCAGGGCTTGCGATATTGGCAGACAAACGCCATGGCGCTCTATTAGCCAATTCCAGACCTTCAAATGCTTGTGGACTTGTCACTTCATGCAACAAATGGCGGTCAATATAAATCAGGCTTGAACCATCGTCACGTTTGGTGATTTCGTGAGCGTTCCAAAGTTTGTCGTACAACGTTTGACCGGCCATATTTTTATCCTTCATTGGTTACTCATCATTGAATGTTTCGCTTGCCTATATGGGATAAACGAAACATTCGTTTAAATACTATCTATATCTGATATTTTACGTTTAGACCTTTTTAGAAAAACGTGTTCCTTCTCAAAAAGAACTGTTACAAGTAGCGTTTATAAAAACGCTATATTCTATAAAATCAGGTTGCTACTGGTGTTTATTGCAGCATTTGACTAACAAAACAAGCTTTTTATCGCAAATGATGCAGTTAACATAATAAATATGTCTCAATGCGCCTTGATGTCTTGTGATTATAGCAGGCTAATTCTATAATAATAATTGATGATTTTTAACCAGATGCAAACTTTTATTTCTAATACATCTTGATTGAGTCAATCAACGATTATTTATAGCTCATTGAATAGCTAAGGACCCCCGCTTGAATACCACGAACTTAACAACATTTGTTACTGTCATGCACACAGGCAGTATATCGGGCGCAGCAGAAAAACTGTTTATCACTCAGCCTGCTGTTAGTAAGCGTATCAAAAATTTGGAAGATGAATTTAACATCACTTTGTTTGATACGGTCGGGCGCGGCATTGTCCCAACCCAAGCCGCCAGTGAAATGTTGCCTCATGCCAAGCGGTGGCTAGAAGACTATGAGAACTTTAAAATCAATCTGCAACATTCCCAGCACATTGTATCCGGTAAATTGGTCATCGGAACCAGTCACCATATTGGTTTACACCACTTGGCCCCCGTGCTCAAACATTTTATTCAAACTTATCCAGCCGTACAATTAGAAGTGCATTTTGTCGATTCTGAAAAGGCACACAAAGCGGTATTGGACGGTGATTTGTCGTTGGCATTTGTTACCCTTCCGCCAGTTTATGACAAACGTTTGAGCTATCATACGTTATGGTCTGATCCTCTGTACTTCATGACCGGTACTTTGTCACCTTTAGCCACCAAGTCCAATGTGACCTTGGAGCAATTGGCACGCTATCCTGCCATTTTACCCTCTGCTAATACCTTTACCAGTCAGATTACTCTAGCTGAATTCGCTAAGCACAATCTCAAACCTTATGCCACCATGAGCACCAATCCCCTTGAGTCTATTCGCATGTTGGTATCGGTGGGACTTGGTTGGTCAGTATTGCCACAAACCATGATCAGTCAAGATTTAGAACGCATCAATATGGCCGATAATATCGAGCTACAACGCTACTTAGGCGTGGTTATCAATCCGAAGCTCACTCAATCTAGTAGTGTGACGGCTTTATTAGATTTGCTTGCACCGCTTGAATAGAAATAGCTTATGGTACTGAAAATAATTCACGATGAAAAGACGTTGTTCGCATTTGCCGCATTCATGCGTTATAATGCATGCAACGCTGTTTTTCAACAAAAATTTACCATAAGAGCACTGATAGTCATATATTGAATATTTCGCGTAAGATATGATGGTTAACAGTAGGTTTAATGGTTTTACATGATTGGTTATAGAGACTAACGCCTGTCTTTAAATCAACAGCAGATCTGAGCAGCCAATTTAAATAGAGGGAATGCGACATTCCCGTTGCTCCTTTTCTTTGCTTATGAGTATTGACCAAATACCAATCATATAAGACCAACAGCGAATACTGCAATAAGCCATTATGTCCTACTTAATGGCTTTTTTTGTCTTTAAATATTGTTTTAAACATCGCTTTGCATGATCTAAATTTTATAGTTACGAATAATTACTGCCAATAATATTGGTTAAGGACAATTTATATGAATGGAGTTTCTAGTGGGGTACTGATATCACTTGGTGCCTATTTCTTAGTGATGATTGGGATTGGGATTTACGCTTATTTTAAGCAAGCCAATGATACTGAAGGCTATATGCTTGGTGGTCGTAGTTTAGGTCCCGCGGTTACTGCCCTTTCTGCAGGTGCGTCTGATATGTCAGGTTGGTTATTACTTGGCTTACCAGGTGCCATGTACGCTGATGGTGTGGTAAGTGCTTGGATTGCCATTGGCTTAACCTTAGGTGCTTTTTTAAACTATATCATCGTGGCACCCAGACTTCGTGTTTATACCGAGGTTGCTGATAACGCCATTACCCTACCTGACTATTTTGCCAATCGTTTCGAAGACAAGTCGCACATGCTGCGCGTTATTTCTGCCTTGGTTATTATCTTATTCTTTACCATTTATACAGCCGCAAGTTTAGTAGGCGGTGGTAAGCTGTTCGTCAGCTCACTCAATCTGTCTTATGGTACAGGTCTATGGGTTACTGCTGGTGTGGTGGTCGCTTATACCCTATTCGGTGGTTTCTTAGCTGTATCCATGACCGATTTTGTACAAGGTATTATCATGTTGTTTGCGATGGTAATTGTGCCTATCGTCGCCTTGACTGATCTTGGAGGCGTTTCAGCCACGACTAACGCCATCAGAAACATCGATCCTAGTATGTTAGATATCACTAGCGGTATGACGGTGCTTGGTGTTGTCTCGCTCCTCGCTTGGGGGCTTGGCTATTTTGGTCAGCCGCATATTATCGTGCGTTTCATGGCGATTCGTTCCGTAAAGGATGTACCTACTGCACGTAACATCGGTATGAGCTGGATGATTGTCAGTCTTATCGGTGCTTGTGCAACAGGTATTGCTGGCCGTGCCTATGTACAAAAAACCGCCATGACACTCGATGATCCAGAAACTATCTTTTTAGTATTTACTCAGTTCTTATTCCATCCGTTGGTTTCAGGCTTCTTATTGGCCGCTATCTTAGCAGCGATTATGAGTACTATTTCATCGCAGCTACTAGTGGTATCAAGCTCACTGACCAAAGACGTTTATAAACTGTTCTTTGATCAAGACGCGCCAGAAGCTCGCCAAGTATTGGTCGGTCGTATTTCAGTCATTATCGTCGCTGTTGTAGCTATTATGCTGGCGTCCAATCCAGACAGTTCAGTATTGAATCTGGTATCCAATGCTTGGGCAGGATTTGGAGCAGCGTTCGGACCGTTGGTCATCTTCAGCCTGACATGGCGCCGGATGAATCGTAACGGCGCTGTTGCTGGTATGGTTGTTGGTGCTCTGACCGTAATCTTATGGATTTATGGACCTTTTGAAATGAACGGTGTACCGCTAGGTAGCTGGTTATTTGCTATTGTTCCAGGCTTTATTTTAAGTACCATTGCCATTTTTGCTGTTAGTATCATGACTGGTGGTCCAAAACCTTCAGTATCTGCCAAATATAAAGAAATGGAACTGAATTTAAATAAGTAAGTGTAAACTTCTTTTCAACGAAAAACCTCGCCATCAGTGGCGAGGTTTTTTATTATAAGTCATACATCGCAATCAATGAAAAAGACAAATTTATCTATTCTTTACTACAAATGTAATGCATCCAGTCGACTTGTTTTATAGAGTTATTTATACCTTTCCATTTAACGCTTTACTTTACGAAGCATCTAAGTATTTGGAGTCGATTCCGATTATTAATAAAGTGCATAGACAGTTAGCACAAATTTTTACTTGCTATGTCGTTGTCTACAGACTCTACAAGAAACTTATCCCACTGCCTCCTTTTATATTAATCTATAGTCGATCCTAAATAAAATGGATACAAGAAAGGATAGAGCGAGACTGTAACCAATTTTTCTTGCTTGCTTTGCCTTTTTTATATTGGATTGACTATCATTCTATTGAGCATCATGTATAAAAGACTGGGTATACAATGAGTTAAGCAGTACATGAGCAGTGGAAAGATTACGACATCGATCTAAACAATATCTTTTTTAAAACATCACTGTGAATTCCGTTATAGCATGTTTTTTGGATGCACCATAAAAAAGCGACCCATTACGGATCGCTTTTTTTAACTACTCATCGGTTGTGATAGATAAGGTTACTATTTGATATCTTGATAAGAAAGTTTCAGACCTAAGATATAACCATTGTTGTCCTCAAAGTCTCCAACGATTTTACCCGTTGGTAAACGACCTTTGGCATCACCGAACCATAAGTATTTACCACCAGCTGAGACTGCCCAGTTTTCAGTGAAGTTGTACTTGGCACCAAGACCAGCACTATAATACCCGTCGACAGGACCCAGTGATGTGGTTGGATCACCAGCACCGCTATCCCAACCTACGGTACCGCTGATCGCAAGTGCAGGCGCCACACGCTTAGCCAAACCTAACTCAACCTGCCACTGGTCATCGTCATACTCAACCAAGTTCAATCCATCAGGACCATAAAGACCACTATCTACACTAACGTCATTATAAAGTGGCGGTGTAATAACAAAATCACTCCACGGTACCCAGCGTACTTTTGCAGTAGCTAGTGTTGTCGGATTAATACCTGTTTGAAAATCGAAATTAACTGATTTAGGAGTAGAGATCTCATAATTGCTGTTTCGATTTGCTGCCGCTGCCCCTAAAGCGGCTGCTTGTTCTGGAGTAGCTCCTTGTTGAAGAGCACCTGCTTCAGTTCTAATACCTGCTATCGGATAAGTTTCAGATATATTTATATCATGGTCAATTTCAGAACGATAAGTCAAAGCAGCTTTTAACGCAATTTCAGGTTTACTATATGAGATACCGGCGATATAACCATAGTCCATATCAGGATTACTGGTTGATGTATAACCAGTAGCAGGCCCATAAGCCAATCCACGTAGTTTGGTGTCAGCTCGTATGCGTTGTGCTACCGGACCACCATATACTTGGAACTCTTTGTTGGTACCAAACTTCATACCAAGAATACCTGTTAAGCTCTCACTACGAACCTCAACATTGGTGTTTTCGCCTGCATTACCTGCTTCGGCTTGAGCTATGGCTACAGCCCCCCGCAATCCATCTAACTGAGCTTGCTGTGCTGGGGTTAACACACCAGCCGTTTCTCCAGGGGTAAGTGCATCAATTCCAGCCTGCGCTGTTGCAAGATTTGGAGCTCCGCCATTAGTAATAGAAGCAATGGAAGCATCAATATCTCCTTTGGAAACAAAGTTGCTATCTCCGCCGTACTCAGCCGCTGCCCCAAATGGCTCATCGTATAAAATACCAACGCTAAAGGTGTCATTGATATCTGTTTTTACGCCATAACGAAAGAAGTCGTAAGCTTCCGCAATATCGCCCGTTTTATCACCACGCTCGTAATCAAGGACAGAGGGATTCTCATTGGCACTATCATAACCGCTCACATCAGCATCAATATAAGTGTAAACGGCTTCTGCATAAGTACCATCTTGTAAGAAGGCGGTGACGTCTTGCCCCGAACGATCAAGACCAGCCGCGTTCGTTACGCTAGCAACAGAGAGAGTAGCAATTGCTACTGCGAGGGTTTTCAAATGAAAGGTGTTGCGCATTGTGTATCTCCAAACGTCCTCGTTGTTTAATTCGCTTTAATCATCTATGTATCGCATTACTGCGCACAACATTTTGATCATCAAAGCGGTGTCCTAAGTTGAATACTAATGCCTTTTTGACACTAAAACAACAATTAAAGCACTTTATTTCGCGAATATGACTGAACAGTACACATAACATGTAAGTAGAATACAGTTATTTGTCTTGCACAATTAATCATTTTGGTTTAATCCTGTGGTCAAATTAGCGAGCCGTTTACATCAAATTTTTTCAACATAAGTTTGATAATGATTAAGGTTCAATAAAAAAGCGACCCATTACGGATCGCTTTAATTATTATCACAAATTTTATAGTAAAGTTAGACTATGTATTACTGGGCTTGGTAAGACAGCTTAGCACCAAGGATGAAACCATCGTTGTTTTCAAAATCACTTACGATTGCTTTGGTCGGGATTTGACCTTCAGCATCACCGAACCATAGGTATTTGCCGCCCGCTGACACTGCCCAATTTTCGGTAAGGTTATATTTTGCCCCAAGACCTGCACTATAATAACCTTCGATAGGACCCAAAGAAGTCACTGGGTTACCCGCACCACTATCCCAACCAACCGTACCTGTTACAGCAAATGCTGGTGTCAAACGTTTAGCAAGACCTAACTCTACCTGCCATTGATCATCGTCATAGTCAACCAATGGTAAACCTTTATCATCACGAGTTGACTGCTTGCTCACTTCATTGTAAAGCGGTGGTACGATGGAAAAATCACCCCAAGGTACCCAGCGAACTTTTGCCGTGGCTAACGTTGTTGGATTGATACCAGTCTGGAAATCAAAATTAACCGATTCAGGGGTAGTAATATCTATTTTACCGCCTTGAGTTGCTTCGCCACCTAGCACTGCTACAACTGGATAGGTTTCACCAATATTCAAGCTATGGTCAATCTCAGAGCGATACGTTAAGGCTGCTTTTAGAGCGATTTCAGGCTTGCTATAAGCAAAACCAGCGATATAACCATAATCCGTGCCAGGACTAATATGGGCGGTGTAACCAGTCGCTGGACCATAAGCACTACCACGCAGTCTTACATCTGCTTTAACACGCTGGGCTACAGGGCCACCATACACTTGAAACTCTTTATTCGAACCAAACTTAGCACCAAGAATACCTGTAATGTTTTCACTACGAACTTCAACCTTAGTACCTTCAGTATTCGAAAGCTGACCAGCGGCATAGTCATTTAGTGCTTCTAATGGTGCCAATTGCGCTTCACCAGCTGCAACTTGTGCTCGACCAGCTTCAATCTGTGGACGTAAAGCTGATTCGAGTGCAGGATTTGCTGCAACTGCTGCTTCAGCTTGACTGATTTGCTCTCTACCTGCTGCTAAGGTTTGTTGAACCCCTTCAACATAAGTATTTAAGCCTTGAGCAGAGTTCACTTCTGGTAATCTTTCACTTAGTTGTGAGGCAATTAGATTATCTATCGCTGCAGTAGGAGCGCCTACAAAATTATTGTCGCCAATGTAATCAGCTGCGGCGCCAAATGGTTCATCGTATAAGATACCAACACTGAACGTGTCATTGACATCAGCCTTTACACCATAGCGGAAAAAATCATAAGACTCTGCAATATCGTCGATCTTATTACCTGATGCATCTTTACCCGTAACATCAGCATCGATATAGGTGTAAACAGCTTCGGCGTATAGGCCATCTTGTAAGAATGCGGTGACATCTTGACCTGAACGATCAAGACCAGCAGCGCTAGCAACGCCAGCAATAGAAAGAGTAGCAACTGCTACTGTGAGAGTTTTTAAATGAAAATTCGCCCGCATTTTGTATCTCCAAACATCCGCATTGTTTTACTACTGACACCATTTTCATTAGGTCAGTAGCATCCGAGGTAAGCGATATTAAAGATTTTTGCACATGAAGACAACTACAAAAACACATTATTTCGCTATTATGACCAAATAGTCATAATAAAGTAAGTCGCGTGTCTAACTTCCGCTGTATACAATTTGGTTAATGTAGTTTTAATTTTCAATAATGTGGAGGCCTATCTGCCAATAAGTCAAAAGGCGCAATACCTGCTTCTGAATCTTGGTTTTCAACCTGTTTATAGATAAGTTGCAACTGACGTTGTAAGGTCTGTATGTCCTTATCCTGGCGCGCAATGACGTCATCTAATCTCTCTACTGTCATCTCAAGATGCGCCATACTCATCTGTAAATCGATAAGTTGTTGCGCTTGCCATTCAACAGATGGATCTGGCTTATCGCTCGGTTTATTCGCTTGGCTCATACTCTTCTCTGAATTATAAAAATATAGGACTGATAAAATTTACTTAACATATCGGTGAGCTATCTCTAAATAGCACCACCAACTATATGATAATGATGATAAAATAGTAGTGAAGAATAGAAATTATAAGCTGCTAATGGTAAAACCTATAAATAGTGCTTATAAAACGCTTTGCGCTCACTACAGTCATGTGGTGGCATGTTATACTGCTGACCATTTTGCAACAACCCCTACCTCACTATTATATAAGCTTAAGACATTCTATGGCACTGATACATTTAAAAGACATCCACTTAGCTTTTGGCGTCGCTCCCGTTCTTGATGGCATTGATTTTTCGATCAATGCTGGTGAGCGTGTCTGTTTAATCGGACGCAATGGCGAAGGCAAATCCACCTTATTCAAACTGATCAATGGCTCTTTGCAGCCTGACAGCGGCGAGATTATTACCAATAGCAGTATGCGTGTCGCCATGCTAGAACAAGACGTTCCTGAAACGAGTGGACGTATTTTAGATATCGTCATGGGCGGCAGTCGCCGTACGGCTGACTTGCTGATCAACTATAATAAGCAAGTTGATCTTTGTGCCAACGGTGATATGGATGCCTGTGAGCATATGGCAACGCTACAGCATGACATCGATGCGGTACATGGCTGGGATTTAGAACGCGATGCTAGGCGTCTGATTACCACCATGGGACTCGATCCAGAAGACGATTTGTCTTCACTGTCCGGTGGTCGTAAGCGCCGTGTCTTACTCGCCAGATCCTTGGTCACTAAGCCTGATGTGTTGTTACTCGATGAGCCAACCAACCATTTGGACGTTGAGAGCATTGAATGGCTCGAGCGCTTCTTACTAGATTGGCAGGGGCTCACGCTATTGTTCGTGACCCATGATAGAGCGTTTGTGAACAAATTGGCTACGCGTATTGTTGAGCTTGACCGTGGTCAATTGACCAGCTATGACGTCACCCAAGGCGCAAAAGGTTATGCACGCTACCAAGAGCTAAAAGAGCAGCAATTATTGGCTGAAGAAAAGAACAATGCCAACTTTGACAAAAAACTGGCACAAGAAGAAGTTTGGATTCGTCAAGGCATCAAAGCCCGTCGTACCCGTAACGAAGGTCGCGTACGCGAACTAAAAGCCTTACGTGAAGAGCGTAGTGGTCGCCGCGAGCAGGTCGGTAACGTCAATATCACCATGGGTGAAGGCGAAAAAAGCGGCAAGCTGGTTTGTAAAGTCAAAAACCTTCATCTTGAATATGATGGCAATGTCTTAGTAGACAACTTTAGCACCACGATTATGCGCGGTGACAAGATTGGTATTGTCGGCCCCAACGGCGCTGGTAAAACCACATTAATCAAAGCCCTACTTGATATGTCTGACGATGAAGTGAACAAAACTGGCAATGTTGAGCTGGGTACCAATTTACAAATTGCGTTTTTTGATCAGTTGCGCGATCAGTTAGACCTTGAAGCCAGCGTGGCTCAAAACGTCTCAGAAGGCTCTGATTTCGTTGAAGTTGGCGGTCGTAAAACCCATATTATGAGTTATTTACAAGACTTTTTGTTTGCGCCAGAACGCGCGCGTACTCCTGTCAAAGCCTTATCAGGCGGTGAGCGTAACCGCGTACTATTGGCCAAACAACTATTAAAGCCCGCTAACATTCTAGTGCTAGATGAGCCAACCAATGATTTGGATATGGCAACTCTCGAACTATTAGAAGAATCTGTCAGTAGCTTTAATGGCACTATCTTACTTATCAGTCATGATCGCTCATTTATGGACAATGTGGTTACCTCCACTTGGGTGTTTGATCAGGATGAAGATGGTAAAGGCATTGTGAAAGAGTATGTCGGTGGCTATCAGGAGTACTTGGTACAAAAAAGTCGTGAAGAAGCGGCTCGCGCTGCTAGAGCGCCAGTCAATAACGGTACCGGTAATAAAGCTGCTAATAAGTCAGCCGTGACAACGAAACCTGAAAAGACGGTCAAAAAACTCAATTATAATGAACAGCGTGAACTTGATAATTTACCGAAAGAGATTGCGGCACTAGAAGCAGAACAAAGTCAGCTACAAGCAAAACTAGCTGATGGTTCTTGGTTTACTCAAGATATTGATGCGGCCACTGCTGCTAGCGAGCGCTTGTTGACAATCGAAGATGAAATGATGACTAAGCTTGAACGTTGGAGTACCCTTGAGGGCTAATCGTCATAAATAGACCATTATCGATATAGAAATATCGATTGCACGCGCTCATCTTTATGTTGATAAATAATCGAAAGTCATAAAATAATCACTGCTTTATCTTATAAAGTGGTGATTATTGGTTTATGGCACTGTTACATTCTGATTAGATACTGAAAGTTAGTGAACATTACCGCAATTTCAAGTATCATTCTCTATTGCTAAATATCCTTATTACTTATAAGGTCATTACTTTATAATACCTAGCAAAAAAATTAGAGGTTAGACATTGATAATCTTGTCATTTTGCCAAAATTATCGTATTCAACCTTCTAATATGTCCTATGAAGGTTGCGTTATTTTTAACACAATAATTTATTTTATCACCGAAATAGCTTAGAATAGCAACAATTAGCAAAATTAGGCACAGCCAAAGTGGCTTGATATTGTATATTTTCTAAGCCACAAACCCAGTGTGGGATAATCCCATTTCATTCACCTGGAGGAAGTATTAATGAGCCAAGCCGAAGGCGTTAATGTACAACGCCGTAGAGTTCTTATTGCCTCAACTGCCGCAATTGGTGCAGCTGGGGTAGCTGCTGTGGCAACCCCTTTTGTCCGTTCTTGGTATCCAAGCGCTAAAGCTGAAGCGGCAGGAGCTGCTGTAACTCAAGATATTGGTGCTATCGAAGCAGGACAAATGATCGTTGTCAAATATCGTGGCAAACCTATTTATGTGGTTAAGCGTACCGAAGAGATGATCGCAGGACTAGAATCAGTCAAACCTTTGTTGTCTGATCCTGACTCTAGTGCCTCAGTGCAACCTGAATACTGTACCAATCCTACTCGCTCTTTAGAACCAACGGTATTAGTGGTTGAAGGCGTTTGTACACATTTAGGCTGTGCACCAAACTACCGCCCTGATGTGGGCGCGGCTGACTTGGGTGGTAACGACTGGTATGGCGGATTTTTCTGCCCATGCCATGGGTCGAAGTATGACTTAGCAGGTCGCGTTTTTAGTGGCGTGCCTGCACCGCTGAATTTACCCATCCCAGAATACGGTATGGATGGTACCATCTTAACGGTTGGGGAGGCTTAATATGAGTATGGGTAAAAAGTTAATGCATTGGGTGGACGCGCGTTTTCCAGCGACTGAAACCTATGAATACCATATGTCAAAGTACTATGCACCAAAGAACTTTAACTTTTGGTATTTCTTTGGCGTTCTATCAATGATTGTATTGGTCAACCAATTGGTGACCGGTATATGGCTGACAATGATGTACAACCCAAGTGCCGAAGGGGCATTTGCCTCTGTTGAGTACATCATGCGTGACGTAAAAGGTGGTTGGCTCATTCGTTATATGCACTCAACAGGTGCCTCTGCCTTCTTCGTTGTGGTCTATCTGCACATGTTCAGAGCCCTGCTCTATGGTTCATACCAAAAACCTCGTGAGCTTATTTGGCTCATCGGTATGGGTATTTACCTAGCATTGATGGCTGAAGGTTTCTTTGGATATCTACTGCCTTGGGGTAACATGTCATTTTGGGGTGCGCAGGTTATTTTGAACCTTCCGGCGGCGTTACCAGTGATTGGTGATGGTCTTGCTGAATGGGTACGTGGTGACTATATCATCTCAGGTATCACGCTAAACCGCTTCTTTGCTCTCCATGTGGTTGCTATTCCACTAGTCCTTGTGGGCTTAGTATTCATGCATATTGTGGCGCTTCATCATGTGGGTTCAAACAACCCAGATGGTATCGATATCAAGAAACTAAAAGACAAAAATGGTGTGCCATTAGATGGTATTGAATTCCATCCCTACTACACTGTGCATGACATGGTTGGTATCGTTGTCTTCTTTATCTGCTTCTTTGCAGTGGTGTTCTTCTTCCCAGAAGGCGGCGGCTTCTTCCTTGAGCCACCAAACTTTGAAACAGCGAACTCCCTAAAAACACCAGCACACATCGCACCAGTATGGTACTACACGCCATTCTACGCCATCTTACGTGCGGTTCCTGATAAGCTGGGTGGTGTTATCGCAATGGGTGCAGCAATTGCCGTCTTATTCTTGATTCCATGGCTTGATAGATCGCCTGTACGCTCTATGCGTTACAAAGGTATCTTGTCGAAGATTGCACTGACTGTTTTTGCTATTAGCTTTGTTGTATTAGGATACTTGGGTGCGACGCCTGCAACACCAACGGCAACCATTATGGCTCGCGTATTCACGATTCTATATTTCTTGTTCTTCTTACTGATGCCTTTCTACACTGCCATTGAGAAGTGTAAACAGCCACCAGAACGCGTTACCGGAGGTCACTAATGAGCACGCTAATTAAATCCCTAGCAGGTCTAGGCTTAGGCGCGGCATTAACCTTGACTGCTGGTTCGGCAATGGCAGCTGGTGGTCATGGATGTGGTACGTTCGTGAACGCTGAAGGTGTGGAAGAGCATTTGGCTTGTAGTACGGCTCCTATTGATTTTACCAATAAGGGCTCGCTACAAAACGGTGCGAAAACTTTTATGAACTACTGTGCCGGTTGTCATTCGGCAAAGTACGTTCGTCACTCTCGTATCGCAAAAGATCTAGAGATACCACCTGAGCTGGTTGAAAAGTATCTGATGGTCACTACTGATCAAATCGGTGACCATATCAATGCTGAGATTGATCCTGACATTCAAGCATCATGGTTTGGCGCAGCGCCTCCTGATTTATCGCTTGAAACCAGATTGCGCGGTGATGATTGGGTATATACTTACTTGCTCTCGTTTTATGAAGACCCTAGCCGTCCTTGGGGTGCTAATAACTTAGTGCTACACAATGCGGCAATGCCTCACGTTTTGCATAATATGCAAGAACAGTTGAGTGCAGAAGAGTTTCAGAGCGAAGTTGGTGATCTGGTCAACTTTATGGCGTGGATGGCAGAACCTCAACGTCATAACCGTCAAGTCATTGGTTTCTTTGTGATTTTATTCTTATTGGTCTTACTCATTCCAGTATACTTGTTGAACAAAGAATTCTGGAAAGACGTAAAATAAGTCAGTAATCAAAAGACCAACTTTTCGCGCAAAAAAGGCACTACATTGGTAGTGCTTTTTTTATGCCTAATGATCATCGATGCTTTGCATAAGAAGTGAGCAAATAAAGGAGTGACAAGCAATGTTTACGTACGTTACCTTGATAAATAAGGCGACTTTGTTTACGATGACAGCCTTTACTATTAACATTAGGCTTTCATGATTGATGCGAATGACATTCCAAGTAGTCAGCTAATTTTATACGCTGATGATGGCTACGACAGTCATGTGGTACGCCTATTACTTGAAGAAAAAAAGCTCGCTTATTATTTATCGCGCCTGCACTCTGAGCGTCCTGAAGATTTGACTGAGCTAAATCCTTATCACACTTTGCCTGTGCTACAGCAACGTGAAATTGCGCTTTATGAAATCAATGTCATATTCGAGTATCTTGAAGAACGCTATCACACCAATAAGTTACTACCTGAGACCCCGCAAGAGCGGGCACAGTTTCGACAATTGGCTTGGCGTATTCAGCGCGATTGGTTGTCACTGGGCAAGCGCTTATTGACGCATCCAGATAGCTTTAATAAAGCGCAAGCCGCTATGGCTAAAAAACAGCTGAGTGATTCTCTGATTACGCTGTCCCCGCTATTTGCTCATAAGCCGTACTTTATGGCGGATGAGTTTGGATGGTGCGATATTTTATTAGCGCCTTTATTATGGCGACTCGAAGAGATGAAAATCGAGTTGCCTCGTGCCATCAGTCGCCCGCTGTTTGACTACCAACAGCGTGTCTTTGAGCGAGATAGCTTCAAAAAAAGTGTGCGTTAGTTAGACAACTATCTACCGCTGACTTAAAATAGAAAACAATAAAAATTTGCAAAAAACATTTTATAAATAGTTATTTAATACGATCAGGATAGGAAACCAAAATATGAGCGACACTACCTCTATTACTCCAACACGCCCCTACATGGTTCGCGCGCTATATCAGTGGATAGAAGACAATGCGCTTACCCCATATCTGATGGTTGATGCCACCGCTGAAAACGTGCAGATTCCAACAGAACATGTACAAGATGGCCGTATCGTCCTAAATATCGCTAGCCGTGCAACAGGTAATATGAGCATGGAAAACGATTATATTCACTTTAGTGCGCGTTTTGGCGGCGTCTCACAGGAGATTTGGGTGCCAGTTACAGCGGTGATGGGTATCTATGCCAAAGAGAACTCACAGGGTATGTTTTTTGATCCCAATGAATACGAAAACTATCAGCCTGAAGAGGATGATATGACAGCTTCTAAGAAAACCACGGCAACGCCTAAACCTAAGCGTGATAATAAAGCGGGTTTAAAAGTTTTAAAATAATTTCTATACAGCCATAAAAAAGCCAGCCATATCAAATATGGCTGGCTTTTTTACTATGCCTATAATATTCACTCTTTCATAAATAAGTAAAAATATTACAACACGCTAGTAAGATTGCTTATCAGGTTCTTGGCAGAGTCACACCGCGCTGACCTTGGTACTTACCACCGCGATCTTTATAACTGGTTTCGCACACATCATCGGCATCGCTTTGGAAAAACAGCATTTGTGCCACCCCTTCTCCAGCATAAATACGCGCTGGTAGGTTGGTGGTGTTACTAAATTCTAAAGTGACATGTCCTTCCCATTCAGGCTCAAGGGGCGTCACATTGACGATAATGCCGCAGCGTGCGTACGTTGATTTGCCGAGGCAGATAGTCAATACGTCGCGCGGAATACGAAAATACTCCATCGTACGAGCTAAGGCAAATGAGTTTGGCGGAATGATGCACTCATCACCCACAATGTCTATAAAGCTTTTTTCATCAAAGTTCTTGGGGTCGACGACAACTGAATGAACGTTGGTAAATACTTTAAATTCAGGGGCGCAGCGTACATCATAACCGTAGCTTGAGGTGCCGTAACTTACCAAACGCTCGCCAGCATCATTAAAACGCACTTGACCCGGCTCATATGGCTCAATCATGCCATGCTCTTCGGCCATTTGACGAATCCAGCGGTCAGATTTGATAGACATTGTTATTCCTTAGCAAATATTTAGTAGCGACGATTATACGGAATTGATGACTCAATTTATAGTGCAGTGGCGACTTTAAAACCGATAGTGCCACAAAATCAATCTCTACATAAACACGCCCTCGCCACTCAAACTTTTTTAACCTCAAAAAATACGCTTATCATCAATAGGCTTAGCAAATTTATCAATATTGGTTTCAATGTTTTTAGCGATACTTAGATAATAAGACGCAAACTCATCGTCAGCCAACACGCTCGGCTCGCCTTTATCCACTTGTGCTCGAATACCGCTAGCGAGTGGCAACTGTCCCAATAACGGTACATGATATTGCTCAGCGATGAGCTCACCGCCACCTGTGCCAAAGATAGCTTCGGTATGATTGCAATTGCTACAAGTGTGCAGCGCCATGTTTTCAACCACCCCAAGCACCGGAATATTGGTCTTATTGAACATCTCGATGCCTTTTTGCGCATCAAGTAAGGCAACATGCTGAGGCGTGGTCACAATCACAGCGCCGGTCACGGGTATACGCTGCGCCAATGTCAGCTGGATGTCTCCCGTACCGGGTGGCATATCGATGACCAAATAGTCTAGCTGCGGCCAGTTGGTTTGATTATACAGTTGCATCAGCGCACCCGTTGCCTTAGGGCCACGCCATGCCACAGGCGTGTTGTCGCTATCAAGTAAGCTACCAATGGACAACATCGCTAAACCATGAGCGTCTACTGGTACAAATTGCTCATTTTCCAGCTCAGGCTTGACAGTATCCACACCAAGCATCGTTGGCATACTGGGACCATAAATATCGGCATCAAGAACGCCAACCCGATTGCCAAGCTTTTGTAAGGCTAAGGCGATATTGACAGTCGTGGTCGATTTACCGACGCCGCCTTTACCCGATGCCACCACGATGATATGACGAATGCGTGGATGTGCAGCTAAGGACGCTTGGGTCGGTGCTTGCTTAGTAATTGGCGGTTCAGGATCATTAGTTGGTGCCGGACGCGCTTGATTGTCCATGGCATTAGTTGTTTTTGGCATTGATTTTGGTAAGCTTGAGCCTGCGCCTTTTTCTGGTGCAGGTAAACGCACGTTCATATGAATGGTATTGATGCCGTGCGGCTGAAGCAGCTGTCCAAGCTCTTGTTGAATGGTTTCAGGACGGCTGTCTTTTGGTAGGCGCAGATCTAAAGTAAGCTGATCACCCTCACGCTCAAGACCCGTGACCATCGTTGCGATACTGAGAGTACCGACTTCATAGCCGAGCAGTACCTTATCGACCGCACTATCACGTTCTGCTCGCTGTTGCGGCGTTTCAGATGTGGAGTTGGATTTTTTCTTCATGAAGTTAAACATAGCAACCGTTACTACCTATACAAGTGGGTTGGTGTGGTAAGACGACTCGATCCATACCGTCGTAAAATAACCGACAAGCCTTTTGTCCAAACCTATTATCGTGACAGTGTAGCTCAATTAAAAGCATAAAAAAACCACAACGCCAGTAAGAGTGACCCTGTGGTTTTATACCTACTATTTACGCTGAGCGCTAGCGTGTCAGTTCATAAACCAACCATGGCTGGCAACGATCGACTGACCAGTAAAGACGTTGCTGGGAAACGCTGCCAAAAACAAGGCCAGCTGTGCAATATCATCAACCGTCGTAAACTCTTGATCGACCGTATTCACCAACATAATGTCGTTAACCACCGATTCTTCACTGATGCCTTTTTCGCTTGCCTGTTGCGGAATTTGCTTTTCCACCAAAGGCGTTTTGACAAAGCCGGGACAGATAACATGCGAGCGCACGTTATGAGGCGCACCCTCCTTTGCAAGTACTCGGCACAATCCCAGCAGTCCATGCTTAGCCGTCACATAAGGCGCTTTATAAAGTGACGCTTCATGTGAATGCACAGAACCCATATAAATAATTGTGCCACCTTTGTCGTCTTTATACATGTGCCGTATGGCTGCTTTGGTGGTTAAAAATGCCCCATCCAAATGAATGGCAAGCATTTTTTTCCAGTCATCGAACGCCATTTTATTGATCGGGTCAATGATTTGAATACCAGCATTCGACACAAGTATATCAATGCTATCAAAGGTATCGATTAGCTGTTGGACGCCATCATTGACAGCGTTTTCAGCGGTGACGTCCATCGCAATAGCAATGGCCTTACCACCATTTGCCTTGATCTCATCGACCGTTTGCTGCGCCGCTTCAAAGTCAATATCGGCAATGCCCACCGCCGCCCCTGCTTTCGCATACGTTTCCGCGATATCACGTCCAATACCACTTGCCGCTCCGGTAACCAAGGCCACCTTGCCCGTCAAATCTTGTTGTAATTGAGTCGCCATATATCTTCCTTAATAATGGAGCGCTGAAAAGAGACTACTAACTAATAATGGCTATAGTCAATCCTAAATAAAATGTATACAACTATTGCCATGCGTTACTGACACAAATCTTCCTTGCTTGCTGTGCCTGCGCAGACACAGGCTTCGCAAAATTTATGTCAGTATCCTGATATTTAATTTATAGGGGCCAGTTATAAAAACGATGAGAAATTTTGATAAAAAAACTTACTGAGCAATGCTCACAGGGGTTTTTTCTTGCAGCTCATCAAAGCTAACACCCTCTGCCAGCTCAACCAGCTTCAACCCTTTATCCGTCACATCCAGTACCGCAAGCTCTGTGATAATACGATCAACCACGCCTTTGCCCGTTAATGGCAGCTCACAATTGGCAAGAATTTTTGGTTCACCATGTTTATTGACTTGCTCCATCAGGACAATGACCCGCTGAACACCTGCAACAAGATCCATGGCACCGCCCATGCCTTTGACCATTTTTTTGGGAATCATCCAGTTAGCAAGATCGCCATTCTCTGAGACTTCCATCGCACCCAATATCGCCAAATTGACATGCCCGCCGCGAATCATAGCAAAAGATTCTGAGCTGCTAAAATAACTGGCACCTGATTCTGCTGTGACCGTCTGCTTGCCGGCATTAATCAAATCTGCGTCGACATTTTCTGCGGTTGGAAACTCACCAATTCCCAATAAGCCGTTTTCTGATTGCAACCACACGTCCACGTCTTTAGGAATGTAATTGGCCACCAGCGTCGGTAGACCAATGCCTAGATTGACATAATAACCATCTTTTAACTCTTGTGCGGCACGCTGTGCCATCTGTTCTCTTGTCCATGCCATGGTAAAGTCCTTACCTTTTTAAGGTTCTATTTTTATTTATTTAAATACTGTTTAACACTTAACACTGTGACGAGCCATTATGCTATTGATCCAAGCAAAATTGAGCGTCTTATTGTTTAAGCGCTTTCTTGCTTAAATATCTTTGTTTAAGCACCCTCGACCGCTTTAGTGGTGGTTTTTTCAATGCGCTTTTCAGGATTGCTGTTCAAGACAATGCGCTGTACAAAAATGCCCGGTAGATGGATCTCATCAGGATCAAGCGTGCCCACTTCTACAATTTCTTCTACTTCAACAATCGTCGTTTTGCCCGCCATTGCACAGTCTGGGTTGAAGTTACGCGCGGTTTTGTTGAATATTAAGTTCCCTGCTTTGTCTGCTTTTTGCGCTTTGATGAGTGCCACATCAGCCTGTAATGAATGCTCAAGCACGTAAGTACGTCCATCAAAATCACGAGTTTCTTTGCCTTCAGCGACGAGTGTGCCAACGCCTGTTGCGGTATAAAAGGCAGGAATACCCGCACCGCCTGAGCGTAATTTTTCAGCCAATGTCCCTTGCGGTGTCAACTCAACTTCTAATTCGCCTGCCAAGTACTGACGCTCAAACTCTTTGTTTTCACCCACATAAGACGAGATCATTTTTTTGATTTGACGGGTTTGTAGCAACAATCCCAAGCCAAATTCGTCGATACCTGCGTTGTTACTGATACAAGTCAAATCCTTCACACCACTATCACGCAGTGCTTCGATTAACGCTTCCGGAATACCGCACAGACCAAAACCGCCAATAGCGAGCGTTTGACCGTCACTCACGATTCCTTGTAGCGCCTCTTCTGCACTGCTGTAAACTTTTGATTGACTCATGCTTATCTCCTTATCCTTGCTGATCTATTTTTTTATTGATGCTAATTAACTTTTGTTTGTTTGAATTGCTTATCTAATTTGCTGTCATAATTGGTGGTTCTAGGCTTAATAACAATACACTTTATATCGATATATAATCTACAAAGTATTTATGTTAACTTAACATATAATCTCTGCAGCGACTAGAGCTAGAGGATAACACTAAGAGCAGATCAGCTAAAGAAATGGCTCAGCAACTGTCTGTCTGTCCCACATATTAATTTGTCTCACATTCTGTCTCGTATAAGGATATCTTTGACGATATGTTCTGAATCAATGCCTTGACGGGTATGATTTTGACTGACAATCTTGTGCTTTACTTACGCGCTGTTTTATTTGCCAAGGAGGGCAATCATGTTCAGTACTTTTGCTATTGTCATCACCTTATTACTTTTAATGTTTTTCGCTTATCGTGGCTATTCTGTGCTGATTTTAGCACCAATCATGGCGATATTAGCGGTATTACTATCAGGTGACTTTTTAAGTAGCATTCCCGCCTACACTGACGTTTTTATGGGCGCGTTGAGTAGCTTCTTGCTTAAGTTTTTCCCCATTTTCTTGCTGGGAGCGCTGTTTGGGCGCTTGATGGCAGACTCGGGCGCAGCGACAGCGATTGCCAAGACGGTGGTCGAAAAGCTCGGTGCCAGTAAAGCCATTTTGTCGGTTATTTTAGTTTGCGCTATTTTGACCTATGGCGGCGTATCATTATTTGTGGTGGCATTTGCTATTTATCCGATTGCCAAAGACCTCTTCAAAGCCGCTGATATCCCCAAGCGCTTAATTCCCGCTGCCATCGCTTTAGGCTCGTTTACCTTTACCATGACCGCCCTACCAGGCACGCCCGCTATTCAAAATGCCATTCCCATTCCTTATTACAATACCAACGTCTTTGCCGCCCCCATACTGGGCATTGTTGGCGGAACGATTATGTTTATTGGTGGTTGGCTTTGGTTGCAGACGCGAGCCAAAAAGGCCAATGCAGCGGGTGAAGGCTATGGTCAACATGACGAAGAAGACACCGGCAGTATTGGCGGTACCACAAAAGACGCTGAAAAAATGCCTAAAAAAACTGAGGTCTCAAATACTCATCAAACCTCATTCATCGTGGCAATGATTCCGCTGGTATTGGTCATTGCGTTAAACGCTGTATTGACGTATATGATTTTTCCTTCTGTAGATTTTAGTGGTTTACAAGCTCAGTTTCCAGATCTGAATATCGCAGGCTCTCTTGGTCTTTGGTCGATTATCATCTCCTTAGTCGTGGCTTGTGTGGTGCTTATTTTGCTTAATATAAGGCACTGGCACAATTTACAAAAAACCATTAACCGTGGTACTTATGACTCGATGTTGCCTATTTTCAATACCGCCTCAGAAGTGGGTTATGGCGCGGTTATCGCCTCACTGACGGGCTTTCTTATTATTCGTGACAGCATCTTAAACCTAACCCCAGATAATCCGCTCATCTCAGAGGCGGTCGCTATGACCACGCTGGCTGGTATTACTGGTTCATCGTCTGGTGGTTTGAGTATTGCGCTGTCCACTTTGGGAGAAGACTATCTTAGAATGGCGGTCGATGCGGGGATTGACCCTGAACTGATGCACCGTGTGGCTGTGATGGCGGCAGGTGGTTTGGACACGCTGCCGCATAGTGGTGCTGTGATTACCTTGCTGGCCATTTGCGGACTCACACACAAACAGTCTTATTTGAACTTGGCAATGGTCACCATATTGATTCCCCTATTATCAGTCATCGTTATTATTATTTTGGGCACCATGTTTGGTTCGTTTTAAAGTATGCTTAAATTTTTCATAGCATTTTTTAATTACTAGCACTTTGTAATTGATAGCGCCTTGTGACCCAGATGTAAGATTCAAATAACAAAACCCACCTAGTGGATGACTTGGTGGGTTTTTTCTGTCTTATAAGGAGTTTTATAAGAAAAAGGCACTGCTAGAAACTAACGTGTGAAAGCGATAAAAAAGTAATTTGTCCGGTCCTATAGTGAATCCAAAACAAAAGTGGTACATGCACTTATCCTGTTCTACTGGGATCAATTTACCTCACTGCTGTTCGGGGGCATGACAGAGGCTCTGAAAAATCAACCCAAGCAGAACCCTACTCTTTTTAAATTAGATTGACTACATCTGACACTCATTGCTGTATTAATTACTGAGGAATATCACAAATGTAATCGAATTACGGTATCATAGGCACACTTTTTAAATTTACAGCCTGTTTGGCTGCGTTTAACCTTGATAACGTCGCGTCTAATAGCCATAAAGCGCTTAGGACGTTTGATAACCAACCCGTTTATATAAAAATATAGGTGATGAAAGTGCGTGAGATTTTAGTAACCAGTGCCTTACCCTACGCCAATGGTGATATCCATTTGGGGCATCTTTTAGAGCATATTCAAACTGATATTTGGGTACGGGCGATGAAAGCACAGAACCACAAAGTCACTTACGTCTGTGCAGATGATGCTCATGGTACCGGAATCATGCTCAAAGCCGAAGCCGATGGCGTGACACCAGAAGAGCAAATTGCCTCAGTTCGAGCGTCTCACGAAGCTGATTTTTCAAAGTTTCTTATTAACTATGACAACTATTACACCACGCACTCAGAAGAAAATAAGCATTTCTCTGAGATGATTTATCGTCGTCTTAATAATGCCGGTCACATCAGTACCAAAGATGTTGAACAATTATTTGACCCTGAGAAGCAATTGTTTTTGGCAGATCGCTTTGTCAAAGGCACGTGCCCTGAATGCGGTGCACCAGACCAGTACGGTGATAACTGCGAGGTTTGTAGCACCACGTATAACGCTGTCGAGCTAAAAGATCCACGCTCAACGATTTCAGGTGCCACTCCTATATTAAAGACTTCTAAGCATTATTTCTTTGATTTGCCAGAGTTTGAGCAATTCTTAAAAGATTGGACGCGTAGTGATGCTCGTTTGCAAACGTCGGTCGCCAATAAACTCCAAGAATGGTTCGACTCTGGACTTGCCAGCTGGGATATATCACGTGATGCGCCTTATTTTGGTTTTCAGATTCCAGATACGCCAAGCGATGAGCCAGACAAGTATTTTTATGTATGGCTCGATGCGCCTGTTGGTTATATGGCAAGCTTTAAAAACTTATGCGATAAGCGTGCTGGCACAGATGAAGCGCTGGATTTCGATCGTTACTGGATGCAAGAAAACGAGCATAAAACCGAAGTTTATCACTTCATTGGTAAAGACATTGTCTACTTCCATGCGCTATTTTGGCCAGCGATGCTAGCTGGTAGTGAGCTGCGTACACCAACGGGCGTTTTTGCCCATGGTTTCTTAATGGTTAATGGCGCAAAAATGAGTAAGTCGCGTGGCACTTTTATTAATGCCAAGACGTACGCCAAACACCTGCACCCTGAGTATTTGCGTTATTACTTCGCCAGCAAGCTGTCTGATAAAGTCGAAGATATTAACTTTGATTTAGAAGATTTCATGCAAAAGGTCAACTCTGATTTGGTTGGCAAAGTGGTGAATATCGCCAGTCGTAGCGCTGGATTCTTAGTGAAAAAATACGACGGTATGCTGTCTGATGTGTGCGTTGAATCAGAATTACTAGAAGACATTACCAAAACGGGTGATGAGATTGCCGCCGCTTATGAAAATCGCGAGTTTGCACGTGCCATGCGTCTAATCATGCAATGCGCGGACAAGGCCAATGAGTACATCGATGGCAAAAAACCGTGGTCACTGGCCAAATTAGAGGGTACTGAACAAGAAGTACAAGATGTTTGCTCGGTTGCGATTAATATCTTCCGTCAATTGATGGTATATTTAGCGCCAGTATTGCCTGAGCTGACAGCCAATGCCAAAGAGTTCTTGAATATTGATGACTTAAGCTTTGCCAGTCGCAACGAGTGGTTATTGGGTCACAAAATCAACAAGTTCAAACCTTTGATGCAGCGTATTGAAGAAAAAGACATTACTGCTATGGTTGAGGAATCAAAAGCCTCATTGACGCCAGCAGATGCGCCTACTCCTAGCGACAACAGCGAATCATCGACACAAAACAAGTCATCCGCCGCAGCAGAGACTGAGCAAGCCGACTATATCGGCATCGAAGACTTTGCCAAAGTTGAGATGAAAGTAGCGCATGTTGTTGCTTGTAATCATGTCGAAGGCGCAGACAAGCTTTTGCAATTCACGCTGGATGTGGGCGAGGACAAGCCGCGTAATGTGTTTAGCGGCATCCGTAAATTTTATGAGCCTGAGCAATTGCTGAATAAAAAGGTCATTTGCGTCACCAATCTTGCGCCGCGTAAGATGAAATTTGGTGTCTCAGAAGGCATGGTTCTATCTACTGGTAATCCAAAGACAGGACTCACGGTTGTGACGCTACCTGAAGATTGTGTGGTTGGCGATACTTTGGCTTAATGTCACGCCCTAGTGTTGAATAACAAAGAAGATGTCCTAAGCGGCATCTTTTTTTGTCTTCAATTTATGAGTATAGTCCGTTTAATATGGAAAAGTTACGATGAACATGGTGCTCTGCTGGTATCAATTTTTAAAGTGAATTGATTATCGTTAATCATCAAGCTCCGTCAACGTAAAAGCTCCGTAATCTTAAAAACCTCATTATCGCAAAAATCAGTTTCTTCAAAAAAGACCGTATCAAAAAAGATTGGTTTAAAACCTGTTTTATGACGACAATGACAAACCTGTTTTAATTTCTTATTGCCATAAGTTACATTACTGTCATAATATGGACATCATAATCAACGGATTGATTGTTTTGATGTTCGCCCGTTACCTCAGCATACTCGTTACCTCAGCATATAAGTAACAGTGACTCAGGAAACCTGCACTTTCTAACCTATGAGCCAGAATACAATGATTTTTGCTACGACTTTACGCCTAAGCTTATTCGGTGCTGCTATCAGTGCCACTCTTGGATTAATTGGCTGCTCAAACGCAACTGACACTGCCGCCGCCACTGATGAAAGCGCAGCAGCAAATACCGACAAGCCCGCCAAAACATTGGCCATCACACAAATCGTCGAACATCCTTCATTAGATGAGATGCGCCGCGGTATTATTGATGAGCTGGCTGATAATGGGTATGTTGAAGGACAAAATCTGACCGTTAACTTCCAAAGTGCGCAAGGTAACACAGCGACCGCCGGTCAGATTGCAAAACAATTTGCTGGGGACAATCCAGATGCCATCGTCGCCATCTCGACACCGTCCGCTCAATCCATCGTAGCATCAACCAAGACCATTCCCGTCATTTATACGGCTATATCAGATCCGGTAGCGGCAAAGCTTATCGATGAAAACGATGTGCCTATTCAGTCTAATGTAACTGGTTTATCTAGTCAGCTACCTATCGAGCCACAGTTAGACAATATTCAAAAAATCGTTCCCAATGCCAAAACCATTGGCTACGTTTATAGCCCAGGTGAAGTGAATTCTGTTGTGGTGCTTAATCAACTTAAAAAAGCAGCCGCAGCGCGTGGATTAACAATATTAGACGTCACTGCCAATCGACCAACAGACGTTGCTATGGCAACCCGTAGCCTTGCTGGCCGCGCTGATGTCATTTATACCTCATTAGATAACAATGTTGTATCAGCATTTGAAGCCATGGCAGGCGCTGCTAATGAGCTTAAGATTCCAGTCATTGCGTCAGATGAATTCAGTGTCAGACGAGGCGCCACTGCTGCCATGGGTGTGAACGATTATGACTTTGGTCGTACTACGGGCAAAATGGTTTATCGAGTGCTAAATGGCGAGGCGATCAATACAATCAAGCCTCAAGTTATGAACACCTTGACGTTATACGCAAGCCCGAAACACGCAGCGGCACAAGGCGCCAGCTTAACAGACGACTTATTAAAAAATGCCGTTAACGTTGATCAAAAAGCACAAAGCGCTGCTAAGTAGTTTTTGGTTATCTTTTTAGATGACTTGTATGATCTTTTATTTATTCAATAATGTATGGACACATTATTATCTTCAGGAGTGAGACCTATGTTCTATCAAAATCGTTTTGGCCGCTTTAACTTCAGTAAAGCCCTGCTGTTGGGCGGTGTTTGTACCGCTATTTTGACAGGTTGTAATCAGTCAGCACAAGATACTGGTACCACTGATGCGGCGGCTACTGGTGGCGATGCTGCAACAGAAATGAAAACAGTCGCTATTACTGCTATTGTTGAGCATCCAGCGCTTGACGATGTACGCAAAGGTGTCATAGATGAGTTGAATGAGGCCGGCTTTAAAGACGGAGAAAACCTGACCGTCAATTTCCAAAGCGCGCAAGGCAACACCGCCACTGCCGGACAGATTGCTAAGCAGTTTGTAGCAGATGCACCAGACGTTATTGTCGCAATCGCCACTCCTTCTGCTCAGTCTGTAGCCGCTTCAACCAGCAGCATTCCTATGGTATTTTCTGCTGTGACTGATCCAGTCGCTGCCAAATTGGTTCCTAAGCTTGATGGCTCTGGCACTAACGTCACTGGCGCATCTGATGCCCTACCGTATGAGCCGCAGATCGAACTCATGCGTCAAATCATTCCTAATTTAAAAAATGTTGGCTATGTCTATAGCCCCGGTGAAGTAAACTCAACCGTTATCCTAAAAAATCTAAAAGACAAGCTGACGCCGCTAGGCATCAATGTGCTCGAAGCACCAGCCCAGCGTAGTAACGATATTGCGATGGCAGCGCGTAGTCTTGAAGGCAAAGTGGACATGATCTACACCTCAACCGACAATAACGTGGTCTCAGCTTACGAGTCCCTGTATCAAATTGCCAAAGAAAGTAAGATCCCACTTATCGCTTCAGACACCAGCTCAGTTGAGCGCGGTGCCGTTGCAGCCTTGGGTGTGAACTATTACAATCTTGGCCGTGAGACTGGCAAAATCGTTGTCCGTATCTTAAATGGTGAAAAAGCAGGTGAGCTTCCTGTCTATACGCCGCAGCAACTGGATCTGTACGTCAGTCCAAAAAATGCCAAAGAAGAAGGCATTACGCTGTCGCAAGCGGTTATCGATCAAGCAAAAGAAGTGGTAGAATAACGCACTTTTAAGTTTGGCCTATCATAATGACGAGTGATGAAGCGCACTTCTAACCGCTTTATCATTCGTCGTGTAGCGTTGTCATGGCAGCATATGTCCGATATAAGAAACCCAGCTATGCCTTAATAAGCTGGGCTTCTTGTTTAAGTCAATGTTACTTTAATACAAATCGCTGTTATTTAAATACAAATCGCTGTTGTTTGATAAATGGTGTTTAAATACTTCGATTAAGCGCCGCGCTGATAAGACATGCTATCTAATAAAAATATGGATACCTTTTTTAGATGATTGCTTCAAACAAATTTTGGAATCAAGGTAGCTTATGATAGCGCGTCATCGTGCCATATTTTGGTTTACCCTAACCGCAGATTGCTTAATCTGTTAAATTCACCACTTAGTCGTTTAGATAATATTGATGGATAGATTTATAGATAAAGCAGCGTCGATCGCTAGCGCTCGCTTAATCTTATCTATAAGTACCTAGAGTATCATTTACTAAACGCTTGGTTATGACTTACTGATCTCTTATGTCCTTAATTGCTTTTTTTGGTGCGCTCGAAAGTGGTCTGATTTATGGCCTAGTCGCACTTGGTGTGCTGATCTCTTTTCGTACCCTCGACTTTCCCGACTTGACTGCTGACGGTAGCTTTCCATTAGGCGGTGCAGTCGCTGGTATCTCCATTATCGCTGGTATCAATCCATGGCTTGCCTGTGCTTTTGGTATGCTAGCAGGTTCAGTCGCTGGTATTGTCACGGCATGGTTGCACGTCAAACTTGGTATTTTGCAATTACTTGCCAGTATTTTGGTGATGGTTGCGCTATATTCGGTTAACCTACGTATCATGGGTGCGCCAAACTTACCGCTATTGGGTGAAACCACCGTATTTAGCACCTTAGTGTCCGATGGCAACGGTTATTGGATGCGTTGTTTGATTATCGGTACCGTCGTGCTATTGGCCATGTTGTTCTTAAACTGGTTTTATAGTACGGAGACAGGCTTGTCTATGCGGGCAACTGGCTCGAACCTAAAAATGGCACAGGCACAAGGTATCAATACCTCATGGATGACCATTATCGGTATGGCCATCTCTAATGGTTTGATTGCCCTAGCAGGTGCGCTGTTTGTGCAGACGCAAGGTGGCGCAGATATTTCTATCGGTATTGGTACGATTGTCATTGGTTTGGCAGCGGTCATCATCGGTGAGACCATCATTCCTGCCAAGCGTATTTGGCTCATTACCTTTGCGGTGGTGGTTGGTGCGGTACTATATAAGCTATTTATTCAGATCGCCTTATCGAGCCAAACGCTACGTAGCATTGGCTTTGGTCCGCAAGATTTGAACTTGATTACAGCACTACTCGTGGTATTGGCTTTAGTATTGCCAAAAGCCAAAACTAAATTTTTAAGTCGTAAGGTTCGGGCTTAATGTCAATATGCACCCATAAGGACTCACTATTATGATGCAAGCTACAGATTTGCGGTTGACCTTTAATCCTGGAACGCCCATTGAAAACCCTGCCCTGCGCGGCATCGATTTAAATATTGCGGATGGTGAGTTTGTCACCGTTATTGGTACTAATGGTGCTGGTAAATCGACCTTTTTGAATGCGGTCAGTGGCACCACACGCGTTGATAGTGGCTCTATTTTATTAAATGGCATTGATGTCACCAAAAAGACAGCACACCAACGCGCTCACTGGGTGGCACGTGTATTCCAAGACCCAATGGCGGGGACTTGTGAAGCGCTGACCATCGAAGAAAATATGGCGCTGGCTTATAAGCGCGGTGGCAAGCGCGGCTTAAACTTTGCACTCAATCAAAACAATCGTGATTTGTTTCGAGAAAAGTTATCCGTACTAAAGCTAGGACTAGAAAATCGCTTAACCGACCGTATGGGACTGCTATCCGGTGGTCAACGTCAGGCAGTGAGTTTGCTGATGGCTTCCTTGCAACCATCTAAGATTTTGTTACTTGATGAGCATACGGCCGCCCTTGATCCCAAGACGGCTGCCTTTGTTTTGGGATTGACCGATAAAATCGTAACGGACAATAAGCTCACGACTATGATGGTTACGCACTCCATGCAGCAAGCGTTGGCGCATGGCACAAGAACGGTGATGCTGCACCAAGGTCAAGTGGTATTAGACGTTTCAGGTGACATTCGTAAAGGTATGACCGTGCACGATTTACTCGATATGTTTGAGCAAACACGCGGTGAAAAAGTGGAAGACGACAGTCTGATTTTAAGTTAGTCCATTTAGCAGAAAAAAGCTGACGCTACTGTTGAAACCTTTTAAGACATAACCTTTCGTCTGCCTACACTCCTTTAAAACCTTCAAAGAAACGCGCTTTCTTTGAAGGTTTTTTTGTTATCTATAGTTAATGATCCTATAAAACTTTCACGCATCAGGATATAGTTGTCCCATATGAAGTCTTCTCTATCGCTATTCATCCATGAGATCTGCCATGCGTAAAATCCCTGTTTATACCCATCCAGCTGCCGGTTGGCCAGCTTTGATTTCCTCTGCTCGCAAACTCATGGATTATCAGACTTTTTTGCGCGGTAGTGCAAGTGTTCTAAAGAGCAATCAGCCCCAAGGTGGATTTGATTGTCCCGGCTGTGCTTGGCCTGATCACAAATCCCATAAGGCGATAGATGTTTGTGAAAATGGCATCAAAGTCATTGCCAGTGAAACCATGACCACAAAAGCCGACGCTGAGTTTTTTGCAAAGCATACCGTGACTGAGCTACAAGGATGGTCAGGTTATGAGCTTGAGCATATTGGCCGTCTATCAGAGCCAGTCCGTTATGACGCTGCACAAGACCGCTATGTCGCGATTTCTTGGGAAACTGCTTATCAGCATATCGCAGAACAGCTAAAACAGCTTGAGTCGCCTGATGAAGCGCTATTTTATACCTCAGGGCGCGTGACCAACGAGCCTGCCTTTATGTACCAATTACTGGTACGCTGTTTTGGCACCAATAATTTACCAGATTGCTCCAATATGTGTCACGAACCCACCTCAGTGATGCTCGGTAAGCAGCTGGGCGTTGGTAAAGCCACCGTGAAATTAGAGGACTTTGAACAAGCCAAACTGATACTAATGTTTGGACAAAACCCTGCGACCAATCATCCGCGCATGCTTGAAATGCTCGCTCATGCTCATGAACAAGGCTGTCGAATCCTCTCGATCAATCCAATGCGCGAACAGGGCTTGAGTAAATTTAGAAACCCACAAAAACCCACGCATATGGCCGCAGGTCAGAGCGATACTATGGTTGATGATGTCATTCAAATACAAATCGGTGGCGATGCCGCATTGCTGACTGGTATTGGCAAATGGCTCATCGAAAATAATAAAATAAATACGGACTTTATTACGACTCATACCTCAGGGTTTGAGCCACTGAGTCAATGGTTAATTGCTCAAACATGGGCAGATATCGAACGTGGCTGCGGTATTTCTCAAGCAGAAATCATTGGTATTGCTGAACTGGTTGCCAATAGTTCAGCAACGATTTGTACTTGGGGCATGGGTATTACCCAGCATGTGCAAGGCGATGATAATGTGGCCATGATTACCAACTTGCTGCTACTGATGGGTATGATTGGTATCGATGGCGCAGGCGCTTCGCCAGTACGCGGACATTCTAACGTACAGGGCGACCGCACTATGGGTATTCATGAGCGTCCCGCGCAAAAACTGCTCGATACGCTTGAGCGTGTTTTTGAGCATCCTATGCCGCAAGAGCATGGCTATGACGTTGTCGCAGGTGCAAAAGCATTAATCGCCGGAAAGCTAAAGATCTTTATGAGTATGGGTGGTAACTATGCAGTGGCAGCGCCTGATACCAGCGCCATTCAACAGGCGCTAACCACCACCCAGCTTAATATTTTTGTGGGTACCAAGCTAAATGAGACCATGTTATATCCAGGTGCGAATAATATCGTTCTACCCTGCTTGGGTCGCACCGAACGTATCATTACCGCTAAAGGTGAGCAATTTGCGACCATCGAAGATTCTATGTGTCAGATTGTGCCCACTCAAGGCAAGCTAAAACCAGTCAGCGATACTTTAAAGTCAGAAGCGCAAATTATAGCGGATATTGCCACGCACTTATTTGGTACTGATACTGCAATTCCTTGGCAAAAAATGAGCGAAGACTTCGATGTCATTCGCGATTATATTGCGCAAGTAGTCGATGGGTTTGAGGACTTTAATCAACACATTCGCACCACTGAGCGCGGCTTTCATTTATATCATCCAGCGCGCCACCGTGTATGGAATACCAGTGATAGCAAAGCTCAATTTATAGTGCCGCAATATTCGATTACCTATGTCGCCGCGCAAATGGCAGATGCCACCTCTTCGTTTAAACACAATGCAAAAGCAACTGACTCTATCAATCATACTTTAGACAGTGAGCAAAAAGTGTGGCAATTGACCAGCGTTCGTAGTCACGACCAATTTAATACCATGATTTTCGGGTTCAAAGATCGTTATCGTCATACCAATCGCCGTGACGTCTTGTTTATGCATCCTGATGAAATCAGTCGCCTAGGATGGCAAAAAGGTGACACCGTAATGGTGACTCGGCACGTTGGCAAAGAAGATAGTACGGCTGAGCCACGGGTATTAGGGCCGCTGGTATTGACTGAGATGGATATTGCCTCAAACGCGGTGGCAACCTATTATCCTGAATGTAATGATTTATTCGATTTAGACACACATGCACCCAACTCTCATATCCCTGCTTATAAATCAACCACCGTTATTTTGCAGCGAGTCGATGTACAGGCAGACAGTCCTAATGCTGCGTAGTGCGTATAATATTCATGTGTATGAAGGGACTATAAAGAAACTATGACAAACCGTAATGACCACTGACTCCACTGTTAAAAAGAACGCTCAAGCAAGCGCGCATCCGTCGATAGATGATATATCTGAAAATATAGGTTTGCAGGCAACGCCGCTTGCTCGTGTCCATGCGTCACAAAAACATCACTACCCATCAAACAAATACGACCACGATTTAGAGTCTCATTTCTATATCGATAATCAGTCTGCCAGCTTGGCAGTAGAAGCGGCAGTGTCTATTGTTATCAACGGTATTCACTATGCTGTACTGATGGCCAGTCCTAATCAGCTAGAGTATTTGGCTGTCGGATTTTTGTTTAGTGAAGGCTTGATTCAACACAGTCACGAACTACTAGATTGGGAAGTGACGCACCTTACCGATGTGGCAGACTATCAACAATTTATGGATGATTCATTAAATGAATCAATGTCGTTTGCTCAAATTCACCAGCAATTGCAAGATTATGATATTTATGTGGTAGAGCTGGTATTAAATCAACGCTGTCATCAACGTATTCAAGCCCAGAGACGGCAACTGGCAGGTCGTACGGGATGCGGTATGTGCGGTATCACAGGCTTGACGCAAGCCTTACCTGATCTCAGTAATTATTCAAACAGCAGTACATCTTCTACGCATCAGTCTGACGTAAAAAACCAATCAGTTATGCCCAGTCTTGACTATCTATTAGACATGCGGCAAAAAGTCGATGCTTTACAACATACGCACCAATTAACTGGTGCAGTACACGCCGCCGCCGCGATACATAATCAGCAGCTTTATTTGTTTGAAGACGTAGGACGCCACAATGCGCTCGATAAATTGATTGGTTGGCAATTGCGACAAAAAGTGGACGTTGATTGTGTGCTTATGACCTCACGTCTATCAATTGAGCTGGTACAAAAATCCATTCGCGGACGCATTCCTTGGTTAGTTGGTATGTCAGCCCCTACCAGTACAGCGCTGCGTGTGGCGAAGCGTTATGGATTGGGCATCGCTGGATTTTTACGTCACGACAGAGTGACCTATTATTCAGGTTATTAACAACGCGTCTATCAAGCATTTTTAAGCCACTAACCACCAATTTACAGTCAAATATCGCTAAGTGGACAAATAACTTCCTTTTAACGAAAAAATGACTTGTAATTTATGGCATTTTTGCTAATATAGTCCACCTTGATTGGCTGGATGGCAGAGTGGTCATGCAGCGGACTGCAACTCCGTTAACGCCGGTTCGATTCCGACTCCAGCCTCCAATTATTTATTAACTTTACGTTAATTTTAGCTTGCATTATTAGTATAACCACTTATAATAGCCAGCACTTATCGAGCAAGTAGAACGACTACTTAGTAGATAATACAAGTTTTGCCCGGGTGGTGAAATTGGTAGACACAAGGGATTTAAAATCCCTCGCTAGCAATAGCGTGCCGGTTCAAGTCCGGCTCCGGGTACCATATAGCAGTACAGATTAGCCCAGACGTCAAAAGCGTTTGGGCTTTTTTGTGCGCGTATGTCTCTCAGACCATCATAAAAAGATCAATCTTATTTTGCTCTTACCAGTTCTTGCCAGCATGGGTTGTTTAAGAACACACTTGCCAAAACATCAAACGGTAAAGCTTGCTATACGGGAGAAAACACCGCATCATTGTTTTCATGATTATAATCGTTCCCGCATAAAATAAGCACGAATATATAGAGATTTTAATATTACTATCCTACCAAAACTTCTCATCCATTCTAAAAACTCTACGTTGGTTTGATTAAGGCTGTTTGTCTCTTCTCTTCGCCAGTTTTGGCTTTTTATAAGATGTACATGGATTATGTACTCAATCATTGCTCAAGATCACTCATGGAAGAGGATGCTATATTGTCCATTGTTGTAGACCTATTACAGACTATCCCAAATTGGCACTTAGCTGGTTTGTTCGTTGCGGGCATGGTCGCTTTTATCATCTCCATTATATCAGGTGGTGGCGGTGCCATATTACTCATACCCATCACTTCTTGGATGCTTGGAGCAGCAGCTGCACCGCCAGTCATCAACTTGGCAACTTTTATCAGTAATGGCTCACGAATTTACCTGTTTTGGCATGATATTGATTGGTCATTGACAAAATATTATGTGCCAAGTGCTATCGTAGGCGCATGGCTGGCCGCATTGATCTTTAGCCGCTTAGACGCCAACTGGATTCAGTTATTGGTTGGTGTATTTCTGGTGTCTACCATCTTCCAATATAAGTTTGGCAAGGTAAGTAAGACGTTTGATATGCCAAAAGTAGGCTTTATTCCTTTGGGCTTTGTCATTGCTTTTCTGAGTACATTGGTGGGTGGTCTTGGTCCTATACTCAACCCTTTTTATATGAATGCTGGCCTAGAAAAAGAAAATCTTATTGCCACCAAAACGGCCAATTCTTTTTTTGTGGGTATTGTACAAATCGGCAGCTACACTTTTTTTGGTCTACTTACTACTAAGATTTGGGTGTATGGCCTCGTATTGGGACTGGGCGCTGTTATCGGCAATATCATTGGCAAACGCTTTTTGGCAGGCATGAGTATCAGCCAGTTTAGAATAATGCTGCTTATGTTAATGGTCATCAGCGGCTTAATAATGATAGTCAGAAATATCAATGTGATTTTCTAACCGTCTTTCAGTTGACGCAGGCACTTATGCGATGCAGAAATTAAAATATATAATATTTAAATATACAAGACTAAAAAATCCCTAATGATTGTTGTTACGTCAAAATGGCGATATGTCTTATTCTAAATAGTTGTCTTATAGAACGCTATAAGTCATGAAACTCATCATGTCATAAGAGGACATTGACTAACTTCTTACACTCAATATAAGATAAAAGCCATATCTACCATAAGACTTTTATCTAGACAGCAAATTGTCGTTATACCTTTGAAAAATAAACGTCAATGATGGAAATACCTATATACGTGTCTCAACTGACATTGATAAGTTTGTTTTCCTTCCGATTATATTTACGCTAACTGTAGATGTTGATACCGATTGCATGGTTTTATCCTTTAGAACTTTTAGATATCGACTTGGCGGAACTGTCTATTGAATACAAAGCAAATCCCGTTAATGTGAGAAAAAAATGTTCGTAACCCCTATTCCCAAACTTCCGCACCACCAATGGAAAAATTTAGAAGCCATCCCCGTTATTGAAGCTGATGAGCCGCTCCATATCATTCCAAACACTGACAAGTTAAAACAATTTCCGGTTTATTTTGACCAAAATATATCGCATGCCATGGATGTTTGTGTCGCAAGATCTTCTGTCATACAAAAGCTGCAACAAGCAGCAAACCTACTCCCTGACCATCTAGGTATTGTCGTACTTGATGCCTGGCGCTCACGTGCTGTCCAGCAGGCTGTGCAAGAAGAAATAGGCGACATTATAAAAGCCAAGTATCCAAACCTGAGTACGTCTGATCAACAAGATATTTTGTCAGAATTTGTCGCGCCAGTCGGTCCAAACTTTATCAGTCCTCATCTAACTGGTGGCTCTGTAGATATCACTTTGTTTGATGTAAAAACGGGTGAATGGTTGGATATGGGCGCCGACTTTGATGAACCAACAGAGCGTTCTTACACGCATTTTTACGAAGACCAACCTGAGCACGAGGCTTGTATCAATAGACGCTTATTGTATTCAGTCATGACGACCGCTGGTTTTAGTAATTTGCCGACAGAATGGTGGCATTTCGATTATGGCAATCCGCTTTGGGCCCATTATAATCAGCAAGATCATGCTATTTATGGAGCGGCTTATTGGGAATCTGTAGCTTCTTAGCTACCTATATTAACTACTCATACTATTATCATATTCTTAATCACTTAAATTTTAATTATTCGTACATACTATCTATCTAAGCAGCACTCGTCTTTGGTTCATGGAGGGACTTTGTGGAAACACTTATTCAAGCAGATGATCATCTAGCATTGTGGACATTCGTTTTGGTTGCTGCTACTTCAGCAATTTTTATTGAACAACGCTATAAATGGGCCAGTAAAATACCCGGTGCGGTGATTGCCTTATTGATCGCTATCACTGCATCAAATTTAAAAATCATACCAACAGATGCGCCTACTTATGATGTCGTTTGGGGCTACATCGTACCACTTGCCATACCTTTATTATTATTTAAGACAAACATACAGTCGCTGGTCAAAGAAAGTTGGAAGTTATTATTACTTTTTTTAACCTCGTCTATGGCAACGATGATTGGTACGGTTATTGCTTTTTTGGCATTGCGACATTACATCCCCGATTTAGATAAAATCAGTGGCATGATTTCGGCATCGTACAGTGGTGGCGGTGTGAATTATGCTGCCATGTCAGCCAAGTTAGAGCCAAGCGAAAGTATCAATGCGGCCACCATCGTCGCTGATAACATGATGATGGCTTTTTATTTTCTAATACTGATTGGGTTGGCTGGTGTACCCATTATCCGCCGTATATGGGGCTCACCACATACGGATGAGATTGAAAAAGATCCAGATATGCAAAATAGCCGCACTTTGTCTGAGGCTTATTGGAAGCCCAATCTCATCTCGCTAAAGGATATTGCGATTTGTTTGGCAAGCTCCTTGTTAATCGTTTTGATTTCATTCAAATTATCCGCATTATTAAAGGCGGTCTTGGGTACGAGTGACAATATTGTCGGCGACTTAGTCATCAATCTCATCACTGATAAATATCTATTGTTGACTACCATTACCTTTATCGTCGCCTCCGTATTTAAAAATAGTTTTGAAAAGCTAAATGGCAGTCAGGAGCTTGGTACTTACTGTATTTATCTCTTCTTCGTGGTTATCGGTATTCCCGCTTCCATTAGCTTGATTGTGACCAAAGCGCCACTATTATTCGTGTTTGTCTTTATCATTGCGATGGTCAATTTGGCCATCACCATGGGCATAGGAAAGCTGTTTAAATTCAATATTGAAGAAGTCGTGATGGCCTGTAATGCCAATATCGGTGGACCAACGACGGCGGCAGCTTTGGCAATCAGTAAAGGCTGGACGAAACTGGTCGGCCCTATCTTAGTCATTGGTACGGTCGGTTATGTGGTAGGCAACTATATAGGTACTATCGTCTATTTCTTAGTCACTCAGATTGGTATGTAAACACTATGAGACAATACAAAAAAGTCGATACCAAGTGGTATCGACTTTTTTATTACACTTTTTATTAAGCAATCACCAACATCACATAAAGTATCGAACCGATAAACCATGTCGCATTAATGGCCATTCCTGAATACCACTTGCGTTTAACCGCTTTATTTTGATTAGCAAAGGCCGCTTGACGCTCTGCAGTGACAGGCAGAATGTTATACGGATTGTTTTCTCCATCCCACATGAGCCGACGCTGCACTTCAGGATGTAAGGCAGGATTGGCGCTCGATTGATAGATGTTGCCTTCGGCCAGATCTAAGTAGCTAACGGTGCAAGCACGCAACCAACCCATAAAAGTCACTTCATGGCGTAGTCCAGTCAGTCCCTTATCTTTCTTCTCTTGAGCAATATCAGAACACGCCAATAGCGAGGTACTGATATCTGTTGGACAGGCGTGTGCATATCTTGGATCAAGCGGTAGCTCGTCCGCGGGACGCTCCATATAGGTTCGGATAAATGTCCATTGGTCATAAGGGTTAAGCTGCATGTCTTCAAGATTGATAGATAAGCTTGGCTCTCCTGTTTTCTTATCTATTACATGTAAATTAAGTACTTCATACACTAAACCCTCATTACGCCTTACGGAGGCTGTGATGTCTTTGTAATTTATTAGATGAAGGATAGGTTCCTGCTTACGCTTGTGCTCATAATAAGCGATTTGTTGAGTATTTTTTAATAGCAATATTTTATGGTATCGAGATTGCTTTATTTTGAGTTGTTTTAAAGTCAAAAAAGGCGCAGTAAAGAAACTGATAAAAATAGCTACTAAACATATAATTGCATAAAAATAATAGACTAAGACTCCTTCTTTTATTACTGAATTAAACATAGCATAGATCAGAAAGAGAAATTGGCTAAACAACCACGCTGAGCTATATGACGCCAATAAAACTAAATTTTGAATAGAGTTAATAATAGGGTGTAATAGCAGATAGTCTGGATTCACCTCATGAATAAGCGAACTTAATCTCTTAATACTAGCATTTTTTTCTTTAAATTTAGGAATACCGCCCTCAAATGGGCGACTGAGTATTTTACCGACAGGAGGTATGGGGGGTATGGGTAGGATCATAGTTAGACAATATTTGATTAGCTAGCTATTATAAGCCACTACTGCCCACGCAAACAAACTTGTGTTAATTAAGATCGCCACAGCCCATCTAAGGTTAACTTGCCAATTCTTACCTTGAAACGCTTTCTCTGCTTCTGGCGTGATGGGCTGAATAGGATATGGGTTGTTCTGTCCATCCCACGTGAGTAGCTTCTTAACGTCAGGGTGTAAGATGGCTCGTTTAACGCATTGATAATGACTGCCATGAAATAAGTTACCTAATGCATATACTGAACCTATAGCTAGCATGCCAATAACGGTTTCCCCACTATGTTTCGTATTTATAGAACCCTCTCTTCGATAGATAATGTCGCTACAGGCAAATAATGATTTGCTGGTATCAGTAGGATAAGCCTGACATAGCTTTGAATCTATCGGTAGCACTTCACTTGGACTTTCCATGTAGGTGCGGATAAAGGCCCATTGCACTTTTGGATTCACGTTATAGTCTTCCAATTTTAGATGATGGGTGATATCTCCGGTCTCGGCGTCGGCAACGTATAAATTCAGCGGTGTATATGCCCGATTGCCTTTGTCTTTATGCAGGTCTGGATGGACGTCTCTGTAGTCTACTATTTTTAGCTCGTAGGGCTGTCTGACTTTCCATAGTGGACGGTAGTAGTAGGCTATCTTTTGCTGCTGTTTTAAGAAATAATATTGGGTACGAAACGGTTTCTTGATAATGAATTGATAGAGGAGCAAAAGAAGAGGTATTCCCGCTGCTAATAAATAAAGTATCGTACCTATAATGTTTATTAAACCCCACCCTTCAGGTCTAACGTAAACGTAAGTAATGTCATCATAGATAAAATTAGATAGGAACAAAGCTGATACGTAAATCCATCCAATAGCAAAATAAAAATACCAAAAGTAAGCGGGGAAAAAGGTAAGGTAATCGGGATTTATATTATGAATTTCTCTATTAAGATAACTGATATCACTTTTATGATCGTTAAATAGCGTCTTCTCTGTAGGCTGAGTGTATGGACGTTCAAGCGGTTCATTAAGTTCACTAATATGAGTAGCAAAGTCGTTGCGCAGTTGCATTCAAAGCCTTCTAATTTTAATTTAAGCGATCACATACAATAAAAAAAAGGTGACCAAAAATTTATTAAAATAACCACCCCAAACTGACCACATACCACAGCTTACCAACCATACTTGGATAATCACCGTGTGGTCTTACAGCACCCATCATGTCTATAATAAATGCACCCACGAATAGCATGGCAATAGTAGCAATAGCGATTCCTACGCTGTAAGACACTGTTTTCCAAATAGGCTGGTTGCGCTGCTCAAGATTGCCTTCAGGTAAATTCTTATTCAGATCATAAGGGTCATTGGGATCAATCTGACATTCCGCTTCGATTTGTCTACTAAAGCAATGCTGATAACTGGTCAGCATAGAAATCACGCGGCCTACATAGCGCAGTGCCAATAAAGGCAGAATAACTAATGTCACTGGATAAAATCTAAACGTGCGTTCAGGATACTCTATATTTTCGTGAGAGTAATATAGTACATTGAGTATCAAGCGCTTAAATGACATGAGCGGTGTTTCACGTTTCTTATGAATGGGATAGATATAACGTATGGCTTCTTTGACTTCTTTTAGTTGCTGATCATCGCCTTCCATATAACGACGGATAAACTCAAAATAACTGATTAAACTCTGATCTATGACATTGTTTTGAAAAGCGAGTGCAAACATGCCTGTCACGGTTTCGCCATCTTTATCAAAGGTAACCGCTCTGATGTCTCTGTCTTCACTAATATAGGCAATAAAAAAGGTCAATTCGTCCCAGTTATATACCTCTACCTTACGGTTATATTGACGGACATAGACCTTACGGGTTTTGCGGTTAAAGCGGATAGGATAATGCCATGTGGTCAATAACTCGGTTGAGAGTACATTTATTAATGGAACAAAGAATAGAAGAATCATAGAAAAAGCAAGAATAAGACAAACACTTAAATACACAATATTAAAATCTGTTATAAATCTCATTATCGCAAAGATAATACCGTTGCTAACAGACAGTCCAACAAACCCTAAAGCCAGCCCCCATCCTACCGCATCGCCACGTCTTCTTTCATTGCGACCTGTGGTTTCTAGATACGTTGAATTAAACTGTACAACCGTTTGTTGAGGCTGCAACGGCACATCGTAGGTTGTATCTTTTTCTAACAGCACTCTTTTACGGATGCCTTTTACATCATCAAGCTTTTGCCCCACTGCCTGATAACCAGGGGTCAAAAATGGTGGCTTCTTGGTCAGTCGAAACCGCCCTTCCATGTCTACAACATATCCACTCATTATTCATTGTCCTAAATTTTTATGGCTTCGCCATTGGCTGCTTTTTCAAGCTTTAGCTTTTCAGTTTCAAATGTCCACGATTTATTATCTGTCCCCCAAGTACCATACTGGAGCCATTTTTCTAACGGTGTTCTTTCGAACCACATAATAGCCAACCCAGCCACGATAGATACACCCAAAATAACCCACCCCGCTACCGGTACCCACGAACCACTAACACCAAATGCGAGCAAAGTAGTTGATATAACGCCCGAACCAGCAGATGTTAAGTACAAGACACCCATTGCATTATCATTATTTTCAAAGTTAGTCATCGCTGCTTGATAGTCATAATAAGCAAAGACGGCTGCCCCACCAATATTAAGGCTCCTAGCGCCTACTTTTAGACCTGAATAAGCAAGTTCAGTACCTTCTACCATTCTAGCCAGTTTAACCTGTCTGTGAGGACTATTAGTGGGAACTGCCCCATAAAGCTCTCTTCTTAAACCAACAACGTCAGCTCTATGCTGTACCACACCACCTGCCAATATCGCTATACTGGCACCAAACTTGTGTAAAGGCTCTTTCGCATCAGTACCAGCAGAATCTATGAAGCCTCCAAACAGACTTAAACAAGACAATACTTGTAGTACACCACCAAAATTACCAGCACCTGACTGGTATGCTTGACTTTTATAAAAAACTTTAAACTCTTCAAATTTTAGTCTGTAATCAGTCATCATAGCTTTTGCTATATCTGCTGAGCTTTTTGCACTATTAGCATTAGTCAAAGCCTCTATACTAACGAAAACAGTCACTTTGGTAGTTATGTTTTTGTTTACCTCAATGCCATCTGCTTCCATTTCATTGACAAATTGTGAAGCGGCATCTCTCAGCTTATTGTTACTTATTTGCTGACCACCATTTTTGCTAAGTTCTGTTTTGAGTAGCCCATAAACCCCTTTAGTAATTTCTTTAATATTACCCTCAACGGTAACCACAGACAAAGGCCTTCTAGTAAATATACTCATCAATAAATCACTACGCCCAAGCTTTATATTTGGGTAAGCAGTACTGGTTACTAGCTTATCATTACCAATTTTACGAGCGTATAAGTAAGTATCAAAGGTGAGTTGCTCTAAAGTAATGGTAGTACCATAATCTTTTAACTTTGTTAGATATTTATTTTTAATCACTGATAACACCTCTCCTGCTGCTGCAGACCATGAAAGTGTTAAAATGCCATTAATGGTAAGGCCTTTGCTTTGATTTTCAACTTGGTTAATAGTGCTGTCATCATTGAAACAGTAAGCTCGGCCTAAGTAGTTTTTTTTGTTTGAAAGTGAATTTTTTGTCAGCATAGCAGTATACTGTTCGGCTATGATAGAGTACTTGGCAGTTGAACCAATAAACTCTTGTACAGTCAGCGTATAACTTGCACAGCTGTCTATATCGCCACTATCAAAATTGTACGTCATTTCTGCTTTTAGGTATTCTGAGAGTAATTCTTCGTTATAAGCTTCAACTAACTCATCTAATATTTCTTTTCGACTTATATTGTTAGTGTTTTTAGCCTTATCATAGCTAGATGACCATCTTTTCATTTCATCATATCTAATAAACTCTTTAAAACCCTCTTCCCAATTATTTTTATAATAACCTTTTGCCAAATCTTCTTTTGAAGTTAAGAAGATGTGATTAGAGCCATAGGGATCACTTAGAGACTCTCGCTTCCGTTTATCAGCATATGCTGGAGCATTAGATTTAATCTGGTTTTCTAAATCAAGTATAGTGTTAGCAATAAATGCTTTATGATTCAGTGTATCAAAAGAATTAACAGACATACTTTTAAGTAGTTTTGAATCATAATAATCTTCAATATTAATCATAAGCTCATTTAAATCAATCAGCGTACCAACAGAGTCAGAAAAAGTGACAACAAATACTGTGTTGTCTTCACCAGTCGTATCTATATCTTTTCTCATATAGCTAATGAGTGCATTATTTAACTCTATTGCTTCTTTTTGTTTATTCGGCAGATAACCCTCATTTGTGAATGGGTTTGGTTTTATAAATTTTTCTCTTATTTGAAAAGGCCCTATAGGTCCGTACTCTATAGGAAGGTCTCCAAATAAAGCCTGTGAATTTGAACCTCCATCCAATGCATAACCCCATGTACTTGCTTCACCAGCTTCATATAACATAGAATCATTTTTTAGTGCTTGGCTAAGTTCAATCATATTATTTGTTTTAGCACCATCAGTATTATTTTTATGCCTATCTAATACTGTTTTTGTCCATTTAACAGGACTATAAGCTATCCATAACGTTTCAATATCGTTATTTGGATTAGGAATGCGGATAAAGCTGTTTAATACCGTACAGTTACCTCCCTTTAAGCATGTTGAGTCTTTGTAAGGTAAGTCAGGCTCATTTGCATAAGGCGGCGGACCTGATACACCAGTTACCGTGAAACCTTTGAAATAACGACCTTCAGTAATAATATAGCCATACCATTTATTGTTATTATCCAGAATATAAACATAGCCCTCATGCAATAGCCTTCGAGGATAAGATAAATTAGCTATGCCTGGCTCATTAATATCAATACTACAGCCCCAACGCATTGGTAATAATGTAATCCCTTCCGTCAAGCACTGCTCACATCTCTCTGCCATGACCTTGTTCCTTATTTTTTAATTATCTATTTCTGCTAAGCTAGATTGTTCATAGCACTCATACAGCCACCTATTCATCATCGTCATACGATCCACAGGATTGGTAAGGTGCGTGGCAGCGGTTAGTTGAGTGTTGGCTTTGTCCAACCAACTAAGTAATGCCTCATAGTGATTGAATATCAAATCGTTACCATCAATCACTTCTTTAGCAAAGAAGCGATTAAGCATACTGATATTGTCTAGCTGGCTTTGAGTGATTGGACAGTAGCTTGACTGATGTTGGATATAACTTTTAGAGTCTAGTACACAATCGTGAATCTTATCTAAACTGCACCAGTCACTACCTAATGCCAACCACAGCCGCTTGGGATAGCCATAGCGATTGGCAATATAATGGTGCTGTTGTAACGGTAACAGGTGAATCAGTACTTGCGCATCTAAGTAGCGGAAATGCTTTTTTTGATTGCCTTTCTGGATGATTTGGTTCAGTCCTAGTACACGAGCAATTTTCTTAGTATCTGGTTTGGAGGCTTCTATATCAGTTGCAGTAACTATTGATTGCTCCCATTCAGAATCATCAGGTAGATACTCTTTTGCACTAATTCTTGTTTTATGTACCCTTATATTAGGGGCAGTATAATCTAGTAATGTGAGTATGCCGTGATGACGAGATAACAGCTCACACTGCTGCAAATGCACCTCTAGGATATTACTGATGTCTGAGCTTAACGTGACCATGACTGGACTATCGATCATATGGTAGCTAAGCAACTCTTGCTGTAATGAATGTATAGCGTCGGGGAAGGCAGAGTTAATCTCACTGATTAGCTCTGTTTGACTATGATGAACAATTATGACATCAAAGGTACTAAGCACCCTAGCGTCAAGCGTTTGCGTCTGTAGGCTTATGCTTAATGGTTTTTCTGGTTGAATATTCATGATGCTGTTATATCTGTATATAAGGTTTGAGTGAAAGTCATCTTTATTACAAGTCGGTACTAGCAGCATGATTGTCCTCAGCCTGCTCTGCTAACTTCTCACAAGCTTGAAACTGCATTTGCTTCATCACTAACTCCTTAGCAGCACCGCCCCCACTACCCCAATCCACCTTACTCGCTTTATAACCCACTTGGCTTGGTGTGATAAACGTCACATTACCACCTGATATTTCAATACCACTGCCCGCCGCTTTTAACGTCAACGTATCAGGCGCGATGATCTCAATACTGTCTCGGCTATGGATGCGCAGTACTTGCTCACTATCAAGTCGCATCTCGCTTTGATGCGCTTGTATGGTGACATCACCATGCGCTGCGGTATGGGTTTGTGCTTTGTTTGAGTAGTAATGAATATCACCTGCCACCAACTGATTCATCTGGGTTTGACTGTGATGATGGGTATTGTCTGTCGCATGGCTATGCGTACTTTGGGTACTCGTATGCTGACTGTGCTGTCCACTTAAGATGGCAAGATGACGCTGGGAGTCGATTAGCAAATGCGACTGTTGCCATTGTCCGGATTCACTTAATGCCGTGTCATTGGTGTCTTTACTAAACTCGGCAAATGGCGTTTGGGCGTCTTCTTGGTTTTGGCTAACTTTTGGTTTGTTATTGGCACCGCTAGTCAATCCAACGGGCTGATGGGTATTGGCTAATTGCTCGTACGCTTGTTGATGCTGATCGGCAGTTTGTAGCTTACTATGACTGTCATGACTCATATGAGGGTTTGATGAGTGGTCTGCTTGCTGACTACTGATATGCAGTCCTTTGCTGCCTTGTACATTAGCAGCGGCCCCAGTCTCTATGCTGATGCCGCGTCCACGTGCAAGGCCGCGCGTGTGGTCCGTATGCTGGTATAGATGACCAATGGTAAGGCTGCTCTGGTAGCTTGTACTATAGACATTGATTTGCGGACTCTCAGGATGAGCATCGAACATGAGCTGGTTGTAGCCGTTAGCGAGACTGTCTTTGCTGGCGTCACCTGTCCGGCTTGAATCGATGCTTTGGGTCTTGATGCCGTCTATGGGATGGGCATGGCTTTGATTAATGAACCATGTCGGACTGGTCGCATCGATGAAGTCTGTGTCACTGGCAATACTATTATGCTGAGCCTCATTATTACCTTGACCGTTGTGAGTGCTACCGATGATGATGGGATGAGTGATGTCACCACCGATAAAATCGATCAAGACCTGTTGACCATGTCGCAGTGGATGGGTTTGTCCCATATGATCAGCAACTAGATGGCTAGCAATAGGTACCCAGTGAGACGTGTCGCTATTATTATCCTGTCCGCTTTCATCATTTTGCCAATGATAGCGAATATGGGCACGGTGATTGCGGTCGGTGGTAATGGCACTACTATTGGTATCTATGACGCTGGCGCTTATCAGTCCAGTCAGGCTGGGATGCGGCTGTCCAATATTAGCCAGTTGCTCCCCAAAAGGAATATGGTGATGATGCGGAAATGGCAGGTAGGTAGCAGTAACATAATGGACATTATTATCACTGTCGTCCTCACTGTGGCTATTGTTATCAGTCAAATGAGGCTGCAACGTCATTGGGTCCAAAGGTGCTATCCCTAGCCAATTGGTCGGAATATGATTATTAATACGATGATGAATAGACGTCAGGCTAATCGGCTCTGTCACATAAGGATTACCATCGATATAGTATGCGCTTGGTAGATTAAGATGACGGATGTTACCAGTGAAGCTGCCTACATTAGCAAGCTGTTGCGCGTTCTGCTGATAGCGAGTAGCAAGATCACCCAGACTGTCATCATCGAAGCGAGTATGGCTATGTAAAAAGCGGATATGACTGTTTGGACTGCCGGACTCAATTGGTTGTTCGCTAGCGCTGTTACCACTATAAGAGCTCATTAAGCGATTGTCATAACGATACAGATCGGTTTGCTGAGTATGCTGGGCTATACGAGGACGGATGGCAGTAATACGATCTTGTCTGTCGGCAAGATTGGCTGGGTTTTGGCTGAGTATACTGTGAACATCATTACTGTCTGGACGCAATGCTTCGGCGTCGTGCGGCAATAAGACCAAAGTATGTTTATCGGCTTCATGACGGTAGTAGCCTGTGACGCCATATAAAGCTAGGCATTGCGTCAAATAAGCCAGATCGGTTTGGTTGTACTGCACGCTGTGCTGGATATGATAATCACTTAAACGCTCGTCAATCTCAATGTCCATCTCATAAGGACTTACGATGTGAGTGATCAGCTCGCTAAGGCTAAGATGATGATGACGACGGTTGTGGCTAGAGAGGCGTAGCTGGTTTAACGCAGGCTCGCAGATAATACGATAAGCTGCCATACCACTGTTACTACCAAGAGCAGTCGCTTCTGTAATAATACCGTGGCGAATTTGGCTAGGTAGTATAGCGTCATCAGTGTGCCAATGCATCGCCAGATCCTGCCCGAGCCAATCGTTTATATTGAGCCCGGCCTGCGGATGCAATAAGGTGATGGTCATACGGTAACCGCAATACAGCGCAAGTTGACGCTCTTGATAAGACTGCAGTCGTTGGTCATGATGATAAGGGCTTGGGTAGGCGTTCGGCGCTGGCATGAGAGCAGGCGTCTCCCAGACACTGTCTGGCAAAGGCATTCCGAGCAAGCTTTCAACAATGTCGGCTTGCTGAATAAGGCTTGTGGCAACATCAGGATGAGCACTACTGATTTGTAGATGCCGCTTTGTTTGAGTCCATACCATGATAAGCCCTCCTCGCTCAGTCCAAAGTTTTAAACACTAAAATCACAAAGTTAAAAAGATAAGATGACATTGTTTTTGTACTGGCAACTAACCCGCTAATCTAAGTAACGCTGTCCTAAATAAAAAACATACTCATTATCAGATACTGCTGAAACAAATTTTTCTTGCTTGCTATGCCTTCGCAGACAGAGGCTACGTAAATTTATTTCAGTAGAACCGTACTCTTTTTAAAATGAATGACCCATAACACTGTCCTCAATAACCGTTATCAATAACCCTTATTAATAACCGTCGTCAGAAGGTTCTCGTTTGGGCTGGATACCAATCATGTCAGAGAGCATCGCTAATTGATCCTCATTTTTGATGATGTGAGTGAGCCACTGATCCAGTGGCATGTCCGCCCAATCAATCGCTCGGCCTAAAAGAAAAGTCACTGGACTGTGCGGCTCATTGGTTGCAAAGTAATCTTGAACTTGACCCAATAATTTAAGGGCTTGCCGGCGGTTACTTTGATGATCGCGATTGCTTGGGTTAAAGCTGGTTGGCGTAGCGTTTGTGGTTTTAATGGCTTGTACGCCGTTATCCAAAATAGCATCTTCATTGTCTATAACATCAGCTGCATTGTCTTCGCCAGTATTGTCTGCATCAATAGCAGACTCTGGGAGCAATGAGCGCAGGTGTTGACTAAGGGCGGCCAGTAGATCCGTCACTGGCGCAAACACGGGCGCATCCATACCCATGAGATCGTTCAGCTGGTCGGTAAGCGTCTGCCATTGCTCAATGACGGTCGTAAGCTTGGTCATTAGTGTTTGTTGCCAAACCTCGCTACTGTTTTTTATAGCATGGTTATAATCACTAAGAACCAATTGATTGGGTGTTTCACCATCTGGATTTTGCTGACGCTGCTTATCATGATCACGTGCGGTTAGATAATAATTATAATTATAACTGCCAGCCTTGGTGTCAGAGAGCGACAACTGTTTGAGGTCATCGGTTAGCGTTTTGACAAACCATGAAAGCAGCCCTGCCCTGATATCCATACTGTCTTCTTCACCATCCAGTGGTGGATACATGGTAAGCCAATATTCATCATTGAGTGCTTGTAGTAAGCTGAGGCCATGACTGATGCCAGCCAAATGATTGGTATGACTCAGCGCGTCGACATACCAAAGTGCCAGCTTCATATCTTTACTGGTACGGCTCAATAAATCTGCACATTGATCTTTTACAAAGTCCCAATCGGCAATTTTTAACTCAGTGACCCAGTTGCCTTGCGCTAACAAAGGATCATCCTCTTGACGGGCAGCGACAATGGCATCCACACGCGGATCAAAGAGTAAATCTTCGCCCACACCGTGATGACTGTCCTCAATCGGGGCAATCAGCGTATCAATATTGGTCATTAAGGCATTATCATTTTTCATTATAGTGACTCTTCCTTAATGGTTTTTTTGTGGATGGCTTTCTTGACTGGCGCCTCTTTAGTGACTTTTTTGCGACTTGGTTTTTTGTTTAAAACGGAATCGTCAACGGCTTGACTGCTTGGCGTTTGCTGAACTTCTGCTTCAGAACTGCTTGTTATGTTGGTTTTGGTCTCACTACTTTGTGCCATTTGGTTAAGGGCTACCACAGCGTCACAGTCAAGGCGATAAGCGAAGTTATCGTCAGCATCCACAAATACGGTGATCTTCTTTAACACACTTTGGCTGTCATCGTGAGCCAGTAACTGACCTGCCAGCTGCGGCAATAGCGTATGACTGATGATGGCATCGGCGTTACGCGCGCCCGAGTCAACTTCATGACAACGAGACAGAATCAGTTCAATCACTTCAGGGTCAATCACACAAGGGACGTCATAATTATCACGGATGCGGTCCGTAATTTTATTCAGCTTGAGGCGAATGATTTCTGCCAGCGCGTCATCAGTCAACGGATAATAAGGAATCACCGTTAGACGACCTAAAAATGCGGGTTTAAAGGCTTTATACAACTGCGGATTGATCGCCAATCTTAAACTGTCACTGTCTGGCAGTCTAAAGTCAGTATTATTAGGATGTGTGTTGATACACTGCTGCATAATCTGTGACGAACCAATATTGCTGGTCAATAAGATAAGGGTATTTTTGAAGTCAATTAAACGCCCCTCGCTATCTTCCATAACCCCTTTATCAAAGACCTGATAAAACAAGTCCAATACATCGGGGTGCGCTTTTTCTACTTCATCAAGTAACAGCACGCTATAAGGGCGACGACGGATGGCTTCCGTCAACACCCCACCTTCTCCATAACCAACATAGCCTGGTGGTGAGCCTTTTAATGAGGCGACACTATGCGCTTCTTGATATTCTGAAAGATTAATAGTAATAAGATTGCGTTCACCACCGTACAAGACCTCGGATAATGCCAATGCCGTTTCCGTCTTACCAACACCGCTTGGCCCGACCAACATAAACACACCTTGCGGACGATTAGGATCATCTAAGCGTGCTTTGGCTGTATGAATACGTTTGACAATAGCTTCAACAGAATGGTCTTGCCCAATGACGCGCGCTTGTAAGGTGTCAGCCAAGCTCAGTATGTGGTTTTTTTCATTACCTTCCATATCATTAAGCGGAATACCGGTCCAGTCTGAGATAATCTGTTTGATGACCTGTCGATCCAAGACAGCGTGAATGAGTCGCTGAGATTCTTGAACCTGCTTCAATGACTGCTCAATATTTTGATACTCTGCTTGTTTGTCTAAGCGCGCCTTTGCACTAAGTGTATTCGAGCCATCGAACTTGCCATTCAATTGTTGATTGAGTGTATCAAGCTGGTCATTGAGCGTGCGTTGCTCCTGCCAGCGAGCGGTCATATCAATGATACTTTGTTGATTGACCTGACGCTGCTCATCGAGCACCGCAATTTTTTGGCTGACTTTTTCTTTTTCTTCAACCCCGCCGATACGCTCAAGCTGCTGACTGAGGTTGTTGATATGCTGCTCTAACTGCATGCCTTTTGCTTTTAATTTATCAAGCTGATTGGGCATGGACGTTTTTGATAAACTCACACGAGCCGCCGCCGTATCTAATACACTCACCGCTTTATCAGGGAGCTGTCTATCGCTGATATAACGAGCGGACAGCTCAACGGCTGCTTGCAGTGCATCATCATCTATCAAAATACCGAAATGTGCCTGCATTTTGGCGCTTAAGCCGCGAATCATTGCCACAGCGGTATCGATATCAGGCTCGTCAACTTTGACCACTTGGAAACGACGTGACAATGCTGCGTCTTTTTCAAAGTATTTTTTGTACTCCGACCAAGTGGTAGCAGCAATCGTACGCAGCTCACCGCGAGCCAGTGCAGGCTTAAGCAAATTTGCCGCGTCATTTTGACCCGCCTGCCCGCCTGCGCCAATAAGCGTATGGGCTTCGTCAATGAATAAAATAATTGGCTGCACGGACGCCTGTACTTCTTCGATAACTTGTTTTAAGCGGTTTTCAAACTCACCTTTGACGCTCGCGCCTGCCTGTAGCAGTCCCATATCGAGACTACGTATCGACACGTCTTTGAGTTGATCAGGAACCTGAGCTGCCACTATTTTCTGTGCCAAGCCCTCGACCACGGCAGTTTTACCCACCCCCGCCTCACCCGTCAATATGGGATTGTTCTGACGACGACGGATCAAAATATCGATCAGTTGATGAATCTCAAATTCACGACCAATCACTGGATCTATTTGCCCAGCATCCGCTTTGGCGGTCAAATCATAAGTGTATTTATCTAACGCAGGGGTTGACTGAACAGTTTGTGCGATGCCCTCCGTCTCATTACCGTTAGTATCATCTGTCTTATTGTTATTGTCTTTGTTGGCGTTGTTATCAACATTGACGGAACTGCTGCCCTCGGTGCTACCAAGACATTGACGCTCATAGTCATCTTTCAGGGTGAAGCGGTCAATATACTGAAGCTGCTCAGGAAAGGCTTCAAGTAAGGGCCGATAACGCTCATGAGTCAAAAGCACCAACAATATGTGCCCAGAGCGGATTTCTAGTGGGATATTTTTGTCAGCACTCTGGCCATATTGGCTACTTGCCAGCTCCCAAGCATCTTCGAGCAACGCCATCAACCGCTCGCTAAACACGGGAGTTGAGCCTGTTGCCTGACCAAACGCTCCTAACAAGCCTGCAGTCTCTGCTAATAATGACGGCTGATTGATCTTATTTGTTTTTAATATTTGTGCCACATCATTATGCGGGGTAGCAATGAGTTCATGCAGCAAATGAATGGTGTCTACTTCGCGATGTCCTTTATCAATACAAAGCCTAGCCGCCTGCTGCAAACACTGTCGGCAGCTCGGACTCAAACGGGTAATCACAGCTTTTAACTGACTCATAACTCTCTTCCCTTAGCATTCTCATTGATTTTGAAACATTGATTTTTAAGCATGGAATTTAAAATTATTCTTATAAGCGCGATACACGATAATTGCAGATAAGCTGCATATCTATGAACTTAGGTTATTACTGAATCGGTAACGCATAGCGGGTGTCATCGTGATGCGCATGAGCGGGCTGCGATAGCAAAAACCCTCCTTGTCCCAAACCACCAAAACAACTTTCAGATAAAGACAACGGCGTAATATATTGCTTATCCAACTCAAGCTGCATTTCGACCGCCAAGCACACACCGCACCACTTACGAATAAAGTCGATGATGACTTGATACATATCACCTGTAGGCAACAACCTAAGGTAGCGCTTGGCATCTAGCTTATGAAATACAATTCTAATCTTGCTATCAAACTGTACGGCGCGTGCCCCGCAAAATGCCGAAAGTCCAAGAGTTGCATGCTGTCCACCGAGTGCGGTTTGCTCACTTGCCGGTAGATCGAACCATTCAGGCACAAACTGCTGGACACTAACCCTATTGTCTAAAAAATGAGACAACACATGCGCCAATTGATCGGCCGTGAGACGACCTGGCGCAATCATGCCTGCATAAGCAATCAAGCTATCGATTGTGGTCAGCTTTTTGGGCTGGCGTGCCAGTGCTCGCAAGCTGAGCAAATAGCTGTCTTTTTTGCGATTTAGTTCATACTGTAATGGCAAGTTATGGAACCAGCTCGCTTGAACATACAAATCTGTCAAACGGTGATTAAATAAATCTAAAAAAGCGGGTGCCGCCTTATCTTTCACATGTTGTACCCGCGATGCCAAATGATCGGTATACATCGCTGGCAAAGCAGACAATGGTCCCGTCAATCCAATCACAGCAGGATAAACGTCGACTTGTCTCACGCTTACTTGACCCGCGTTGGTGTCCATACTCTCTTGAGCAGTAAGCGCCAGCGACTCAATTTCGGCTTGCGGGAAAGCTAGCGACAAGGAAGCACGATAACGTATCTCAATAGGTGCCTGTCCCATATTGATCTCGTATTGCACCAAGCGTAATGCTTGCAATAGCTCATAGGCTTGCGGCCGAGCAATGAGATCAGTTAAATAAGAGGACTGAGACCACTGCGTGGCTGACATCTGTATATCTCCTCTTTGGTCACGGCATCACTGATGGCAACCTCAACAAAACTATTTAGGCTGGCATGATAGCCAAAAACATACGCCAATAAATGGGCAAACTGACGAATACTGACACCAGCAAAGCTTTTCTGGTTAATTTGAATATCAATCACAGTACCGCGCACAAATCCAGGTTGCGGTAAGCGCTGAATACGCCGAGCTTCAATACTGGTCGCAACAGAAACAATCCCTTCAACCAGCAGTTTGTTGGAAGCTGACTGCGTAATGTCATATAGTGACAAGTACTCTTTCATTAATTCTGCGTCTTGAGCCGCAAGCGACAAAAAGTTTAAGCTAATTAATGAAATCAAGCGCCAGCGCTCTTCTCCTGTATATTCAAACCGTGCTGTCCTAGTGGGCTGTTTTAACAGTGACAGACTACTAAATCCTGTCATACCTTCACTAAACAAATCGCCGCGACTTTGACCAAATACCACCTGTGCTGGCAAGTCCCTGTTGGTACAGAGTAATGAAGCACTCATACTCACCGCGCCTGACAAGTCTTCCCGGTTTTTTTCTACAAACATAATCTGATATTCAAAGCCTTGCTTAAATTCAGCCATATCCTTATCGCGTTTTACATGATAATAGCGACCTTCATCTTGCTGCTCATAGTGATTGAGCGCATAAAACGGATGATATTCACGCTGTATCAGACGATTGTCATTTTGTTTAGACTCTATAACTTTATTAACTTCATAGATTTCGTGCTGAAAAAGCGCACGCGTATCAGGCACCAGATCATAATAGATCGAACGATGCGTTACTTGAATGGGTTTGGCTGCGGCCTTGAATAGGTTTACGACAGGCGTGCAAAACAACTTAATACTAGAAACGCTTAACTGCTGTAGATTTTTTAGACGGATGGTGTTTTTTTTATCAAATTTAAAATAACAGCGAATCTCAAAACCATGACTATCAATCTGCAAATCAGAGCACTTATGGCCAAGATTAAGGCGTAAAAAATTGAATTTTTCAGGAAAATAAAAGTACTCTTTTAATAAAGCAGAGGCAGCATTACTAACGCGGTGACTGGGAAGAATTTGCTGCTCAGGATCAAAACCTATGATCTCAAACGGACTGCCGATTGTCTTATTGACGTGCCTACCATGAAAATGTGTTTGCTTAATATCGCAGCCCAATAAATCCCACAAGCTGGTACCTTGACTGGCATCTTCGTCGATATACAAATCTAACGGATGACTTAATAATGATTGGTAATCAAAGCTTGGATTCAGTCCTTTAAACTTAATGCTAATACAGCCATTAAGCAGTCCGTGCTGATTGTCATACACTTCTTGGCGTGTCTCAAAATCAACACTGTCTATTTGTAGCGGTAGCAAGGTCACATCTTGGGTTGACTGAAACTGGCAAGGGGTGCCATTTATCTTTTGCGTGACAAAGGTGTTTTTTTTAGGAACTAAGACCGCCTCACTCATTGCACTGCCCTGCACGCCTAAGTTGAACTGGGCGATAGACACGGACGGAAAGGGTTTGAGATAATCAGGATAGACGACTTCTAATAACGATTCGGTAAAATCGGCATACGAATCATCCAGCTTTTTATTGATGCGCGCGCTGATCAGTGAAAAAGCCTGTATCAATCGCTCAATATGCGGATCATCTACCGTGTCGTGTCCCATCAATAGCCGATTGGCGATCTTTGGATATTTTTTGGCAAACTCTTTTGACTGTTTGTTAAACAGGCTCAGCTCATGCTCAAAATAAGGAAGTAGACTGTCCATGACGCCTCAATATGTTTATTGCTAACATAGTTATTGCTGCCAACTAAGGAAGGTTGGCGGCGATATTGGTTATTTGATTAAGTAACGCTGTGAGCTTGGTTCAAAGAATGCATCAAAACTGACTAACTCTTGGGCCGGATAAACCTTTAATAAAGCTTCAATAGAAAAGCACAGCTGATTGACATCGACGGCACCAATATCTAGTGATACTCGAACATTTTTTAATCGCGTGTCTTGCTGCTCAACGGTTCGCGCTATTTGAAGACAAATATAATCACAATCAGCAGGGTTGGCACTGCTGAGTCCCACAAAGTCTAATATGCCAAAATTCAATATCGATGAGCGCACTTGTTGATACGCTTGTAGTTTGTTAGACACCACACAGCGCGTGTTTAATAATGCTTCCAAATCTTGGGCGACGGACGATTTTAGCTCATCAATATTAAGTCGACGAACCACAACTTCATGCCCTAGCTGACGAGGCTGGTCATCAAATAGCTGTTCAAATAAGTTAGGGCGAAATCCGATTTCTTTGGTGGCGTAACTCATTGATACCATCACTCCCGTTTTGAAAAATAAAAAAGAAAGGTCTAGCTATAAACCTTTCTTTCTTTGCGCGATAGATAATGAACACACGATGCTATACTACCCAGCTTAGGCAGTATAAGTGGCAGTGTTATTAGCCAGTGACCATTTCTTGGTGACAGCGCCTTTAGCCGTACCATCGATGTCTTGCTGAGTATAAGTCCACTCAACAGCAGCATACTTGATACCGACTTTTTCGATTGGTACGCCTTCTGAACGAACAGTAGGCTCAACACTTGCGATAAGCGCATGCTTAAGCTTTACTTCAAGATATTTAACGCGCTTATCACCGTTGGCACGATAAAAATCAATTTGGATTTCATCGAACGTATAACCTGCAGAACAAGCTTCCCACAACTTAGGGCTGGTAGAATCCAAGTCTTTCATAAACGTCATGTCAGCATGCTCACAACGCTCAGAAGTATGACCACCAACGCTACTTGCAGTGGCTGATTTTGGCTGACGAATGAGATGGTCCCATGTATTTACTTCAAGCCAGCCTTTATGCTCGCTGTCACGAGATTCGCCATCAATTTTGTATTTACCACGGAACTGAATATAAATATCTTTCATATCAAACACCTTTTTTTAGAAAGTTTAACGTTGGATTTAAATAAACGATCAGCTGTTGCTAGACTGCGGCAGTTGAGTAACCAGACGCAAAGAAACAGACAACTCATCAAGTTGAAAGTGTGGCCTTAAAAAGACCACTGACTTGTAGACACCAGGTTTACCCGGCACTTCTACAACTTGTACAGAAGCTTCGCGCAGTGGGTACTGAGCTTTTGCTTCTTGTGAGGCTCCATCGTCTAGCAAGACGTAACGAGAAATCCAATCATTCAAAAACGACTCAACATTACCAGGTGCTAAGAAACTACCCACCTTATCGCGCATCATAGCCTTCAAGTAATGCGCAATACGTGACACGGCCATAATGTATTGAAGCTGAGTCGATAACACAGCATTGGCGTTAGCATCATCGTTTTGATATGTTTTGGCTTTTTGAACGGACTGGGCGCCAAAGAACGCCGCATAATTGGTATTTTTGCAATGCACCAATGGGATAAAACCCAAGTCGCTTAATTCTTTTTCGCGGCGATCAGTAATAGATATTTCGGTTGGACACTTGAGTGCCAAGTCCCCTTCATCTGTTTTAAAGGTATGAACAGGCAAGCCTTCTACCAAGCCTCCACCCTCAACGCCACGAATAGCCGCACACCAACGATAATCAGAGAAAGCGGAAGTCAGACGTGAGGCGAAAGCATAGGCTGCATTCACCCATAGGTAATCACTATGATCATTACCAGAGACTTCTTCAGTAAAGTTAAAACCTTCAACCACGGTTCCATCTTTGGGATCATAGGGCAAACGACCTAAAAAACTGGGCACTGTCAATGCAACGTAGCGCGCGTCTTCTGACTGCCTAAAGGCACGCCAGCGAATATACTCAGCCGTCTCGAATATTTTTGATAAATCGCGAGGGCGACCAATGTCAGTGAAGGAGTCTAAACCAAACATCTCAGCAGAGGCGGCTGATACGAAGGGCGCATGAGAAGCAGCGGCGACATGCGACAGTTGCTCAAGTAGGTACATATCAGAGTTTTGACGAGTAAATTCAAAATCACCAACAATAGCGGCATACGGCTCGCCACCGAAGCTACCAAACTCTTCTTCATAGATTTTTTTGAACAAGGTGCTTTGATCAAAATCGATTGACGACTGAAAGTCTTTGGTAAGCTCACGCTTATTGGTATTCATCATGCGTATTTTCAGCATTGATTCTGATGGTGTTTGACTACACAGATAGTGTAGACCACGCCAACTAGATTCCAACTTCTGAAATTCAGGCGCATGCATAACCGTTGTCAATTGCTTAGATATCAAGGCATCAATCTGCGCAATACGAGCATCGATAGATGCTGATAGGTTGTCTGATAGCGTTACCGTACCTTGCATGACTTCGTTGGCCAGCTCAGCGATTTGCGATTTTGCGCGAAGCTTTTCATCGTCGGACTTAGCAACATTACTTTTATTGACAATTTCTTCTAGTAAGTCGTAGCTTTCGCTATTTAACGAATCAGTTGCTATTTTCGGCTGGGCTTGAGCACTCATCGTTTAATCCTCACCATCAATTTGATTTTGTTCTGCCATTTTTTTGACTTGCTCTGTGTTTTTGAGCACATCGTCCAATAAGTCTTCAAGCTTTTCGTTTGCCGATATTTTGTTGCGCAGATCGGCCAAGCGATCACGTGCTTGTACCAGTTGTTTTAACGGTTCAATTTGATCAGCCACTGCTTCGGGACGAAAATCGTCGATACTATTGAAGGCCAAGTCAACTGCAAACTCGCCCCCTTTATCGCTTAGATCATTCCTAACGCGAAAAGTAGCACGCGGCGCTAGACCTGACATCACCTCATCAAAAGTGTCCAAATCTACTTCGACAAATTTTTTGTCTTTAAAGCGGGGTTGCTCAAGCTTAGAATCTCCTGAAAATTCGCCTAATACACCGACCACGAAGGGGATTTCTTTTGTTTCAATCGAATCACCAACTTCGACGTCATAAGTAAGATGCACGCGGGGCGCACGTACCTTTGCGAGTTTTTTTTGCACACTGTCTTGATTTGCCATAATAAGTTGCCTCAGCAGTTTCTATGTTCAACGCAATATACTGAATGGGTCAGCAGTATTGGCGTTGTTGTTTCTGGGGGATGATGGTTTAACCGGTTTATTGACAGGCTTTGCTCTTGGTACTTGGCGTGGCGGTCGTTTTACGGCGGCTTTTCTTTTAGTAGCGCTAGCCTGTTTTTTAACCGATGAGCGGTAACGAGTTTTTGATTGACTTGCTCTTCTTGGTTTTACGACAGGCGCTGGTGGTTTTGGCAAAGATTCATCGTAATTAAAACCGTACATATCACCATAGATCTTACTTAGAGCGTATTGATATTCTTTTAAAAACGCCGCATCAACCTCATCTGTCAAATAGCCTGATTGCAATTGGCTTTGGGAGACGATAGCACTACTCTTTAGTAGTATCTTTTTCAGCTTATCTGTACGTTGACCTTGATCAATTGCCTCGCTGGCGGCGTAGACAGCATAAGCATGATAGCCATTGTCATAGTAAATCTGTGCCAGAATTTCCCAAGCCAAAGCATCGTTTGGATTAAGAGACAGCCTGTTATTTAATTCAGCAATAAATTGATTCAACTGCGGCGACTTTGCATTAGCGTTTTTAAGTGCAGTGAATTGATTAACGATGCTGGCGCTCGGATCTTTTTCTTGTATTACCAGCTCGCTGTGCGCTGTACCCATTGCTGTGCCGATAATAAACACACTTGCCATAATGGTTTTGGATAGCTTAAAACTGACTTTGATCTTGTTTTTGATAGTAATCATCGTAAGTCGGTGCTCGTAATTATTAATATTAAATGGATAAATCTTTCTACTTAAAAACAGCTTCAGTTAGACGTATTAATCAAGGTAGTAATATTAGTCAACGTGTCTTTAAACGTCTCTTTATCACCAGCGTTCATCAAGGAATTGTCGTGATAAGCTTCAATATTACTTTCCATCACTTTAACCACTGACAGCATGGCAATCTGACGCGCCTCAATATTTTGTTTATCCATACTAAGCGCTTCATTTGCCGCTCTTAATGCTCGTGCATAGCGTTTTGCTTCGTAATCTTTTTTAGCGATAGCCATCCAATCTCCAACATTGCGTTGCTTGGCCTGACCAGCGCTGGACATATAGGCAAATGATGGCTCACTTAATTGCTTTGCCATCGCTTGACGGCTTGTGTTTTGCTTGCTTGCCTTATTGGTTGTGCTACAACCAGTAACCAACAATGAAGTGCTAAGCATGACGGTAAGTAAGCCTGCCATCGTAAGATTGGTACGATAAATATGATTCATAGATACAGTATCATCACTAAAAATATAAAGAAGGAAGAAGGTATAAAACTCAATATATGACTAAAGTCTGTTAATAATAATATTTTAGATGAGATTGATTATACATAGACTTGACAATATTTCAATAAACTCTATACTTTTATTGGTAAATAATTGATAAAAACTCTTATCCAAGCCATTTC